>NZ_LQMT02000012.1:294350-436862 GCF_001620365.2 Amycolatopsis keratiniphila subsp. keratiniphila
AATCGCCACTCACGACCCCCTGGAGCAAGGCCGGGCTGAAGGGGCCCTTCGCCCACTCAACGTTGCGAAAGTGGCTTTCGCAACACGCTCACTCCGCCGCGGACGGGAGGGGCACCCGATGAGGTCCTTCGTCCCGGATCTGGTCAAGATCCTCGTCTTCGCCGTGGTGACCGTGCTGCTCACCGCGATCCTCGGCGCCACCATCGCGAACACCAACTTCGGCGAGACCTCGGGCTACACGGCCAAGTTCACCGACGCGTCCGGTCTCAAGGAGGGCGACGACGTCCGCATCGTCGGCGTGAAGGTCGGCCAGGTCGGGAAGATCGAGGTCGAGGAGGGCGAGAAGAACTTCGCCCAGGTCCACTTCGACGTCCAGACCTCGCACCGGCTGCCCGCCTCGGTGACCGCGACCATCAAGTACCGCAACCTGGTCGGGCAGCGGTATCTCTCGCTCGGCACGGACATCGGGGACGAGAAGTCGTTGCCGCGCGGCGGGATCATCCCGCCCGAGCGCACGAAACCGGCCCTGAACCTGACCGTGCTCTTCAACGGGTTCAAACCGCTCTTCCGCGCGCTGAACCCCGAGGACGTCAACAAACTCTCCTACGAGATCATCCAGGTCTTCCAGGGCGAGGGCGGCACGATCACCAGCCTGCTCGCGCACACCGCGTCGGTCACGTCGGCCATCGCGGGCAAGGACAAGATCATCGGCGAGGTCATCGCGAACCTCAACACCGTGCTGGGCACGGTCGAGCGACGCTCGCCGCAGCTGGGCGAGCTGATCGACCAGACCCAGCGGCTGGTCACGGGGCTTTCCGAACAGCGCCGGCCGATCGGGGAAGCCGTCAAGGCGCTGGGCGACCTCACCGTCGCCACGACCGGCCTGCTCGCCGACGCGCGGCCCGCCCTCAAGGACGACGTCGCCCAGCTCGGCGCGCTGTCGCAGAACCTCGGCGATTCGGAGCAGCTGCTCGACCATCTCCTCGGGGTGCTGCCGGGCAACCTGCAGAAGTTCACCAGGACATTGAGCTACGGCAGCTGGTTCAACTACTACCTGTGCGGGATCTCCGGCAGCATCGGCATCAAGTCGCTCAACATCGAACTGCCGATCACGCCGCTGCCCGGCACGCAGCGACCGGAGAGGTGCGGGCCGTGAAGCCGCTCAAGGAACGCAACCAGGCCGTGGTCGGCGGTGTGACGCTGATCCTGATCGTGCTGATCACGGCGACGACGTACTTCTCCGACCGGATCCCGTTGTTCGGCAGCGGGACGACCTACTCCGCGTACTTCGGCGAGTCGGCCGGGCTGGCGCCGGACAACGAGGTGCAGGTCGCCGGGGTCAAGGTCGGGCAGGTCAGCTCGGTGGAGCTGGCCGGCAAGAAGGTGCTGGTCAAATTCCGGGTCAAGGACGTGCGGGTCGGCGACGCGACCGCGGCGTCGATCGAGATCAAGACGCTGCTGGGCGAGAAGTTCCTCGCGCTCACGCCGAAGGGCAAGGGGAACCAGGACCCGAACACCACGATCGGGCTCGACCGCACGCGGACGCCGTTCGAACTGCAGGACGCGTTCCAGGAGCTTTCGGGCACGGTCGGCGAGATCGACACCGCGCAGCTGGCGACGAGTTTCACCGTCCTGTCCGACGCGCTCAAAGACAGCCCGCAGTACCTCAAGGACGCCCTCGGCGGGCTTTCCTCGTTGTCCAAGACGGTGTCCTCACGCGACAGTGACCTGAAGGCGTTGCTGGCCAACACGAGCAAGGTGTCCAAGACGCTGTCCGATCGCAACGCGCAGCTGAAGCGGATCCTCGACGACGGCAATCTCCTGCTCGCCGAACTGCAGAACCGGAAGGACGCGATCAGCACCTTGCTCAAGGGCACGCAACAGGTTTCCGCGCAGCTGTCCGGTCTCGTCGCCGACAACCGGCAACAGCTGAAGCCGACACTGGAGAAACTCGGCAAGGTCACCGACATCCTGCAGCGCAACCAGGACAACCTCAGCCGCAGCCTCGCGCTGATGGCGCCGTTCGCCCGCGTCGGCGCCAACGCGACCGGCAACGGGCGCTGGTTCGAGGGCTACCTGTGCGGGCTGCTGCCGCCGACGATCATCGCGGGCGCGTTCCAGGTGAACCCGGAGGGCTGCACCCCGCCGATCGCGGCGCCGAACCAGGGGGTGGGCGGACGATGAGCACCCGGACTCGCACGCTCTACAACTGGGTCGCGTTCGCCTGCGTCCTCGTGCTGCTCCTGACCGCCGGGCTGTGGCTGGTGTTCAAGGAACCGGGCGGGACCAGGATCAGCGCCTACTTCGGCAAGACCGTCGGGCTCTACGCGGGTTCGTCGGTCCGGGTGCTCGGGGTGAAGGTCGGGGAGATCACCGGCGTGACCCCGCAGGGCGAAGCGGTCCGGGTCGACATGCGGATCGACGCCGACACGCCGATCCCGGCCGACGCGGGCGCCGTCGTCGTCGCGCCGAGCCTGGTCAGCGACCGCTACGTCCAGCTGACCCCGGCCTACGAGAGCGGCCCCGAAATGGCGACGGACACGGTGATCGCCAAGGAGAAGACGGCGACGCCCGCCGAGCTCGACGACCTCTACACGAGTCTCGACAAGCTCTCGACCAGCCTCGGACCCAACGGTGCCAACAAGAACGGCGCGCTGTCCGACGTGCTCGACACCGCGGCGGCGAACCTCGCGGGCAACGGGAAGAACCTCAACACCACGGTGACGCGGCTGTCCGAACTGGCCAAAACCTTGGACAGCTCCAAGGGCGACCTGTTCACCACCGTGCAGAATCTGAACTCCTTCACCGGAGCGCTGGCCGAAAGCGACAAGCAGCTCAACGAGTTCTATCGCCGGGCGGCGCACGTGAGCGGGTTCCTGGCCGCGGACTCCGCCGACGTCGGCTCCGCGCTGAGCTCACTGGCGACGGCCATGGGCGACGTCGAGAAGTTCGTCGCGGAGAACAAGGAGCTGCTCTCGTCCAATGTGGACAAGCTGGCCGGGCTGACGAAGGTGCTCGTGGACCAGCGTGCCTCGCTCGCCGAGGTGATCGACATCGCGCCGACCGGGGCGACGAACTTCATCAACTCCTACGACGCCGCGTCCGGCACGATCGCGGTGCGGGACAACCTGAACGAGCTGACCCACCCGCCGATCCTGACCGTGTGCCGGCTGATCAGCGCGAGCACGCCGAAACCGATCCCGGACGCGCTGGGCAACATCTGCAAGCAGCTCGCGCCCGTCCTCGACGGCACCCTGAAACTCCCGTCGGTCCCGCAGGTGCTGGCCTCGCTGCAGAGCGGTGAACTGCCGCCGTTGCCGCTCCCGCTGGTCGACGTGATGACCAAAGGACTCCCGAAATGAGGCGGCAGCGGCAGAAGATCGCCGGGGTGATGGCGGGCGTCCTCGTGCTCGCCGGATGCAGTGACGGCGGATTTTCGGGGCTGTACAACACTCCCTTGCCGGGCGGCGCGGATCTCGGCGACCATCCGTACCGGCTCACCGCGCAGTTCTCCGACGTCCTGGACCTCGTGCCGCAGGCGAGCGTGAAGGTCAACGACGTCCCGGTCGGCCGCGTCGAGAAGATCGACCTCGCGCCGGACACGCGTTCGGCGTGGGTGAGCATGGTGGTCAACGGCGACATCGCGCTGCCCGCGAACGCGCGTGCCGAACTGCGGCAGTCGAGCCTGCTGGGGGAGAAGTTCGTCGACCTGCACGCCCCCGAAAAGCCCGAAGGAACGCTCGCCGAGGGCGCGAAGATCCCGCTGGACCGCACGAACCGCAATCCCGAGGTCGAAGAGGTCCTCGGCGCGCTTTCCCTGCTGCTCAACGGCGGCGGGGTCGAACAGATCCAGAAGATCAGCCACGAACTCAACGAGGCGCTCACCGGCAACGAGGCCGAGGTCCGCTCCCTGCTGTCGCGGGTGGACAAGCTGGCCACCGAACTCGACGGGCACAAGGGCGAGATCCTGCGTGCCATCGACGGTCTCGACCGGCTGTCCAAGACCCTGGTCGGCCAGACGCAGAACCTGACGAACGCGCTCGACAACCTCTCGCCGGGGCTCAAGGTCGTGACCGAGCAAAGGGATCAGCTCGTCGGCATGCTGCAGTCGCTGAACACCCTTTCCGGGGTCGCCACCGAGACGATCAAGGCGAGCAAGGACACGCTGGTCGCGAACCTGCGTGCGTTGCAGCCCACGCTGAAGAAGCTGACCGAAGCGGGCCAGGATCTGCCGACGGCGCTGCGGATCCTGCTCACGTATCCGTTCCCGGACTACGCGGGCAACGTGATCAAGGGCGACTACGCGAACGTCGAGGCCAAGATCGACCTGAACCTGGACACCTTCCTGGAGAACATGAACAACTCGTCGCAGCCGATCATCCAGCTGCCGGGTACCCAGGGCACCGGCGCGCCCGGGGCGATCCCGTTCAACAACGGTGCCGCTCCGCCGGTTCTGCCGTTGCCCGGTGATCTCCCGCAAGCGCCTCCGACCGCGCAAGGGGACGTGCTGGGCGGCGTGCTCGGCGGGATCCTCGGGCCGCTGCTGGGAGGTGGCCGGTGATCACGCGCAAGATCAGGATCCAGCTGGCGGTGTTCGTCGTCATCGCGGTGGTTTCGGTCGTCTACGCGGGCGGCAACTACGCCGGGCTGGACCGGCTCTTCGGCACCCGCGGCTACCTCGTCACCGCGCAGCTCGTGGACTCCGGCGGGATCTTCGTCAACGCCGAGGTGTCCTACCGCGGCGTCGCGGTCGGCAAGGTCGCGTCGATGACGCTCACCGAACACGGTATCGACCTCGGCCTCGACATCGATTCGGGCGCGCCGAAGATCCCCGCCGACACCAGGGCCGCGGTGGCCAACCGGTCGGCGGTGGGGGAGCAGTACGTCGATCTGCTGCCCATGCACGAAAACGGGCCGTATCTTGCCGAGGGTTCGGTCATCAAACGCGACAAGACCTCGATCCCGCTCGCGCCGGACACCGTGCTGTCCAATTTGGACAAACTGGTGTCGAGTGTGAAGCCGGAATCGTTGCGGACGGTCGTCGACGAGACCTACGAGGCGTTCGCGAACGCCGGCCCGGATCTGCGGCAGCTGCTGAACAGCACCGGCTCGCTCACCGCGACCGCGACGCAGTACCTGCCCGACACCCAGGGCCTGCTCGCCAACTCGCGGACCGTGCTGGACACGCAGCGGCGGCAGGCGGACAACATCACCCAGTTCTCCAGCGGGCTCAAGACGATCGCCGCCCAGCTGAAGACGTCCGACCCGGATCTGCGGCGCGTGATCGACGAGGCACCGAAACTGAGCCGCCAGATCAGCGATGTGCTCGCGGTGTCCGGGACCGACCTCGGGGTGCTGTTCGCGAACACGCTCACGACCGCCCAGATCACCTCCGCCCGCACCGACGCCATCGAGGAACTCCTCGTGGCGTACCCGATCATCTCGGCGTTCTCGCGCTCGACGTCGCCGGACGGCACCGGCCACCTCGGCGTCGTGTTCAACTTCTTCGACCCGGTCTCGTGCACGAAGGGCTACGAGGGCACGAAGCAGCGTCCTGCCAACGACACCACCGAAGCACCGGTGAACACCCAGGCGTACTGCGCCGAGCCGCCAGGAAGCCCCACAGGCGTGCGAGGCTCGCAGAACGCCCCGTACGCCGGGAAGCCGCCGGCGGTCCCGGAGCGGCCGAAGCAGACCCCGCAGGCGGCGGAATCCGCCCAGTTGCCGGGGGTGCTGAGCCTGCTCGCCGGATCCGCGCCCGGCGGGCTCGGCGCGTTGCTGGGCGGGAAGTGATGCTCACCCGCGCCCTCACCGTCGTGGCCGCGCTGGCGGTCCTCGCGGCCGCCTGGTTCGGCTGGTCGTGGTGGCGCGCCGCGGGTGACGACGGCCTGGCCAGGGGCCGCGAGCGTGAGGCCGTCCTCGCCGCCGCGTCCGGCCAGCTGGAGGTGCTCAACACGATCGACTACCGCAGTGGCGCGAAGGACGTCGACCGCTGGCTCGGCGTCACCACCGGACGGCTCGGCAAGGACCTCACCGGCGACCGGCAGATCCAGATCGACCGGGCGACCGCGAGCAAGACGGTCGCCACCGCGAAGCTCAAGCAGGCCGCGGTCACCGAGCTCGACGCCGCCGCCGGGACGGCGCGCCTGATGGCCGTGCTGGACGTGCGGGTCAGCACCGGCGGCGGCTCGGCCGCGCCCAAGGTGAGCAGGCTGACCGTGGACTACCAGCGGGTCGAGGGCGGCTGGAAGGTCAGCGCGGTCCAGGCGGCGGGATCATGACCGGACGCGTCCCGCGGCTCCTGCTCGCGATCATCGTGGTGGCCGGCGGCTGCGCGGTGTGGTTCGGCCTCCAGGCGTCCTCGCTGGGTTCGGACGGCAACGCGGCGCTGGTGGACCAGGCCGCCACGGCCGAGGTCGCGGACCAGGTCGGCGCCGGGGTGAAGGCCGTGTTCTCCTACGACTACAGCAACCTCGCGCGCACCGAGAGGGCCGCCGCCGACGTGCTGACCGGCGACGCGACCGGGCAGTACCGGGACCAGTTCGCGTCGGCCCGGAAGCGGGCCGAGGAAGGGAAGCTGGTGCGCACGACGACGGTGCGGTCGCTGGGCGTCCGCTCCCTGCGCGGCGACCAGGCCGAGGTGCTGCTGTTCCTCGACCAGCAGACGCTCACCGCGGGCGGTGGCGCCCCGCAGTCTTCGGTGTCCCAGCTTTCGGTCACGGCGGTGCGGATCGACGGCCGGTGGAAGATCTCCCAGCTCATTCCGCTCTAGGAGAGGCGTTTCATGTTCGCTCCGGTGATCACCCCGTCGGAAACGGTGTAAGAACCGGAAAAAGTGCGGAGTGAACCGTCGGTCTGGCGGGCCGAAAGGTCGACGTACACGGTGTTCCCGCTCACGCTCCGCACGGTGACACCGGCCCACGAAGTCGTCGCGTATCCACTGGACCACGAGGCATAAGTGCCGCCTTTCGCCAGCCGTTGCCCACCGAGATTCCACGCGGTGAGGAAATCACGCCGGTTGATCGCGTCGTAGAAGGCGATCACCGTTTGCGCCACGGGAGCCGAGGGGGTGACATAAACCGTTCGCGGCGGCGCAGCCACCGCGGGTGGCTGGATCACGATCGTGTTCGGTGGAGCGGTCACCGTGACGGCGGGCAGCGCGGTTCCCTGAGTCGGCACCGCGCACGCCGCCAGTGTTCCCGCCGCCATGGTGACCATCAACCACTTCTTCGGTCCCATTTTCTCCCCTTTCCCTCGCGCTATCGAGAATGAGGGAACGACGGCGCCGTCAATAGGGGATTAGGCCTCGTTACGATTGCTGAAAAACGCGCCGGAACCGTTATCGGATCATGTGCGCGCGGGTCTAGGGCCACCCTCGTCTCACGCCGGACCGCCGCCGGGTTTAGCGTTAGGCATGACCACTGCACCTGTCGATGTCGAGAGCGCCCGCCGCGACTACGCGGCCCTCGTCGACCGTGGCCTCTCCCTGGACATCACCCGCGGCAAGCCGTCCCCTCGCCAGCTGGACCTCGCCGACGGGCTGCTCGCCCTCCCCGGAGACGTGCGCAAGGCCGAGGACGGCACGGACGTCCGCAACTACGGCGGCCTCAAGGGCCTGCCCGAGCTCCGCCGCATCTTCGCCGGGCCGCTGCAGGTCCCGGCCGAGCAGCTGCTGGCCGCGGGCAACTCCAGCCTGGAGCTCATGCACGACTCGATCGTGCAGGCCTTCCTCAGCAAGCTCCCTGGCGCCGAGCGCCGCTGGGCCGACGAGCCGAGCGTCAAGTTCCTGTGCCCCGTGCCGGGCTACGACCGCCACTTCGCGCTGGCCGAGCGCTTCGGGATCGAGCTGATCCAGGTGCCGCTGACCGAGACCGGCCCGGACATGGAGGTCGTCGAGCGGCTCGTCGCCGAGGACGCCGCGGTCAAGGGCATCTGGTGCGTGCCGAAGTACAGCAACCCGACCGGCGTCACCTACAGTGACGACACCGTGCGCCGCCTGGCGACGATGACCACGGCCGCCCCGGACTTCCGGATCTTCTGGGACAACGCCTACGCCGTGCACCACCTCACCGAGGACGAGGCGCCGCTGGCCGACCTGCTCGCGCTGGCCACCGAGGCGGGCAACGCCGACCGCGTGTTCGTCTTCGGCTCCACCTCGAAGGTCACCTACGCGGGTGGCGGCGTCGGCTTCTTCGGCGCGTCCGAGGCGAACCTGGCCTGGTGGACCGGCCTCATCGGCAAGCGGACCATCGGCCCGGACAAGGTCAACCAGCTCCGCCACGCGCAGTTCCTCCGCGACGAGGACGGCGTCCGCGAGCACATGCGCAAGCACGCCGAGCTCATCGGGCCGAAGTTCGCGGCCGTCGACGAGATCCTCACCAAGGAACTGGGCGAATCGGGCCTCGCGTCCTGGACCAAGCCGACCGGCGGGTACTTCATCTCGCTGACCGTGCCGTCCGGGACCGCCAAGGAGGTCGTGCGGCTGGCCAAGGAGGCGGGGATCGCCCTGACCCCGGCCGGCGCGACCCACCCGTACGGCGACGACCCCGAGGACGCCGTCATCCGCATCGCGCCGACGTACCCCGAGCTGGCCGAGGTGGAAGAGGCCATCCGCGGTCTCGCGGTCTGCGTCCGCCTCGCCGCGGCGACGAAGGAATAGGCAGCCGTAAGGCAAGGTGGTCGGAAGTCCGTGAAGGCCTCCTTGAGGGACTCTGGGTCCCTCAAGGAGGCCTTCACGGACTAGGCACACAGGCGCGGCGCGAGCACAGGCGTGACTCGCGTGTCTGGAAGCCGCACTCGCGTGTTCCTCGACAAAGAGCGTGGCGTGACACAGTCACTCTTCGCCTTGCCGCGGCAGCGAAGAAACAACTTCGAGATCTTCTCCAATCCGGGTCGCGGGTGGTTCCGAACGTCCGAGTGGGTGGGTGTGCACCGCAAAGACGAGAGGAACCACTCGTGTTCGGAAAGCCCTTCGTTCGTACCCTGATCTCCCGCAGCGCCGAGAACCGCACGGATCGCCGCCGGTTCCTGAAGGCCGCGGGCGCGGCGGGGCTCGGTGTGGTCGGCGCGACCTACCTCGGGGTCCAGGCCACTTCGTCGGCTTCGGCCACGGGTGACGCCGCTGCCGCCGCGGGTGCTCCCAGCGACGCCGCCGTCCTCAACTTCGCGCTCAACCTGGAGTACCTCGAAGCCGAGTTCTACTCCTTCGCCGTCCACGGCCGCGGCCTGCCGGACGACCTCATCGGCGGTGTGGGTGCCCAGGGTGGCGTCGCCGGCGGCAAGAAGGTGATGTTCCACGACAAGGCGCTGCACCAGTTCGCGAAGGAGATCGCGGGCGACGAGGTCGCGCACGTCAAGTTCCTGCGCGGGGCGCTCGGCGAGGCCGCGGTGTCGCGGCCCGAGATCGACCTGAAGAACAGCTTCACGGCCGCCGCTCGCGCCGCCGGGCTGGTCAGCGAGTACCAGCAGTTCGACCCGTTCGCCAACGAGAAGAACTTCCTGCTCGCGGCGTTCCTGTTCGAGGACGTCGGTGTGACGGCCTACAAGGGTGCCGCGCCGCTGATCACCAACAAGACGTTCCTCGACGCGGCCGCCGGCATCCTGGCGGCCGAGGCCTACCACGCCGCCACCATCCGGACCGCGCTGTTCGACCGGGAACTCGGCGACGCGGCCGCCAAGATCTCCAACGCGCGCGACGCCCTCGACGGTCCCGGTGACGACGACCAGGGTGTCCTGATGGGCAACCAGGCCAATATCGTGCCGACCGACCACAACGGCATCTGCTTCGGGCGCGGCGCCGACCGCGTGCTGAACGTCGTCTACCTGAACCCGGGCGCGGTGAAGGAGGGCGGGTTCTTCCCGAAGGGCGTCAACGGCGACATCGTCGCCAGCGGCGGCGCGTGATCCCCCTCTGTCGTGTCGCCGTTTCCCGGTACCGTCGAGGGCCGGCGACACGACAGGGGGTTCGCGGTGAAGGCAGTGATCATCGGCGGCGGCATCTCCGGCACGGTGACGGCGATGGCGTTGCGACGGGCCGGGATCGAGGCGAGCGTCCACGAGGCGTACCCGACCGGCGGTGAGGACGCGGGCGCGTTCCTGACGATCATGCACAACGGCATGGACGCCCTGCGCGCGATCGGCGCCGAGGCACCGGTGATCGATATTTCGTTCGGCGCGGTGGGTCTGGAACTCGTGACGCCGGACGGGCGCACCGTCGAACGCCGTTCCTTCGACATCGAGGGCCTCGCCGGGCCGCGCACGATGACGCGGGCGTCGCTTTACCACGTGCTGCAGGAGGAGGCGATCTCACGCGGGATCACCTTCGAACGCGGGAAGCGGCTGGTTTCCGCGTCGCCGGGGATCGCGCGGTTCGAGGACGGTTCCGTGGCCGAGGGCGACATCCTCATCGGCGCCGACGGCCTGCGTTCGGTCGTCCGGACGATCATCGACCCGGACTGCCCGCCGCCGCGTTCGACGGGCCTCGACGTCGTCTACGGCTACACGACCGACACGAGCGTCCCTCAGGCACCGTCCCTCTACCGGATGATCCAGAGCCTGCACGCTTTCTTCGGCTACACGAGCACGCCCGACGGCTCGACGTACTGGTTCGCGCGGCTTCCCACGGCCGAAGGCGTGCGCTCCGGCCTGACCGCGGCCGAATGGCGCGCGGCCGCTTTCGCCGCTTTCGACGGGGAACCGTTGCCCGCCGCGGAAATCATCCGGTCCACCGGAGACGAGGTCTTCGGTGGACATTCCTACGACGTGCCCTCGACACCGGTGTGGTTCAACACCTCGATGGTGCTCGTCGGCGACGCGGCGCACGCGGCCTCGCCCGCCGCGGGGCAGGGTGCGTCGATGGCGCTGGAGGACAGTGTCGTGCTGGCCCAGTGCTTGCGCGATCTTCCTGACGCGCCAACGGCTTTCGCGGCCTACGAGCGGCTGCGGCGGGCGCGGGTGGAGGAACTGGTGGCCGGCAGCGCGGCGGTGTCGTCGGGCACGACGTCCGATCGGGACCGGAACTGGCTCTACCGGCACCACATCGAATGGGACGAGCGCGTCCACGCGGGATAAGGCACCCGCCCGCCTTCGGATATCCGGAACGCAGGGTACGCCCCCTGCGACGCACGTGTGACTGCCCAGCCACGCAGGTCCCAGCATCCTCGGTCTCACTGACACACCGAGGAGGTTGGCATGCACAAGCAATGTGGTCACGAGGGGACTTGCGGCTGCCCCGCGCCAGGTGGCCAGAACCAGGCGTTCGCCCCCCATCCCTACCCCGTTCAGGGGACACCGCCCGAGCCGCCCGCGTGGGCGGCACCGGTGCGCAAGCCCAAACGCGGCCGACGCGTCTTGGTGGTCACTTCCGCCTTCGCGGCCGCGATCGCCATCGCGGTCGCGACCGCCATCGTCACCACCGCCGTGACCGGCGACGCCGAGCCGGCACCGGTGCTCGCCGGCCAGGCCGAACAGGCGCCGCGGCCGCAGGAGCCCGCCCCGCAGGCCGAGGCACCGGCGGCGAACGGGGTCAACACCGGCCCGCGTTCGCTCGGCGAGGGGAACCTGCGAGAGGGCGCGGTGTTCCTGCAGTCGAACGACGAGACCGCCAACGAGGTCGCCGCGTTCGCCCGCAAGGCCGACGGCACCCTGCGCGAGGTCGGCCGCTACCCGACCGGCGGCGTGGGCACCGGCAGTTTCGAGGACAGCGCGGGGGGCATCGTGCTCGGGACCGCGTCCGGGGAAGCGGCGCCCATCCAGAACATCGACAAGGCGGAACTGCTGTTCGTGACCAACGCCGGCAGCGGCACGATCTCCGTCTTCCGGGTGCTGGAAAGCGGGCTCGAACTGGTCGGCCAGACGCCGTCCGGCGGTAAGCGGCCGGTGAGCGTGACGGTCAACAACGGCCTGCTCTACGTGCTCAACAGCGGCGAGGAGGACCGCCGGCTGCTCCTGGGACCGACCACGGCCCTGGAGAACTGCAGCCACGGCGGTATCCCGACGGTGACCGGCTTCCGGGTCACGCCCGACGGAGCGCTCCAGCCGATCGAGAACTCGACCCGTGAGCTGAGCGGGCGTGGGCGGTCCGGCTGTTCGCAGGTCTCCTTCACCCCGGACGGGCACACCCTCGTCGTCAGCGAGCGCATCGCCTCGTTGCCGGGAGCGAGCAAGGAGAACAAGGGTTCGCTGACCACGTTCGACGTCCACTACGACGGCACGCTCGGCCGCAAGCAGCTCAACGACCCCAGCGGCACGGGTCCCTTCGGGTTCAACTTCACGAAGGACGGCAAGCTGATCGTCAGCGAGCAGAACGGTGCGCTGGCGAACCCCGGCGGCGGCCACGCCGCGGCGTACCAGTTCGACGGTGACGCGAAGCTGAAAGCCATCAACGGATCGGTGCCGAACAAGCAGACGGACAGCTGCTGGGTCGTGGTCACCGACGACCAGCGGACCGTGTTCGTCTCCAGCCCGTTCGACGACGGCATCGTCTCCTCCTACAGCCTCGGCGCCGACGGTGCGCTGACCCTGCTGCAGCCGGTGGCCACCGCCGCGGACGGGAAGGACTCGAAGAACGACAACCTCCCCATGGGTGCCACGGACATGAGCCTGAGCCGGGATTCCCAGTTCCTCTACCAGCTCAACTCGTTCACCGGATCGCTGTACGTGTTCAAGGTCGTCGGCAATGGATTGCTCACCTTCGTGGAGAAGCACGACGTCTTCCAGCTCCCAGAGTTCGGCAAGGGCGGCGAAGCGGCGCCGTTCGGTCTCGCCGCGTACTGACCACGCGTATCCGAAATGAAAGCGGGGAAACAAATGCGGTACGGAATCATCGGCACCGGCTCCTATCTGCCCCGGTCAGTGGTGACCAACGAAATGCTCGCACCGCGGACCGGTGTGACGGCCGAGTGGATCGCGGAACGGACGGGGATCAGCGAGCGCCGCTTCGCCGCTTCCGGGCAGGCGACCAGTGATCTGGCCGCCGAGGCGGCGAAGCGCGCGCTGGAGGCGGCCGACCTTCCGGCCGAGCTGCTCGACTTCGTCGTGGTGGGAACGTCCACACCGGACTTCCCGCAGCCCGCGACCGCCGTCGTGGTGCAGTCGGCGGTGGGTGCGGACCGGGCCGCGGCCTTCGACGTCAACTCGGTGTGCACCAGTTTCGTCTACGCGCTCGACACGGCGCGCGGTCTGCTCACCGCCGACTCGAACGCCAGGTACGCGCTGGTCATCGGTGCGGACATCTACTCGCGGCAACTGGATTTCGGGGATCACCGCTCCGCGGTGTTGTTCGGGGACGGTGCGGGCGCCGTGGTGCTGGGCCCCACCGGCGAGGAGCACGGGATGCTCACCTCGCGCCTGGTCTCCGACGGGCGTCTGCAGGAGTTCGTGAAGGTCGCGGGCGGCGGCAGCCGGAACCCGTTGACGCCGGCGTCCCTCGCCGCGGGCGAAGGACTGTTCACCATGCAGGGCCGCGCGGTACGCGAGTACGTCGAGACCGTGGTGCCCGATCTGCTGGGCACGCTGCTCAAGGAAGCCGACCTCGGCATCGACGACATCGATCTCGTGGTACCGCATCAGGCGAACGCCGTACTGCTGCGGAACACCTTCACCGCGGCGGGGGTGCCGCCGGAGAAGCTGCACCTGACCTGTCAGGTCTACGGCAACACCGCGGCGGCGTCGATCCCGGTCACGCTCGACGACGCGATCAGGACGCGCGGTATCGAGCGTGACGCGCTGATCGTGCTGCTCGGGATCGGTGGCGGGATGAGCGCCGGGGCCTCCCTGCATCGCTGGGCGGGCAGTGGCGCCGGGTTCGGTGCGCCGTGACCGGCACGCGCCTGCTGTATCCGAAGCTGGCCGACGACTACCCCGTAGCCGTACGCGCCAAGGGAAGCTACGTCTACGACGACACCGGGAAGTCCTATTTGGATGGTTGCTCGGGGGCGATCGTGGTGAACATCGGGCACGGGGTGCCCGAGATCGCCGACGCCATCCGCGCGCAGCTCGAGGAAATCACCTTCGTGACCCGGCTCCAGTTCACGAATCCGCGGGCGGAGCGGCTCGCCGAGGAGCTCACCCTGCTCGCGCCGGGCGATCTGGACCATGCCTTCTTCACCAACAGCGGTTCGGAGGCGATCGAGGCCGCGGTCCGGCTGGCCCTGCAGTACTGGCAGGAGGTCGGCGAGCCGCGGCGCACGGTGATGATCTCGCGGGACGGGAGTTACCACGGCGCCACCCTCGGCGCGATCGGTCTGTCCGGGCATCCGCAGCGGCGGCGCCCGGTGCGGGCCGTACTGCCGGACTGGCCGAAAGCGACCGCGGCGAACTGCGGCGCCTGCCCCTTCGGACTGACCAGGTCCACCTGCGCGCTCGACTGCGCGCGGTCCATCGAGGACGCGATCCTCGAGGCCGGCGCCGACCGGGTGGCCGCGGTGTTCGTCGAACCGGTGGTCGGCGCGTCGGGCGGGGCGGTGCCCAGCCCGGCGGGCTACCTCCGCGAAGTGGCGGAAATCTGCCGTCGGCACAACGTGTTGCTGGTGGCGGACGAGGTGATCACCGGTCTCGGCCGGACCGGGCACTGGTTCGGCTGCGACGAAGAGGGCGTGGAGCCTGACCTGCTGGTGCTCGGCAAAGGGGTCAGCGCCGGTTACGCGCCACTGGGGGCGGTACTGCTGAGCGACCGGATCCACGAAGCGATCCGGACCGGAAGCGGGCAATTCGTCCTCGGCCACACCTACGCGGCGAATCCGCTGTCGGCCGCGGTGGGACTCGCCGTGCTCGGCTATGTCCGCGAACACGATCTTCCCCGCAGGGCGAGGGAACTGGGGCCGGTGCTGGCCGAGGGACTACGGGAAGCGTTGCGCGCCAGAGGAATCGTCGCCGAGGTTCGCGGCAGGGGCCTGCTGCTCGCCGTGGACTTCTCCCGACCGGACGCACCGCCGCTGATCACCGCCGCGGCGATCGTGCGGGCGGCGCGTGACGCCGGGCTGCTGCTCTATCCGGCGGGAACGACGCCGGTGCCCCAGGCGGTGGTGGTCGCACCACCGCTGACGATCACGGCCGGCGAACTGGACCGGCTCGTCGAATTGTTCGCCACCGCGCTCGACACCGTCGCCGGGTGCGAAACCACACTCTTGGAAGGAGCTTCGCGATGAAAATGGGCTGGACTCTGTCGCAGCGCGCGCTGGCAGACCATTACGAGCAACTGGCCAGGGAGCACGTCGCACCACGCTCCGAGTGGCACTACGAACGGGAACAGCTCGACCGGAGGGCGTGGCGGGCACTGGCCGACGACGGGCTGTGGCGCATACCGGTGCCGGAGGAGCTCGGCGGTCACGGTCTGACCTGGTGGGATTTCTGCGCCGCGCTGGAGGGGATCGCACGAGGCGGCAAGGATCTCGGCTTCTGCCTGTCCCTGATCGCGCACGCCGGTTTCCTGCGTTCGCTGGTGAACTTCGGCGGTGAGTACCACCACACGGTCGCGCTGCCCCGGATGATGAGCGGCTCGGTGGGCTCGACCGCGCTGACCGAGATGCGCGGCGGCTCCGACGTCGGCCGTGTCTCCGCGACCGCCTATCCCACCGAACACGGCTACAAACTGGTCGGCAGCAAGGCGCACATCACGAACGCGCCGGTCGCGGACATGTTCTGGGTGCTCGGCCGGATCGACAAGCTGCCCGCCAAACGTGACATCTCGGTGTTCGTCGTGGAACGCGGCCCCGCGATGCGCACCGGGGACCACGAGCACATGTTCGGCAACCGGACCAGCCCGACCGGTCCGATCTCGTTCTTCGGCCTGCCCATCACCGCGGGCCAGGTGCTCGGGAAACCCGGCGACGGACTCCGCTTGACCTACAACACGATCACGCTCGACCGGCTTCTCTACGGTGTGGTCGGCGCCGCGTATCTGGAAGGTCTCCTGCAGGACGCGATGGACTTTTCCGAGACACGTGAGGCCTTCGGGCATCCGATCGCCGACTACCAGTACGTCCAGCGCCGGATCACCAATGTCAAGCTCGCCATCGAGTCCACCCGCTGGGTGTCCTACGCCGCGCTCGCCAGCCTGCTCGAGGAGCAGGACGAGGCCGTGCTGCTGTCGTCGACCGCCAAGCTGATCGGCTCGGAGGGGATGGCGGCGGCCGCGCTGGACGTCATGCAGATCTTCGGCCACGCGGGTTACGAGCTGAGCAGGCATTCGCGCAACGTGCAGGACGCGCTGGGCACGCTGATCGCCGGCGGGACCTCCGACATCCAGCGCAAGAACATCTTCACTCAGCTGGTGAAACTGCAGAAGGCCAAGAACATCCCCGTCGCCACCAAGACCGCCGCCTGAAAACCCCATCCGGAAAGGAAAAGTCATGCCCAAGGTGATCGTGGCCAATGTGGACAGTGATTCGATGTGCGGCAACGACATGCCGCCCGAGATCCACGCGCTCAGCTCGATGTGCTGCTGCCGCCTGCTCGTCATGGCCGAGGACGAAGACCTCGTGATCCTGCCGCATTCGGTCTCCGACGAGTTCATCGACTATGTGGCAGGCCTTCTCGACCGCAACCTCACGCGGAACAACGTCGTGGTGCCGCGTGACGGCGACTCCCGCCAGCTGATCCTCAACGACGCGTCGCTGAACGACGGCTTCGTGGCGGAGCAGATCCGGTCCCGGGCCGGCGACCTCGCTGAATGGCGGATGGAGGCGTATTTCCTCGACCGGCCGGTGATGGCGCTGGCCGACGAGCTCGGCCTGCCCTTGTTCGGCATCGACGAGGGAACGGATCTGGCCTGCCGGGACTTCCTGCGCTGCGGGGGAGCGGAGACGTTCAACAGCAAGGTGCTGTTCCGCCAGCTCGCCGGCACGGTCGACGCCCCGGTGCCCTCCGGCCGGGTGGCGAGCACCGAGCATGAGCTCGGCGTGGCCATCCGGACCCTGCTCGGCGAAACCGGGCGGGTGATCATCAAACAGGAGATGAACTCCGGCAGCGCGGGCAACACCGTCGTCACCGTGCACGACGAGACCAGGCTGACCGGTGCCTCGCGGGTGGTGCCGGTGCCGTCGGAGGGCTGCGACTTCGCCGTGCTGGCCGCGGAACTGTGGCCGCTGGTGGCGCTGCAGCGCAACACCCGCGTCGTCGTCGAGGCCTACCACCAGGCGGCGCAGGTCTACTACAGCGAGCTTTGGGTCCCCGGCCCCACGGAGTCGCCGAAGCTGCTCAATTTCGGTGAGATGCGGATGGAACCGACCTTCATCGGTTTCGAGATCCCCGGCCAGCGCATGCTCGCGGCGGATCTCGGCGACATGACCGCGCACAGTATGAACCTCGCCCGTGAGGCGGGCCGCCGCGGTTTCGTCGGCTACCTGAACATCGACTCGATCACGACCGTCGACGGGAAGCTGTTCTTCAACGAGGTCAACGGCCGGATGGGCTGCTGCACCAACATCGACTACCTGGCCAGGGTGCTCGTCGGCGAGAACTACACCCGGGAACGTGTCGTGCTGACCTACAACTGGGTCGAAGCGAGGGATTTCACCGCGGTGCTCAAGGCACTCGACGCGGGCGGGCTCTCGTTCGACAAGACCACCCGCACCGGCGTGATCGTCGCCATCGAGGACGTGGCCCGGTGCGGCGTCCTGGACTACATGGTCGTCGGTGAGGACCTCGCCCACGCCCACGACCTCGAGCAGCGAGCGCTCGCGGCCTTCGAAGAAGCCTGATTTCCCTTGGCACTGAAGAAAATGAGGTGATAGGAATGATGGACCAGACTGTGTTCGAACGCCACGAGTCGAAGGTGCGCAGCTACTGTCGCAGTTTTCCGGCCCTGTTCGAACGCGCGAGCGGCCACCACCTGTGGGACACCGAAGGCCGCCGGTACGTCGATCTGCTCTGCGGCGCGGGATCGCTCAACTACGGGCACAACCCGGCGAGGATCGTCGAGCGGGTGACCGAGTACCTCACCGGCGGCGGTCCGGTGCAGTCGCTCGATCTGCACACCACCGCGAAAGCGGAGTTCCTGCGGCGATTCTCCGAGGAGGTGCTGGCGCCCAAGGGGTTCGGGGACTACGTGATGCAGTTCCCCGGCCCGGCGGGAACGCTCGCGGTCGAGGCCGCGCTGAAGCTGGCCAGGAAGGTGACCGGACGGGCGAACGTGATCGCCTTCAGGGGCGGTTTCCACGGCGCCTCACTGGGTTCGCTGGCGGCGACCACGTCGCCCCTGCTGCGCAGGGCGGCGGGGACGATCCTGCCGAGCGTGACCCTCGTCGACTACGACAACGGGCCGGGGCACCCGGACACGGCCGCGGAGTTGCTGCATATGCTGCGGCCGACGTCGCGGGTGGCCCCACCGGCCGCGATCCTGCTGGAGACGGTGCAGGGCGAGGGCGGGCTCAACGTGGCGTCGAGGGCCTGGCTGGCCGGGATCCGCCGGGTCGCGGACGCCGTCGGCGCGCTCGTCATCGTCGACGACATCCAGGCGGGCTGCGGGCGTACGGGTTCCTTCTTCAGCTTCGAGCATGTCCCGGAGCTCCGGCCGGATCTGGTCTGTCTGTCGAAATCCTTGAGCGGGATGGGCTTGCCGATGGCGATGCTGCTGGTCAGGCGCGATCGTGATCAGTGGGAACCCGGCGAGCACAACGGCACCTTCCGCGGTCAGAACCTCGCGTTCGTGGCCGGGACGGCGGCACTCGACTACTGGGCCGATCCGGCCTTCGTCGCGCACGTGCCGGAGCTGGGCGTCGCGATCAGGGAGTCGTTGCGCGACCTGGTCGCGCGGCTGCCCGAGGGAATGGCGACGACGGCGGGCCGGGGCACGATGAGCGGCCTGCGGTTCGCCGACGCCCGGCTCGCCGAGCAGGTACGGGCAGCGTTGTTCCGGGCGTCGATCATCGCGGAGACCTCCGGGGACGGGCGGGTGCTCAAACTGCTGCCGCCGCTCACGATGTCGTTGTCCGAATGGGCCGAAACGGCCGAACGGATCTCCGACACCGTGGTCGGAACCGCGATGATCGGGGTGGCGGCATGACCGCCCGGGAGCCGTTGGCCGCCACCCCGGCCGGCCTGGAGACCTTGCGTGAACTGACCGACATCACGCTGAACGCGCTCGGCGAGGGACGGCGGCGCCGCGGCGGGCCCGTTCCGCCGGGCGGGCCGGCGCGGGTCGAGGCGGCGGTGCGCGCACGGCTGTCGTCGATCCTGCCCCGGGAGGGGGTCGGCGCCGGCCGTGCGCTCTCGACGATCGTGCGCACGGTCGCCGCGGGCGCGGCGGATCCGGCCGACCCGTTGTGTGCCGCGCATCTGCACGGTGCTCCACTGGCGGTCGCCGCGGCCGCGGACCTCGCCGCGAGTGTGCTCAATCCGTCGCTGGACTCCTGGGATCAGGCACCGGCCGCCGCCGAGATCGAGCGATTGGTGACCGACGAGATCGCCGGGCTGGTCTACCCCGGCCACGGTGACGCCGACGCGGTGGTCACCACGGGGGCGACGGAGTCGAATCTCGTCGCGCTGCTGCTGGTGCGCGAGGAACTCGGGCGGGTGCAGGTGGTGTGTTCGGCCGAGGCACATCACAGCGTCGGCAGGGCGGCGTGGATGCTGGGGCTTCCGCCGGCGATCCCGGTTCCGACGATCGAGGGGCGGCTCAGCCTCGACGCGCTGGAATCGGTGCTGTCGGAGGTCCCCGGCCCGCATTTCGTGGTGGCGACGGCGGGGACGACCGATCGCGGCGTGATCGACTCGATCGGGCCGATGGCGGACATCACCGAACGGCACCAGGGCCATCTCCACGTCGACGCCGCTTACGGCGGTGGCCTGCTGTTCAGCTCGCGCAGGGACCTGCTGGCCGGTCTCGAACGGGCCGGTTCGGTGGCTTTGGACCTGCACAAGTTCGGCTGGCAGCCGCTGCCGGCCGGATTGCTCGCGGTGCGGTCGAAGCAGCAGCTTTCCCCGCTCTCGCTGGTCGCCGACTACCTGAACGCGAACGACGACCAGGAAGCCGGTTTCCCGGACCTCCTCGGCCGGTCGATCCGGACGTCGCGCCGTCCGGACGCGCTCAAGCTCGCCGTGACCTTCCAGGCGCTGGGCCGGGACGGGCTGGCGAGGCTGACCGATCGGTGCTGTGACGCGGCCGCGTCCCTGGCCGGGCTGATCTCGGCCCGGCCGGGGCTACGCCTTCAGGCCTGGCCGGAGATCAGCACCGTCCTGTTCCGTCCGGTCGCGGCCGACACGGTGCCGGTGGCCGAAGGCAACGACCTGGTCGCCGGCATCCGCCGGGAGCTGCTCATCGCGGGTACCGCGGTACTCGGCCGGGCCACCGTGGACGGCCTGGTCTGGCTGAAACTCACCCTGCTCAATCCCGAAGTCACCGAACGCCACCTCGGCCATCTGCTGGACCTGGTCGAGACCACCACCGCCGTGCCCGCGGCGGCCTGACACTCCACAAAGGACGGATCCCATGAAACCCCTTCCCGACACCGTGCGCGCCGAGTACCGCCACGAGGTCACCGATCAGGACACCGCAGTCCGCTGGCGCAACGACCTTCCCGTGCTCGCGACCCCCGTACTGCTGTGGCTGGGCGAGATCACCGCCATGCGGGCGCTCGAGGGCTATCTCGAGGACGACGAGATGACCGTCGGCCTCAGCCACGACTCCAGTCATCTCGCCCCCACCCCGGCGGGCCGCGAGGTCCAGCTCACCGCCGTCCTGCGTGAGCGCACCGGCAGCAAGCTCGTCTTCGACGTCTACGGTCGCGACGACAGCGAGGAGATCCTCAGCGGTACGCACACCCGAGCGGTCGTGCGCCGGTCACGGTTCCTCGCCCGGCTCGCCGGGAAGGACCACGCGTCACCCACCTGACCGTGAGGGCACGANNTCGTGCCCTCACGGTCAGGTGTTCTGCCGCCGCGGGTCTGTGTCCGCGTCGGTCCGGACGACACACGTGATCAGGAGGACGACACCGAGTCCTGTCCTCCTGGTCACGCGTGTCGTCCGTCTGATCACGCGTGTCGTCCGTTCCGGCACGTGAACTCGGGGGTCGTGAGTGGTAAGGGTCGTTCTATTGAGAGGTAAGTCAAACGTGGCGTGGCGTGATGAAGTTGGTGGCGAGAGCATGCTCACCACTGAGACCTGGCGCGCTCTTGACTGTCCACAAGGGACACATCCAGCGGCAAAATGCCCGATTTGGCCACTTTGTGCGGGGGTCGTGAGTGATTTGGGTGGTTCTAACCCTCATTATCACTCACGACCCCGTCCAGAAACGGACATAAAGGTATCAATCGGGTGCCCGATCGACGCGATATGTCCCTTGCGGACACTCACGACCCGGTGCCCTGCGCGCTCTCGAGCGGGGCCACCCCGAAGCCGGCGGAGAACCGCTTGCACCAGATCACGACCGACCGGACCGAGGTGAGATCGGTGCCGGCCGCGACCGGGTAGACGTGATCACCCAGGTTGCCCTTCAGCTTGCCCAGGCTGATGAAGCCGGTACCGAACGCCGACTCCTCGGACGACGCCGGCTTGTCGGAAAGGTAGACGTGGAGATCCGGGCCGTCACTGGTGTCCAGGCCCACGAACTGGACGAGATGACCACCGTCGGGCAGCCGCACCAATTGCGCGCGACCGGAGGACTCGTGTTCCAGCGACCGGAAACCGCCCGCGGCGACGAGTACGGCGGGGGCCGCCTCCCGTGCGGCCGGTCCGGTGGTCGCGGTGACGAGCCGGTCGGAGACCGTGGTCGAGGTGACCGCCCGCCACGGCTGGAACAGGTACAGCCCGGTGGCCAGCACCACGGCGCCGGTCAGCGCGCCGGGAATGAGGAAATACCGCTTCTTCATGGCGAACCCTTTCGAGGTGGCAGGGAAAGGAAAAGGCAGTGCCTGCCAGGACTCGCGGTCGACTGGCAGGCACTGGTTCATCGGGTCGCTTCGACCCGTTGCCGGATATCCGGTTCCAGCGGTTCTTGACCGCTCCACCGGGACCGCCTGCGCACCAGGGTGAGCAGTGGTCCGGTCAACGCCGTGGTGATCAGCGCCATGAGCACCATCAGCGAATACAGCCTGGTGTCGAGCACCCCGAGCTGGAGTCCCACTTGCAGGACGACGATCTCGGTCACGCCGCGGGCGTTCATCAGCGACGCGATGGACGCGGCTTCGCCGGGACGCAGCCCGCAAAGCCGCGCGCCGGCGTACGACCCGCCCGCCTTGCCCACGATCGCGACCAGGAGGATCAGGCTCAGCTCCCCGAGACCGTCGAGGTGCAACCCGGAGATGTCGACGTCGAGCGCGGCCGTGACGAAGAAGATCGGCAGCAGGAACGTCCGGCAGAGCGTGCCGATCTCCTCCACCTGCCTCCGCACCGCGGGTTCTTCCTTGTGCGGCAGGGCCGCGCCGAACAGGAAGGCGCCGAAGACGAAGTGCATGCCCAGCCACTCGGTCGCCGCCGCGGACAGGAACAGCACGGCGAGGATCGAGCCGAAGCCGCCGCGTCCGGTGAACCGCGACAACGCCCGCGCGAGCATCGGCCGTACCGCGAACACCAGGATCAGCACGTAGGGCACCACCAGCAGCATCTGCCACGGTGAACTCCCGCCACCGATCGCGACGATGACCGCCAGCATCACCCACGCCACGACATCGACCATCGCCGCGCACGCCACCGCGAGCCCGCCGACCGTCGAACCGGTGAGCCCTCGATCGGCGACGATCCTGGCCAGCACGGGTAACGCGGTGATCGACATCGCGGTGCCGAGGAAGAGGACGAACATCAACGGTTCGGCCGAATAGTGCGTCTTCGCCAGCCAGACGGCGAGCCCGGCGCCGAGGGCGAAGGGCAACAGGGTCGAACCCAGCGCGATACCCACCGCCGCCCGGCCCTTGTTCCGCAGCTGCCGGGGATTCCATTCGTGGCCGATGGTGAACATGAACAGCACGAGGCCGACCGTCGCGATCGCGTGCAGGGCGTCCTTCACCTCGCCGGGCAACACCACTTCGGCCACGTCGCCGCCGCGCAGCACGGCGGCGAGCACCACGCCCGCGGCGATCTCGCCGACGACCGCGGGCTGGCCGATCCGGCCCATCAGCCGTCCCGCGACCTTGGCCGCGAGCAGGATGACCGCGATGTCGATCAGCATCATGAGACTGGTCATGAGTCACAGCCGGTGTTGTAGGCCAGCATCCCGGCGGCATGGTCGAGCTTGCGTCTCAGATCGCCCGCGTAGGACTGGGCTTGCTGGAGATGCGCGGTCACCGTCGGCCGGTCCGCGAGCAGGAACCGCAACTGCTCGACGTACCGGCTGACCTTGCCCGTCAGCACCGACAGATCGGTCAGGCTGAGAACCAGGTCGCCACAGTCGGGTGTGGGCACCGTCGGCGGTGCCGTCAGGTGGGCAACCCCAAGGCTGACCTGACGGCCGGACGCTCCGTTCATCGGAATCACCTCATGACTTGCGATAAGTGTCGTATCGGAACTGTCGTCCGCCGACGGCGACGACGGCGCCGGGCCGCAGCACGCTGCGCACCCCGCTGGGCAACCGGACCCAGGTACCCGCACCGGGGGCACGCAGGTAGGTACCGTTCACCGAATCGACGTCGGTGACGCCGACTTCCCAGCCGTCGAGGCTGATCCGCGCGTGCACGTCACAGACGGCCGGATCGTGCAGCCTCAGCGCGGTCACCGTCCCGCGGCGAACCTCCTCGGCCTGCTCCGGCGCGCGACCGAGGAGGAACTCCTTGTCCAAGGCGAAGGAGGTGCCGTCGTCGAGCATCAGCACGCCCAGCGACGGCCGTTCGCTGTGGTCGGGCGCTTTACCCGCCTGGGTGAGGCCGATCCCGCAGATCCCGCAGTAGCTCAGGGACGGATCGTTGAAATGGCCCTTCCGGCAGCGCACCCCGGACACTCCCGGCGGCCCGGGGGCCGCTTCCTCCGCCACGGGCGGCTCCTCGGCGGGCGGTTCCGCCACGGCGGGGCCGCCGACCCAGAACGCGTCCGCGCGCACGATCCCGGTGCCGAGCGCGGACCAGGTGTCGGCGTCCGCGCCGGCGTCGCCCAGCACGGCCTGGAAGGAGGAAACCGGGCCCGGGACGACCTTGTCCACCATCGTCACCGCGTCCCGGCCGTCGAGGCGTACCTCGCCCGATTCCGTCCGGATCGTGATGGTGGCCGGACCGTGCACGAGCGCGGCCACCCCACCTTCCACCGAACCGTAGGCACAGAGACCGGGCAGCTTTCCCCCGGAAGCGGCGAGCAGCCGGATCAGCGATTCCCCCAGCCGCCGTCCGGGCTGGTCCTGCTCCGCCGCGGTACTCGCCGCGGCGAGCAGTTCGGCGGTCAGCGCGTCGTCGGCCACGTCGAACAGCAGCACCAAACCGGGGTAGCGGGCCAGGATTCCGTTGCCCGGAGCGAGTTTCATGGCTTGCTCGTTCATCACATCAACCTCCCGCCGCGAAAACGCCACCGGATGAAAGGAACCCGCATCGGGCCGTTCGCGACCAGCCACACCCCGATCCAGACGACCACGAAATGGAGGACG
Source organism: Amycolatopsis keratiniphila subsp. keratiniphila (assembly GCF_001620365.2). Classification (GTDB taxonomy): domain Bacteria; phylum Actinomycetota; class Actinomycetes; order Mycobacteriales; family Pseudonocardiaceae; genus Amycolatopsis; species Amycolatopsis keratiniphila. The sequence continues at coordinate 318,851 of NZ_LQMT02000012.1, forward strand.
AAAGCGTCCAGGGGCACCGGCGCCGGCAGCCAGGGCAGCACGCCGCTCACGGCGAGAAAACCGACCAGCAGCCCTTCCGGGACCAGCGTGAGCAGACCGAACATCGTCGGCCAGTCCTTCTCCCAGCGCCATTGCATGAGGAGGTGGTAGAGCAGTTCCCAGCCGACCCCGAGCACCGCGACCGCGGCCAGTACGACGAAGGCGGACTGGTAGATCGCGGGACGAGGGGCGTCGACCGGGAGCACGGGCACGAGCAGCGCGGTGAGCACGCCGCCGACCAGTGCCAGCAGGAACAGTCGCGTCTGGATGCGACCGCAGAGCGTGGGTACCACGGGTTTTCTCCTTCCGAGTCAGATTTCGCGGCCGGTCGCCCAGCGCAGCCAGCCTGCGAACGAGGACATCGGGCCCATCCGGCGGCAATGGCCCCGCCGCGCCACGTCGTCGACGACCTCCTGGGCGGCGATCTGCAGCCCGAGGAAGGTGTCCACACCGGGGAACGGCCCACCCAGCGTCGCGGCGCCGGTCGCGTAGAGCTTGCCCATCCCGCTGTCCGCGCCGCGCACCGCGAAGGCCCGGTCGACATCGAGCCTGCCGAGGCCGTTCATCCGTGCCCCGCCGCGCTGCAGGAGATCGCCCAGCACCTGATGTTCGGTCACGTCGGCGTTCAGCCCCGTGCAGTCGATGACGAAGTCCGCGCGGATCGAAAGCCCGCCGTCCGCCACCCGAAGCCGTGCTTCGAGACCGTCGCCGTCCGGTTTCAGGTCCTCGAAGGTGCCGTTGAGCACCCGGTACCACCCCTGAGAACGCGCGAGGCGCATCTGCCGCTGCCATTCCCGCCGCCAAGCCGTCGTGGTCCCCCCGATCTCCCGGTAGACCTCGGAACGGGCGTCGGCGTCGAGCCTTCGCATCTCGGCCTTGAGCTGCCCGCCCCAGACCGACTTCGGGTAGTTGAATCCCTGATAGGCGAAGCCGTCCTGACCGCGGCGGCGGGCCCAAGCGTGCTTACCGTGCTTGCCCGCGACGTAGGTCCGGAGGACGTGCACGATCTGCGTCCGCGTACCGCGTTCGACGCGCTCCCTGATGAGCCGCTCCACGACCCGCGAGGCGACGATCCCACCGCCACGGACGAGGACGGTCCGCGGCTTCAAACGCAAGGCCTGATAGACGTGCTCGTGGTCTTCGTAGGCGTTGACGACATGGTGGAAGTCGTTCATCCGCTCGCGGAACTCCTGCAGTTCCGGGAGGAACTGCAAACCGGTGTAACCGACCGCGAGATGGACGTCCCGGCACCGCACCGCGCGGAACACGGGTTCGGCGGCACGCCGGTCGGCGTGGACCACGAAATACCCGCCACCCACGCGCCGCCGGACCAGTTCGACGTCACCGCGTTCGAGCATGTCCCAGTACCGGATACGACGTGCTTCCCGGTCGATCGACTCGAGAACCGCGCGCAAGCGCGGGGTGTAGAAGTCGGCGAAAACCGGCTCCACCAGAACCTGCATCAGCGGTTTGATCGTCCGTTTGCGGATCGCTTCGGAAACCGCGTAGGACGGGAATCCCCAGATATTGTCCGGCCGCGAGGCCGCGTCCGACCGGATCCTGTTGTCCAGCGCGATCTGGGATGCCGTGGCCAGGTGTTCGTAGGTCTGCCACGGATGGCTCAGATTGGACACCACCTGGATGTCCGAGGTCGGCAGGCCACCCGCGATACGCAGGTAGTCGGCCATGACGAAGGAGCCGATTCCGCCACCGACGGTGACGAAAGGCTTGTCCTGCAAAGGAATGCCCGCATCCGTCACCATGCTGTCGGTCCACTGGTCGCTGGACCGCAGCAGCGGTGGCAGGTCAACGGTTCCCTTCGGTCCTTGAGGGACATCGATTACTTCTGTCACGTCGCTCACCGTCCTGGTCGTTCTTCGTGGAACGCCGGTACTCACCGGCAAAGGCCGCACGTTCACGATCCGGTATCGGGCGTCGCGCCACCGTTGTCCCAACGTGACACCGGGCCGCGTCTTCCGACGCGGCCCGGTGTCAGGAAAGGGACGGATTCCGCCTCAGGCGGCCTCCTGCCAGAGAAGCCTGCCGAGCGCTTCGGGCGGCTCCAGGCCGAGCTCGTCACGAAGGATCAGCCGGTAGTCACGGTAATGACTCATCGCGTCATGACGGTTGCCTTGCGCGAGGTAGACCCGGATGAGCGCTTCGTGTGCGCTGTCGCGCAACGAATCGGCCTGGATGACGGCCAGTGCCGCCTGGATGGCGGCCCCGTGCATTTCCCGGCAGACGAGCAGAGCGGAGAGCCGCTCCAGCGCGTCCAGCCGCAGCCGGCGGTAGCTGAGCTGATGATCGGCGAGCCACTCGTCGTCCCAGCCTGCCAGCATGTCCTCGGCGAAATTCGTCCATTGCAGCCGGTCGAGAAGCGCCGATTCCTCGCCTGGAGGAGTGTTGAGCAATGAGATCGCCATCGCACGCGTGCTTTCGACGTCCACCCGCAGAGTCGGTGACAGCCGCAGATCGGTTTTCGTCGACAGCACCAAATCCGGCCAGGCTCGCTGGAGCCGGTACAGGGTGGTACGCAGATTCGCGTGTGCGCGTGCGGTGGGGCTGTCCGGCCAGAGCGCGTGCGCGATCGTGGTCCGGGCGGCCTGCCTGCCAAGGCAGACCAGCACGGCCAGCAGCCGCTGCGCGCTGGGCCCCACCGTCACTCGCTCACCGTGCACCACGAGCCGGAAGTCGCCGAGAAGGTTGAGTTCGCATTGCGCCGTCATCGCGGGCTTGGCCACGGTGAAGGGAACCACCCTCGCGGTTTTCAGGTCGGTGCCCCGCGTTGAATCGCGAAGCCAGGTCGGATCGGTCAAGACGCGGACAGGTACTCGATCGGGATTGGTCAACATTTCTGAACCCCCAACAGGCAAGTTGGCTGCCGATTCGGTGAACGTGCACCACTGACTGTGTCGATGGACTCGGCTCCCCACGGGTCCCGCGCATCACACCTCGCCGGTCACACCCCGGCGGGGGTCTTCGACATCTTCGCCTCGGCGATGCCGCCGATCACCGTGGCCGTCGCCGCGATCGCGACGCAGGCGAGCAGCGCGGCCCGGATGCCCACCGGCTCGAGCAGCGCGGCCACGGCGAGTCCGGCGACACCGAAGCCGACGCCGCCCGCCGCGTACAGGCCGGAGAACCCGGTCGCCCAGACCCGTTCCGGCAGCAGCGCCTGCATCCCGGCCGCCCGTGCGGTGAGCGCGGGCGTGCCGGCCAGACCGGAGACGATCATGAGGCCGATGATCAGCGCGGCCGTCGGCGACACCACCGCCGCCGCGACGATCGCGGTCACGGTGAGCACCAGCACGAAGCTCTGGGTGCGGTACGCGCCCGGCCATTTGCGGCTGCCGTAGACGATGCCGCCGACGAGACCGGCTCCGGCGAACACCGCGAGTACCGGACCGGCGATCCCGGCGTGGGTGCCGACGTGTTCGAGCAGCGAAGGCAGCCCGGTGTAGGCGGCACCGACACAGAGCATCACGGCACCCTCCTGCAGCAAGGCGGGCCAGCTGAGCCGCCAGACCCGGACGTCGGCGGGTTTGGCCTCGTTCCCGGACTTCGCCACCGGGCCGGGATCCTGCAACAGGCCGGCACCGAGCACGCCGACCAGCGCGATCGCCGCGATCACCACGATCGGCCACACCTGGCCAGCCACCAGCGCGACCAGGCCGACCACGGCCGGGCCGATCGCCCACAGCAGCGTCGTCAACGTCGCTTCCAGGCTGAGCGCGGCGTGGTGCGCGACCGGATCGACCTTGCGCACCAGCAAGGCCCGCAGCCCGCCGTGCGCGCCGGACGCGACGCCACCGGCGATCGCGGCGAGCACGATCATGACCGCGGCGGGCAGGAGCCCGGGGTTGGCCAGTGCCGGGATCCCGAGCACGAGCAGCGCCGCGGCCTGGACGCCGAGCACCAGGCGTACTTCGGGGCCCGCCGGGCGGCGGTCGAAGCGCCTTCCCATGACCCCCGCGGCCACGGCCTCCGCGAACGCGAACGCACCGGCCATCAAGGCGCCGACGGCATACGAACCGCTCGCCAGATGCCCGAGATAGACCAGTGCGAGCGGTGACATCGCGATCGGCAGCCGCTGGCACAGCACGACGAAGAGCCAACCGCGCATGCCGGGAGTCTTCGCCACCTTCAGATACGCGCGGAAACCACCGTCTTCGGTGGCTTCGCGGGCGGGTGCTTCTTCTGCGGTCGTCATCGAGCTCCCCTTTCGATTCCGCCTCGAGGGCGGCGCAACTTCGAGCTTGCGAAGTTTCAGAGGGGGCGAGACCGCTATCCGTTACAAGCGCTTTCGGGGTAATTATCCAACACGTTCGGCTATACGCCGGTCACTTCGGGTGACAGGTAGCGTTCCAGTGCCGCACGGACGCGACTGCGTGCCCGGTGCAGGATCACCCGCTGGTGGCCCGCGTCCACGCCCAGCAGTTCGCAGACCTCGTCGCTGGTCCAGCCTTCGACGTCGCGCAGGGTGATGACGACCCGCTGGTTGTCGGACAGGGCCGCGATGGCGCGGGCGACGACGTCCTGCAGTTCGCCGGCGAGCAGCGTGTGCTCGGGTATGGTCGACCAGTCGTGCAGCGGGCTGGCCCAATGGCCGGCGTACGGCCCGGACCGCAGGAATCGTTCCGGCTCCACGGCCGGGGTGTCGTCGCCGTCGGCGACGCTCGAGAACGGCAGGGACCGGTTCTCCGCGGCGGACCTCCGGCGCGCGGTGTTGATCAGGATCCGGCAGATCCAGGTGCGCAAGGTTGACCTGCCCTCGAAGCCGTCGAGCGCGCGGAGTACCGCGATCCACGTCTCCTGCACGGCTTCTTCCGCGACCTCCCGCGAGGGGGAGTACACGAGGGCGAGCCGGAGCAAAGTGGGGTGGTAGGCGTTCACGAGTTCCAGGAAGGCAATGTCGTCGCCACGTCGCAGCGCCTCGAGATCCACTTCGATCACTGATTGTCTCGTTCGGCAAGCCACTTCCGGTAAATGTCGACTAGACCAGCCTCAGCCTCCTTGCTCAGTCCCTCGCTCGGCAGGCTGCCCGAAACCCGGATCGACGCCTTGATCTGAGCAAGATAGTTTTCGCAGCTCTCGCAGACCATCAGGTGATTGTTCAACCGCGCCATGTCGTCCGGGCCGAGTGCCTCTTCGAGGTAATCGGTGATCCGTTCGACCAGTTCCGCGCATGACATCTCGTCCACGCCGACAGTCTGGCAGATCGCCCGTCCCGGTGAGTGCGGTCGGCCACGCGGCCGCCCGGGGACGAGGGGTGGGAGCCCGTGCCGATCGCGGGTGAGCGAATTGATCATTTCGCTGTGAAGTCCCATCATCCCCCCATACGGATGCCTGCCCCGAGCGGTGCTCTCAGCGAAAGCATGGGAAGCCGCCCGGAACGTTGCCCCCTCACCCTGCACGGAACACTACTAGAGAGTTCGCGTGCCTCCAAGCCTGACGGCAAAAGTGCCGCCGCGCCGCTTTAACACGGGATTGCGCCGCACTTCAACGGCCGACCGGGGCAATTTGACCGAAAGAATTAACCGATGTCGAATCACCGGCGAATGCACGAGCATCGTGCGATACCGCCCGGTCGCACCTTCGTTGCCGCTGATTCACCATTCCGCGGAACATGGTTCCGGGAATCATTCCGGAGAATCCGGAAGGCGTCACGGCGACCGCTTCGGCCGTCGTTTCGCCGCCTGCCTGGAAACGCGAGAGATCGATTCCGAAAGAAAGGCCCCTTCCTCGCGCTCGGCGCGAGAAAGGGGCCTTCGGGTACGGAGGGGCTACTTCTTGTACAGGGCCTCGATGTCGGTCGCGTAGTTCTTGTTCACGATGTTGCGCTTCAGCTTCAGGCTCGGCGTGATCTCCCCGCCCGCCTCGGTGAAGTCCTTCGAGAGGATCGTGAACTTCTTGATCGCCTCGGCCTGCGACACCGCGCTGTTGGCCTGGTCCACGGCCGTCTGGATCTCGGCGCGCAGTTCGGCGTCGTCGGCCAGATCGGACACCGACGCGTCGGAAGGCTTGCCGTGCTGCGACTTCCACGACGGGAAGTACTCCTCGTCGATGGTGATCAGCGCGCCGATGAACGGCCGCTGGTCGCCGACGACCATCGCCTGGCTGACCAGCGGGCTGGCCTTGATGGTGTCCTCGAGCCCGGACGGGGCGACGTTCTTGCCGCCCGCGGTGACGATGATCTCCTTCTTGCGCCCGGTGATCTTCAAGAACCCGTCGTCGTCCAGTTCGCCGAGGTCGCCGGTGTGGAACCAGCCGTCCTCCAGCGCTTCGGCGGTCGCTTCGGCGTTGTTGAAGTAGCCGCCGAACACGACGTCGCCCTTCAGCAGGATCTCGCCGTCTTCGGCGATCCGGACCGAAGTGCCGGCGACCGGGCGGCCCACGGTGCCGACGCGGAACCCGGTCTGGGTGCCGACGCAGGCCGCCGCGGAGGTCTCGGTGAGGCCGTAACCCTCGAACACCGGGACGCCGATGCCGCGGAAGAAATGCGCCAGCCGCACGCCGAGCGGGGCACCGCCGGACACCGCGGCGACGCACCGGCCGCCGAGGGCCGCGCGGAGCTTGCTGAACACCAGCTTGTCGAACAGCGCGTGCTTGACCTTCAGGCCCAGCCCGGCGCCGCCGGTGTCCTGTGCCTGGCTGTACGCGACCGCGGTGGCTTCGGCGGCGTCGAAGATCTTGCCCTTGCCGTCACCGTGCGCCTTCTGCTTCGCGCCGTTGTAGACCTTCTCGAACACACGCGGCACGGCGACGACGAAGGTCGGCCGGAAGGTGCCGAGGTCGGCGACGAGGTTCTTGACGTCCGACGTGTGCCCGAGGGTCACCCGCGCGCTGAGCGCGGTCACCGCGATGGCGCGGGCGAGGACGTGCGCGAGCGGCAGGAACACCAGCAGCGAGTTGCCCTGCTCCATCAGCTGCGGGAACGCGGCGATGTCGGCGCGGATCTCGGCGAGGAGGTTCCGGTGGGTCAGCTCGACCCCCTTGGGGCGGCCGGTCGTGCCCGAGGTGTACACGATCGTGGCCAGGTCGCCGGCCTTCACCGTGCGGCGGCGCTCGTGCAGGTCGTCGTCACCGAGGTCTGCACCCTGCTCGGTGAGCTGGTCGACGGCGCCCGCCTCGATCTGCCAGGTGTGCTCCAGCGCGTCGAGACGGCCCTTGACGGTCTCCAGCGTCGCGACGTGGTCGTCGGTTTCGACGAAGACGGCCTTCGCGGCCGAATCCGAAAGGATCCAATGGACCTGCTCGGCCGACGAGGTGTCGTAGATCGGGACGGTGACCGCGCCGGCGGCCCAGATCGCGAAGTCGATCAGGGTCCATTCGTAGCGGGTCTTCGACATGAGCCCGACCCGGTCGCCCGGAGCGATGCCCGCCTGTGCCATTCCCTTGGCCACGGCCAGAACCTGGGCGGCGAAGTCTTTGGCGGTGACGTCCAACCAGGTACCGTCGACCTGACGGCGGAAACTCACCACATCGGAGAACCGCTCGGCGTTCGCCCAGACGACGTCGGCGAGATTTTCGTCGTCGGTCACCGGAGTGGCGGCGGGGGCGCTGTATTCGCGCACGAGGAACCTCCGTGTTCGCGTGCAAGTGGTGTGACCGGTGTTACCCGCCAGTCAACTTAGCGTGCCGTGCACCTTAAGACCATGCTGACGAATCGGCCATACCCAGGGCATGACATTCTGCCGCTGTGAACCAGGCGCCGCCAGCTCTCGACATCGTCGACGAGACCTTCCTCGTGGTCCCGCCCTCCACCGTGGCCGCCGCTTTCGCGGATCCGCGATCTTGGTCACGTTATTGGCCGGACCTCGTCCTGGAGGTCTACACCGACCGCGGGGACCAGGGATTGCGCTGGACCGTGCGCGGTGCCTTGATCGGTACGATGGAGGTCTGGCTCGAGCCGGTGCTCGACGGCACCTTGCTGCACTACTTCCTGCGCGCCACCCCCGCCGGTCCCGACGGGGAGCCGATAGGCCTGGCACCACGGGAATTGCGCCGCGAGTTCGACCGCCGTGCCCGTGCCGCCAAGGCGATCGCGCTCGGGCTCAAAGAGGTCCTGGAGGACGGGCGGGAGCCCGGGGTCGGCCCCCGGGCCCAGTAGGCACGGGGAGCACAGGGGAGAGCATGCGGGTTCACGTGGTGTCGGACGTGCACGGCAACGCCGACGCGCTCAAACGCGCGGGTGACGGCGCCGACGCGGTGATCGTCCTCGGCGACCTGCTGGACTTCGTCGACTACCGCGAGCACGACAAGGGCATCATGGGCGCGCTGTTCGGCGCCGAGAAGGTCGGCGAGTTCGCGCGCCTGCGGCGTGAGGGCACTCGTGATGAGACCGTTGCCTTCTCGCGATCGTTGTGGGCCACTTTGGCCGATCCGGCCGCCGCCGTCGGCGAGGCGATCCACGACCAGTACGGCGTCCTGTTCGGCGCGTTGACCGCGCCGACGTTCGCGACCCCCGGCAACGTCGACGACCCCTCGCTGTGGCCGGAGTTCGCCGGCGACGGCATCACCGTCCTCGACGGAGAGGTCGCCGAGTTCGGCGGCCTGCGGCTGGGGTTCATCGGCGGCGCGCTGCTCCCGCCGAACGTGGTCCCGCGCCGCAACGGCTTCTGGCGGCCGTACCTGCGCACCCGCGAGGAGTACGACGCCGCGGTCGCCGGGCTGGAGAACGTCGACGTCCTGTGCACCCACATCCCGCCCGCCGTCCCGGAACTGACCTACGACGTGATCGCGCGGCGGTCCGAGATCGGCTCGGCGGCACTGGTGGACCTCATCCGCGAGCAGCGGCCGCGCTGGTCGGTCTTCGGGCACGTCCACCAGCCGCTGACCCCGAGGACGAGGGTCGGCAGGACCGAATGCCGTAACGTCGGTCACTTCAAAGAGACCGGACAGCCGTACGTGCTGCGCTGGTGACCCTCGGCTCCGGCTAGGCTGCGTTCATGGCCGAGCAGTCCACGCAATCCATCGAGGTCGACGCCGAGCCCGAGCGGGTCATGGCCGTCATCGCCGACTTCCCCGCGTACCCGGAATGGGCCAAGGCCGTCCGGGAGACCGAGGTGCTCGGCGAGGACGCCGACGGCCGCGCCAAGCAGGTGAAACTCACCCTCGACGCCGGACCCATCAAGGACGTCTACACCCTCGAGTACGACTGGGACACCGACGGCCACGGAGTCAGCTGGCACCTGGTCAAGGGCCAGATGCAGAAGGCCCAGAACGGCCGTTACGCCCTCGAAGCGCTGGGCGCCGGGCGTACCAAGGTCACGTATACGCTGTCCGTCGAGCTGGCGCTGCCGATGATCGGGCTGCTGCGCCGCAAGGCCGAGAAGATGGTCATGGACACCGCGCTCAAGGAGCTCAAGAAGCGCGCTGAAGCATCCTGAGTCGAAGGGTAGGCATGCGGATCCTGCTGTTCACCGGCAAGGGGGGTGTCGGCAAGACCACGCTGGCCGCGGCGACGGCGGCGGCACTGGCCGGGCGGGGCAGGAAGACGCTCGTGGTCTCGACCGACCCGGCGCATTCCCTCGGTGACGCCTTCGGTCGCCCGCTCGGCGGTGAACCGTCCGAAGTGGACACGCTGCTGCACGCCGCCCAGATCGACACCCGCGGCCTCGTGGACAGCACCTGGCGCGAACTCCGGCGGGAACTCCAGACCGCGCTCGCGGGAGTGGGCCTCGACTCGCTCGACGCCGAGGAACTCACCGTGGTACCCGGCGTCGACGAACTCCTCGCCCTCACCGAAGTGCAGCGCCTCGCCGAGCACGGTCCCTGGGAGACCGTCGTCGTCGACTGTGGACCGACCGCGGAAACGCTGCGGCTGCTGGCCTTGCCCGAAGCCGTCTCCGGCTACCTGTCGAGGATGTTCAAACCGGGCGCGCGGCGGACGGCGGCCGCGGTGCGGCGGCTCGGCGCGCATCTGGAGTCGCTGCGCACGCTGCTGACCGACCCGGCCACCACCACCGTGCGGCTCGTGCTGACCCCGGAGCGCGTCGTCGTCGCCGAGGCCCGACGCACGCTCAGTTCCCTTGCCCTGCGCGGAATCTCGGTCGACGGCCTGATCGTCAACCGGCTCATGCCCGCGCCCGGGTTCTGGCGCGGCGCCGCGGCCACGTGGATGCGGACCCGGCGCACCCAGCAGAACGCCGTCCTCGCCGATCTCGCCGACGCGGGTTTCGGGCCGGGGCAGGTGAAACCCGTCGAGCATCGGGCCGTCGAGCCGGTGGGGCTCGAAGCACTGCAGGAAATCGCGTACGAGCTCTATCAAGGGCTGGATCCCTTGGCCGGGAACGAAAAAGGTGTGACCCCACTGCTGCAGGTGTCCGAATCGGACGGCGGCTACGAGCTGCGTATCGCGGTGCCTCTGCACCTCGATTCCGAAGTGGACCTGGCCAGAGTGGACGATGATCTCGCCGTCACCGTGGACGGTTTCCGGCGGCTGATCGCGCTGCCGGAGATGTTGCGCCCGTGCCGGATCACCGGTGCGGAATCCGACGCGCACGGCCTGGTCGTGAGCCTGGCCGGGAACCGGGGACCCGGGTGAGCGAGAACAACGAGTACACCGGATCGAAGCCGCTCGAACTGGCCGAGGAGATCCGGCTCCTGGTCGAATTGGTCGTCGAGCACGCCGCGCCGTGGCTGGAGGGCCTGATCTCCGCCGGGCACGGCTGCACCGACCACGACGCCGACGGGTGGTGCCCGCTCTGCGCGATCGTCGGGATCTTCCGCGGGGAACGGCCCGAGTTCGTGGCCCGCCTGATGGAGCAGGCCGCGCAGCTCGTCGCGTTGCTGCGGGCGGTGCTCGCCGATCGGTGGGAACCCGAGGCGGGCGTGCACATGCCGGGGTTCCAGCCTGCGCGGAAGGAGCCCGCGGCCGAAGATGTGCCGATGGGAGCTTCGCGGGTCCAGCACATCACGGTGACCAGGCGCGACGCTTGGCAGCCGGACCGGGAGAACTGAGTTGCTGACGGTAGGGGTGGACGTCGGGGGCACGAGTGTGCGCGCCGGCGTGGTGGACGAGCACGGCTCGCTGATGGACACCGCCAGGGTCGGGACGCCCAGCGGGGAGGACGCGCTCGAAGACGCCATCGCCGGCGTCGTCGAAGACCTGCGCAACCGGCACGACGTGTCCGGCGTCGGGCTCGCGGTCGCCGGGTTCGTCGCGAAGGACCGGCGGACGGTGATGTTCGCGCCGCATCTGTCCTGGCGTGCCGCGCCGGTCGCCGAACGCATCGAAAAGCGGGTCGGCCTGCCGGTGACCCTGGAGCACGACGTGAACGCCGCCGCGGTCGGCGAATACCGCTTCGGGGCCGCCCGCGGCGCTCATGTCGCCGCGCTGATCGCCCTCGGCACCGGGATCGGCGCGGGACTGCTGCTCGACGGCAAGATCTACCGGGGCGCGTACGGTGTCGCGCCGGAACTCGGGCATCTGACCGTCGTCCCCGGCGGCAGGCCCTGCCCGTGCGGGAAGTACGGCTGCTGGGAGCGGTACTGCAGCGGGACGGCGCTGGCGGCGACGGCGGTGGAACTGCTCGCCCGGCATCCCGGCCGCTCGACCGTGCTGGCACGCGAGACCAGGGGAGACCCGGGCTCGGTCACCGGCCGCCGCGTCGCCGGGGCCGCCCGCGACGGCGACCCGATCGCCCAGCGCGCGATGACCGAGCTGGCGAAGTGGCTCGCCGAGGGGCTCGCGCTGGTCGCCGACGTCTTCGATCCCGAGCTCATCGTGATCGGCGGCGGCGTGTCCGAATCGGCTCCGCTGTTCCTCGACGAGGCCCGCGAGCACTACGCGGACAAGATCACCGGCGCCGGGCACCGTCCGCTGGCTCGCATCCGGGCCGCGCACCACGGCGACGATTCGGCGATCGTCGGCGCCGCCGCCCTCGCCGCCGACGCGGCGAAGGCTCCCGGTGCCGAGATCGGTGTGACACGCTGAAGCGGTGACCCGGCAGGACGGCAACGGCTTCGTGAAGTGCGACTTCGGGCATCTTCACTGGGGTTTGAACGGCGCGGCCGGGTTGCTGCTGTCCGATCCCGCACGCGGGGTCCTGCTGCAGCGGCGGGCCTGGTGGGTCCACCATGGACGCACCTGGGCGCTGCCCGGTGGCGCCGTCGAGGCGGGGGAGAGCCCGCGTGAGGCGGCCACCCGTGAGGCGCACGAGGAGGCCGACATCCCGCCCGCCCGGGTCCGGCCGCTGGCCGCTTCGCACGTCGACCACGGGAACTGGCGCTACACCACGGTCCTCGCCGCGCCGATCGGCCCGCTTTCGGCCAGGGTGAAGAGTGCGGAGAGCGCGGAACTGCGATGGGTACGCGCGGGCGAGGTCGCGGACTTCCGGTTGCATCGCGACTTCGCGGCGGCGTGGCCGGGATTGAGGGAACACTTGGATCGCGGGCTGGTACTGGTGGTCGACGGCGCGAACGTCGTCGGATCGCGGCCGGACGGCTGGTGGCGGGACCGGCGCGGCGCCGCGGAACGGTTGCGGGACAAGCTCGTGGGCCTGTCCGAGACCGGGCTCGCCGATCCGGCCCTGCCCGGGGGCGGCGGATGGTCGTGGTGGCCGAAGGTCGTCCTGGTCGTCGAGGGCAAGGCGCGGGGAGTCGAGCCGGTGCCCGAAGTCGAGGTCGTCGAGGCGGAGGGCGAGGGTGACGACACGATCGTCGCCGTCGCACGGGAGGCCAGGGAGGCCGGTCCGGACGACCACGTCGTCGTGGTGACCGCCGATCGCGGCTTGCGGTCCCGCGTCGAGGCCCTTGGTGCTTCGACCTTCGGCCCCGGCACTCTCCTGGGGCACCTTGATTAAGGCCGCGCGATCTTCCCGTCCCGCATCTCCGCGATGAGCGAAGCGACGACGGCGCGCAGGCTGCCGTTGTACTGCTTCGCCACCGCGCGCTGACGCAGGTAGCTGGGCCCGTAGGCCAGGATGGTCTCCACCGACCGCAGCTCGTCGGCGCAGTCCAGGCGCCGGGCCACCGGTTCCAGCCGGTTCAGCAGGTCGTAGGTGTCGTCGGTGACGAGCCGCTCGTTGCCCGCCGCGTCGAGGATGACGATCGCGTCGACGCCGTACCGCGCCGCGCGCCACTTGTTCTCCTGGACGTGCCACGGCGGCAGCGTCGGCAGGATCTCGCCGTCGTCGAGGCGGGCGCTGAAGTCGTCGACCAGGCATTGCGTCAGCGCGGAGATCGCGCCGACCTCCTCCAGCGTCGGCAGCCCGTCGCACACCCGCATCTCGACCGTCCCGAAATGCGGGGCGGGCCGGATGTCCCAGCGGATCTCGGAGAAATGGTCGATCACGCCCGTGGTGAACATGTCGTCGACGTAGCTCTCCAGCTCGGTCCACTTCCGGAACTGGAACGGCAGCCCGGCCGTCGGCAGCTGCTGGAACATCAGCGCGCGGTTCGACGCGTACCCGGTGTCCTCCGCGCCCCAGTACGGCGAAGACGCCGAAAGCGCTTGCAGATGCGGCGCGTACTTGAGCAGGGCGTCGAGGATGGGCAGGGCCTTGTCGCGGTGGTCGACGCCGACGTGCACGTGGACGCCGTAGATCAGCATCTGCCGTCCCCACCACTGGGTCCGGTCGATGAGCTTGGCGTAGCGCTCCTTGTCCGTGACCTTCTGCTGGTACCAGGTCGAGAACGGATGCGACCCGGCGGAGAACAGCTCGACGCCCAGCGGGTCCAGCACCGAATGCACCACGTCCAGCGAGGTGTTCAGATCGGCCTTCACCTCGGCGATCGTGTCGCAGATCCCGCTGATCACCTCGATGGTGTTGAGCAGCAGTTCCTGTTTGATCTTCGGATGCTCCTCCTCGCCGTCGGGCCGGACGGCGTCGAGCACCTGTTCCGCGACCGACGAGAGCTCGCCGGTCCGCCGGTCGACGAGGGCGAGTTCCCATTCCGCGCCGACCGTCGACCGGCGCGAGGGAGTGAAGTCGATCTTCATCTTCCGAATTGTCCGGCAGATCAGACCTGGGCGCCGTTGTGCGGATCCGCGCCGGGCGGCGGCCCCTGGCGCACCCGCAGCAGGAGCAGGGCGATCGCGGTCGCGAGGGCGAGGATCCCGAGCGGCGTGCCGAGCCGGGTGCCCATGCCGATCAGGGTGGGCGCGATCAGCAGCAGCAGGCCGAGCAGGAAGAACAACAGGACGATGAACGCACCCTTGCGCGGACGCGGCAGGGGCGGCGGCTCGGGCGGCACGAAATGGCCCTCGTCGTCGCCCGGCCCGGCCGGGTCGTCCTCGAAGAGGGTCTTGTCCCAGCTGGTGCCGCCGCCGCGCCAGCCCGGTTCGGGTTCGGCGTCCGACGGCTCGGGCCGGGGAGTCTTCTCGGCGGGCTTCTCCGCCGGTTTCCCCGGGTCGTCGTCCGGGAACAGGCCGACACCCTCCGCACGGAGGTCGGCCACGATCTCGGCGAACGTCGCGTCGACGTCCTCCGGCCCGTCCTTGCCTCTGCTCATCCGGCGTCCACCTGTCCCGCCCGGCGCACGGACCGGGCGAAGTCCACCGTACGCGTGAAGATCAGGCCCGCGTCGTGGTCCTGGGTGGCGACGTGGAAGCTGTTCTCCAGCACCACCTCGGTCACGTCGTCGCTGCCGATCCCGTCCAGGATCACCCGGGAGTTGACCGGCTCCACGATGTGGTCGACGGCCGAGTGGAGCAGCAGCACCGGCTGGGTCACCTTGCGCAGATCCGCGCGGGTGAGTTTCCACAGCTTCGCCAGGCTCGCCGCGGCGCGCACGGGCGTCCGCGAGTAGGCCAGCTCGGACTCGCCGGGCTTCGCGATGTCGTTGGCCACGCCCGGGACCGAGGGCAGGATCCGCGACAGGACGGGCAGGAGCTTGGCGTCCCAGCGCAGTGTCATGACCGACGGGTTCACCAGGACGATGCCGGCGATCCGGTCGCCGAACTCCTCGGCCAGCCGCAGCGTCAGCGTCCCGCCCATCGACATCCCGGCGACGAACACCGTCTCGCAGGTCGCGAAGAGTGCCAGCAGCTCTTCGCGGACCGCGCCGTACCAGTCCTCCCAGCCTGTCCGGTTCATGTCCTGCCACCGGGTCCCGTGCCCGGGGAGCAGCGGGCAGCGCACCGTGTAACCGGCTTCGGCCAGATGGTCGCCCCACGGCCGCATACTCGCGGGAGTGCCGGTGAATCCGTGGCACAGCAGGAACCCTGCTTCGGTTGAACCGGTGTGAGCGAACGGTTCCGCGCCGGCGAGGACGGCCATGCGATCGCCTTCCGTGAGAGCTGGGTAGGTCTACTATGTTCGCACGACCGGAGCGGCTTGTGGGGCCCCGCTCTCACTTCGAAAATCGGGCCGGATCGGGTGTGAGATCCGTCGCTGGGTGCGGGTAACCGGGTGGACTTCGTTGTGCCTGGGGTGCGCGATTCGTAGTCTTGACCATCGGGCGCAGGGGTTGAGCTGCTAGGAGGAGTTTTCGCAGTGCTGTACTGGCTCATGAAACACGTGTTTATCGGGCCACTGCTCAAGGCGCTGTGGCCCACCAAAGTCGTCGGCGCGGAGAACATCCCCGACGACGGCGGCGCGATCCTCGCGGGCAACCACCTCGCGGTGGCCGACTCCTTCTTCATGCCGCTGCGCGTCAAGCGCAAGGTGACCTTCCCGGCCAAATCGGAGTACTTCACCGAAAAGGGCTTCAAGGGCCTGCTGAAGAAGTGGTTCTTCACCGGCGTCGGCCAGTTCCCGATCGACCGCTCCGGCGGGAACGCCGCGCAGGCCGCGCTCGACACCGCGACCCGGCTGGTCCGCGAAGGTCACCTCCTCGGCATCTACCCCGAAGGCACCCGGTCCCCGGACGGCCGCCTGTACAAGGGCAAGACCGGCGTCGCGCGGATCGCGCTCGAATCCGGCGGCGTCGTGGTCCCGGTCGCCATGATCGGCACCGACAAGGTCAACCCGATCGGCTCGAAGATGTGGTGGCCGCGCCGCCTCGAGATCCGCTTCGGCAAGCCGCTCGACTTCTCGCGCTACGAGGGCCTCGCCGGCGACCGCTTCATCGAGCGGTCCATCACCGACGAGATCATGTACGCGCTCATGGAGCTCTCCGGCCAGGAGTACGTGGACATCTACGCCGCCAAGGCGAAGGAACTGCTCGCCGCCGAGGAGGCGGGAGTCCGGCCCAAGGTGCCCGCGCAGGCCTCCGCCCAGGACGTGGCCCGTATCCCGGACACCAAGGTCGGCTGAGGCCCCACTAGGGTTCTCCGGTGCGCTTTTTCTACGACACCGAATTCATTGAGGACGGCGTGACCATCGATCTGGTGTCGATCGGTGTCGTGGACGAAAGAGGCCGCGAGTTCTACGCGGTCTCGACCGATTTCGATCCCGGCAAGGCCGGCCCCTGGGTCCGCGACAACGTGCTCCCGAAACTCCCGTCGCCCGCCGACCCGGCGTGGCGCAGCCGCGAGAAGATCCGCACGGACCTGCTCGAGTTCTTCGGCAAACCGCCCGGCGGGATCGAACTGTGGGCCTGGTTCGCCGCCTACGACCACGTCGCGCTGGCACAGCTGTGGGGGCCGATGCCCGCGCTGCCGCGCCAGCTGCCGCGCTTCACCCGTGACCTGCGGCAACGCTGGGAGGACGCGGGCAAGCCGAAGCTGCCGTCGGCCCCGGACGACCAGCACGACGCGCTGGCGGACGCGCGGCACAACTATCAGCGGTGGCAGATCATCGAGTCCTACTGGCACCGGTAGGCGCTTGAGCGCGTGAAGGCCCCCTTCCCTCGGCTGAGCCGAGGGAAGGGGGCCTTCACGCGGGGCCGTCGTGGCTGGTGGGGCAGGAGTTGCCGGGCCCGGCCGTGAAGGACTCCTTGAGGGAGCCAGAGTCCCTCAAGGAGTCCTTCACGACCACCGCTTCCCTGCGCTCAGGGGCCAGTCAAGCCGGGTTCGCGCGTTCAGACCGAGCGCCGGACCACACTGGTCCCGCGGAAGGTAGGAATGAGTCCTTCACCAGGACATCGGCCTGACGATCCTGCGGTGAAGGGCGCCATCCCCGCGTGCCACGCGGCGAAAGCTCCCTTCGCAACACGAGACGCGAGCCCCTCCACCCCGAGTGCCGTGCAATAACGGTCCTTTCCTTGCGAAATTTGCGAGGAAAGGACCGTTCCTAGCGTTCGAGAGGGGCACTCAGCGGCGTGAGTCGACAGCCTCGGCGAGGGTGTCCAGCAGCTCCGCCGTCGTCTCCCACCCGAGGCAGGCGTCCGTGATCGACTGCCCGTACGTCAGCGAAGCGGCAGACCCCAGCGTCAGGTCCTGGCGCCCCTCCACCAGGAAGCTTTCCAGCATCAGCCCCGCGATGCCCCGCTCACCGGCCCCGATCCGCCCGGCGAGCTCGCGCACGACCGAAGCCTGCCGCACGTGGTCCTTCGCGCTGTTGCCGTGGCTCGCGTCGATGATCACGCGTTCCGGCAGTCCTGACTTCGCCAGCCGCGCCAGCGTGTCGGCCACCGTCGCGGGGTCGTAGTTCGGCCCGGCGGAGCTGCCGCGGAGAATCACGTGGCAGTCCTCGTTGCCCGCCGTGGTGATCAAAGCGGCGAGGCCATCGGGGTTGATCCCGGCGAAGACGTGGCTCGCGCCGGCCGCGCGGGTGGCGTCGACGGCGACCTGGACGTCGCCCTCGGTCGAGTTCTTGATCCCGACCGGCATCGACAGCGCGCTGCACAGCTGCCGGTGCACCTGGCTCGCCGCGGTCCGCGCGCCGATGGAACCCCAGGTCACGGTGTCGGAGATGAACTGCGGGGTGATCGGGTCGAGGAATTCGCAGCCCACCGGCAGGCCGAGCGCGGAGATGTCGAGCAGCAGTTTGCGCGCCATCCGGAGGCCCTGGTTGACCTCGTAGGTGCCGTCGAGACCGGGGTCGTTGATGAGGCCCTTCCAGCCGAGCGTGGTCCGCGGCTTCTCGAAGTAGACGCGCATGACGATGTGCAGGTCGCGGCGGTGTTCTTCGGCTTTCGCGGCGAGACGGCGGGCGTAGTCGAGCGCGGCGTCCGCGTCGTGCACCGAGCAGGGCCCGACGACGACGAGGAGCCGGTCGTCCCGGCCGTCGAGGATGTCGACGGCCGAGGCCCGCCCGGCTAGGACGGTATCGGCGATTTCCGCCGTCATCGGATGTTCGTGCCGCAGCATCGCGGGCGACAGCAGCGGGCTGATGGCCGCCGTGCGGTGCCCGTCGAGGGCGATCAGGGTGTCAGCGGAGGGAGACATCGCGGGTCTGGTTCCTTTCGAAAGGGATACCGACCCGCGGGAACTCGCCGAGCCGGTGGGAAATCCGGCTCGGGGTGGAGGTCAGCGCAGGTTCACGCCGCCGTGCCCACCCGGGGCCGGCTTCGTAAACCAGAAATAGCGCTGCACGGGGCCAAGCTAGCACATCCGCCGCGCGTACCGATTCCCGAGGTGGTCCGCCCTGCACCGATCCAGAGAACTGCCGCTACGCTGGCGTCGGGACATGTGACTGTCATCTCTACGGAACACAAGACGGAGGCTTCTGATGCGTGTCGGTGTGCTGACCGGCGGTGGGGACTGCCCGGGGCTCAACGCGGTGATCCGCGGTGTGGTGCGCAAGGGCATCGAGGTGCACGGCTGGGACATCGTCGGGTTCCGCAACGGCTGGAACGGTCCCCTCACCGGGGACAGCCGCCCGCTCGGCCTGAACGACGTCGAGGACATCCTGACCCGCGGCGGCACGATCCTGCGCTCGTCGCGGACCAACCCGTACAAGGTCGACGGCGGCGTCGACAAGATCAAGGCCGTGCTCGCCGAGCAGCAGGTCGACGCGCTGATCGCGATCGGCGGCGAGGACACCCTCGGCGTCGCGAAGCGGCTCACGGACGACGGCGTCGGCGTCGTCGGGGTGCCCAAGACGATCGACAACGACCTCGGCGCCACCGACTACACGTTCGGCTTCGACACGGCCGTCTCGATCGCCACCGAGGCCATCGACCGGTTGCACACCACGGCCGAGTCGCACCACCGCGCGCTGGTCGTCGAGGTCATGGGGCGGCACGCGGGCTGGATCGCGCTGCACTCGGGCCTCGCCGGCGGTGCGAGCGTGATCCTGGTGCCGGAGCGGCACTTCAGTGTCGACCAGGTCGTCTCGTGGGTCGAGCGCCGCTTCGAGAAGGAGTACGCGCCGATCATCGTGGTCGCCGAGGGCGCGCTGCCCGAGGGCGGCGAGGAGAAGCTGCTGACCGGGGAGAAGGACGCCTTCGGGCACGTCCGGCTCGGCGGTATCGGCACCTGGCTGGCCGACGAGATCGCCGCCCGCACCGGCAAGGAGTCGCGTGCCGTCGTGCTCGGGCACGTCCAGCGCGGCGGCACCCCGACGGCGTACGACCGCGTGCTCGCCACCCGGTTCGGCCTCAACGCCGTCGACGCCGTGGCCGACGGCGACTTCGGCGTGATGGTGGCGTTGCGCGGCACCGACATCGTCCGCGTCAAGCTCGCCGAGGCGACCGCCGAACTGAAGACCGTCCCGGTCGAACGGTACGAAGAGGCCGAGGTCTTCTTCGGCTGAGCCCCGTTTCAGGAGAAGGCCCCTTACATCGTGCTGACCTCGGGTAAGGGGCCTTCGCTTTTCTTGCGGTCCCGCCGTCGCGGCGAGTTGAATCGTCCACCTGGGGGATCAGGGGTGGAAGGGCGGCGGTGCGCATGGGGTCCAGCAGGCGCGAGTTCCTGAGGTGGCTGGCCGCGGGCGGGACCGGGGTGGCGCTCGCCGGGTTGCTGCCCGGTACGGCCGCCGCGGAAACGGGCGCGATCGTCGTCATCACCCACGTCACGCTGATCGACGGCACGGGTTCGGCGCCCCGGCGTGACGTCTCGGTCGTGCTCGTCGGCGACCGGATCGCCTGGGTCGGCTCCGGCCCGGTCCCGGCGACCGGCGGCGCGCGGGTGATCGACGGCCGCGGCAAGTACCTCATCCCGGGACTGTGGGACATGCACACCCACGGCGCGGATCTCGAGGAGATCGTCCCGCCGCTGCATCTCGCGCACGGCGTCACGGGTGTCCGCGAGATGTGGGGGTACGCGGAAAACCGTGCCACGAAGGCCAAGATCGAACGCGGGGAGCTGCTCGGCCCGCGTGTCGTGCTGGCGAGCGGGATCGTCGACGGGCCGGTCACGCTCCTGGGGCCGCCGGTGCTCCAGGTGTCGACGGAGGCCGAAGCGCGGGCAGCCGTCCGTGCCGAGAAGGCCGCGGGCGCGGACCTTGTCAAGACCTACTCCTACCTCGCGCCCGAGGCCGTGCGCGCGATCGCGGACGAGGTCCGCGCCCAGGGCCTGCGGTTCTCCGGGCATTGGCCGTACAAGCTGTCGCACCTCGAGGCGAGCGACCTCGGGCAGCACAGCCTGGAGCATTTCTTCGGGGTGTCCATCCACTGCTCGTCCCGGCGTGACGAGATCCTCGCCAGGCTGAAGGCGACGCCCTACGACCCCGCGGCGCCGCGGGACTTCTTCAACCTGGCCCGGCGGCTGGAGTTCGAGTCGGTCACCACGTACGACCGCGGAGCGGCGCGGGCCTACTTCGAGCGGCTGCGGCGCAACGGCACCTGGCACTCGCCGACGCTGACGATCAACCGGGTCGTCACGCAGCCCGCCGAGACCCACCAACGGGACCCGCGGCTGAAGTACGTCCCCGTGGACGTGCGTGAGAGCTGGGCCGTCGGCATCGAACGCTTCGCGCCGAAGACCCCGGCGGACATCGCCCTCCAGGAGCGGTACTACCGGGAGACGCTGCGGCTGGTCGGCGTCGCGCACGAGGCTGGTGTCGGGCTCATTGGCGGCACCGACTGCCTCAATCCGTACACCTTCCCCGGCAGCGGGCTGCACGAGGAGCTCGCGTCCCTGGTCGAGGCCGGGCTCTCGCCGGTGCGGGCGCTGAAGACCGTCACGGCCGACGCGGCGAGGTTCCTCGGCCGGGAAGGGACGTCGGGCACGGTCGCGGTGGGGAAGGAGGCGGACCTCGTGCTGCTGGACGCGGACCCGGCCGCGGACATCCGCAATGTCGCGAAGATCGACACGGTGATCACCCGCGGCCGCGTGCTCGACAGGGCGGA
Source organism: Amycolatopsis keratiniphila subsp. keratiniphila (assembly GCF_001620365.2). Classification (GTDB taxonomy): domain Bacteria; phylum Actinomycetota; class Actinomycetes; order Mycobacteriales; family Pseudonocardiaceae; genus Amycolatopsis; species Amycolatopsis keratiniphila. The sequence continues at coordinate 339,953 of NZ_LQMT02000012.1, forward strand.
GCGGCGGCGGATGCTCGACGCCGTCGAGGCCGCCGCGAACCGGCCGGTGACGGCGAACGCCCGGCTCCGCTCCCTCGCGCGCCGCGGTTGCTGCTAGACGCGGGCGAAGGTGTCCAAAAGGGACACGGCGCGGGCGATGTCGTCGGTCAGCGGCCGGTCTTCGACGCTCGGGTCGAGCACGGCCGCGGCGGTCTCGTAGGCGTCGCGCGCGGGCAGGGAGACGAGTTCGGCCTTGCGCATCCGCAGCGCCCGGACGGCCGCGACCAGTTCGCACGCCAGCACCTGCTGGTACGCCGCCCCGGCCGCGGTCGCCGCCCGCGCGGCCTGGGTGGAGAAGCTCGCGTGGTCCTCGATCCCGCGTGAGACGACGGCCGTGCCCAGCGTCGCCGGGAGCGCGGCCTGCCGCAGTTCGGTGAGCGCGTCGTGCGCGACGTACTCCAGGATCATCACGCCCGAGCTGCCCGACGGCCCGGCCGCCAGGAACGGCCGCAGCCCGGTGAACTCCGGTTCCACCAGATCACCCAGCCGGGCCACCGACAGCTCGGCGACCTGATGGACGGTGGCGCGCACCTGGTCGAGCGCGGTCGAGACGTACGCGGTGTGGAAATGCGCGTGGTGATAGGCGTCCTGGTGCACCGTCGAGATCATCGGGTTCTCGGTGCTGGCGTTGATCTCCACCGCGAGGACGTCGCGCAGGTAGTGGATCGCGTCCAGCGCGGGTCCCTGCACCTGCGGGAAGGCGCGGAGCCCGAACGGGTCCTGGATCCGCCTGCCGGGTTTGGGCGTGCCCTCCATCCCGAGCAGCCGTCGCATCTCCGCCGCGCACGCGACCTGCCCGGCGTGCGGACGCGCCTCGTGCACGGGGGTCGCGTACGCCTCCGGATTCCCGTCGAGCGCGATGTAGGTCAGTGCCGCGACGACGTGACTCGCCCGCGTCAGCGTGTCGAGCCGCATCGCCGCGAGGGTCGCCTCGGCCAGCGTCGCGGCGTTGCTGCTCATGAACGCGAGCGCGTCACCCGCCTGCACCGGCACCGGGGGCACCCCGCCGGTCAGCCACGGCCGTTCGCCGGTGAGGGCGAGCGCGGTCTCCGCGAGCGGCGCGAGGTCGCCGGTGCCGATCGCGCCGAGCCGGTGCACGAGCGGCAGCGCCCCCGTCCGCACCGCGTCGGCGAGCGCCCCGATCAGCACGGGACTGAGCCCGGCGCGCCCGGCCAGCAGCTGGTTGAGCCGGATGAGCATCATCGCCCGGGTCTGGCCGGGGGACATGACGTCGCCGCTGCCGCCCGCGTGACTGCGCAGCAGCCGCAGCCCGTGATCCGGCGACTCGCCTTCGCCGACCGGGTCCTCCTTGTTGGCGCCGACGCCGGTGGTGCGGCCGTAGACGATCCTGCGCGTGCTCAGTTCTTCGGCGAGCTTCCACGCGCTTTCCGCGCCGCGCAGCGCGGCGATCGAAACGTCGATGCCCAGTGGGCCCTCGGTGCTCGCGGCGGTCACGACGTCCGCGCAGCGCAGGGTCCGGCCGTCCACCCGGATCACGGCGGCCTCCTTTCACGACCGCCCCACTATGCCGCCTCAGTCCGACGGCGGCTGCCACGGCGGGCGGTTGCCCCAGCCCCACTTCGGCATCGGCTCGGGAACGGTGACCTCGCGGCCGGGCTGGGAGAACATCACCGCGAGCCTGCTGCCCCATTCGACGTACGCGGCGAACGCGGAGCGGAATTCGGGATCGGCCGGGAGCCCGGCCTCGTCGGCGGCGTCGAAGAGCAGGTTCACCCAGCGGCGGCGCTGCTCCTCGGTGATGGCCCGGCCCAGATGCCGTCCGACCATGTGCCGGTGCCCGCCGTGTTCGCCGCTGTAGGTCTCCGGCCCGCCGAACACCTCGGCCAGCCAGACCGCCACGTGCTCGGGATGGCCGGGGTCCATGTGGCGGAAGACCGGCTCCAGCAACGGGTCCTTCAGCACGTGGCCGTAGAAGACGGTGGTCAGCCTGCGCAGGGCGTCCAGCCCGCCGGCCCATTCGTACAACGTCGGTGTCCCGGTCACGTAAGGTTCTCCCAGCGGCGACGATCTCCCGGTCCGGCAAAGGCAACCACCCCGGATCGCCGGGGACAACCGCTTACTTTCCGGTTCGTGCCAAGGGGGAGCGGTGATGAAGCGGTATCACTGTGCGGTCGAGCTCGCCGTCGACGTCATCGGCGGCAAATGGAAGCCGGTGATCCTGGCGCATCTCAAGGAGGGCGTGCACCGCTATGGCGAACTCCGGCGGCGGATGCCGGGCGTCAGCGAGAAGATGCTGACCCAGCACCTGCGCGAGCTGGAGGCGGACGGCCTTGTGCTCCGGGAGCGCCGCGAGGGCCGGGTGCCGCACGTCGAGTACCGGCTGAGCGAGGAGGGTGAGCTGTTACGCCCCGCACTCCAGGCGCTTTACGACTGGGGGACACGGCGGGCGGCCGACCGCGGCATCGCGTTCGAGCCGTTACCTATTCACTGACTGTCGTCGTCGAGATGCCGTTCGAGCGCGTCGATCCGGCCTTCCCAGAACCGGCGGTACGGCGCGAGCCAGGCGTCGACCTCCGCGAGCGGTTCCGGGCGGAGCCGGTAGCAGCGGCGCTGGGCTGCGACGCGGACGGTGACCAGACCGGCCTCGCGTAGGACACGCAGGTGCTTCGATACGGCCGGTTGGCTCAATTCGAGCACCTCGACCAGCTCGTTGACCGATTTCTCGCCGCCGCGCAAGAGGTCGAGGATGGTCCTCCGCCGCGGTTCGGCGAGGATCTCGAAGGTCTGCATCATCCGGGAAATGTGCCCCGTGCGGCATATTTCCGTCAAGGAATGTTCGAAAATGTCCATCCGAAAGTCTTGGTCTGAACCATTGACGGAGTGGTCTAGTCCACTTAGCTTGTGCGTGTCCCGCCGCAGTCCTCTCGTCACCCCTGGTGACCGTGAAGGGAGAACGCATGCCCCGTTCGAAAAGGCTCACCGCGATCCTGGGTGCCGCGGCCGTCGCGCTCGGCGCGCTGGCCGTCGCCGCGCCGGCGCAGCAGGCCTCGGCCGCACCGGAAACGCCGGACGCCTCGGTCGGCAAGGTACTCGGGTACTTCGCCGAATGGGGCGTCTACCAGCGGAACTACCATGTGAAGAACATCGACACGTCGGGTTCGGCGAGCAAGCTGACGCATATCAACTACTCGTTCGGCAACGTGACGAACGGTGGCTGCGCGATCGGTGACGCCGAGGCGGCGACCAGCAAGTTCTACGACGCCGCGGGCAGTGTGGACGGCGTCGCCGACAGCTGGGACACCGGCGCGCTGCGCGGGAACTTCAACCAGCTGAAGAAGCTCAAGGCCAAGTACCCGAACCTCAAGGTGTTGTGGTCGTTCGGCGGCTGGACCTGGTCCGGCGGGTTCGGCGAGGCCGCCAAGAACCCCGCCAAGTTCGCGGAGTCCTGCTACAACCTCGTCAACGACCCGCGCTGGGCCGGTGTCTTCGACGGTATCGACATCGACTGGGAGTACCCGAACGCCTGCGGTCTCTCCTGTGACACCAGTGGCCCGGCCGCGATCAAGAACCTCGCGCAGGCCCTGCGGGAGAAGTTCGGCTCGAAGCTGGTCACCGCCGCGATCACGGCGGACGGCACCGACGGCGGCAAGATCGACGCCGCGGACTACGGCGGCGCGGCGCAGTACTTCGACTGGTACAACGTCATGACCTACGACTACTTCGGTGCCTGGGCCGCGCAGGGCCCGACGGCCCCGCATTCGCCGCTGACCGGCTACGAGGGCATCCCGACCGCCGGCTTCCACTCCGACGCCGCGATCCAGAAGCTCAAGGCCAAGGGTGTCCCGGCGAACAAGCTGCTGCTGGGCATCGGCTTCTACGGCCGCGGCTGGACCGGCGTCACCCAGGAGGCCCCGGGCGGCACCGCGACCGGTCCGGCGGCGGGCACCGAGCCGGGCATCCAGGACTACAAGGTCCTGAAGACCACCTGCCCGGCCACTGGCACCGTGGCGGGCACCGCGTACGCCAAATGCGGCAACGACTGGTGGAGCTACGACACCCCGGCGACCATCGGCGGCAAGGTCACCTACGCCAAGAACCAGGGGCTCGGCGGCGCCTTCTTCTGGGAGCTGTCCGGTGACACGGCCGACGGCGAACTGATCACCGCCCTGGCCAAGTAGCGCCGAAGTACGTGAAGGCCCCCTTTCTCACGCCTGGTGTCCTGCGCCGGAAGTTCGTGTCGTTCTCTGGGACTCGGGTGGATGAAGGGGACTTTCACCGCATGTGACGCGGGTAAAGCGTCCTTCCCCCGCGTGAGGTGAGGGGGTCGTGAGTGCTAATGAGGGTTAGAACCCTCATTAGCACTCACGACCCCTCGCAAACCAGGCAAAGCTCTCGAATCAGGTGCCGTCGGCCGGAGGTCGTGGGGCCTTCAGGGACTTGTCGGTGGCGAGGATTACGGTCATCCCATGGGTTTCGAGGGTTTCGGCGAGTACGCCATCGACTTCTACGACGGTCTCGAGGCGGACAACTCCAAGTCCTACTGGGACGCGAACCTCGCCACCTACAAGGCCGACGTCCGCGCGCCGATGGAGGCGCTGCTCGCCGAACTCGTCCCGGAGTTCGGCGACGGCTTCGGCGAGGGCAAGGTCTTCCGCCCGTACCGCGACGTCCGGTTCGCCAAGGACAAGACGCCGTACAAGACCCACTGCGGCGCGGTGATCGAGCAGGGCCGCGGCGGCGGCGCGTACTACGTCGAGGTCGGCCCGGCCGGGCTGCGCGTCGGCGGCGGCTGCTTCCACTTCGAGTCCGATCAGCTCGCCCGTTTCCGCAAGGCCGTCGACACGGAACTGCGGGGCGCCGAGCTCGCCAAGATCCTCGCGAAGCTGGAGAAGGCGGGCTGGGAGGTCAAGGGGGACAGGCTCAAGTCGAAGCCGCGCGGCTTCGCGGAGGACCATCCCCGCATCGAACTGCTGAAGTACCGCTCCGTATACGCGGTCCGCGGCTGGGAGCCGGACGACGTCCTCCATGAACGCGGCGCCCTCGACCGGGTGCGCAAGGCGTGGCGGCAGGTCCGCGCGTTCAACGAATGGGCGCGGGATCGCGTCGGGCCGAGCGAGAAGCCGCGCCGATAACCACCGAACCGGGTTCGGCGGTTGCCTCGTCGCCCAGGTCAACTGACACTTTTCTTGAACTTTCGGTATCGGTACAGACGTAGCCACGATGAGGGACTACGCTGTGCGAACGTGAGCCGACGCGCGAAGATCGTTTGTACCCTGGGCCCCGCGACCGCTACGCCGGAGAAGATGCGGCAACTCGTCGACGCCGGGATGGACGTCGCGAGGATGAACTTCAGCCACGGGACGCACAGCGACCACAAGCAGGTCTACGACCTCATCCGCACCGCCGCCGCCGAATCGGGCCGCGCGGTGGGCATCCTCGCCGACCTCCAGGGGCCGAAGATCCGTCTCGGCACCTTCGCGGGCGGGCCGGTCGAGTGGCACAACGGCGACATCGTGCGCATCACCGTCGAAGACGTGGCCGGTACGCACGACCGCGTCTCGACCACCTACAAGGGACTCGCCGACGACGCGAAGCCCGGCGACCGTCTCCTCGTGGACGACGGCAAGGTCGGCCTCGTGGTCAAGGAGGTCGACGGACCGGACGTCGTCTGCGAGGTCACCGAAGGCGGCCCCGTCAGCAACAACAAGGGCGTCTCCCTGCCGGGCATGGACGTCTCGGTGCCGGCGCTGTCCGAAAAGGACGTCGAAGACCTCGAGTTCGCGCTGGAACTCGGCGTGGACTTCATCGCGCTGTCGTTCGTCCGCTCGCCCGCCGACATCGACCTGGTCCACCAGGTGATGGACCGCGTCGGCAAGGGACGCCTCCCGGTGGTCGCGAAGATCGAGAAGCCCGAAGCGGTCTACAACCTCGAAGCCATCGTGCTCGCCTTCGACGCGGTGATGATCGCCCGCGGCGACCTCGGCGTCGAACTCCCGCTGGAGCAGGTCCCGCTGGTGCAGAAGCGCACCATCCAGATCGCCCGCGAGAACGCGAAGCCCGTCATCGTCGCGACGCAGATGCTCGAGTCGATGATCAACAGCTCCCGCCCGACCCGCGCCGAGGCCTCGGACGTCGCCAACGCGGTGCTCGACGGCGCGGACGCACTGATGCTCTCGGGTGAGACCAGCGTCGGCCGCTACGCCATCGACGTGGTCAAGACCATGGGCCGGATCATCGAAGCCGTCGAGACCGACTCGCCGGTCGTGCCGCCGCTGTCGCACGTCCCGCGCACCAAACGCGGCGTCATCTCCTACGCGGCCCGTGACATCGGTGAGCGCCTGAACGCCAAGGCCCTGGTCGCCTTCACCCAGTCCGGTGACACCGTCCGGCGGCTCGCGCGGCTGCACACGCGGCTGCCGCTGCTGGCGTTCACGCCGGAGGAGAGCGTCCGCAGCCAGCTCGCGATGACGTGGGGCACCACGACGCGGATCGTGCCGAAGGTGGGCTCGACCGACCAGATGATCCAGCAGGTCGACCACGCGATGCTCGAAATGGGCAAGTACGCCAAGGGTGACCTGGTGGTCATCGTGGCCGGTTCGCCGCCCGGGACCGTCGGGTCGACCAACCTCATCCGGGTGCACCGCCTGGGCGAGGACGACCACGCCTGACCGCGCCGCCCTGCCGACGCTATGAACGGTCCTTTCCTTGCAAATTTCGCAAGGAAAGGACCGTTCCTAGCGTCCCAGGTGTCCCGAAGGTGGCCTTCGCGACAAACGTCCCGCCTCACGGAGGCTCCGAGCACCCGCACGGCCTAAAGTTCAGGACATGACTGAGATGGCCAGGGAAGCCGCGGCCGGTTTCGACAACGCCGGCGGGGTGGGCGGACAGCCCGTGCTCGACCGGCTGGTCGCGCTGCTGGACTTGGAGAAGATCGAAGAGAACATCTTCCGCGGCGTCTCGCCCGCCCACTCGCCGGTGCGGGTGTTCGGCGGGCAGGTCGCGGGGCAGGCGCTGGTCGCCGCCGGCCGCACGGTCCCCGAGGAGCGGAAGGTCCACTCGCTGCACGCGTACTTCATCCGCGGCGGCGACCCGAGTGTCCCGATCGTCTACGAGGTCGACCGCATCCGCGACGGCCGCTCGTTCACCACCCGCCGCGTCGTGGGCATCCAGCACGGCAAGGCGATCTTCTCCCTGTCGGCCTCGTTCCAGAAGGACGAGGGCGGCATCGAGCATTCCGAGGCCATGCCGGACGTCCCGGCCCCCGACTCGCTGCCCACGCTGCAGGAACGCGCCGAGGGTTACTTCATGGGCCATCTCGACCGGCCGCGTCCGATCGACCTGCGGTACGTCAACGATCCGCCGTGGGTCACCCGGAAGACGGGCGACCGGCCCGCCAGGAACCAGGTCTGGATGCGGGCCGACGGCAAACTCCCGGACGAGCAGCTGCTGCACGTCTGCGTCCTGACCTACGCCTCCGACATGACGCTCCTGGACTCGGTCCTCGCGCGCCACGGCGTCTACTGGGATCTCGACAAGGTGCTCGGCGCGAGTCTCGACCACGCGCTCTGGTTCCACCGCCCGTTCCGGGCCGACGAGTGGTTCCTCTACGACAGCGCGTCGCCCACGGCGTCGGGTGCCCGCGGGCTGGCGACCGGCCGGTTCTTCGCCGCGGACGGAACGCATATCGCCACCGTCGTGCAGGAAGGTCTTCTCCGAGTCGTGTGACGTTCCGCAGTCGGGATCCGGCCTTGTCCACCCTTTAGAGGGAATGGCGAAACGCATTAACATCTGGAGCCAGAGCATTACGAATTAAAAGGGAGGGCCGGAACCGATCGGGGGACGGCTCCGGCCCTGCACCGGGGGTGAATCCGGCTTCGACGGGTATCCTTCGGAAAGCCCATCGGTGCAGCTCGCGGCCCCGCGCCCGTGCCGCGAGCGGATCCGCCGACGCCGGTGAGGGCGGGCGTACCGCGTTGCACAATGCTCAACCTACAACGGCAATCTGCAATTTGCAGGATGAAAATCGACGCATGGGTGAAAATGGTCGTGTGACCATCTCACCGAATGTGTCTCGGGCTGGTTAGATGTGCTTCGTGCGGGGTTGGGAGAACACTGTTCTCCTCGCCGTGTCCCGATCGGTGATGCTCGGACAGCTTGTGGAGGTGCCGTGATGACGAGGGGTCAAGGACCCACCGTGCGCCGCCGGCGGCTGGCGAGCGAACTGAGGCGGTTGCGCGAGGCGGCCGACCTCACCATCGACGAGGTGAGCGAGAAGCTCGAATGCTCGGCGTCGAAGGTCAGCCGGATCGAGACGGGGCACGTCGGCGTCACCCCGCGCGACGCGCGCGACATGCTGGAGCTCTACGGCATCGCCGGTGACGAGCAGGAGGCGCTCGTCCAGCTGGCCAGGGAAGCCCGCAAACGCGGCTGGTGGCATGCGTACAACGAGGTGTTCACCGGCACCTTCGTCGGTTTGGAGGCGGACGCCAGTTCGCTGCGGGCGTTCCAGGCGCTGCTGGTGCCGGGCCTGTTGCAGACCGAGCGCTACGCCAAGGCCGTGATCAGGGCGATGCGGCCCGACGCCGAGGACGCCGAGATCAGGCGCCGGGTGGCGGCGAGGATGGCGCGGCAGGAGCTGCTGACCGATCCTTCGCCCCCGGAGTACTGGGCCGTCATCGACGAGGCGGTCCTGCACCGCGTGGTCGACGGGCCCGAGGTGATGGCGGAACAGCTGTACCGGATGGTCACGATGGCGGCCCAGCCGAACGTCACCGTCCAGATCGTGCCGTTCGGCGCGGGTGCCCATCCCGGGATGGAGGGTCCGTTCCTCATCATGGGCTTCCCCGAACTGGCCGACACCGACGTGGTCTACGTCGACAGCACCTCCAGCGGGCTCTACCTGGAGGAACCCCCGGACGTCCGGCGATACGCGTTGATGTTCGACCATCTCCGTGCCGCCGCGTTGAAGCCGGACGACTCGGTCGAGGTGATCGCCGAGGCCGCCGGGAGGTTCGCCGAACAGGCGGCCCTTCCGGAGAAGTCCCTGGAAACAAGTAAGGAGTGGGGAGCATGACGCCCAACGATGACCTTTCCCAGGCCCGGTGGTTCAAGAGCAGCCACAGCGGTGGCGGCAACGACTGTGTCGAGGTCGCCTTCACCGGTGACGGTGCCGCGCTGAGGGACTCCAAGGACCCCGAGGGAGGTGCCTTCCGCCTCTCGCCGCAGGCTTGGCGCGGGCTGCTCGGCGCGGTGCGCGCGAGTGGCCCGGATCACGGCTAGCCACCCTCGAACTCGACCCCTTACGCCCCCCGAGCAGGGGATGGGCCGGCGTAAGGGGTCGAATCACGTCCGGGTGTAGGTGATCACCCGATGCCTCAGGCCACCCCTCAGGACGAATCTCTTCACTACCAACAACGCAGTGAAGTTCCTAAGGGGAAAAGATGAACACGAACGACGCCCTCCTCACCGGTGTACTGGCCGAGGTCGAATACCGGAGGGAAGAGCTGCAGCGAGCGGGCCGCAGCATGTGGGTCGACCGGGCCCGCCGGGCGGGCAAGCGGATCCGCGCGCAGCGCGCCGAGGTCCAGGTGCCCGCCCAGGAGCGCCGCGAGGTCCGGCAGGTGCCCGCCCGCAGCGGCGACATCACCCGGTAGAGGTCGAGTGCGATGAAGCTCTCGGCGAAAACACAGGCGAAGTTGTCGGTCCGGTAGGCAAGAATGCACCTCGTGCCCCGTCTTGGCTCCGGAATCCCGATCGTCGCCCGCACACAGGAGATGCGGCAGCTCCGCGCCGCCTTCGCCCGTGCAGAACGGGCCGAGGCCGGCGCGGTGCTGCTCTCCGGTGACGCCGGCGTCGGCAAGACCCGCCTGCTGACCGCGCTCGGCGAGTACGCCGCGGGCGCGGGCGCCCTGGTGCTCACCGGGCGCTGTATCGACGTCCATGAGGGCGGTCTTCCTTATCTTCCGTTCGCCGAGGCGCTGGCGCCGCTGGCGACGACTTCCGATCCCGCGGTCACCGCCGCGGTCCGGGCCCGGCCGGCGCTGGGCAGGCTGCTCCCGCAGATGCAGCAGGCGGAGGACTATCCCGCCATCGAAGACGGTCAGCTCACCGCGAGCGAACGGATGTCGACGCAACGGGTCGGGCCCGAGCAGGACCTCGGCCAGCTCCAGCTGTTCGACGCGGTACTGGGGGTGCTGACCGTCATCGCTCAGCGCCGGCCCGTGGTGATCCTCCTGGAGGACCTGCACTGGGCCGACGGTTCCACCCGGAACCTGCTCTCCTTCCTGTTGACGAGGCTGCGCACCCAGCGGCTGCTGGTGGTGGCGAGCTATCGCGAGGAGGACGTCCACCGGCGGCATCCGCTCCGCGCGCTGCTGTCCGAGGTGGTCCGGCTGGGCGCGGTCGAACGCGTCGAGGTCAAGCCGTTCAGCGCCGAGGACGCGCGCGCCTTCGTCGAGGCACTGGCCGACGAGCCGATCGGCCAGGACATGATCGCCGACATCGTCTCCCGCTCCGAGGGCAATCCGTTCTTCGTCGAGGAGCTGCTCGCGTCCGCGAAGGACTGCCGGGACCTCCCCGCCGGGCTGGCCGAAGTGCTCCTCGCCCGGGTGGAGCAGCTTTCCCAGATCACGCGCCGGGTGCTGCGCGTGGTCTCGGTCGCCAAGGATTCGGTGGCGCACGCCGCGCTCGCCGAGATCTCCGGGCTGGACGAGCTCGAACTCGACGAGGCACTGCGCGAGGCCGTGCAGCATCACGTCCTGGTGATCGAGAACGGTTTCTACACCTTCCGCCACGCGTTGCTGCAGGAAGCGGTGTACGGCGACCTGCTGCCGGGGGAGCGGGTGCGCATGCACGCGGCGTACGCGTCGCGGATCCGTGACCGGGCACAGGGCCGCGGCCAGCAGGCGCGGCTCGCGCACCACAGCCTGGAGAGCAAGGACTTCGTCTCCGCGCTGGCCGCGTTGCTGCGCGCGATGGACGAGGCGGAGAAGCTGGGCGCGCCCGGTTCCGCGTTGCGGCACGTGGAGCAGGCACTGTCCATTTGGGACGCCGTGCCCGCGGCGGACCGGCCGTCGGACGTCGACGAGCTCCGCCTCCTGCACGAGGCGTCGTATTTCGCGAGCACGTCGGGGGAGCCGGAGCGCGCGGTCGCCTATTCGCGGTCCGCGACCGAGGCCCTCGGCCCGGACACCGGGAACGAACGGGCCGCCAAGGTCTGGCGACGGCACGCGGAGGCGCTGCTTTCGGTCGACGGCACGCTCGACGAGGTCGTCGAGGCGATCGACAAGGCCTGGGAGCTGGTCGAACACACCGAGGCGAGTGCCGCGCGGGCCTGGGTGCTCGCCACCCGCGCCGGGATCCTGCGGCTGATCGACAGGCACGACGAGGCACTGCAGTGCGCGCTGGCCGCGGTCGCCGACGCCAGGGCCGTCGGCGCGGGCGGGGCGGAGGCGGCGGCGCTGGTCTCGCTGGGGACGCTGGCCGATTCGGCGGGCGACGTCGAACTGGCCCGGGAGCGGCTGCGCGAGGCCGAGCGGAAGGCCAGGGATTCCGGCGCGCTCAACGGCGAACTACGGGCGCTGCACTTCCTCGGGCTGAGCTACGACGACCGCGCCGAGATCCGGTCCGCGCTGAAGTACTACGCCAAGGGCATCCAGCGGGCCAAGGAGACCGGGCTGACCTGGAGCTCGTTCGGCATCGAGCTGCGGACCAAGCACCTCACGCTGCGGTACGTCAGCGGGGATTGGCCGGAGGACGACGACGCGGGCCGCGCGGGCCGCGGTGTGTCGAGTGTCGTCGCCGGACGCTTCCTGGGGATCTGGGCGCAGTTCGTCGTCGGCCGGGGCCGGTTCGCGGACGCGGACAGGATCCTGCCGAGCCTGCGTCAGCACTGGGCCGCGGACTACTCGATCGCGCTCGCGTCGGCCGACGCCGCGATCCAGCTCGCCTCGTGGCGAGGCGACCACGCGGGCGCGGTGCGGCAGGCGCGGGAACTGATCGACTGGCTCGAAGAGATCGAACCCGCGCTGCTCGGCGGGATCCGGATCAGCGTGCACGGTCTCACCGCGGCCGTCGCCCAGGCCGCCGAAGCCCGGGTGCGCGGCGACCTGGCGACCGCCGAGGCCGCGGTGGAAGCCGGCGAGAAGCTGCTCGCCCACGGCCGCCACTGCGCCGAACACGGCATCCCGCGTTCGGTGTCGCTGGGCCCGGAGGCGCTGGCGTGGCTCGCCCGGATGGAGGCGCTCGGCGCCTGCTTGCGCGGCGCGGGGGATCCCGAGTTGTGGGCGAAGGCGGTCGAGGCGTTCGGGTACGGCGCGGTGTACGAGCAGGCCATGTGCCGCCTGCAGCACGCGAAGTCCTTGCTGGCCTCGGACGGCGACACCGCGCTCGCCGCGTCGGAGCTGCTTGCCGCGCACGCGGTGGCCGACCGGCTCGGCGCCTGCCCGCTGCGGGAAGCCGTCCGGGAGCTCAGCCACCGGGCGCGCGTCGAGCTGCCAGGAGAGGCCGTGGCGCCGCGTCGTGACGTCGTCGACCCGCTGACCGACCGGGAACGGGACGTGCTGGAGCGCGTCGCACTCGGCCGGACCAACCGGCAGGTCGGCGAAGAGCTGTACATCAGCGAGAAGACGGTGAGCGTCCACCTCTCGCGCGTGATGGCGAAACTCGGCGCGAGCCGCCGGGCCGAGGCCGTCGCGATCGCCTACGACCGAGGCCTGCTAGCCGCTCCGTCTTCTTCCTCCTGATCGCATTTCGTCCTCTACCGCATTCAGAGGACGAAATGCGGGAGGGGGTCAGCGGCGGGGAAGGCGGCGAAGGGCCTTCAGGCTCGTGCTCAGGGTCCGCACCCACAGCTTCGGCGGGATCCCCTTGCCGGGGCGCAGCGGCATCCCGCGCTGCACCGCGATCGCCTGGGCCTCGGTGTACTTGAGCAGGCCTTCGGCGCCGTTGCGCCGTCCGACACCGGACTCCTTCATCCCGCCCATCGGCAGCCCCACGGTCCCGAAGGTCGCCGCGAAGCCTTCGTTGACGTTGACGGTCCCGGCCTTCAGCCGTGCCGCGACCTCCCAGCCCGCCCGGCCGTTACGCGACCAGACGCTCGCGTTCAGCCCGAACTTCGTGTCGTTGGCGCGTTCGATCGCGTCGGTGACGTCGGTGTAGCCGTAGATCGACACGACCGGCCCGAAGGTCTCCTCGGCGAACAGCTTGACGTCCTCGGTGACGTCGGTGAGCACGGTCGGCTCGTAGAACAGCGGGCCGAGGTCGGGCCGGGCCTTGCCGCCGGTGAGCACCTTCGCGCCCTTGGACCGGGCGTCCTCGACGTGCGCCGACACCGTCTCCAGCTGCGCCTCGGAGGTCAGGGATCCCATCTGCGCCTGGTAATCCAGCGCGCCACCGAGCCGCAGCGCGGCGGTCTTGGCGACGAAGGCGCGGGTGAACTCCTCGCGGATCGACTCGTGGACGTAGATGCGTTCGACCGAGACGCACAGCTGCCCCGCGGAGGAGAAGCACGCGGTCACCGCGCCCGTGGCGGTCTTGGCGATGTCCGCGTCGGGCAGCACGATCATCGGGTTCTTGCCGCCGAGTTCCAGCGAGTAGCTCGTCAGCCGCTCCGCCACCTTCGCGGCGAGCCCCTTGCCCGTCGGCGTAGACCCGGTGAAGCACAGGTAGTCCGATTCCTCGACCAGCGCGTCGCCGATCTGCGAACCCCGGCCGAGCACGATCTGCCAGACACCGGTGGGCAGCCCGGCCTCCTCGGCGAGTTCCTGCAGCCACAGCGCCGAAAGCGCGGTCTGGTTGTCCGGCTTCTGCACGACGGCGTTGCCGGCCGCGAGCGCGGGCAGGACGTCCATCGCGGTCAGCGCGAGCGGGTAGTTCCACGGCGAGATGATCCCGACGACACCCTTGGGATGCCGGATCTCGCCGACCTTGGTCAGCACGGGGATCAGGCCGGCGGCACGGCGCGGCGAAAGGAACTTCGCGCTGTGCTTGCCGTAGTAGGCGGCCACGAGGGCGGTGGCGCTGACTTCGTCGAAGGCGTCCATCCGGGCTTTGCCCGCCTCGATCTGCACGAGGTCGAGCGCCTCTTCCTGACGCTTCAGGACCAAGTCGTGCAGGCGGATAAGGATGCGCTGACGGTCCTCGACCGGCCGCTCGGCCCAGGCGCGCTGCGCTTCCCTCGCCTGGTCGAACACGGCGCGGACGTCGGCGTCGGTGGCCTGGGGGAGGGTCGCGATCGGCTGCCCGGTGAAGGGCGCCCGCATCCGGACCGGCGCGGAGTCCGCGCCGCCCACGACCCGGCGCACGAGCCGTTCCGCCCTGGCCGCGGCAGGGGCGCCGGGGACGTCGCCGATGGTGGCCGGTCCTTCGGTGTGGTGGCCCGCGCTCGCCGGTGTCGTGCTCGTCATGCCGTCTCCGTTCCATACCGCGCGGAGCCGGGGGAGGCGCCACGCAGAGCCCAGGTGTTACCGACGAGTACAGCATACTGCCGGTATGGAGACTGTCCACCGCTGATATGAATAAGTTTCACATATTCTCGGGGCGTGGCGGATTGTCCGGGGACGGGCGCAGGATGTCCTGCTGCTGCAACGCGGAGCCCGCGGGCGGGGTCGGGGGAGACGGCGGCTCATAGGGCTGTTGCTGCTGATATTGCCGCTGGGGGACGCCGGGCGCGTAAGGGGGATAGGCGACCGGATAAGGGACTTGCCGGGGCGGCGCCGGTTCACGCCGGTTGGCCACGACCGCCAGCCCGATGGTGAGCAACGCCACGAGCCCGCCCGCGAGCAGGATCCAGAAACCGCTGCCGGTCCCATACCGCGAGACGAAGCGGCCGGTGTCCTGTCCGAAGCTCAGGCTCGCCGAGATGTCCATGCCGAGCATCCAGACGCCGATCGCGGTCCCCGCCCCGCCGGCGACCAGCAGCGTTCTCGACGTCGTCGCGGCGATCGAGGTCGAACTCCGCCGGTACGCGGCGAAACCCACCGCGGCTCCCGCGAACAGCGTCAGCGCGGCGGCCGACAGCGGGATTCCGTAGCGGGCGACATGGGTCTTGTCGTAGAACTCCTTTTCCTCCGCCGAAGGTTCGATGTCGAAGGTCCGCGTCCAGCCGGTTTCGGCGAACTTCGACACCGGCTTGCCGTCGGAAAGCTGTTCGTAGGTCGATTGCGGGAGAAAAGTCGCGAGAAGGACGAGCAGACCGGCGAAAACCCCCATCATGGCGGCGAAAAGGCGGGGAAGCCGCGTGTCGGAGGGCGGGATTGCGCTGAACGGGCCAGTCGGTTGGTACGGCTGCTGCTGCGGCGCGCTCATGGTCGGCTCCTCCGCCGGTTTTGTTGGCCAGCAAGGAATTCCACCACGAATCGGCCGAGGAGATAAGTGTCACCAGTGCTCTGGTCAACCGCTTTCGCGCGTGCTACGCGGAGGTGTCCTCGTACAACATGACCGCGACGCGCTTCCACTCGTCGAGCAATTGCCGCCGCCGCTGGGGATCACCGCCGAGTTCGGCGTCCAGTGCCAGTCCGCGGGTGAGGTTCACGGTGAGCCAGAAGAGGATCTCCGCGCGTTCCTTCGGGAGATCGCCCGCGACCGCGGTGACGTGCTCCAGGGTCGAGCGGCCCAGCGCCCGGTCGACCGGGCGGATCGCCTCGCGGAGTTCGGGGTCGGTGCGTGCCGCGACCCACAGTTCCGTGGCGGCCGTGGACAGCGTGCCGGAGTAGCCCTCCCAGAGCAGGTCGATGGCCGCCGCGACACCCGAGGCGCCGCCGGGGAGCGCCGAGATCGACTTCGCGAGGCGTCCGCGCAGCTTCTCCGTCAGATGCTCGACGGCCGCGGCCATGAGTTCGGCCTTCGCGGAGAAGTGATGCTGCACGGCGCCCTTCGAGACGCCGGCGCGGGCACAGATCTCCTGCACCGAGGTGCGCGCGTAGCCGAGGTCGACGAGACAGTCGATGGTCGCGTCGAGCAGGGCGGTGCGGGTCTGCTCCCGGCGCTCGGCCTGCGTGCGGTGGGTCCTGCCGAGCACACTCACCGGTTCCGGCCCCCTTTACGTGCAGCTCGGTACGGATGTACATTCCGCATGGAACTTACATCCTAAGCGTCATGTTTTCCAGGTCCGATCAGGAGGCGTTGGCCGTGCCCTTGCAGATCCAGAAGAGTTCGTGGAGCACGACGGAACTCGAAGACCTCCGGGACCTCGCCCGGACCTTCTGCCAGAAGGAACTCGCGCCGAACCAGGAGCGCTGGGCGGCCGAGAAGAAGGTCGACCGCGAGCTGTGGACGAAGGCGGGCGAGGTCGGCCTGCTGGCTCTGTCCATCCCGGAGGAGTACGGCGGTGGCGGCGGCACGTTCGCCCACGAGGCCGTGCTCTACGAGGAGCAGGCCCGGTCCGGTGACAGCGCGTGGGGTGTCACCGTCCACAATGGAATCGTCGCGCACTACATCCTGGAGTACGCGAACGAAGAGCAGAAGAAGGCGTGGCTGCCGAAGTTCGCCTCCGGCGAGATGGTCGGCGCGGTCGCGATGACCGAACCCGGCACGGGTTCGGACCTGCAGAGCATCAAGACCCGCGCGGTGCGCGACGGCGACCACTACGTGATCAACGGCGCGAAGACGTTCATCACCAACGGTTTCCACGCCGATCTCGTCGTCGTCGCGGTGAAGACCGACCCGGACGCGGGCGCGCAGGGTGTCTCGCTGATCGCCGTCGAGACCGACACGCCGGGCTTCAGCCGCGGCCGTGTCCTCGACAAGATCGGCCTCAAGGGCCAGGACACCGCGGAGCTGAACTTCGACGACGTCCGCGTCCCCGCCGCCAACCTCCTCGGCGCGCAGGAAGGTCTCGGCTTCATCCAGCTCATGCAGCAGCTGCCGCAGGAACGGCTCATCATCGCCGTCACCGCGGTCGCCGGGATGGAGGCCGCGATCGACCAGACCATCGCCTACACCAAGGACCGCCAGGCCTTTGGCCGCCCGGTCTACAACTTCCAGAACACCAAGTTCAAGCTCGCCGAGGCCGCGACCGAGGCCGCGGTGTCCCGCGCCTTCCTCGACCAGTGCATCGAACGGCATCTGCGCAAGGAACTCGACGTGCAGGGCGCGGCGATGGCGAAGCTGTGGACCACCGAACGGGTCAACAAGGTCGTCGACGACTGCTTGCAGCTCTTCGGCGGCTACGGCTACATGACCGAGTACCCGATCGCGCGCGCGTGGGCCGACATCCGGATCTCCCGGATCTTCGGTGGCACCAGCGAGATCATGAAGGAAATCATCTCCCGCACGCTGTAGAAACCGTTGGCGTAGGAAGGAAAGACGTGGCGAAGAAGGCCGGCCCGCTCAGCGGGCTCAAGGTCGTCGAACTGGCCGGGCTCGCCCCGGCGCCGTTCGCCTGCACGATCCTCGCCGATCTCGGCGCGGAGGTCGTCCGGATCGACCGGGCGACACCGGGCAACGACGTCATCGGGTTCCCGAACGATCCGCTCGCCCGCGGCAGGCGGTCGATCGGGATCAACACCAAGACCCCCGAGGGGGTCGAACTGGTGCTGAAGCTCGCCGACGACGCCGACGTGCTCATCGAGGGTTTCCGTCCCGGCGTCGCCGAGCGGATGGGCATCGGACCGGAACAGGTCCACGCCCGCAACCCGCGGCTGGTCTACGGCCGGATGACCGGCTACGGCCAGGACGGCCCGCTGGCGACCGTCGCCGGGCACGACATCAACTACATCGGCATCTCCGGCGCGCTCGAACCCATCGGGCACGCCGGGCAGCGGCCGGTGGTGCCGCTCAACCTCGTCGGCGATTTCGGCGGAGGTGGCCTCCTGCTCGCGATGGGTGTGCTCGCGGCGTTGTTCGAACGCCAGACGTCCGGCAAGGGGCAGGTGGTCGACGCGTCCATGGTGGACGGTGCGGCACTGCTGACCACCAGCCTGCACGGACTGCTGGACTCCGGGCTGTGGTCCGGCGGGCGCGGCGAGAACATGCTCGACGGCGGCGCGCCGTTCTACGACACCTACGAGACCTCCGACGGCAAATACGTCGCCATCGGCGCGATCGAAATGCGGTTCTGGGGCGATCTGGTGAAGGTGCTCGGGCTCGACCCCGAGGAGACGCCGGTCCACGTCGACAAGAACGAGTGGCCGAAGCTGCGCAAGATCGTCGCCGAGGCCGTCGCGAAGCACACTCGCGACGAGCTGGTGGCGAAGGCCGAGGGCACCGACGCGTGCCTGACGGCGGTGCTCTCCCCGAAGGAGGCGCCGTCGCATCCGCACAACGTCGCGCGCAAGACGTTCGTCGACGTCGGCGGCATGCTGCAGCCCGCTCCGGCGCCGCGGTTCGACCGCACGCCGGCCGAGACGCCGGAACCGCCGCGCCCCAAGGGCGGCGACACCGCCGAGGTCCTCGCCGAACTCGGCGTGGACGCCGACGGGATCGAACGGCTCAGGGCCGCGGGCACCATCGCGTGAGCTGAAGGACGCTTTCAGCCCACGTCGAGATCGGACCGCAGCACCGAGTAGAGGACGTGGTCGCGCCAGGCCCCGTCCCGGAACCCGTAGCCGCGCAGCACACCCTCCCTGGTGAAGCCCGCCTTCACCAGGGAGCGCTGCTCGGCGACGTTGTCGGCCTCTGTCGACGCCTCGACCCGGTTCATCTGCGTGTGCGCGAAGAGGTAGCGGACCAGCAGCCGCTGCGCCTCGGTCCCGTAGCCGTGGCCGCGTGCCTCGGGAATGAGCACGAGCCCGGCGTTCCAGCAGTACGACGTCGAGCCGGTCCTGGTCTTGTGCCACGAGACGAACCCGAGCCGCTGCCCGCCGAGGTCGATCATCAGCATCCCGTTGTCCGCCGCGAGCATGCCGGTCTCGGACCAGCGGCGGCGGAGGAAATGCGGATCGTGCCAGCCGTGCCACTCGAACGGGCCCGCGGCCCGTGGGTCGTTCGTGAGCGCTTCGAGCATCGGCAGGTCGTCTTCGGACACCGGTCTGAGCGCGACTCCGGTTTCTGTCATCCGACAGACCCTAGGACGGATCGCTCTCGAAACTGCCGTGACGCCCCGCGCCGTCACTGAACCGGCCGGCGCCCGCGACAGCCTCTTCGGCGAGCCCGCCGCCGATCAGCGCGTTCGAGAACTCCGCCCGCATCGCCTCGTCTTCGGTGAGCCCGTATTGGCCGTACGCGGACTTGCGGTCCGCGCGCAGGCACGCCTGGGGGAACGCGGCGATCTCGCGCGCCAGCGCTTGCGCGGCCGCCAGTGCCTCGCCGTCCGGCACGACCCGGTTCGCAAGCCCGATGGCGAGCGCCTCGTCGGCGTCGACCGGCCTGCCGGTGAGGATCAGGTCCATCGCCCGCGAATGGCCGATCAGCCGGGGGAGGCGCACGGTGCCGCCGTCGATGAGCGGCACGCCCCAGCGGCGGCAGAAGACGCCGAAGACGGCCGTCGTGTCGGCGACCCGCAGGTCGCACCACAGCGCCAGCTCCAGCCCGCCCGCGACGGCGTGCCCGCGGACCGCGGCGATCACCGGCTTCGACAGAGCCATGCGCGTCGGGCCCATCGGCCCGTCACCCGCCGGGCTGAGCGCGTTGGTGCGGTCGGTCCCGACGGCCTTCAGATCGGCTCCGGCGCAGAAGGCGTCACCCGAACCGGTGAGGACGGCGACCGCGGCTTCCTCGTCCGAGTCGAACGCGCGGAACGCGTCCGCCAGCGCGGCCGCGGTCGGCCCGTCCACCGCGTTGCGGGACGCGGGACGGTTCAGCGTGACCGTCGTCACCGGCCCTTCCCGGTGGACGAGAACGTTTTCGCTCATCGATCGCTCCCTCAGGCGAATACGGGTGGGCAACAGGGCCCGATTCTCCTTAAAGTGGTGACAAAGTCCGCAGTGCGCGCGGAGTCATCGTCTGGACACTACGGTGTGATGGGATGGAGCCATGTCGCCCGGCTTGAAGAAATTCGTTGTGATCGCCGTCGTCGCGCTCGTGCTCTTCTTTCTGATCAGCAGGCCGACGCAATCCGCCGACGCCGTCCACACCGCGCTCGGCTGGCTCCGGTCCGGTGCCGAAGCCATCGTGACCTTCGTCCGGAGCCTCTTCTCCTGACCCCTCGTCCGGGTGATCACCGGCGTCCTCGGCGACGCCGGTGATCACCGTGCGCAGCCACCTGCGGTTATCACTCAGCGTCACTCGTCTCGGATTTCGGTCGGACGACTCGACCATCCGGGTGGATTGCCCCCGAAAACCCGCTGGTCGACGAATTCGTGCCCTGGAAGCTCTGGCGGAAGAGACCTCCGCGCCCCTACGGTGCTCACATTGCGTGATCGGTTGGTCCTCCAGGCGCCGGAGCCGGCCTCCTGGGCGAGGAGTTTTCGCAGGTGCAAGCCCCAGGGCAGCGGGAACTTCCAGCCGGGCAAGTAAGTCAGGACTTGTCAGTCGGGGAATCATGAGGAGGCAGGGATGACCGGAGATCCCGGAGTCGATGCGTTGATCCGGCAGTGGGCGGCCGAGCGTGAGCAGACCCCCGAGGAGCAGGAGGCCGACCGCATCGCGTCGGCGTGGCTGGCCGACGTGCCAAGGCAGGCTCCCGGAATCCCCGGCCAGCGTCAGCAGTCCGGCCAGGCGCGCTGGGCGCCGGTCGAGGCCGCCGACCCCGGCTACCTCGACGCCATGAGCCGCCGTCTCCCGGAGGTCCCGCAGGAGCTGCTCGTCGCGGCCGCGGGCTGGTGGCAGATGGTGGGCGGCGTCGCCGAGGCCGAAGCCTGGTGGGACGCCGGGATCAGCCCGCTCGACCAGCGCGCTCTCGACTACCGCGCGGCCGGGCTCGCCCCGTCCGACCTGAGCCGTCGTCTCGGCCCGATGACCGTTTTGCAGCACCTCCGCCGCGGCAGCGCCCCGGCCTGGTGCGTCGCGCGGCTGGCGAGGCAGCAGAAGTCCGCCTGATGGGAACTTCTCGCACGCGCGGGTGAACCGGCGTGGCAAGGGCGATCCCGGCTACCGCGTAACGCTAACCTGCGCGGGCTCGTTGTTCGAGCATCGGTCGTGATCGCCGCCCACGCTGGAGGACCCGCTTCGTGCGCACCACCCCGGAAAACGACGAGCTCGTCGACGACCCGGCCACGCCCGCTCCGCCACGCCGCGGGGTGGGCGCCGCCGTACTCGGCAGGCTGGTGATCGTGCTGGCCGTACTCGGCCTCGCCGGGGGCGGGATCTGGCTGGTGACCAAGGCGTCCGCCCCGGTCGCGAGCCCCACGACGATGGAGATCCCCGCGTTGCAGGTCAAGGCGGCGGACGTCAAACCCGGTTCGGTCGCCCCGGTGAACGCCACCCTCGCGGGTGGCGCGACCCAGCAGACCTCGCCGCAGCAGGCACAACCGAAGCCGGGCAAGGACCCGCTGACCGCCTGGACCGAGCGGGCCGCGCAGGCCACCGGCATCCCGGCCAGGGCACTGCTCGCCTACGGCAACGCCGAACTGGCGATGCGGCAGATGCAGCCGAACTGCAAGATCTCGTGGGCGACCCTGGCGGGCATCGGCCGGATCGAGTCGAACCACGGCCAGTACGGCGGTGCCGTCCTCGGCCAGGACGGACGGCCGTCGAAGCCGATCATCGGCGTCCCGCTCGACGGGTCGCCCGGCGTGAAGGCGATCGGCGACACCGACGGCGGCCAGTTCGACGGCGACGCGTCCGTCGACCGGGCGGTCGGCCCGATGCAGTTCATCCCCAGCACCTGGCGCCGGTACGCCGCCGACGGCAACCGCGACGGCGTCGGCGACCCGCAGCAGATCGACGACGCGACGCTGGCGGCGGCGCGCTACCTGTGCGTGAACAACCGCGACATGTCGGCCGCCTCGGGGTGGTGGCAGGGGATCCTGTCCTACAACAACTCGACCGAGTACGCGCAGAAGGTCTTCGGTCTGGCGGACGGCTACGCGAAGTCCGTGGCCGCCGCCAAGTGAGTGTTGAGGACGGCTGGGGCAAGAGCGTCTTGAGTACCTGCCGCAGGTGCACGGAACGGACGACACACGTGATCAGACGGACGACACGCGTGATCAGATGGACGGCTCGTGGCGGGACGTGGCCGCGGTCGTGTCGTCCGTCCAGTCACGCGTGTCGTCCATCTGATCACGCGAGTCGTCCGTCCAGTCACGTGACATCGCCGTCGCGGCACGTCTCGTGAGTGGTAAGGACGGTTCTAACGGACTCGTATTTACCTACCCACTGGTGTGATTAGCGGTCGACGGGGGAGGATTCCGGCCGTTGAACGTCCGGATTCCTCCCCCGTCACCGCGTCTGCCACCGGTCGCGCCTGGCGCGACCTTGATCAACGGAGGATCGGGGACGTTGAGTGTCCCGAACCTTCCGTTGATCAAGGTCCAAGACCGGGCGTCCCCGGCGACGANNCATCGTCGCGCCCGGCAGCCGTGGAACCACCACTCTCGGCCCAGTCAGGCGTAGGTAGGCAAATACCGGTCCGCTCTAACCGTCCTTACCACTCACGAGACCGGACCCGGGACCAAGGTCCCGAACGCCCAGGTCGGCGACGATTCGCCGCGCACCCAGTGCTAGCGTCGATGTGTGTCCGCTTCGCCCGTCATCCTGCGCCGTCTCGGCATCGCCGGCGTCTGCCTGGTGAGCCTGGCGCTGTGCTGCGGGCTCGCCTGGTGGCAGTGGGAGCGGTTCTCCTCGGCCAGCGGGACGTTCCAGAACCTCGGCTACGTCCTGCAGTGGCCGCTGTTCGGGCTGTTCCCCGCGTTCATGTTCTGGCGGATCCGCAAGCTCCGTCGCCGCGCCGCCGAAGCCGACGCCCAGGAGACGGTGGCCGAGATCGCCGTGCCCGAGGTGCCCGCGCCCCGGCGGCGGCGTGCCCCGGCACCGCCGCCCCCCGAGGACGACGAGCTCGCCGCGTACAACAGGTACCTGCGCGAACTCAACGCCCGCGACAAGTAGTTCCCCAGAGAGGTTCGAGACCCTATGACCACCCGAACTGACGACGCCGCCCCGGCCCGCCCGGTCTCGCTGGGCGGACCGCTGATCCGGTTCCGCGTCGCGGCGTACGCCACCGGTGTGGCCCTGCTCGGGCTGGTCGTCGAGATGCTGCTGCAGTACGTCTTCCGCGTGGAGCTTCCCCAGTTCGTGAAGCTGATCCCGATGGTCCACGGCGGGCTCTACCTGATCTACCTGCTGCTCGCGGTCGACCTCGCGATCAAGGCCCGCTGGTCGATGAAGGGCACCCTGCTCGTGCTGATCGCCGGCTGCATCCCGTTCTTCTCGTTCGTGATGGAGCGCAAGGTGACGCACAAGGTCCAGGCGGGCGCGAAGCTCTAAGCCCGGCGCCGGAAGGTCAGCGCCACCAGGAAGGACAACGCCGTCACCACGGCGGCGACGGTGAACGCCGCGGTCATCCCGGCGACGGTGGTCTCCGCCGGGCTCCCGGACGGCGTGCGGGTCACCGCGCCGAACACGGTGATCAGGATCGCCAGTCCCAAGGTCGCCCCGACCTGCTGCAACGTCTGCAAC
The DNA here is from genome assembly GCF_001620365.2 of Amycolatopsis keratiniphila subsp. keratiniphila. Taxonomy (GTDB): domain Bacteria; phylum Actinomycetota; class Actinomycetes; order Mycobacteriales; family Pseudonocardiaceae; genus Amycolatopsis; species Amycolatopsis keratiniphila. Next base: position 363,446 of record NZ_LQMT02000012.1, read on the forward strand.
GCACCGCCCGCGGCACCCGCGTCGCCGGTGGGCACGGTCGCCATGATGATCACGCTGAGCGGGGAGAACGCCAGCCCCGCGCCCACGCCCATCAGCAGCATCGGCCCGAGCAGATGCGAGAAGTAGCCGCTGTCCGAGGTGAGCGTGGTCAGCCAGACGACGCCGCCGGTCATCAGCGCGGTGCCGGTGAGCGCGAGCGGTTTCGGCCCGAACCGGGGGAGCAGCTTCGGGATCAGCCTGCTCAGCAGGAACATGCAGACCGCCATCGGCAGGAACGCGAAGCCGGTCTCCAGCGCGGCGAAACCCGCGATGTCCTGCAGGAACTGGGTCAGGAAGAAGAACATGGACATCATCGCCATCGGCCCGAGGAAGAAGTTGACGTAGGCCGCGGCCCGGTCGCGTTCGGCGAACAGGCGCAACGGGATCAACGGCTCGCTCACCCGGGTCTCGATGATGAGGAACGCGACCAGCAGGGCGAGCCCGGCGGCGAGGCCGCCGAGGGTGATCGTGTCGCCCCAGCCGTGCGACGCGGCGTGGGTGAAGGCGAACACGAGCGAGCCGACGCCGAGGGTGCCGGTGAACGCGCCGGGGAGGTCCAGCCGGGCGCGCCGCCGGGGTGGATCGGCCACGTACCGCGAGGTGAGCAGGACGATCGCGAGCCCGAACGGGACGTTGATGTACAACGCCGCGCGCCACGAGATCCATTCGGTCAGCAGCCCGCCGAGCAGCAGGCCGATCGCGAAACCGCTGCTGGACATCGCCGAGAACAACGCCAGCGCGCGTACTCGTGCCTTGGCTTCGGTGAACGTGCTGGTGATCAGCGCCAGCGTGCTCGGCCCGGCGAGCGCGGCGCCGACGCCCTGCGCGACCCGGGCGGCGATCAGCAGTTCCGCAGACCCGGCGAGGCCGCCGAGCAGGGAGGCCGCGGTGAACACGGCCGCGCCGGCGACGAACGTCCGGCGGCGGCCGAACAGGTCGCCCGCCCGGCCGCCGAGCAGCAGCAAACCGCCGAAGACCAGGCTGTACGCCGTCATCACCCAGGACAGGCCGGTGTCGGTGAAGCCCAGTTCGGACTGGATGCGGGGGAGCGCGACGTTCATCACCGTCGCGTCGAGGATGAGCATGAGCTGGCAGGTCAGGATGATCGGGAGGACCAGCCGGTGCGGAGGTGGCGGTGCCCCGGCCGCCTCCGGCCTAGGCTCGGCACGCAGGGTTCGTTCGGTCAAGGAATACTCCAAAGACGTAACGAGATGAAGCGGAGAGACTCTCCACTTGAGGTCGTGAGCGATGATATGGAGACACTCTCCGCTTACGCAAGTGAATTCGGAGAGCTTCTCCGTTTTCGTCGCCCGAGGAGGTGCAGATGGTCACGGCCGATCCGGCCCGCCCCATGCGTGCGGACGCGCGGCGCAACTACGAGCGCATCGTGGCCGTGGCGAAGGAGGCGTTCACCGCCGACGGGATCGACGTGCCCGCCGACGACATCGCCAAACGCGCCGGGGTCGGCGCGGGCACGTTGTACCGCCACTTCCCGACTCGCGACAAGCTGATCGAGGCGGTCTACCGCGACGAGATCGACGGGCTGGCGCAGCAGGCGTACGACCTGCTCGACGAGCTGCCGCCGGGGAAGGCGCTCGAGACGTGGCTGGCCACGCACGTCATCTACGTGGTCGAGAAGCACGGGCTCGCGATGACGCTGAAGGCGTCGGTCGACGCCGGCTCCGAGGTCTTCGCCTGGTGTCAGGCACGGTTGCGGGCCGCGGCCGACACGATCGTGAAGGCGGCGCAAGACGAGGGGGTGCTCCGGGCCGACGTCGCCGGTGTCGACATCCTGCGGCTCGGGCACGGGCTGGGGTCGGCGGCGAGCAAGGCTTCGGAGGAGGACACGAAGCGGCTTCTCACGATCGTGCTGGACGGTCTCCGGATGCAATGAACGGTCCNNTTGCAAGGAACGGACCGTTCATTGCGCGCGTCAGGAGCCGATCCCGGTGAGGGACCGCACCTCCATCTCCGCGTGCTTGACCGGATCGGCCTTCGACTGGCCGACGAAGGTGCCCACGAACCCGCACAGGAACGAGAACGGGATCGACACCAGGCCCGGGTTCTTCAACGGGAACCAGTGGAAGTCGACGCTGGAGATGATCGAATCCGCGGATCCGGACATCACCGGCGAGAAGAACACGAGCACCAGGCTGGCGATCAGCCCGCCGTAGATGCCCCACAGGGTCCCGGTGGTGTTGAAGCGTTTCCAGAACAGCGAGTAAAGCAGCGTCGAGAGGTTCGCCGACGCCGCGACGGCGAACGCCAGCGCCACCAGGAACGCGATGTTCTGCCCGTTCGCCAGGATGCCGCCGATGATCGCGAGCGCCCCGACGGCGACCGCGGTCAGTCGCGCGACGCGGACCTCCGAGGCCGGTTCCGCCTTGCCGCGCTTGAAGATGTTGGCGTAGACGTCGTGGGCGAAGGAGGCCGAGGCGGTGATCGTCAGCCCGGCGACGACGGCGAGGATGGTCGCGAACGCCACCGCCGACACGATGCCGAGCAGGAGGGTGCCGCCGATGTTCAGCGCGAGCAGCGGCGCCGCCGAGTTCTCCCCGCCGGGCGCGTTCTTGATCGCCTCCGGGCCGACCAGCGCGGCCGCGCCGAAGCCGATGACCAGCGTGCAGAGGTAGAAGATCGTCATGCACGCGGTCGCCCACACCACCGAGCGCCGCGCCTCGCGCGAGTTCGGCACCGTGTAGAAGCGCATCAGCACGTGCGGGAGCGCGGCGGCGCCGAGGACCAGCGCGAGTGCCAGCGAGACGAAGTCGAGCTTCGTGACCTCGCTCTTGCCGTAGGAGCCGCCCGGCTCCAGCAGCTCGTCGCCGAGCGGGCTGTTGTCGGCGGCGGCCGAGAGCAGGTTCGAGAAGCTGAAACCGAACTTGCCGAACAGGAACACGGTGATCAGCGCGCCGGTCAGCAGCAGGATGGTCGCCTTGATGATCTGCACCCATGTGGTGCCCTTCATCCCGCCGACCAGAACGTACAGCACCATGACGACGCCGACGACGCCGATCACGAGCGCCTGGCCGAACCCGCCGTGGATGTCCAGCAGCAGCGCCACCAGCCCGCCGGCGCCCGCCATCTGCGCGAGCATGTAGAAGAAGGAGATCACCAGGGTCGACGTCGCGGCCGCGGCGCGGACCGGGCGCTGCTTCATCCGGAAGCTCAGCACGTCGCCCATGGTGAAGCGGCCGGTGTTGCGCAGCAGTTCCGCGATCAGCAGCAGGTCGACCATCCACGCGACGAGGAACCCGATCGAGTACAGGAAGCCGTCGTAGCCGTGGATCGCGATCGCCCCGGCGATGCCGAGGAACGACGCCGCCGAGAGGAAGTCACCCGACAGGGCGATGCCGTTCTGGCGTCCGGTGAAGGCGCTTCCCGCCGCGTAGTAGTCCGAAGTGGAGGAGTTCCGCGTGCTGACGCGGTACACCACATACAGGGTGATGGCGACGAACAGCGCGAACACCGCGATGTTCAGCACCGGGTCGTTGTCGGGGATGCTCATCGCTCACCCGCCCGGACGGAGGCCCGCAGCGCCTCGACCTTGGGGTCGAGCCGCTTGTTCGCGAATTTCAGGTAGGCGATCGTGATCAGGATCGTGCTGGCGAACTGCCCGAGCCCGAGCAGCATGCCGACGTTGACCTCGCCCCACACCTTCCGGCTCATGAAGTCGTGCGCGTAGGCCGCCAGCAGCACGAACGTCATGTACCAGGTGAAGAAGAGCAGGCTCATCGGGAACACGAAGCGGCGGAAGGTCTTGCGGAGCGCGACGAACTCCTTGCCGTGCTGGATCCGGTCGAAGTCCGGTCCGGTGGCGCGCGGCGGCGGGGGAGTGGGCTGGCGCTCGCGGACGAACAGCGCGGGCATCTGCCCGGTGTCCTCCAGGGCGTTGCTCGCCGCGTAAGGACGCGCGACGTCGGGCATGGGTTCCTCCGGGACTTGCATCCGTGGCGCGGTACGGGGAGCGCACATACTAACTACGGCTTCACCCGCTCTGAATAGGCGACCCCGGTTCCGCGAAGGCGTGGGGCGGTATTCCGTTTTACCTCGTATTAGTGTTTCGGAAAATCGTTTCGGCCGGAATGAACCGGCTTTATCACTCGTCATAGTGAGCGGAGTTGTCACGCGCGGTCGTCGCCCGAACGGCCCACTGCGGCAAAAGATGGACGGCGACCACGCTCTGTCACTCAAATTGGTGACAGATTGTAGTTTCGCTACCGGAGGGCGCCGGGTTTCGATACCGTGCCCGCCATCCCGGGCCGGGGAAGATCCCCCGCTTCACCGGGGTGCCTCGAAAGAAATCACCATGTCGGGCGACATCGAACCGGCTTGGGCGGCAAGGCCACAACATCGGGCACATATTTGGGCTTGACCCACCCGTTGGGGGCACGGAAAGTAGTTCGACCGGGCGATGCGGCTACCGTACGTAGGCTGATCGGGTGATTAGGGCACCCTGTGCATCCGCGCAACCCGTAACCGGAATTCCCTCGTTTGTGACGCACGGGCGGTTTTCCGGCCGCGCGGATCGTTCGGAAGCACACTTTTCGCTGGTCAGCACCCGTGTGCTGAACGGAATTGACGGCACCCGGATTGGTGTACGATTCTTTGGCCCGGCCGACCCGCAGTGATCGATTGGCAAAGAAAAGTTGATCTCGACGACCATGCACTTCGCAGGTTGCGACCTGCACGTGCAGGTGCAAGACCTCCCGAAGCGGACCGGTGTTCTTGGGGACACAGAGAACACCTGGATCGCCGGACGGGGTCCCTCACGTCGCGATCGATCACGTGGTCAGGCCGGGGTCGAGTTCCCCGCAGGCAGGTACCTCGCGGGAACGGACGCCTCAGACCGTGCCAGGACGCCGGACAGGGAGTCACCTACGTGACCGTTGCAGGAGAAGGCCAAGTGCCGGTCGGGGAGCTGCTGGGACGCACTCCCCGGCCATCTCGGTGGGCCACCGGCTGGCGCACGCTCGTGCGCTGGCGGGACTGGAGCCTGCCGGTGAAGCTGTCGGCCGTGACGCTGGTGCCGATCCTCATCGCGCTGGCACTGGGCATCGCCACCATCGCCGGCCAGGTCGGCCGTTCCGACGGCTACCAGCGGCTCGACCGTCTCGTCGCGCTGAGCGGGCACATCCGCACGCTCGCCGACGGCCTCGGCCGCGAGCGCACCCAGTCCGCCGCCGGGCTGACCGCCGGCACCGTCGGCGGGACCCTGGAGCTCGGCTCGGCCCGCGCCGACGTCGACACCGCCATCCCCCTTTACGGTGCCGCCGCGTCGCGGGCGGTGGAGAACGAGCCGTCGCTCCGTCAGGCGCGTGAAGCGGCGGCCGCCCAGCTCGACCGGCTGCCCGACATCCGGCAGCGGGCCTCTTCCGGTCAGCTCGACCCCGTCCAGGCGATCGGCGAGTACACCGAGGTGACCACCGCGCTGCTCGCCCTCGACACCGCGCTGGCCGCCGGTGCCGGCCAGGACGACCTCGGCGGCACCCCGACGGCGCTGCACGACCTCGCGATGATGAAGGAACAGCTGTCGCTGAGCCAGGCGCTGGTCTCCTTCGGCATCGCGCGGTCGAGCCTCGCGCCGAGCGAGCTCGACCAGCTGCGCACCGCCGAACTCCGGCTGACCGACCGGCTCACCGACTTCCGCGCCGCCGCGTCGGAACAGCAGCGCCGGGAATTCAGCGCCGCCGTCACCGACCAGGCGATGGAAAACCGTGACAGGCTGGCGAAAACCGCGCTCGGCGAGCAGGGAACCCCGTCGGCGCAAGCGTTCCGCACGTTGTCCGCGCAGGGCTGGACCGACGCGTCGACCGCGGTGATCGGCAAGGTCGGCGAGGTCGCGAACAAATTCGGCGCCGAGACGAGCGCGGTGTCGGCCGAACTGGTCGACGACGCCAGCAGCGGCGCGGGCCTGCTCGCGGTCCTGCTGTTCGGCGCGATGGTGCTCGCCGTCGCCGTCGTCTTCCTCATCACCCGCCAGCTGCTGCGCTCGCTGAAGGTGTTGCGCGCCAGCGCCCTCGACGTCGCCGAGAAGCAGCTGCCCGACGCGGTCCGCAACATCCAGGAGGGCCGTTCGCAGGGCACCGACGTGCGGCCGGTGCCGGTCGGCAGCGACGACGAGATCGGCGAGGTCGCCAGGGCCTTCGACAAGGTGCACCACCAGGCGCTGCGCCTGGCCACCGAGCAGGCCTCGATGCGCACCGGCTACAGCAACGTGTTCGTCAACCTCTCCCGCCGCAGCCAGAGCCTCGTGCAACGGCAGCTGCAGCTGATCGAGCGGCTGGAGCGCGACGAAGAGGACGCCGACCAGCTGGCCACGCTGTTCCAGCTGGACCACCTCGCCACCCGGATGCGCCGCAACAACGAGAACCTGATGGTCCTCTCCGGCGCCGAGCCGGGCAGGCGCTCCGGTCAGCCCGTCTCCGCGACCGACGTCGTGCGCGCGGCGGTGTCCGAAATCGAGCAGTACCAACGGGTCACCGTGCAGAACCCGCCGCCGGTGCGGCTGGTCGGGTACGCGGCCAACGACCTGATGCGCCTGATCGCCGAACTGCTGGACAACGCCACGGCGTTCTCCGCGCCGGAGACCCAGGTGACCGTCGCGACCAGGCTCGTAGAAGACGGCTCGTTCGGCATCGACATCCTCGACAAGGGCATCGGCATGAACGAGGCCGAGGTCGCCGAGGCCAACGCCCGGCTCACCGAAGCCCCCAACGTCGACCTCACCACTTCGCGCCGGATGGGCCTGTTCGTCGTCGGACGGTTGGCCAGCAGGCACCGCATCGGCGTCTCGCTGCACGGCGGCAAGGACATCGTCGGCGTGCGCGCCACCGTCTCGGTCCCGGCGGATCTGGTGATGGTCCCGCCCGGGGGAGACCCCGGCCCCGCGACCGGCCCGATCACCCAGCGGCTCGCGCCGTTGCCGCCGCAGCAGCCGGGCGGTCTGCCCCGGCGCCAGCGGCCCGCGAACGGTTCACGCCCGGCGATGCCGAGCGTCCCGTCGCAGGGCGGCGAGCGGTGGCCGTCGGCGAACGATCTGGCCGGGCACACCAAACCCGGGGTGAACGGGCACAGCCACCCGCAGGAGGCACGGCCGCCGTCCGATCTGGAGATCTCGGGAACGGCGCTGTTCAGCCCGATCCCCAAGGACGAGACGACACCGCCCGCGCCGGAGCCCCGCCGTCCCGAACCGGAACCCGCCGCCGAGCCCGAGCCGGTCGCCAAGGAGGCGGACAAGCCCGCCGCGGCGGACGGCGATCTGCCCAGCGGCAAGGAACTGTTCGAGGCCAAGAACAACACCACGCTGAGCGAGTGGTGGAACCAGGCGGCCACCCCGGCGCCTGCCGCACCGGCGGCGCCCAAATCGGAGACGACGCCGATCTTCGACGAGATGCTCTCGGCGTGGTTCCGTTCGCCCGTGCCCGCTCCGGAAAAGGCCGCGGCCGAACCCGCGGCCAAGAAGGAGAAGCCGGGCGCGAAGGAGCCCGAAGCGGAGAAGGCGGACGAGGCCGCTCCCACCGCCGAACAGGAAGCCCGCAGCTGGGACTTCGCCAGCGACAAGGCCTTCCGCACGGTGCAGGAGGTCTCCCAGAACGCCCCGTCGACGTTCACCGAGGCCGGGTTGCCGCGCCGCCGCAAGGGCGAGCAGCTTCTGCCGGGCAGCGCGGCGTCGTCCGTTCCGGCCGCCGAACCCGCCGCCAAATCGGAACTGCCGGTCCGCGACCCCGCGAACGTGCGCGGCAGGCTGAGCAGCTTCCAGCAGGGCGTCAAACGGGGCCGCAAGGAAGCGGCGGACAAGGCAGCGCCGGCCACCGAGGCGGCGACCGCCAAGCCGGACACGAAGCCCGAACCCGCGAAGGCGCCCGAGCCGTCGAAGGCGCCTGAAGCGGCGAAGGCGGACGAGCCCGCGAAGACGCCGGAGACGGCCGAGCGTCCGGCGGCCCCACCCGCCGCGTTGCCCAGCCGGAAACCGCAGGCAGCGAGCCCGGAACCGGCGCCGGTCGCCGCCACCGAGCGGACGGACGCCTGGAACTTCGGCTCCGACGAGGGCTGGAAAGCCGCCCAAGCGGTGTCCCAGTCCGTGCCCTCGCGGATGACTTCGGCAGGATTACCCAGGCGCCGTCGCGGGGAGCAACTGCTCCCGGGCAGCGCGGGACCACCCTCCGGGGTGGTCACCCCCCGACCACAGCGAGACGCGCACGACGTGCGCGGTCGCCTGAGCAGTTTCCAGCAGGGCATCCAGCGCGGACGGCACCACACAGCCCAGGCGACCGAAGCCAACCACGAAACCCTGGAGGGTGAATGACCTCGCCGAACCCGGCCCAGCCCCAGCAGAACCAGTTCGGGTGGCTGGTGAACGACTTCGCCGAGCGGGTACCCGGAGTGGCGCACGCCGTGGTCGTGTCGGCGGACGGCCTCCTGCTCACGGCGTCCAGCAGGCTCCCGCTGGATCGCGCCGATCAGCTGGCCGCCGTCGCGTCCGGCCTGGTGAGCCTGACCCAGGGCGCCGCGCGCTGCTTCGAGGCGGGCGCGGTCAACGAGACCGTCGTCGAGATGGAACTCGGCATCATGGTGCTGATGTCCATCAGTGACGGCTCCTGCCTGGCCATCCTCGCCGCCCCCAACTGCGACATCGGACAGGTCGCCTACGAGATGACGATGCTCGTCGATCGCGTCGGCCAGATCCTCACTCCGGAACTCCGCGCACAATTGCAGGGCGCCGGTGGGTCGCTGATCGGCGAACCGGTGGGATGATGTCCCGATGAGCACCGGATCCGGATCCTTCGGCGAACCGCCGGGGACGGGTGAACACCAGCCTCCGCACGCGGGGGCTGCCCATGCTGCCGGTTCACGGGACGACGGCACGTTCGCCGACGTCCTGAACGGCTTCACCTTGGATTCGGGTCGTGGTCGTCGGAAGCGCAAGAAGAGCAAGCAGTCAGAGGATTCCCAGGTGGGCGGGGCACACGCCACCGGGGAACCGGCAGTCCCGCAGCCGACCGATCAAGGAGACCGCGTGACCTCACTTGCCTCTCCACCCGACAGCGGCGCAGGTGCCGTCGGGCCGAGACCAGGTGGTCTTTTCGACCCGGGCCCGCCCAGCGGCGAGTTCATCATGCCCGCCGTCTTCGAGCAGGCGCCGTCACCGCTCGAAGAGACGGCGATCGTCCGTCCCTATGCCCTCACCGGGGGCCGGACCAAGGCGAACTACGCTCTCGAGCTGGAGACCCTCATCTCCACCAAGGACCATGTCGCGGCGGGTAGCCTCCCCGCGGTGGCCGCGGACCAGATCGAGTGCGTTTCGATCATCGAGGAGTGCCGCACCCCGCGTTCGGTCGCCGAGATCGCGGCGACCCTGCGCGTACCACTGGGTGTGGCACGCGTGCTGATCAGCGACGCGGCGGACGCGGGGCTGGTCAGCGTGCACAAGACGATTTCGGGCAATGACGGCGCCGAGGCACATCTGGTGTTGATGGAAAGGGTTTTGAGTGGACTCCGTCGGCTTTAAGGCACCGCGGGAAACCGCGCCCCCGACCATGACATCCGCGAAGATCGTCGTGGCGGGTGGCTTCGGTGCGGGTAAGACGACCTTCGTCGGTTCGGTGTCGGAGATCGTCCCGCTCACCACCGAGGCGATGATGACGGACGCCAGTCGGGGGATCGACAACCTCGACCAGACGCCCAACAAATCGACCACCACGGTCGCGATGGACTTCGGCCGGGTCTCCCTGGACGCGGACCTGATCCTCTACCTGTTCGGCACGCCCGGGCAGCAGCGGTTCTGGTTCATGTGGGACGACCTCGTCCGCGGTGCGATCGGTGCCGTGGTGCTGGCCGACACGCGACGGCTGGCCGACTCGTTCGCGCCGATCGACTTCTTCGAGGACCGGGGCCTGCCCTATATCGTCGGGGTGAACACCTTCGACGGCATCCTCGAGCACGACATCAACGACGTGCGTGAAGCGCTGTCCATCGACCCCAACATCCCGATCGTCCGCTGTGACGCGCGGGAGCGGGAGTCGACGAAGCAGACGCTGATCACGCTGGTCGAGTACGCGATGCGGCAGTGGATCGCGTTGCGGGCGAGCAACGCGAGGTGATCCTGACGGCGGCAGCGTAGGGGCTGCCGCCCAGGTTTCACGCCTTTGCGTAGGTCAGCAGTACCGCGCGCCCGTCCATCGTCCGGGTGCCGGTGAGCCGCAGGTCCGTGCGCACGCCGCCCCCGAACACCTGCTTCCCGCCGCCGAGCACCACCGGGTGCACGACGACGTGGGCCTCGTCGATCAGGCCGCGGTCCGACATCGCGGTGGCGAGTCCGGCCCCGCCCATCAGCAGCAGATCCTTACCGGGCTTGCTTTTGAGCTCGGTGACCCGCTCGGTGAGGTCGCCGCCCGCCACTTCGGTGTTCCAGCCGGCCTCGTCCAGCGTCCGGGAGAACACGATCTTCGGCGTCTCGCGCCAGATCGGGGCGTATTCCAGGTCGTGCGGGTGGTCCGAGATCTGCTCGGCCTCCGGCCAGTACGACGACATCATCTCCCAGACGCGCCGCCCGTAGACGAGGGTGTCGGCGCGGTCGGTGAGTTCCTGCGAGTGGGCGGACAGCTGCGGGCCCATGTCGGCCCAGTCGAACTCGCCGCCGGGGCCTTCGATGCGGCCGTCGAGCGAGGTGTGGACGGCGTAGACGAGCTTGCGCATGGCTTGATCCCTTCGGTGTGGCGCCCGCCTTCCGGGCGCCGGACACCGAGGGGTCGGAGCGGCCGAGGAGTTCTCGACATGCCCTCGACGCATTTAGAGGACTAAATGCGTCAGTACTCGTCGTGGCGCTTCCACCAGTACCCGGGGCCGTCGGTCCCGCGGCCGCCTTCCTCCCAGGCCTCCTGCCGTCCGAGCGGCGTCAGGTCCAGGTAGCGCAGCGTCCCCACCAGCTGGTCCCCGCCGCGACCGGTGGTGAAGTAGGTCCGGAACACGTCGTCGCCGTCACGCAGGAAGACACTGACGCCGAAGCCACCGTCGATACCGCAGTCCGGGTTGAAGTCGCCGAGGGTCGAGACCCAGGGCACGGTCCAGCCCATGCGCTCCTTGTACCGCTCGATCTCGGGCAGCGTCGCCGGCGCGACGACGTACAGCGTGGTGTCGCGGGCGTGCAGATGGGCGGGGTGGCCGATGTTGTCCACGAGCATCGAGCAGCCCGGGCAGCCCGCCTTCTGCCCGGGCGCGAGCATGAAGTGGTAGACGATCAGCTGACGTCGTCCCTCGAAGAGGTCCAGCAGGGTCATCTTGCCCTGGGGCCCTTCGAATTCGTATCCGGCATCGAAGCGGACCATCGGCAGGCGTCGCCGTTCGGCGGCGACCGCGTCCGTGGCGCGGGTGAGTTCTTTTTCCTTCACCAGCAACGCGTCTCGGGCGATCTGCCACTCGTCGTGCGAGACGACCGCGGGCAGGGTGGTGGTCTCAGGCATCGTGTTCGCCTTTCTGAAGTTCGGCCAGGTGTTCTTCCATGCGGTCGAAACCGCCTTCCCAGAAGCGCCGGTACCGCTCGACCCACTCGGAGACGTCGCCGAGCGGGCCGGCTTCCAGCCGGCAGGGCCGCCATTGCGCCGTCCGGCTCCGGCTGATCAAGCCCGCGCGCTCGAGGACCTTGAGGTGTTTCGAGATGGCCTGGAGGCTGACCGGAAAGGGTTCGGCCAGCTCGTTGACGCTGGCCTCGCCGGTGGCGAGCCGGGCGAGGATCGCACGCCGGGTGGGGTCCGCCAAGGCGGCGAACGTGGCGCTGAGCTGATCAGTGGTCATCGCTGCTCAATCAATCGGTTGTTTAACCCTTGGGTTGAATATACTGGTGCGAGTCGATCTGTCAAGGATGAGTGAGAGCGTCGTCACGCGAGTGGATGGGTTTAAAACAGTAGGAAGTCCTAGTATTTTGGAGGGATGAGCAGCGACCTGCACCGCCCGGTTAACCCCGTTCGTTTCGTGACGGCGTCGAGCCTCTTCGACGGGCACGACGCGTCCATCAACATCATGCGGCGGATCCTGCAGTCGCAGGGCGCGGAGGTCGTGCACCTCGGGCACAACCGGTCGGTCGACGAGGTCGCCACCGCGGCCATCGCCGAGGACGTGCAGGGTGTGGCCATCAGCGCCTATCAGGGCGGGCACGTCGAGTACTTCAGCTACCTGGTCGAGCTGCTCAACGAGCGCGGCGCGGGGCATATCAAGGTGTTCGGCGGCGGTGGCGGCGTCATCGTCCGCGAGGAGATCGACCTGCTGCACTCGCGGGGTGTCGCGCGGATCTTCTCGCCGGAAGACGGCTACGAGATGGGCCTCCCGGGCATGATCAACCTGATGATCAAGGCCTGCGACACCGACCTCGCGGCGCAGTCGCCCGGCTCGCTCGACAAACTGCTTTCGGGTGACATCCCGGCGCTGTCACGGGTCATCACGCAGTTGCAGCGCGAGTCGCTGCCGCAGGACGTGCTCGACAAGATCACGGAGGCCGCCAAGTCGCGGACCGTGCCGGTCCTCGGCATCACCGGGACGGGTGGTTCCGGCAAGTCGTCGCTCACCGACGAGCTGATCCGCCGGTTCCGGCTGGACCAGGAGGACAAGCTCCGCATCGCCGTGCTCGCCGTCGACCCGTCGCGCCGGAAGGGCGGGGGAGCGCTGCTCGGCGACCGCATCCGGATGAACTGCCTCGACGGCAGCCCGGTCTACTTCCGGTCCCTCGCCACGCGGACCACCAGCGGCGAGATTCCCACCGGGCTGTCCGAGTCCATCCTCGCCTGCAAGGCGGCGGGCTTCGACCTCGTGATCGTCGAGACACCCGGTATCGGCCAGGGCGACGCCGGCATCGTCGACTACGTGGACCAGTCGCTGTACGTCATGACGCCGGAGTTCGGCGCGGCGTCGCAGCTGGAGAAGATCGACATGCTCGACTTCGCCGACGCGGTGGCGATCAACAAGTTCGAGCGCCGCGGCGCCGAAGACGCCCGCCGCGACGTCGCGCGCCAGCTCGTGCGCAACCGCGAGGCGTTCAGCTCCTCACCCGAGGACATGCCCGTCTACGGCACCAGTGCCGCGAAGTTCAACGACGACGGTGTCACCGCGCTCTACCAGCACCTGCGCGACACCCTCGCCGAACGGGGCCTGACCGTCTCGGCGGGTGTGCTCCCGAAGGTCGAGGGCAAGGTGTCCACCGACGCCAGCACGATCATCCCGGCCAACCGGACGCGCTACCTCGCGGAGATCTCCGAGACCGTCCGCGGTTACCACGCCAAGACCGAGCGGCAGGTCGCCGCGCTGCGCAAACGCGAGCATCTCGCCGCCGCCAAGGAGGCGCTGGCCGCCGTCGACGCGAGCACCGACGCGCTCGACGGCCTGCTCGCCGCCGCCGAGTCCGATGTGGACGGTGAAACGACGAATCTCCTGGCGCGCTTCCAGGAACTGGCCGAGTCCTACCGCGCCGACGAGCTGGTCGTGAAGATCCGCGACAAGGAACTGCACACCCAGCTCTGGCGCGACACGCTGTCCGGCAACCGGATCCCGCGCGTGGCGCTGCCGCGCTACACCGAATCCGGCGAGCTGCTGTCGTTCCTGCGCCGCGAGCACCTGCCCGGATACTTCCCTTACACCGCGGGCGTTTTCCCGTTCAAGCGCGAGGGCGAGGACCCGGCGCGGATGTTCGCAGGCGAGGGTGACCCGTTCCGGACCAACAAGCGGTTCAAGCTCCTGTCGGCCGACTCCGAGGCGAAGCGCCTTTCGACCGCCTTCGACTCGGTGACGCTGTACGGGCACGACCCGCACACCCGCCCCGACATCTACGGCAAGGTCGGCACCTCGGGCGTCTCCATCGCGACGCTGGAGGACATGGAGGTGCTCTACGACGGCTTCGACCTGACGTCGCCGAGCACGTCGGTGTCGATGACGATCAACGGCCCGGCGCCGACGATCCTCGCGTTCTTCCTCAACACCGCGATCGACCAGCGGATGGCGGCGTTCAAGGCCGAGCACGGCCGCGAGCCGTCCGAAACCGAGGCCGCCGAACTGCGCGAATGGGCGCTGCGCAACGTCCGCGGCACCGTGCAGGCGGACATCCTCAAGGAGGACCAGGGGCAGAACACCTGCATCTTCTCCACCGAGTTCAGCCTGCGCATGATGGCGGACATCCAGGAATGGTTCATCGAGCACGGCGTCCGGAACTTCTACTCGGTGTCGATCTCCGGCTATCACATCGCCGAGGCCGGGGCGAACCCGATCTCGCAGCTGGCGTTCACCCTGTCGAACGGTTTCACCTACGTCGAGAGCTACCTCGCGCGCGGGATGGACATCGACGACTTCGCGCCGAACCTGTCGTTCTTCTTCTCCAACGGCATGGACGCCGAATACTCGGTGCTGGGCCGGGTCGCGCGCCGGATCTGGGCCGTCGCGATGCGGGAGCGCTACGGCGCCAACGAGCGCTCGCAGAAGCTCAAGTACCACGTGCAGACCTCAGGCCGCTCGCTGCACGCGCAGGAGATGAGCTTCAACGACATCCGCACCACGCTGCAAGCGCTGTGCGCGCTCTACGACAACGCGAACTCCTTGCACACCAACGCTTTCGACGAGGCGATCACCACGCCGTCGGAGAGCTCGGTGCGTCGCGCGATGGCCATCCAGATGATCATCAACAAGGAATGGGGCCTGTCGAAGAACGAGAACCCGTTGCAGGGCTCGTTCATCATCGACGAGCTGACCGACCTGGTCGAAGAGGCCGTGCTGCTGGAATTCGACCGGATCTCCGAGCGCGGCGGTGTGCTGGGCGCGATGGAGACCGGCTACCAGCGCGGCAAGATCCAGGACGAGTCGATCCTGTACGAACGCCAGAAGCACGACGGCACGCTGCCGATCATCGGCGTCAACACCTTCCGCAACCCGAACGGCGGCGAGAACGACGTCGAGGTGGAACTCGCGCGGGCGACCGAGGACGAGAAGCGTTCGCAGCTGGAGCGGCTGGAGGACTTCCAGCACCGCCACCACGCCGAGGCGCAGGTCGCGCTCAAGACGCTGCGCGAGGCGGCGACCCGGGGCGGCAACCTGTTCGGTGTGCTGATGGACGCGGCGCGGGTGTGCTCGCTCGGCCAGATCACCGAGGCGTTCTTCGAGGTGGGCGGGCAGTACCGGCGCAACGTCTAGCGGCGCGGGAATATCGCGGTGCGTGTCCGGGTAGTTGCTGGACATGGAGATCGGAATCGCCACCTTCATCACCGATGAAGGCATCAGGCCGGACGTCCTCGCCGCCGCAGCCGAAGAGCGCGGGTTCAGCTCGCTCCACATCGCGGAGCATTCGCATATCCCGGTCAGCCGGGAAACGCCGTACCCGGGCGGCGGCGAACTGCCGCACGTGTACTACCGGACCCTGGACCCGTTCGTCGCGCTGACCGCGGCGGCCGGGGCCACGTCGACCCTGAAGCTGGGGACGGGCGTCGCGTTGCTTCAGCAGCGTGACGTCATCCACACGGCGAAAGAGGTCGCTTCGCTGGACCTGGTCTCGCGAGGCAGATTCGTCTTCGGCGTGGGCGTCGGGTGGAACCGGGAGGAAATGCGCAATCACGGCACGGATCCGCGCACCCGTGGTGCGCTCGTCGACGAGCAGCTCGCCGCGCTGAAGGAGATCTGGACGAAGGACGAGGCCGAATTCCACGGCGAGCACGTCGACTTCGACCCGATCTTCGCGTGGCCGAAGCCGGTGCAGAAGCCGCATCCGCCCATTTACATCGGCGGTGCGGGGCAGAAGGCGATGGAGCGGATCGCCAAGTACGGCGACGGCTGGCTGCCGCACGCGCACACGCCGCCGGAGGAGCTTCGCCGGGCGCGTCAGTGGCTGGCCGACCAGGGGCGCGAGGACGTCAAGTTCTCGGCCTTCGGCGCGACACCGGAAGAGGACGCGCTGGGCAGGCTCGTCGAGGGCGGCGTCGACGAGGCGACGCTCTTCCTGCCGACCGAGCCCGAAGCGGCGACACTGGACCGACTCGTCCAGTTCGCGAAGGTCGCCGAGAGCTTTCGAAAGGGGCAGCAGGCGTGACTGAGGTTCAAATCGGCTTGGCCGCGGCGTTGGAGCAGTTCTCCCCGCGCGAGTCGATCCGGCTGGCCGCACTGGCCGAACAGCACGGGTTCTCCGGCCAGATGGCCGCCGATCACTTCCAGCCGTGGGTCCCTCAACAGGGTGAAGCGTCCTTCGTGTGGAGCGTGCTCGCGTCGCTGGCGGAGAACACCACGGGCGACCTCGGGCCGGGCGTGACGTGCCCGTCGTTCCGGCTGCACCCGTCGATGGTCGCGCAGGCCGCGGCGACGCTGGAGGCGACCTACCCGGGCCGGACGTGGCTCGGTATCGGATCCGGCGAAGCGCTCAACGAGCACATCATCGGCGGCTACTGGCCCGAAGCGCCGGAGCGGGTCCGGCGGATGTTCGAGGCGCTGGAGGTCATCCGGAAGCTGTTCACCGGCAAGGACGTCAAGCACAGCGGCGAGTTCTTCAAACTGCACACCACCCGGCTGTGGACGCTGCCGGACGAGCTGCCGCCGATCTACATCGCGTCGGCGGGCCCGTACACCTCGCGCAAGACGGGCGAGCTCGCGGACGGGCTGATCACGCCGGGCGCGTCGATCGAGAAACTGGCGGGGATCCTCGACAACTTCGGCACCGGCGCGCGCAAGGCGGGCAAGGACCCGGACTCGATGCCGAAGCTGCTGCAGGTGCACCTGTCGTGGGCCGAGGACGACGAGACGGCGTGGGCGAACGCGATGGACCAGTGGCCCAACGGCGGCATGAAGTTCCCGAAGGCCGACATCCGCTCGCCGTTCGACTTCGCGCAGATGGCGAAACTGGTGCGGCGTGAGGACTTCGAGGGGCGCATGGTCGTCTCGTCCGATCCGGACGTGCACCGCGCGGCGCTGCAGAAGTACGTCGACGCGGGCTTCAACCGGATCTACATCCACAACGTGGGGCGGAACCAGGACGAGTTCATCGAGACCTTCGGGCGGGACGTGCTGCCCAAGCTGACCGCCTGACGCGCTATGAACGGGACGTTCCTTGCAAAATTTGCAAGGAACGTCCCGTTCATGGCGTTCAGACGTTCTTGTCCAGCAGCAGGTGCACCGACAGCTCCAGCCGGTTCGCGACGTCGGCCGCCGACGCGCGCCGCGTCACCCAGGCGACCAGGTTCGCCATCCAGACGTCGGCGATGACGTGGAAGATGTCGCGATCGGCCTCGGTCGGGTCCTCGATGCCCATGGCCTTGGCGAACATGTTCTCCATGAGCCGTCCGACCTGTTCGACCTCGGCGGCCGCGGTCGTGTCGGCGAACATGAACGCGCGGACCATCGCCTCGGTCAGGTGCGGGTCCCGCTGCATCAGCCGGGTGTTGCGGCCGAGGACGAACATCAGCCGCTCGCTCGGGGTGTCGCCGGGGATGGCGGCGCGGTCGAGTTTCTCCTGCGCGCGCTCGAATTCCCTGGCCAGCCCGGAAACCAGCAGGTGGATCTTCGAAGGGAAGTAGCGGTACAGCGTGCCGAGCGCGACGTCCGCCTTCTCGGCGACCGCCCGCATCTGGACGGCGTCGTACCCGCCCTTCGCGGCGAGCGTCAGGGTCGCGTCGATGATGCGGCGCCGCCGGTCGCGTTGGGCCGCGGAGCCGAGTTCCTCGCCGCCGAGCGCGGAGAGACCGTTGCCGCTTCGCGCTTTCGCGCTCGTGGGCGCCTTGGCCTTCCCTGGCATCGCCACGTCCCCCTTCGTCGGAACTTGTTCCACTTTCCTCACGTAGCGTACCTAAGCGGACGAACTGTTCAAGACGTGACCCACTGGGCAAGAAACTGTAACACGTTCTACACTCGCGGGTAGGTCCGGCGAGGAGGTCTCACCCGTGTCGATCGCGCTCACCGAAGAACAGGCGGCCCTGGCCGCGTCGATCCGCGCCTGGGCGGCCTCGGCCCGGCCCGTCGACGCCGTCCGAAGTGGCCGGACCGCCGAACCGCCGCCAGGGCTGGCGGAACTCGGCCTGTTCGGCGTGGCGATTCCCGAAGACGTCGGCGGCGCCGGCGGCACGCTCGCCGATCTGGCCGCCGGGCTCGCCGAAGCCGCCGAAGCGCTCGTACCCGGCCCTGTCCTCGGGACGGTGCTGGGCGGGGCGTTGCTCGCGACGGATCCCCAGACCGCCAAGGAGATCCTGCCCGGTCTCGCCGACGGGACCGAGCGGCTGGCGGTGGTGCTGGGCGGCGGTTTCCGCGTCGAGGATTCGGTCGTCGACGGTGAATCGGGACCGGCGCTCGATGTTCACCCGACGGCGTGGACGCTGGTCTCCGACGGCGCAGTCTCCGCGCTCATCCCGCCCGGAGCGTCCGGAATGGACATTCGGCAGGGTGAGCCGTTCGATCTGTCGCGGCCGGTCGGCCGGGTCCGGTGCGAGAAGGTGCGGTCCGAAGCGGTTTTCGAGGCGCTGCCGGTGGATACCTACGCCGCCACGCTCGGTGCCGCCGAAGCCGCGGGGATCGCCCGATGGTGTCTTCGGACCGCTGTCGAGTACGCGAAGGTCCGGGAGCAGTTCGGCCGCCCCATCGGGGCGTTCCAGGCGATCAAGCATCTGTGCGCGGAAATGCTGTGCCGGGCCGAAGCCACCGACGCGCTCGCATGGGACGCGGCGAGGGCGGCCGAAGACCCCGCACAGCACGCCCTCGCGGCCGCGACGGCCGCGGCGTACGCGCTCGACGCGGCCGTGGCCAACGCGAAGGACTGTATCCAGGTCCTCGGCGGCATCGGATTCACCTGGGAGCATGACGCGCACTTCTACCTGCGCCGCGCCGTCGCCCTGCGGCAGTGGCTCGGCGGTTCCGCCCGCTGGCGTCGTCGCGCGGCCGAACTCGCGCTGCGCGGTGACCGCCGGACGCTGAGCGTCGACGTCGGCGAGGACGCCGAACTCCGTGACCTGGTCGGCGGAATCGCCGCCCTGCCCGAGCCGGAACGCCGGGTCGCGCTGGCCGATTCCGGGTTGCTGGCCCCACATTGGCCCGCGCCGTACGGCAGGGGCGCGACAGCCGCCGAGCAACTGCGGATCGACGCCGCGCTCGACGGTGCGGGGGTCCGCCGCCCGGATCTGGTCATCGGCGGCTGGGCCGTGCCGACGTTGCTGGAACACGGCTCCGCGGCGCAGCGCGAACGGTTCGCCGTACCCACTTTGCGCGGCGAGATCACCTGGTGTCAGTTGTTCAGTGAACCGGGAGCGGGTTCGGATCTCGCGTCGCTGCGCACGACGGCCCGGCGCGCCGACGGCGGATGGCTGCTCAACGGCCAGAAAGTGTGGACCTCGCTCGCGCGCGAGGCCGACTGGGCGATCTGCCTGGCACGCACCGATCCGGACGCGCCGAAACACAAGGGGATCACCTACTTCCTGGTCGACATGACCGCCGACGGGATCAGCACGCGGCCGCTGCGCGAGATCACCGGCGACGCCGTCTTCAACGAGGTGTTCCTCGACGACGTGTTCGTCCCGGACGAGATGGTGGTCGGGGAGGTCGACGGCGGCTGGCGGCTCGCGCGGACGACGCTGGCGAACGAACGGGTCGCGCTCGGGAGCGGCTCGGCGGTGGGGGAGGGCGTCGAGAACCTGCTCGCCACCCTGGGCGGCGGCGCCGACCTGGAGAAACTCGGCGCGTTGATCGCGGACGGGAGCGCGTGTTCGGTGCTGGACCTGCGGGCGACGCTGCGGCGGCTCGACGGGCAGGATCCCGGCGCCGAGTCGAGTGTGCGCAAGCTGCTGGGCGTGCGGCATCGGCAGGCGGTGGCCGAGTTCGCGCTGGAGTCGCTCGGTGAGCGCGCCCTTGTGGACGGCGACCCTGCGCAGCACGAATTCCTGCTGACCCGGTGCCTCAGTATCGCGGGCGGGACGACCCAGGTGCTGCTGTCGCTGACGGCTGAGCGGTTGCTGGGGCTGCCGCGGTCCTGAAAGTCCCTGTCACGCCCGTTCCGAGTGTCATGAAAGGGTCGTTCAGGACGTTTTGTGTCCTGAACGACCCTTTCATGACACCACCGCCCGAGGGATGTCGGTCCGGTGCTCTAGCGTGCGGGTCGTGGAGTTCGGCACAGGAACCCAAGCCACCTTCGTCCCCTCGGATCCCCCGCGGGACGGAGTGCTGGCGCTGTGGGGAGACGGCGTAGCGGGTGACACCGCGATCGAACTCGTGCTTCCGGCAGGCAAGATCTTCCGGCGCACGAAGGTCGACGCGGCACTCGTCCCGTTGTCACGCGCGATTCCGCGGCTGCTCACCGCGGAGGGTGAGCTGAGCCCGGCCATCGCCGCGTGGTCGGCCGTCGCCGAGGCCGGGGTGAACCTCATCGCCCGCGGCAGGCTGCTGCCCGCGGCCTCACCCGGCGGGGTGGATTCGTGGCGGGTCGGCCCGCTCGACGTCGCCGACGAGGAGATGCTGCGCGGGCTCGCCGCCGCGCTGCCTCCCGAGGCGCACGCGTTGCCGTTGTCCGGGCTGAAACGGATCCGGCTGCATTCGCCGGAGTCGTTGATCCGCGCGCTGTGGGACGCGACGGCGGATGTGCTGGTCCGCACGCCCGCCGCGAGTGTGGCGGCGGGCGGTCCGGCGTTCGCGGCCGCCGAGCCGACATTGGTCGGGCCGGACGGCGCCGCGTGGTTGGCGGAACTGAGCGCCCGGCAGGCCCAGGGCGCGCATCTCGTCCTGCGCATGGAGGTCCACGAACCCGAAGATCCCGAAGACGAGCCCGCGTTCGAGGCCGTCCTCGCCGTGCGGAGCGCCGCCGACCCGAGCTTGATCGTCGAGGCGGCGACACTGTGGGACGCGCCGGAGGCGGTGCTGGAACGCATGGGCGAGCAGGTCGAGACGCAGTTGCTGCTCGGCCTGCGCCGGGGAGCCAGGGCGTGGGCGCCGCTCGGCCGCATGCTCCAGTCCGCCGCGCCGACCGGGCTGGCGCTGGACTACGACGAGGTCGTCGATCTGCTGACCCACGGGGACGCGGCGCTGGGCGGAGCCGGCATCGAGGTGCAATGGCCGAAAGACCTCTTCGCGGGCGAGCTCAAGGCGAAGGCGAGCGCGACACAGGCCCCGGGCAGCGTCACCGGGCCCGAGTTCACGCTCAAGAGCCTGCTCCGGTTCCGCTGGCGGATGAGTCTCGGCGACGAAGACCTCACCGACGCCGAAGTCACCGCGCTCGCCGAGGCGAAGCGGCCACTGGTGCGGCTGCGGGGCAAATGGGTCAAGGTCGACGCGCGCCTGATCGCCAAGGTGCGCGCCCACCGGGCGAAGAAGCTGTCCGGAGCCGAGGCACTGGCCGCGGCGCTCACCGGCGAGCTGGAGCTGGACGGCGAAAAGGTCGAGTTCACCGCCCCGTCGGCGTTGACGGGGTTGCTCCAGCGGATCCGTGACAGCGCGGCGGAACCGATCGAGCAGCCCGCGGAACTGAAGGCCACCCTGCGGCCGTATCAGAAGGCCGGGCTCTCCTGGCTGGCGACGATGACCGGGCTCGGTCTCGGCGCCTGCCTCGCCGACGACATGGGGCTCGGCAAGACGATCCAGCTCATCTCCCTGCACCTGCACCGCCGCCCGCGCGGCGAGGGGCCGACGCTGGTCCTGTGCCCGACGTCGTTGCTGGGCAACTGGGAACGGGAGTTCGCCCGGTTCGCGCCGGACATCCCGGTGCGCCGGTTCCACGGTGGCGGACGGCATCTCGACGAGGTCGCGCCGGACGAGGTCGTGCTCGCCACGTACGGTGTGCTCCGCCGCGATCGCGAGACACTGTCCGAAGTGGACTGGGGGATGATCGCGGCCGACGAGGCGCAGCATGTCAAGAACCCGCTTTCGGTCACCGCCAAGGAACTGCGGAAGATCCCGGCCGCCGCGAAGGTCGCGCTGACCGGGACACCGATGGAGAACCGGCTCACCGAACTGTGGTCCATCATCGACTGGACGACGCCGGGCCTGCTCGGTTCGCTCGACGGGTTCCGCCGCAAGGTCGCGCGCCCGATCGAGCGGGACCGGGACACCGCGGCGACCGAACGGCTCGCCGCGACCGTCCGGCCGTTCCTGTTGCGCCGCAAGAAGACCGACCCGGACATCGCGCCCGAGCTCCCGCGCAAGACCGAGACCGACCGGTTCGTCCCGCTCACCGCCGAGCAGACGACGCTGTACGAGGCCGTGGTCCGGGAGAACCTCGCGATGATCCGCGAGCTGGACGGGGTGGCCCGGCGCGGGCAGGTACTGAAACTGCTCACCGAGCTCAAGCAGATCTGCAACCATCCGGCGCAGTACCTCAAGGAGCCCGGCGTGCTGCACGGCCGGTCCGGCAAGCTCGCCGCGTTCGAGGAGCTGCTCGACGTCATCCTCGACGAGGGCGACAGCGTGCTCGTGTTCAGCCAGTACGTCCAGCTGTGCCGTCTGCTGGAGAAACGCCTGGCCGAACGCGGCCTGCCGACGATGCTGCTGTCCGGGTCGAGCACACCCAAGGTCCGGGAGGACATGGTCGCCCGATTCCAGGCCGGCGAGGTCCCGGTGTTCCTGCTCTCGCTCAAGGCGGGCGGGGTCGGGCTCAACCTGACCAAGGCCACCCACGTGATCCACTACGACCGCTGGTGGAACCCGGCCGTCGAGGACCAGGCCACCGACCGTGCGTACCGGATCGGGCAAGACCGGCCGGTCCAGGTGCACCGGTTGATCGCCGAAGGCACGCTCGAGGAGCGCATCGCCAAGGTGCTGGAGACCAAACGCGGACTGGCCGACGCGGTCATCGGCGCGGGTGAGGACTGGATCACCGAGCTCTCCGACGACGAACTGGCCGACCTGGTCCGGCTCGGGGGGACGTGATGCCCGGCGCGACAGGGCGGAAACGGCGCACCTTCGGCAACACGTGGTGGGGCAAGGCGTGGGTCGAGGCGCTGGAGGAACGCGCCAAACTCGACCCGAACCGCCTGCCGCGAGGCCGGACGTATGCGCGTAAGGGCACCGTCAGCAAGCTCGCGGTGGGTGTGGGCGAGGTGACGGCCTGGGTGCAGGGCAGCCGGGCGGTGCCGTACCGGGTGACCATCCACATGCGGGCGTTCACCGAGCCGCAGTGGGAGAGCCTGCTCGGCATGGTCGGCTCGCGGCTCGGGCACGTCGCCGCCCTCCTCGACGGCGAACTGCCCGGCGAGCTGGCCGAGGACGCGCGGACCGCCGGCGCGGACCTGCTGCCCGGCCCCGGCGATCTGCGCCCGAAGTGCTCCTGCCCGGACAGCGCGAACCCGTGCAAACACGTCGCCGCGGTGTACTACCTGGTCGCGGACGAGGTCGACGCCGATCCGTTCGTGCTGTTCCTGCTGCGCGGCAGGCCGAGGGAGGCCGTGCTCGCGGAACTGCGGTCCCGTCGAGCCCCCGCGAGCACGCCGGGCAAACGGGTGCGGGCCCCCGCCGCACCCGGCGTGGACCCGAAGCGGGCCTACACCCGGCGGATCGCCGCGCTGCCGCCGCGTCCGGCCGTCCCGGGTACGGTCGGGCCGCCCGCCGTCCTCGACGTCGACCCGCCGCACCGCACCGGCTGGAGTGGGGAGATGTTCGTCGAGCTGGCCGCCGACGCCGCCGCGAGGGCCTGGGAACTGCTGGTCATGGGGCCCGAGCGGGAAGCGGAGCTGTCGTTCGAGGAAGACCTCGCCCGTCGCGCGGCGGTGAGCGAACCTCACGTGGTCGCCGAACTCGCCGAGGCGGCCGGGGTGGCGGTGCGGGATCTTGCCCTGTGGGCGCAGGCATGGCGTGAGGCGGGCAGGGGCGGGATGGCGGTGGTCCGGGAGGCGTGGCGTCCCACGCAGGCGCCGCTCGCCCAGGCCAAGGCGGACCTCGCCGAATCCGGGTTGCCTGGCGAGCCCAAGACCTGGCGGAACCGGATCACCCAGGGCGATCTGCAACTGCGCTACGGCCGTGACGAACGGTGGTACCGCTTTGTGCGCGACGGCGAAGGGTGGCGGGTCGACGGCCCGTCCTCCGCCCGGCCGATGGACGTGATCTATCCGCCCTGACCTCACGTCTCGTGAGTGCCGGTGGCTTTCGCGTGACTGACCGGACGACTCGCGTGATCCGACGGACGACTCGCGTGTCTGGACGGGCGACTCGTGGCGAGGCTTCGCCGCGAGTGTGTCGTCCATCTGGTCACACGTGTCGTCCGTCGGATCACATGTGTCGTCCGGTCAATCACGCAAGACCGCCAGCAGGTGTCCAGGACACGGTTGGCTCGAACGGTCCTTGCCGTTCACGAGACGCGCCCCACCACGCCGCTGGCCCACTCGCTCGCCCCTCAAGTACATGAAGGCCCCCTTCCTTGCGTCTAGCGCAAGGAAGGGGGCCTTCATGTACTTGAGGAAGGTGTGGAGGGGCCTTCACGCGCGGCCGCTGTGACTGCTGGTGCCGCTGAGGCTGCGGTGGCGATCGCGTAGTCCGTGAAGGCCTCCTTCACTACCTTGAGGGTAGGCAAGGAGGCCTTCACGGACCGGGGCCGCGGTCAGCCGGAGCGGCGCAGCCAGGTGCGATAGCTCCACTCCAGGAACCGTTCCACCCCGCGCACCACATGGGCGCTGCGGATCGAGGGGAAGACGTCGAAGGCGTGCTGCGCGCCGGAGATCTCCGCGTACGCGACCTCGCGCTGGGACTTGTCCCGCAGGCGCCGCACGAATTCGCGCGCCTCGCCCACCGGCACCAGCGAGTCGTGGACGCCGTGGATGACGAAGAACGGCGGCGCGTCTTCGGTGATCCGGTCGAGCGGGGAGGCCGCGATGTAGTCGTCGAGGAAGTTCACCGGATCCCGGTCCGCCTCGAAGACGTGCCGGGCGATGAACGTCTTCAGCCGGGTCTGGCTGGAGCGCCGCCCGCTGGTCGCGGCGAAGTCGTACACGCCGTAGTGCGGGACGCACGCCTGGATGCTCGTGTCGGCTTCGGTGAAGCCGGGCTGCAGCGCCGGGTCGTTGGCGGTCAGCGCCAGCAGCGCGGCGAGATGCCCGCCCGCGGATCCGCCGGTGACGGCGACGAAGGACGGGTCGCCGCCGTAGGTCTCCGCGTTGTCCCTGATCCAGGCCAGCGCACGTTTCGCGGCGACGATGTGCGCGGGCCAGCGGGCGGCGGGGGAGAGCGGGTAGTTGATCGCGACGCAGATCCAGCCGCGTTTGGCCATGTGCAGCATCAGCGGCAGGCCCTGCTGGTCCTTGTTGCCGATCACCCAGGCGCCGCCGTGCACCTGGAGCAGGATCGGTGCGCCGGTGACCGGTTCGCGCGGGGCGTAGATGTCGAGCAGGAACCGTTTCCCGCCGGGCGCGTAGGCGATGTTGCGGGTCCGCCGGACCTCGGGGTCGCGCATGCGGAACGGCAGCGCCAGCTGGCCCCACGGCGTCGCGAGGTCGGTCGGGCTCGGCGGGTGCTCGAGTTCGTCGGTGTACGCCTCGCCGATGCCTTCGGTCAGCGCGGTCTCGATCTCGTCGCGGGCCCGCTGGGACTGCGCGATGAGCGTGCCGAGCCCGGCCGCCGACGCCGCCGCGAGGGCGAGCCCCGCCTTGCTCGACGCGCCGCGGTGCCGGGCGACGTGCGCCGCCGCGTCGGCCGCGGTGAGCGCGAGCAGATGCGGGGCGAGTTCCCCGGTGAGCCAGCCCGCGAAGAACGCCGGGACCGCCGTGCGGGCGCCTCGCGGCGGCTTCAGCGCGTTCGCGGTGAGCGCGAGCTGGAGTGCCTGGCGGAGGACGAAACTCGGCTGCATGGCCACCGATCCTACCGCCGGGTGACCGCCTAGAACGGGTTGCAAAGTTCACTTAAGGTGATTCTTATGCAGAGACTGAGTGGTCTGGACGCGAGTTTTCTGTACCTGGAGACACCGGCCCAGGTACTGCACGTGTGCGGGCTGCTCACCTTGGACGGTTCGACCATGCCCGGCGGCTACGATTTCGAGCGCTTCAAGGAGAAACTGGCCGAACGGGTCGAGCTGATCCCGGCGTTCCGGCGCAAGCTGCACAATCCACTCTGGAATCTGGCGCATCCGGTCTGGGTGGAGGACGACGACTTCGACCTCGAAGCCCACGTGCACCGCATCGGCGTACCGGCGCCCGGCGACCGGCGGGAACTGGCCGAGCTCTGCGCCCACATCGCGGGACAACGGCTGGACCGCGCGCAGCCGCTCTGGCAGTTGTACGTCATCGAAGGCCTGGCGGACGGCGGGATCGCGGTCCTGCTGAAGATGCACCACGCCAGCGTCGACGGGGTCGGCGGCGCCAGCCTGATCGCCTCACTCGCCGGGCTCGAACCGGACGCCCCGCCGCCGGAGATCGCGCGGGACGAACGCCGCAACGCGGACGTTCCCGGCAGGCGCGCGCTGTTCGGCGCCGGGCTGACGTCGTTCGCGAAACGTCCGGTCGAGGTGGCGAAACTGCTCCCCGGCCTGCTCGAACTCGTGCCGAGATGGCTGGGGAAAGCGTTGCAGGGCAAGGGAATGCCGGTCCCGTTCACCGCGCCCCGGACGTCGTTCAACGGGACGATCACCGCGCACCGCAGCGTCGCCTACGCCTCTCTCGACCTCGACGACGTCAAACGGGTCAAGAACGCTTTCGGGGTGACCGTCAACGACGTCGTCCTCGCCGTGGTCGCCGGTGCCCTGCGGCAGTTCCTGCGGGATCGGGGCGAACTGCCGGAGGATCCGCTGGTGGCGACCGTTCCGGTGTCGGTGCACGGACGCACCGAGCGCGAACACGGCATCAACAAGGTCTCGGCGTTCTTCGCGTCGCTGCCCACCCATCTGGAGGATCCCGCCGCGCGCGTGTTCATGCTCGCGGAGTCGAACCGGCTGTCCAAGGACCATCACCACGACATCGACGCGGACATGCTCCAGGACTGGGCGCAGTTCTCGGCGGCGACCATGTTCGGGCTCGCGGTCCGCGCGTATTCCGCGCTGCGGCTGGCCGAACGGCATCCGGTGGTGCACAACCTGGTGGTCTCCAACGTGCCGGGGCCGCCGATGCCGCTGTACCTGCTGGGCTGCCGGATCACCGGGCTCTACCCGCTCGGCCCGGTGTTCCACGGTGCCGGGCTCAACATCACCGTGCTGTCCAACGCGGGCAGGGTCGACGTCGGCCTGCTCGGCGCCCGTGAGCTCACCGGTGAGCTGTGGCCGCTCGCCGACCACTTCGCCGACGCGCTCGCGGAACTGCTCGAGGCCACCTCCTAGATCCTCCCCCTTGCCGTCGCGGCTCCTTCCGGTTAAGACTAGAACAGGTTTCAATATTGTGCCCGTTCGCCCCGGTGAGGAGCCAGTGTGGACTTCCAGTTCGACGAGACGCAGACCGAGGTCACCGCGCTGGCCGCGCGTGTGCTCGGCAAGGAGCGTGAGCCCGCGGACGCGTGGCGCGCGCTGGCCGACGCCGGTTTGCTCGCCCTGGCGCTGCCCGCCGAACTCGGCGGCGACGGCCTCGGCGTCGCCGAAGTCGCCCTGGTGCTGACCGAACTCGGCCGTGTCGCCTCGACGGCGCCCGCGCTGGCGTCGCTGGCCTTCGGTGTCCTGCCGGTCACCGCGCTCGGCGGGCCGGATCAGCGGTCGGCGCTGCTCCCACCGGTCGCCGCGGGTGAATCCGTGCTCACCGCCGCGCTGAACGAACCTTCCGCGCCGTTCACCACGAGGCCCGCGACCGTCGCGGAATCGGCGGGGGACTGGCGGCTGAGCGGGGTCAAGGTCGGCGTGCCGTTCGCGGCGGAGGCGACCCGGATCCTGACGCCCGCCTCGCTGCCCGGCGGCACCGGCGTCTTCCTCGTCGATCCGCGCGCGGACGGCGTGACCCTGACGCCGACGAGAACCTCTTCCGGCACACCGGACTACACGATGACGCTGGATTCGGTGACCGTCACCGACGCCGACCTCCTCAACGGGCACGGTCCCGGCGTGTCGATCGCGACGCTGCACCGGTTCGCGCTCGCGGGTGCCGTGGCGTTCGGCGACGGGCTGCTCGCCGGCGCGCTCGCGCTGACCACGAAACACGTCGGCGAACGGGAGCAGTTCGGGCGCCCGCTGGCGGCGTTCCAGGCGGTGGCGCAACAGATCGCGGACGTCTACGTCGCTTCGAGGACGGTCCAGCTCGCCGCGCGGTCGGCGGTCTGGCGGCTCGCGGCGGGGCTCGACGCCGACGCCGAACTCGACATCGCGGCCTACTGGCTGGCGGAGGAGGCGCCCGCGGCGCTGGCCGTCTGCCATCACCTGCACGGCGGGATCGGCGTGGACGAAACGTATCCGCTGCACCGGTTCTCGTCGGCGGTCAAGGACTTGGGACGAACGCTCGGCGGCGCCTCGCATCGGCTGGCCGGCCTGGGCGAACTGGTGGCGGGGTGAACCGATGCTGATCGAACTGACCGCGGAGCAACACGAGCTGCGCTCCGAACTGCGAAAGTACTTCGCCGGGCTGGTGAGCGCCGACGAGCGGCGCGCGATGCTGCGGGAGCGGCACGGGCCGGTGTACCGCGAGATCGTGCGCCGGATGGGCCGCGACGGCTGGTTGGGCGTCGGCTGGCCGGAACAGTACGGTGGCCGGGGTTTCGGCGAGATCGAGCAGCACATCTTCGTCGACGAGGCCGCCCGTGCCGACGTCCAGCTGCCGTCGGTGACCCTGCAGACCGTCGGGCCCACGTTGCAGGCGTTCGGCACCGAGGAGCAGAAAGCCTTGTTCCTGCCCAAGATCCTCGCGGGCGAGGTGCATTTCGCCATCGGTTACACCGAACCCGAGGCGGGAACGGACCTGGCGGCGCTGCGTACGACAGCGGTGCGCGAAGGGGACGAGTACGTCGTCAACGGCCAGAAGATCTTCACCACCGGCGGGCACGACGCCGACTACATCTGGCTGGCCGTGCGCACCGATCCCGGCGCGCCCAGGCACAAGGGCATCTCGATCCTCATCATGGACACCCGCGATCCGGGCTACTCGTGGACGCCGATCATCACCTGCGACGGCGCCCACCACGTGAACGCCACCTACTACTCGGACGTCCGCGTGCCCGCGAACATGCTGGTGGGCAAGGAGAACGAGGGCTGGCGGCTGATCACCACGCAGCTGAACCACGAACGCGTCATGCTCGGCCCCGCCGGGCGGATCGGCGGTCTCCACGACCGCGTCCGCGAATGGGCGGCGGCGAGGAAGACCCCGGACGGGACACCGCTGCTCCAGCTACCCGACGTCCGGGCCGTCCTCGCGGAAACCCTGGCGACCGCCCGGATCAACGAACTGCTGAACTGGCAGGTCGCCGCGTCGTCCGCGACCGGGCCGGTGGCGGTGGCCGACGCGTCGGCCACCAAGATCGTCGGCTCCGAGCGGATCCAGGGGCTGACCAGGAAACTGGAGGAGATCGTGGCGCGACACGGCGATCAGGCCGACGCCGGAACCGCGGAACTGGCGCAGTGGCTGGACGTGGTGGCCAAACGCAATCTGGTGCTGACCTTCGGCGGCGGCGTCAGCGAGATCCAGCGCGAGCTGATCGCGACCGCCGGGCTCGGCCTGCCGAGGGTGCCGCGATGAGCATCCGGGAAGCGGCCGAACGTATCGCCGCGCGCGGGGAATCCGCGCCGAGGGCCGCGCGTGACGCGGTCAACCAGGCGATGGTGAACAACTGGGTCGAAGCCATCGGCGACCGCAATCCCGTGTACGTCGACGAGGAGTTCGCCGCCGCGAGTGTCCACAAGGGACTCGTCGCGCCGCCCGCGATGGCGCAGGTGTGGACGATGGG
Source organism: Amycolatopsis keratiniphila subsp. keratiniphila (assembly GCF_001620365.2). Classification (GTDB taxonomy): domain Bacteria; phylum Actinomycetota; class Actinomycetes; order Mycobacteriales; family Pseudonocardiaceae; genus Amycolatopsis; species Amycolatopsis keratiniphila. Next base: position 393,233 of record NZ_LQMT02000012.1, read on the forward strand.
CGGGCTGCACTGGACCAGGGCGTCGGACGATCCGCTCGGCGCGATGATGGAGGTGCTCGACGAGGCCGGGTTCACCTCGGTCGTCGCGACGAACTCCGAACAGAACTACTTCCGGTATCTGCGCCACGGCGAACGCGTCGCCGCGACCGCGAAACTCGAAAGCGTTGTCGGGCCCAAACGCACCGCGCTGGGCGAAGGCTGGTTCGTGACGACGAAGACCACCTGGTACGTCGGCGACGAGGCCGTGGCGGACATGGTGTTCCGGGTGCTGAAATTCCGTCCGCCGGGCGCCGAGCCCGCCAAGACGGCCGCACCCGTGCTGCGGCCGGTGATCAGCAAGGACACCGAGTTCTTCTGGACCGGTCTGCGGGAAGGGGAACTGCGGATCCAGCGCTGGGGCGAGACCCTGCGGCATCCGCCCGGGCCCATGCCGCCGGACGGGGACTTCGACGCCAAGCCCGACTACGTCGTCGCGTGCGGGCGCGGCACGGTGTACAGCTACGTGGTGCACCACCATCCGAAGGTCCCCGGCAAGGATCTGCCGTTCGTGGTCGCGCTCGTCGAGCTGGAGGAGGGTGTCCGGGTGATGGGCGAGCTGCTCGACGCCGATCCCGAGACCGTCCACATCGGACTCCCGGTGGAAGCGGCCTTCGTGAAGATCGACGAGGAACTGACGTTGCCCGCTTGGAGGGTCGCGCGATGAAGGACTGTTCGGTCGGCACCGAGCTGCCACCGCTGACGATCGAGGCCACCCCGACCTTCGTGGTGAGCACCGCGCTGGCGACGCGGGACTTCCAGGACGTCCACCACGATCGCGACGCCGCCGTCCAGCGCGGCTCGAAGGACATCTTCCTCAACATCCTCACCGACACCGGCCTGGTGCAACGGTTCGTGACCGACTGGGCGGGCCCGGAGGCTTTCGTGCGGTCGATCAAGATCCGGCTCGGCGTACCTTGCTACGCCTACGACACGCTGACCTTCACCGGCCGGGTGACGGAACGGGACGGTGACGACGTCGTGATCTCGGTGTCCGGTGTGGACAGCCTGGGCGAACATGTGGTGGGCACCGTGGCGATCACGTTGGGAGGCGAGTGATGACCCTCTCCGGACGGGCGGCCATCGCCGGGATCGGTGCGACGGAATTCTCGAAGGACTCCGGGCGCAGTGAGCTGAGGCTGGCGGCGGAAGCGATTTCGAGCGCGCTGAAGGACGCCGGGCTCACTCCGTCCGATGTGGACGGACTGGTTTCTTTCACCATGGACGGCAACAGCGAGATCGCCGTCGCGCGGGAACTCGGCATCCCGGAGCTCAAGTTCTTCAGCCGGATCCACTACGGCGGCGGGGCCGCGGCCGCGACCGTGCAACAGGCCGCGATGGCCGTCGCGACCGGCGTCGCGGACGTCGTCGTCGCGTACCGGGCCTTCAACGAACGGTCCGGCATGCGGTTCGGGCAGGTGTCCTCGGCCGCGGCGGGGCAGGTGAACTCGTCCGGCGTCGACAACGCGTTCCACTACCCGATGGGCATCGCGACGCCGGCCGCGACCGTCGCCATGCTCGCCCGGCGCTACATGCACGAATACAGCGCGACGAGCGAGGACTTCGGCCGGGTGGCCGTCGTCGACCGCGCCCGCGCGGCGACCAACCCGAAGGCGTGGTTCTACGGCAAGCCGATCACGCTCGAAGAACATCAGGCCTCCCGCTGGGTCGCCGAACCGTTGCACCTGCTGGACTGCTGCCAGGAGAGCGACGGCGGCGTCGCCCTGGTGATCGTCAGCGCCGAGCGGGCGCGTGACCTGCCGCACCGGCCCGCCGTGATCGCGGCGGCCGCGCAGGGGAGCGGGCCGGATCAGTACGTGATGACCAGCTACTACCGCGACGATCTGCCGGCGCTGCCCGAAATGGGTGTCGTCGGACGGCAGTTGTGGGAGCAGTCGGGGCTGGGCCCCGGCGACATGGACCTCGCGGTGCTATACGACCACTTCACCCCGTATGTCCTGATGCAGCTGGAAGAACTCGGCTTCTGCGGGAAGGGCGAGGCCAAGGACTTCATCGGCGGCGGCACCCTGGAACTGGACGGGAAGCTGCCGCTCAACCCGCACGGCGGGCAGCTGGGGGAGGCCTACATCCACGGGATGAACGGGATCGCCGAAGGTGTCCGGCAGCTCCGGGGCGACGCCGTCAACCAGGTGGACGGGGCCGCGCGTGTGCTGGTGACCGCCGGCACCGGCGTACCAACGAGCGGACTGGTCCTGACCGCGGGTTGAGATCACCTCAATGCCCGATGGTGTACTAGAGCGGTACCTGCCACGGTGAAGGGGTTACCGGCCGGGAGGTGCCATGTCTGGACCAATCGTCGTCGCGTGGACCCTGACCGCGGTGTTCGCCGCGCTCGTGCTGCCCTGCGTGCTGAGACTCGTCCGGCTGGACTACGGCAGGCAGGGCGCGGCGGTCCGCAACGGCGACCTGGCCGAACTGCTGCTCGTCGTCGCCATGGTCGCGATGCTGTCCCCGGTCGGCGGCCCGATCCCGGCGGCGGGCTGGCAGGCGGTGCTGGCGCTGACCGCCGGCTGGTTCGCCGTTTCGTGGTGGAAGGGGCGGCGCTCCGGGCACACGTCGTGCGGGCATCACGCCGTCTCCGCCGTCGCGATGCTGTTCATGGTGACGTTCATGCCGCACAGCGACGTGACCCACGGGCCGTGGCTGGTGATGTCCGGCCCCGGCGGCACTTCCGCGCTGTGGCTTTCGCTGATCTTCGGCGCTGTCGCCGCGTACTTCGCGGCGGACGCCGTGCGCGCCGGGGTGCTGGCGGCGCGGGGAGCCTCGGCCTCCGGACAGACGTCGCGGCGGGTGTGCCGGGTGATCATGGGGCTCGGCATGGGGTACATGCTGCTGGGCGCGGCGGTCTAGAGGCGGGAACCGTCGTGCGTGTTGCGAAAGCCACTTTCGCAACACTCAACGTTGCGAAAGTGGCTTTCGCAACGGCCGTGGGACGCCGGTCCTGAAGTCCTGGATGAAGTGCCGGTTTAGGAGCCGAGCGGCAAGCGCCGCACGACACCGGCCTCCGCGGCACCCGCGTCCGGCAAACCGTCGGCAGGGTTCTCCGCGGCCCACTTGCGGGCGTCGGCGATGTCCTTGTTGAGCGCGACGATCAGCGCCTCCGAAGACGGGTACGCCTCCTGCTCGCGCAGGTGGTGGCCCAGCCACACGGTCAGCACCTCGCCGTAGAGGTCGCCGCTGAAGTCCAGCAGATGGGCCTCGACGAGCCGGTATCCGTCCGCGCCGTAGTAGGTCGGCCGCCTCCCGACCGAGACCGCGGCCGCGATCCGGGTGCCGTCGGCGCGTTCGGCCCAGCCCGCCCACACTCCGTCGCCGACCTGGCCGTCTTGGTCGCGCAGCGCGATGTTGGCGGTGGGGAAGCCCAGTTCCCTGCCCCGCTGGTCGCCCTTCTCCACCTGGCCACGGACCACGAAGTACTCCGTCGTCATGCCGCTCCCGTCGCTGCCGTCACGAGAGCCATGAATACCACGCCTCGCTGCCGAGGTCGACCGCCGTTCATGTCGCGGGAGTGTCCACTGTGTACTTGGTCACGTCGTGACGACGCGATACCCGAGGTCGAGTTCCGTCCGGCCGAGCAGCCCGACGTGGTGCCGGTGCCAGTGCCCGTCCGCGAGATCGGCGCGCAGCCGCTCGACCGCCGTCGCGACGACGTTCTGGTCCAGCAGGGCCACCCCGGACATCCCCGCGCGCACGCGCTCGGACAGATACGCCTCCGGCCTGCGCCAATACGCGCCGAGGAATCCGTCGACGCAGTCCGACGGCACCGGCAGCGGAGCCACCGTGGGCGCCGGACCCGCCTCGGTCAGTTCCTCGACGACCCGGTCGAGACAGGCCAGCCTGCTCTCGTGTTCGGCGATCTCCGGCAGGTAGTCCCGCACCAGCCAGAACCGCGCGAACACCGCCTGGTCCCAGGTCACGATCACCTGGCGGCGGGAGACGCGCCGCAACTCGGCCAGCCCGGCGGTCACGTCCGTCCAGTGGTGCACGGTGAGCACCGCCAAGGCGACGTCGAAGGCGCCGTCGGCGAAGGGCAGCCCTTCCGCGCACGCCTGGACGGCGGGCGCCGCCGTGGCGGGACGCTGCGCGATCATCCGCCGCGACGGTTCGACGGCCACCACGTCGCGGTCTTCCGGCTCGTAGGAACCGGTTCCGGCCCCGACGTTGACCACCGAGCGCGCGTCGCCGAGGGCAGCGGTGATGGCGGCGGCGACACGGGGATCCGGCCGTCTCGATCGCGCGTAGTCCCGGCCGAGTTCGGCATACGGGTCCGAGATCAAGGGGCGCACCCGGCCGAGTCTAGCCAGGTGCGCGACCTGCGGGAACGATGATTCAGTCTGTCGTGGTCAAGAAAGTGTCGGAAAGGACGGGCGCGTCGTCCCGGTCCGGCGCCGTGGTCGCGATCAGCAGCCCGGCGGGCTCGCGCCAGACCCGGGTCCGCAGCGGTTCGCCGGGGAAGACGACGCCGGCGAACTTGGCCGAGAACGACCCGACGCGGGCGGTGTCGCCGTCGAGGCACGCGTCGGTGACCGCCTTCGCGACGACGCCGTAGGTGCACAGGCCGTGCAGGATCGGCCTGTCGAACCCGGCCGCCGCGGCGAACGCGGGATCGGCGTGCAGGGGGTTGCGGTCCCCGCAGAGCCGGTAGAGCAGTGCCTGTTGCGGCAGCGTCGGGGTGTCGATGACGGCGTCCGGCTCCCGCGACGGGGGCTCGACCCGGTCGGACGGGCCACGTTCGCCGCCGAAACCTCCTTCACCACGGGCGAAGATGCTCGACCGCAGTGTCCACAGTGGAGCGCCGTCCGAATCGGTGGCAACCGTCTCGTTCACGATCACGGCCGCCTTGCCCTTGTCGAAGACGTCGACGATCCGCGTCCGCGCCACGGCCTTCCCCGAGACCGGGATGGGCCGGTGCGCGATCACCTCCTGCTTGCCGTGCAGAACTTTCCCGAGGTCGACCTCGACGCCGGGGAACGAGACCGCGGGCGGCTCGAACACGCGCAGGTTCGCCGCCACGGTGGCGAACGTCGGCAGCACCTGGAGGCCGTCCTCGTAGGTGTAGCGCAGTTCGCGCGGGCTCATCGGATCCGCGCCGGCGCCCAGCGCCAGGTGGTAGAGCTGCACGTCCGACGCGGTCCAGGCGAAACTCACCTCGCCGAGGTCGGCGCCGATCGCGACCGAAGGATCGATGGGCACGGGGGAACTCCTACTCGTAGGTGACGGTGACCTCGTCGGTCAGCGGCAGGGACTGGCACGCCAGCACGATGCCTTCGGCGATGTCGTCGCCGTCGAGGACCTCGTTGTTCAGCATCTTCACCTCGCCGGAGGTGACCCGGCAGGCACACGCGCTGCACTGGCCCTCGCGGCACGAGTACGGCGCGTCGAAACCCTTTTCCAGCAACAGGTCCAGCAGTTTCGTCCGGCGAGGCCACGCGAGGTTCCTGGTCTCGCCGTCGAGGGTGACCTCGACCGACGCCGGGGTCTCGGCCTCTTCGACGGCGACGGGCTCGGCCACCTCGAACGGGTTCCCGCCCAGTGACAGGAACCGCTCCAGGTGGATCCGCTTGCGCGGCAGCCCGAGCTCCTTGAGCACCGCGCGCGCCGCGTCCATGAACGGGCCGGGTCCGCAGATGAACGCCTCGTGCGCGGTGTACGGCGCCACCAGCGCGCGCAGATGCGTCTCCGTCGGCAGTCCTTGCAGGCTCTCCAGCCAGTGCACGACGACCAGCCGGTCGGAGTACCGGGCGGCGAGGTCCGCCAGCTCCCTCGCGAAGATCACCGAGCTCTCGTCGCGATTGGCGTACAGGAGCACCACCTTGCCGGTGCCGTGCTCCAGCGCGGATTTGAGGATCGACATCACCGGTGTGATCCCGCTGCCGCCCGCGAGCAGCAGGAAGTCCTCGTCGAGCGACGCGGGACTGAACACCCCGGCCGGCGGGAGAACCTGGACTTCCTGACCCGCCCGGAGGTTGTCGCACAGCCAGTTCGACCCGTAACCGTCGGCGGTGCGTTTGACGGTGACCTGCACCCGGCCCTCGTGCGGCGCGCTGGAGAGCGAGTAGCACCGGGCCACCGAACCGGTCCGGTCGCTCGGCACGCGCAGCGTGAGGAACTGCCCTGGGACGTAAGAGAAGGCGGAGACGTGCTCGGCCGGGATCTCGAACACGATCGAGCGCGCGTCGGCCGTCTCGGTGATCACCTCGGCCACGGTCACGGTGACGGGACCGCTCATTCGGGCACCTCCAGCAGGCCGTCCTTCAACGCGGCTTCGATGCTCTCGCTGAGATTGCCGCACGTGTCGAGCAACGCGGTCTGCGCCCCGGAAGCCTTCTGCTCGGCGAACACCGGGCAGCTCCGGGACGCGTCACTCGTCCACTGGATGCTGGTGTGCTGCATGCTGTTCTTCTTGACCAGCACGCACGTCCCGCACGAGCGGCAGGTCAGCGGCCGCAGCCCGGCGGTGAGGAATTCGACGGTCTCGGGCTTCACACCCCGGCCTCTTCCGCCTGCTGCCGTGCCAGGTTCTCGGCCACCTCCGCCGCCCAGACCTCGTTGGCGCGGCTGGTGTCCACTTCGAACTCGAACCGGCGCGTCATGTCCTCGGTGACGTCGGCCGCGTCCACATAGAACTGGTCGTACCAGCGGCGCAGCTGGTACACCGGCCCGTCTTCCTCGCACAGCAACGGATTGTCGATGCGGGTCTTGTTGCGCCAGATCTCGACGTCCTGCAGGAAGCCGACGCCGATACCCTTGGCGAACTTCCCGGCGATCTTGTCCGCGTGCTCGTCCGAGACGCCCTCGAACTTCTTCACGCTCACGCCCCACTGCAGGACGAACGAGTTCTCGGTGACCGGGTAGTGGCAGTTGATCAGCACGTTCTCGATCTCGAAACCCTGGTACGTGTTGAGCAGCTTGTTGATCATGTACGACGGGCCGAAGTACGACGCCTCGGACCGCAGCAGGTTCTCCTCGCCGCCGTAGTTCGACGCCATGCCCTTGTCCGGGCGGCCCTTCGTGTTCAGGTACTGCGTGGCGATGTGGCCCTCGAACACGTTCTTGAAGTAGGTCGGGAAGGCGTAGTGGATGTAGAAGAAGTGCGCCATGTCGACCATGTTGTCGATGATCTCGCGGCAGTTGGAGCCCTCGATGAGCACCGAGTCCCAGGTCCAGTTGCTCCACTCGCCGGTGAAGATGCCCTCGATGCGCGGGATGACGACGTCTTCCGGCGGCGGGTTCCCCTCCGGGTCGTGCCAGACGAACAGCTGCTTGTTCTCCTCCAGCACCTGCCACGACTTCGTGCGCGCCCGCAGCGGAACCCGTTTGGCGTAGGGGATCGACACGCATTTGCCGTTGCCGTTCCAGCGCCAGTCGTGGAACGGGCAGGCGATCTCGTCGCCCTTGACCTCGCCCTGGGTGAGGTCGCCGCCCATGTGGCGGCAGTACCCGTCGAGCACGTTCAGCTTGCCGGACGAATCGGCGAAGACCACCAGTTTCGTCCCGAACGCGGTGATGGCGTGTGGTTTCCCGTCGCGGAACGTCTCGGCGAGGCCGAGGCAGTGCCACCCGCGCGCGAACCGCGCAGGGGGCGCGCCCGCGTCGATCTGCCGTACGGATTCCGTCGTCATCGGCTGCCTCCCGCTTTGGTGTGATCTTGCTGCGCGAGGTGCTCGGCCGCAAGGTAGCCGAACACCATCGCCGGGCCGATCGTCGCGCCGGGGCCGGCGTAGGTGCGGCCCATCACCGCCGCGCTCGTGTTGCCCGCCGCGTAAAGCCCGTCGATGACCGACCCGTCCTCGCGCAGGACGCGCGCGTGCGGGTCGATCCTCAATCCGCCCTTGGTGCCCAGGTCGCCGGGCACGATCTTCACCGCGTAGTACGGCGCGACGTCCAGCGGGCCCAGGCTGGGGTTGGGTTTGTTCCGCGGGTCGCCGTAGTAGTGGTCATACGCGCTGCGCCCGCGGTGGAAGTCCTCGTCCACGCCGCTTTTCGCGAAGCCGTTGAACCGGCGCACGGTGTTCTCCAGCGCGTCGGCCGGGACCTCGATCCGCTCGGCGAGTTTCGCGATGGTGCTCGCTTTGACCGCGATGCCCGCTTTGAACCAGCGGCCGGGCAGCGGCTGGCGCGGGCCGAGGCCGGTGAACATGTACCGGTTGCGGTTGCGCTGGTCGAACACCAGCCAGGTCGGGATGTTCTCGCCGGGGCCGTCCCCGTCGCCGTACATCGCGTGGACGGCCTCGACGTACGGCGCCGACTCGTTGACGAAGCGCTCGCCCCGCCCGTTGACCATCAGGCAGCCCGGCCGCGACCGCTCGGCGAGCGCGAACCACGGGCCGCCGGTGAGCGGGATGGACGGACCCCACCAGGCGTCGTCCATCAGGTCGACGGCCGCGCCGAGTTTGAGCCCGGCGTCGATGGCGTCGCCGGTGTTGGCTTCGGCGCCGACGGTCCACTCCGTACCGATGGGCGCCCGCTGGTACTTGACCCGCATCTCCTCGTTGCGCTCGAACCCGCCCGCGCCGAGGACGACGCCGAGCCGCGCGCGGATCGTCTTGTCCTCACCCTCGTGGCGCACGACGACGCCGGTCACCCGGTCGCCCTCGATCTCCAGATCCACCAGGGGAGTGTTCAGCCAGACGGGGACATCCGCCCGCCGCAGTCCCTCGCGCAACCCGGCCGCAAGCGCTTGCCCCATGGACAGCAACCGCTGACGGCGAATCCGGCCGGCGAGCCAGCGGCCGCCGAGGCTCAGCACGCGGAGGATCCCGCGCGGGTGCCGGGCGAGCAGGCTCAGCCACCGGTAGTCCGCCTGGGTGATCGGCGCGCCCAGCGGGGGAGCGCTGTACGGCGGCTCCAGATTCGCCAGTTCCGGGCCCAGCAGGTTGCCGTCGAGCGCGACCGGTTCGACCGAGCGTCCGCCGGCGCGCCCGCCGGGAGCCTCCGGGTGGTAGTCCGAGTAACCGCGGACCCAGCGGAAGCGCAGCGGCGTGTGGTCGCAGACGAAGGACAGCACCTCGGGGCCGCGGTCGAGGAAGGCCGACCGCAGTTCGGCGGGGACCACGTCACCGACGATCGCTTCGAGGTATTCGCGCGCCCGCTCCGGGGGTTCGGAGATCCCGGCCGCCCGCAGCGCGTGGTTGCCGGGGATCCAGACGCCGCCGCCGGAGCGGGCGGTGGAGCCGCCGAAGTGGGCGGCCTTCTCCACGACCAGGACCTCGAGTCCCCGGTGGGCTGCGGACAGTGCGGCGGTCATCCCGGCGGCACCGGTGCCCGCCACGATCACGTCGAACTCCATACGCCCCTCACCTGAAACACGTTGTAGGAAGCATCGAGCAGCATCCGCGCTGCTCCAGTCACCATAGACGAGAACGTGTTCTAGTTCTAGGGTGGGGCCATGGACTCCCTCGTCGCGGATGTGGTGATCGTGGGTTTCGGTGCGGCGGGCGCCTGCGCGGCGATCGAAGCGGCCGACGCCGGTGCCCGGGTGCTCGTGCTGGACCGGTTCTCCGGCGGTGGCGCGAGCGCGGTCAGCGGCGGTGTCGTCTACGCCGGTGGCGGGACGGCGCAGCAGCGGGACGCGGGCGTCGACGACAGCGTCGACGCGATGTACGACTATCTGCGGCTCGAAGTCGGCGACGTCGTCTCCGAAGAGACCCTGCGGCGGTTCTGCGCGGGGAGTACGGAGATGATCTCGTGGCTGGAAGGCAACGGCGTCCCGTTCGAGGGCAGTCTGTGCCCGTACAAGACGTCTTATCCGAGCGACAAGCACTATCTGTACTACTCGGGCAGCGAGGCGGCCGGCGGTTTCCGCGAGGCGGCCAAGCCGGCGCCGCGCGGGCATCGCGTCAAGGGGCCGGGCACCTCCGGGAAGCTGCTGATGAAACGCCTGGCCGACGCCGTCCGGAGCCGCGGGATCCAGGTGTTGCCGCAGACGGCGGCGCGGAACCTGATCGTGGACGCCGACGGGACCGTCACCGGCGTCGTGGTGTCCACCCTGCGGGACGCTCCCGCCCGCGTGCGGGCCGCGCACCGGAGGCTGTCCGCGTATGCCGCGAAACCGGGGATCTACGTGCCGTCGCTGCGGAAGTCGCTGCACCGGCGGGCGGAGCGGATCGAACGCCGATACGGACGTGAGCTGCGGATTTCCGCCACACGCGGGGTCGTTCTCGCGGCGGGCGGCTTCATCGCGAACCGCGAGATGGTGCGCGAGCACGCCCCCGCGTACCGGGGCGGGCTGGCACTCGGGACGTCGGCCGACGACGGGTCCGGCATCCGGATGGGTGTCGAGGTGGGCGGGGCCACCGCCGAACTCGGGCGGATCTCCGCCTGGCGGTTCATCACCCCGCCGTCGGCGTTCCTCGGCGGGCTGCTCGTGGACGAGACGGGCGGCCGGATCATCGACGAATCCCGCTACGGCGCCGCCGTCGGCGAACGCATGATCACCGGGCACGGCGGCCGCGGCTGGCTGCTGGTCGACGACGCCATCGTCGGGGAGGTCAAACGGGACGCGCGCGGGCAAAGCCAATGGTTCCAAGGACTTCAGGTGCGGTATCTGCTGCGGCAGCGGGTCGTCGCCGGGTCGCTGGACGAGGTCGCGCGCAAGGCGGGCGTCGACCCGGGCGGGCTGGCCGCCACCGTCGAGGCCGCGCGTTCCGGCGCGGATCCGGTGGGTAAGCCGGCGGAATTCGCGCGGTCGCTGGATCGGGCGCCGTATTCGCTGATCGACGTCTCGATCAAGCCGAACCTCGGCTATCCGTGCCCGATGCTGACGCTGGGCGGCCTGGTCGTCGACGAAGAGACCGGTGCCGTGCGTTCCGGGGCCGGTGTCCCCATCCGCGGTCTGTACGCGGCGGGCCGGACCGCGGTGGGAATCTGTTCTAGGTCTTATGTGAGCGGTCTGTCGCTGGCCGACTGCGTGTTTTCCGGTCGGCGTGCCGGACTGCACAGTGCGCTCGACCGGGGATCGGTCGACAAAAACGAGAACGTGTTCTAGTCTTGGATCCGGTTCACGGAGTATGGCGAGAGAGGGAACGCATATGAGCGAGCACGCCGCGCAGGACGTGATCGCGGGGATCCGGGAGCTGCTGCCGGTCCTGCGGGAACGGGCGCAGGAGGCGGAGGACGCCAGGCGCGTTCCCGAGGAGTCCGTCAAATCCCTGCAGGAGACCGGGTTCTTCAAAATGCTGCAGCCGAAGACCTTCGGTGGCATCGAAGCCGACCCGGTGAGCTTCTACACCGCGGTCAAACTCGTCGCGAGCGCGTGCGGGTCCACCGGCTGGGTCGCCTCCATCCTCGGCGTCCACCCGTGGCACCTCGGCCTGTTCGAGGCGCAGGCGCAGCAGGACGTCTGGGGTGACGACACCGATGTCCGGATCTCCTCGTCGTACGCGCCGATGGGCAAGGCGGACGTCGTCGAGGGCGGCTACCGGCTCAGCGGACGCTGGAGTTTCTCCTCCGGCTGCGACCACGCGACCTGGGTGCTGTTGGGCGGGCCGACGTTCAAGGACGGCAAACCCGTCGACTTCTGCACCTACCTGGTGCCGATCTCCGACTACACGATCGAAGACGTCTGGGACACCGTGGGCCTGCGCGGCACCGGGTCCAACGACATCATCGTGAACGACGTGTTCGTCCCGGCGCACCGCGCGCTCAGCTTCATCGCGACGTCGAAGTGCAAGACGCCCGGACAGGAGATCAACCCCGGACCGCTGTACAAACTCCCCTACGGTTCGGTGCATCCGAGCACGATCACCGCGCCGATCATCGGGATGGCGCAAGGCGCGTACGACGCGCATGTGGAGTACCAGGGCAAGCGGGTCCGCGCGGCGTACGCGGGTGAACAGTCCAAAGAGGACCCGTTCGCGAAGGTGCGCATCGCCGAGGCGGCCAGCGAGATCGACGCGGCCTGGCTCCAGCTGACGAACAACATCGACGAGCTGTACCAGCTGGCGTGCAAGGGGGAGAAGCTCCCGTTCCCCACGCGGCTGCGGGTCCGCCGTGATCAGGTCCGCGGCACGGAACGCGCGATCTTCGCGATCGACCGGCTTTTCGAGAACTCCGGCGGCCGCGCGCTGCAGGCCGGAACCCCGATCCAGCGGTTCTGGCGCGACGCGCACGCCGGCCGGGTGCACGCGGCGAACGACGCCGAGCGCGCCTACGTCATGTTCGGAACCGGCGCCTTCGGGCTGCCCGTCGAGAATGCGATGGTCTGATGACCGAAGGCAAGTACGTCACCGTCCAAGGTGGACTCAAGCTGCACTACCACGAGGCGGGCGCGGAACATTCCGAGACGGTGATCCTGCTGCACGGCGGCGGGCCCGGCGCGTCGGCGTGGAGCAACTTCGGCCGTAATCTCCCGGTGTTCGGCAAGAACTACCGGACCCTGGCGATCGACCAGCCCGGATTCGGCCGGTCGGACAAACCGACCGAGCATCCGCAGTATTTCCGGCACAGCGCGGACGCCGTGGCCGGGCTGATGGACGAACTCGGCATCGAGCGGGCGCATTTCGTCGGGAACTCGCTCGGCGGCGGGACTTCCGTGCGGCTCGCGCTCAACCACCCGAAGCGCGCCGGGCGACTCGTCCTGATGGGGCCGGGCGGCCTGAGCGTCAACCTGTTCGCGCCCGATCCCACCGAAGGCATCAAGAACCTCGGCCGGTTCAGTGCTCCGCCGGGGCCGAGCCGCGAGAAGCTGGAAGCCTTCCTGCGGATCATGGTGCACGACCAGTCGCTGATCACCGACGAGCTGATCGACGAGCGGTTCGCCGCCGCGAGCGCGCCGGAGTCGCTGGCCGCGATGAAGGCGATGGGCAAGTCGTTCGCCCAGCCCGACACCTACGAAGAGGGCATGCTGTGGCGCGAGGCGCATCGCCTGCGTCAGCGTGTGCTCCTGATCTGGGGACGGGAAGACCGGGTGAACCCGCTCGACGGCGCGCTGCTCGCGCTCAAGACGATCCCGCGTGCCCAGTTGCACGTGTTCGGCGGCTGCGGACACTGGGCGCAGCTGGAGAAATTCGACGAATTCAACCGGCTGGCACTCGACTTCCTGGGAGCCTCCTGATGGGTATCCGCTCGCTCGCCTACCTGCGTATCGAAGCCACGGACATGGCCGCGTGGCGCGAATACGGGCTGAAGGTCCTCGGCATGGTCGAGGGTTCCGGCACCAATCCCGAGGCGCTTTACCTGCGCATGGACGACTTCCCGGCGCGGCTGGTGGTGTTCCCCGGTGAGCGCGACAGGCTCGCCGTCGCGGGCTGGGAGGTCGCCAACGCCGGCGAACTCGACGAGATCCGGGCGTCGCTCGACGCGCACTCGGTGCCGTACAAGGAAGGCACGCCGGATCAGCTGGCAGATCGTCGGGTCGACGGTCTTGTGTCCTTTGAGGACCCTTCCGGCAACACGCTCGAAGTGTTCCACGGTGTCGCGTTGCAACATCGGCGCGTGGTGAGCCCGTACGGGCACAAGTTCGTGACCGGCGAGCAAGGGCTCGGGCACGTCGTCCTGTCCACACACGACGATGAGGCGTCCTTGCGCTTCTATCGTGACGTGCTCGGATTCCGGCTGCGGGACTCGATGAAACTGCCGCCGCAGATGGTCGGAAGGCCCGCCGACGGCGCACCGGCCTGGCTGCGGTTCTTCGGCTGCAACCCGCGTCACCACAGTCTCGCGTTCCTGCCGATGCCGACACCGAGTGGCATCGTGCATCTCATGGTAGAGGTGGAGAAAACCGACGACGTCGGTCTCTGCCTCGACCGGGCCATCCGCCGGAAGGTGCCGATGTCGGCGACCCTCGGGCGGCACGTCAACGATCTGATGCTCTCGTTCTACATGAAGACCCCCGGCGGCTTCGATGTCGAATACGGCTGCGAGGGACGTCAGGTGGACGACGAGAGCTGGATCGCCCGAGAGAGTACGGCGGTTTCGTTGTGGGGACACGACTTTTCAGTCGGCGCCCGTCCGCCGGGGCAGTCGTGACCCCGGTGACGGACCTCGGCGCGGACATCGATCCGGCACGATTCCGCACGGTGCTCGGGCACTTCTGCACCGGCGTCGCGGTGGTGACCGGACACGACGGCGAAGCTCCGGTGGGCTTCGCCTGCCAGTCGTTCGCGGCGCTTTCCCTCGATCCACCACTGGTGCTTTTCTGTCCTGCCAAGACTTCCCGGACGTGGGCGGTACTCGCCGAGTCCGGCCGGTTCGCCGTCAACGTGCTCGCCGAAGACCAGCAGGAGATCAGCGCGGTGTTCGGCGCGCGGGGCGCGGACAAGTTCGCGTCGGTCGACTGGACCCCCGCCCCGTCCGGATCTCCGTTGCTGACCGGGGCTTTGACGTGGATCGACTGCACGCTCGAAGCGGTGCACGAGGCGGGGGACCACTACGTCGTCGTCGGCCGGGTCACCGCGCTCGGGGACCCGTCCGACGATCGGCCGCTGCTGTTCCACCGCGGGCGGTACACGGTGACCGAACCGGTGACGGACGCGCTCGCGGCGCTCATGCCGTGGCCGCGTCCCGATGATTGGCTCTGATCGGCTCGCCCGCTTCGTGCAGGCTCCGCAACGCGAGTGCGTACGACTCCAGGAGACCCGTCTCGTGATACGGGACGCCGATTTCCGCGCAGTACTCTTGGACGATGGGCCGGGCGCGGCGAAGATGCGGCGACGGCATGCTCGGGAACAGATGGTGCTCGATCTGGTAGTTGAGCCCGCCGAGCGCGACGTCGACGACGCGGCCGCCGCGGACGTTGCGGGACGTGAGCACCTGCTTGCGGAGGAAGTCGAGTTCGGTGTCGCCGGACAGGATCGGCATGCCCTTGTGGTTGGGCGCGAAGATCGATCCCATGTAGACACCCCACAGTGCTTTGTGGACGATGAAGAAGACGAGTGCCTTACCAGGCGAGAGGACCACGAACAGCGCGCTGAAGTAGAGCGCGAAATGCGTCAGCAGCAGGGCCGCTTCGAGTCCGCGCCGTCGCAGGCCCGGCTTCCACACCGCGCGGATCCCGGAGAAGTGCAGGTTCAGGCCTTCGAGGGTGAGCAGCGGGAAGAACAGGAAAGCCTGGTAGCGGCCGATGAACCGGGGAAGGCCCTTGCTGGCCCGCGCCTGCTCCTTCGACCACACGAGGATGTCCGGATCGACGTCGGGATCGAGGTCCTCGTGGTTCGGGTTCGCGTGGTGGCGGGTGTGCTTGTCCATCCACCAGCCGTAACTCATGCCGACGCCGAGATTCCCCGCGATCCGCCCGGCGATCTCGCTCGGATGGCGGGTCCGGAACACTTGGCGGTGCGCGAGGTCGTGCGACAGCAAGGCGATCTGGCCGAACATCACCGCCTGGAACACGGCGATCCCCAGCTGCCACCAGGAATCCCCGATCGCGAAGAAGGCGATCCAGCCGCCGGCGAAGAGAGTGGCGACCAGGCCGATGCGGAAGACGTAGTAGCCGGGACGGCGGTCGAGGAGGCCCGCTTCGCTGACGCGGCGGGACAGGCGGGCGAAATCGCTGCCTGTGCGGAGGTTTGCGGTCACCGTTGTGAGTCTGGTCCGGGGCGGGGGCAGGGTGAATGCGGTGCGCCGGTGGGTTGGTGCGGGGGTTGGCCCTACCTTCTCGGTGAGCGGCCCGTTCATGAAGGATTTGGGACACTCGATGTCCCAAATCCTTCATGAACGAGTTTTCTTTCGCGTGACCGGACCTTTCGTGCAGGACGGAAGCCGATCTTGTCGGTGGCTTGACGCATGGTGGCCGGGTGCGAAGAGGAACTTGGGTGTCTCACCCCCTGCTCACCGCTCCGGGCCGCCCGGTGGTGGTCCGCGCGGCCGACCTTGAAGAGATCGGTGTTCCGCGACGGACCATCTCCCGGCGATGCGCCGTGGACGGGCCCTGGCAGTCGCTGCTGCCCGGAATCGTGCTGACGAACAACGGAGAGCCCACCGACGAACATCGTGGTCGCGCTGCTTTGCTCCACGGCCGTGAAGGCGCGGTGCTCACCGGAACGTACGCACTTCGTTGCCATGGTCTGGAGCGGCTTCCCAGGAAGGACGTCGTGCATGTCCTCATTCCCGCGAGTCGCGACGTGGCCGATGTGGGCTTCGTCCGTGTGGAGCGCACCAATCGCCTGCCACGGCCTCATCTGCGAGGAGGCCTGCCAGTGGCCCCCGTCCCCCGGGCCGTCGTCGACACCGTCCGACGGCTCACGAACGAGGACGAGGCCCAGGCGGTGATGGCCGAGGCGGTCCAGCGCCGCTTCTGCACTCCGGAGATGCTCACCGACGAGCTCGATCGAGGCCGTACCGCGGGAACCGCGATGCCGAGACGCGCGCTGGCCCCATTGGTGGCGGGAGCGAGATCGGTCGCGGAAGCCGACGCGTGGCACCTCTGGCGAAGATCCGGTCTCCCGCCGGGCCGGTGGAACGTCCCGATCCACGACGCCCGGGGCGGCTACATCGCCACCCCGGATTTCTGGTGCGACGAAATCGCGTTGGCCTGGGAGATCGACTCGTTCCTGCACCACACGAGCCTCGAGGACCACCGTGCCACCGTCGCCCGCAACGCGCGATACGTCGCAGCGGGAATCGTCGTGCTTCAAACGCTGCCGTCCCGGCTGCGCACCGAACCCGACAAGGTGGTCGACGAGCTGCGGGCAGCGTTCCGCACCGCGGAAGCCCGCCCTCGTCCGCATGTCCTGGTCGCTTAGGCCGCTAAGACCCAGCAGCAGCAGCCCGAGCCGCATCGAAAGGAGCCCGGTCGAACACGATCCGCAACTCCACGATCTTCCCCTCCCGCACCGTCAGCAACTCGGCCCCCGGCGCGCTCGCCACCGGCAGGGTCGCCGTGTCGTACATCAGCAACGCGGTCGTCTCGTCCCCGAACGCCGAAAGCAGGGTCGAGCCGGTCAGGATCTCGGTGAACGGGCCCATGAACCCGCGAAACGCCTCCGCGCCGGAGAGCGGTCCGCCGGGTGTGTGGCAGACGATGTCGTCGGCGACGTAGGTCATCGCCTTCTCGAAGTCCTTGCCCGTCCACGCGTGGTGGTAGGCGAGCGCGACATCCAAGGCGGGACTGGTCATGATGTTCCTTTCGTCGGTCTTCATCCAGTCAGACACCACCTCCGCCGCGAAAGGAACGGTCTGTGAGCATCAGGGCAACGGACGAGCGGTCGTTTCGCGAGCTCGCCGAGACGTACCGGCACGAGCTCCACCTGCACTGCTACCGGATCCTCGGCTCACTCACCGACGCAGAGGACGCCGTCCAGGAGACGCTCTTGGCCGCCTGGCGGGGCCTCGACGGCTTCGAGGGGCGCTCGTCGCTGCGCACCTGGCTGTACCGTATCGCCACCAACCGCTGCCTCAACGCCCTGAGGGACGCGGGCCGCCGTCGCCCACCGGAGCCGGTGCCGCCCTTCGACCCGCCGGAACCGAGCCGGCGCGGTGAGGTGACCTGGTTGCAGCCGTATCCGGACGAACTCGCCGACAGCGAACCCGGTCCCGAAGCGCGCTACAGCACCAAGGAGGCGATCGAACTCGCGTTCATCACGGGCCTCCAGCTCCTTCTGCCGAGGCAGGCCGCCGTGCTCGTCCTGCGCGACGTCCTGTGCTTCCCCGCCGGCGAGGTCGCGAGCATGCTCGGCACCACCGAGACGGCGGTCAAAGGCATCCTCCAGCGCGCCCGCGCCTCACTGGACAAGCATCGCGACCGCGCCGGGCACCGGCCGTCACCCGGCGAACGCGAGCTGACCAGGCGATTCGCCGACGCCTTCACCGCGGGCGACCTCGACGGCGTCCTCGGCCTGCTCACCGACGACGCCTGGCTCGCCATGCCGCCGGCACCGCACGAGTACCACGGCCGCGAAGCGATCGCGGGCTTCCTCCGCGTCACCATGGCCGTTCCCGTGGAGCGTTTCACCATGACGCCGACGCGGGCGAACAACCAGCCCGCCTTCCGCTGCCGTCACGGCGAGACACCGGCCGGGCTGATGGTCCTCACCCTCGACGGTGACCGCATCCGCGCCATCACCCGGTTCCTGGATCAGAAGTAGTCCGCCAGGCGACGGCAGAGCGCGCCGATGTCGACGACCGGCGCGCCCGTCCACGAGGGACCGTCCATCCACCCGATCTCCGAGGGCGTTCCCCGATACCGCACGAAAACGTGCTGATGGAAATGCGCGACGCTCCGCCCGGCGATGGCGGAGAACACGTGCTCCGGAGCCAGCTCCGACCGCAGGCCGCGAGCCGCGCACCAGGCCGCCTGCGACACCGCCGCCACCTCGCCCGCGGTCAGTCCGTCCAGCGCCGCGACGTGCCGCCGGGTCTCGACGAACAGGTACCCGGCGAACTCGCCGGGACGGTGCGACACCACGACCATGTCGTCAGCCCAGACGACCGGCCCTGCCAAGGGCCCCTTGCCCCGGTGCTTGGCACAGATCGCGCACTCCACCGGCTCACGATAGTGACGGCCGCACCCGCCCGAGGTGCTCCCCAGGCGAGCCGAAAAACTGCGCCGCGCCGTGCGCCCGCTTGAAATACCGATGCGCCGGATGCTCCCAGGTGATCGCGATCCCACCGTGCAGCTGGATCATCTCGCCCGCCACCGTCGCCAGCGCCTCCGAACAATGCACCTTCGCCACCGCCGCCAGCCTGCTCGACTCCGGAGCCGCGTAGGCCGCCGAACGCGCGGTCTCCACCAGCACGTGGAGATCCGCCATGCGATGCTTCAACGCCTGGAACCCGCCGATCGGCCTGCCGAACTGGTGCCGCTGCTTGCTGTACTCCACCGTCAGCTCGAACGCCCGCGCCGCGGCCCCGGCCTGCTCGGCGGCCAGGACGGCACAAGCCACGTCACGTAAGGCGCCGAGGTCGACGGGGCCGAGCAGCCGGGCGGGAGCGCCCTCGAAACTCACACGGGCCAGCCGACGCGTTTCGTCCATGGCCGGAGTCCGCACACGCCGGCCATCGGAGACCTCGTACAGCGAGCCGTCGGCCACGACCAGGAGGATCTCGGCCTCGTCACCGTGGAGGACGTAGTGCGCCTCGCCCTCCACCACGGAGCCGACGGCACGGCAGGCAGGCGAATCCCAACGGCCGTCGGCGTCGGTCCAGGCCACCGCGCCGACAGTGCCTTCGGCGAGGCGGGGGAGCAGACGCTCGCAGGCGTCGTCGTTGCCCGTGGCCAGGAGGGCGTGCACGGCGAGCACGGCCGAGCCGAGGAACGGGACGTCGGCGAGCACCCGGCCCAGTTCTTCGGCGACGACCTGCAGTTCCGCCGTCCCCGCGCCGAGCCCGCCGAACCGTTCGGGCACGGCCAACGCCGCCACGCCGATCTGCTCGCACAGCTCCGGCCAGGGATCCGCTTCCCGGTCCAGCAGTTTCCGGACGCTGTCCCGCAGCGCGTCCTGCTCGGCGGTGAACGTCACGACAGCACCCGCTCCCGGTGGAACCGCGGGGTACCCCAGGCGCCGACCAGCGCACGGACCCTGGTCAGGCGCAGGCCGAGCGCGTGCTCCGCGGTGTAGCCGATCGCGCCGTGCACCTGCAGCCCCGTCCGGGCGGCGAGGTGCGCGGCATCGCCACACGCCACCTTGGCCGCGGACACGTCGCGCCGGTCCAGGGTGACGGCCGCGCCGAACAGCAGCGGCTCCGCCAGCGTGAGCGCGGTCGCCACATCGGCGAGCAGATGCTTGACCGCCTGGTACCCGCCGATCTCGCGGCCGTACTGCTTGCGCTGCGCGGCATAGGCGACCGACGCGTCGAGCAGCCACCGTCCCGCGCCGAGAAGTTGCGCGGCGGTGGCGAGGCAACCCAGCTCGAACGCGCGGTCCGCGTCGAGCGCCGTGCCGAGATCGTCACCGGTCACCGGAGGGAACAGCCGCCGTGAACGGTCCACAGAGGACAAAAGCGTGCCGGGCGTGAACGCGCGCAGCCTGCCGTTCTCGACCGCCAACCGAGCGTCCGCGACGTCGGAATCCAAGGCGTACGGCACATGTGGCGCGTAGGCGACCGACGCCAGCGTCTCACCGGACGCGACCGAAGTCAGCAGCTCGTCGTCCAGCAAGGACGGCAGCACGGCCACGGTGTCGGTCCACGGCCCGGGAGCGCAGTGGTAGCCGAGCCGTTCGAAGCCGACGGCCAGATCCACCGGTGTGGCACCGAGCCCGTCGTACTTCTCGGGGACCGCCAGCGCGGTCACGCCCAGTTCCGCCAGGCGCCGCCAGATCTTGAGCCCGGGCCCGGGATCGCCCGCCGCCCAGGCACGGTTGGCCGAGTCGGTGTCCACACCGGACAGAAGATCGTGCAGGCTGCGGGAGAACTGCTCCTGCTCACCGGAGAGTGCGAACCTCATCGAGCCCCCTTCGGCAGGCCGAGCAACCGTTCGGCGACGATGGACCGCTGGATCTGGTCGGTCCCGCCGTAGATCGGTCCCGCCAGGGAGAACAGCCAGCCGTCGCTCCAGCCGTCCCGCAGTTCGGCGTCCGGGCCGAGGATGTCGAGCGCGGTCTCGTGGAGGGCGACGTCGAGATGGGACCAGAACAGCTTGTTGACACTCGATTCCGGGCCGAGTTCGGCGCCGCCGGCGAGGCGGGTGACCGTGCCCAGGGTGTACAGCTGGTAGGCCCGCGCGCCGATCCACGCGTCGGCGACCCGGTCCGCGGTATGCGCGGGACGCCCCGCCTCTTGCCAGAGCGAGACCAGCCGGTCGGCCGCGGCGAGGAACCGGCCGGGGCTGCGCAACGACAGGCCGCGTTCGTTGTTCGCGGTGGTCATCGCGACCCGCCAGCCCTCGCCCGGCGCGCCGATCACGTCCTCGTCGGGGACGAAGACGTCGTCGAAGAAGATCTCGGCGAACCCCGGTTCGCCGTCCAGCTGCGGGATCGGCCGCACGGTGACACCCTCGGCGCGCAGATCCACCATCAGATAAGTGAGTCCCTTGTGCCGTAATGAATCCGGGTCGCTGCGGAACAGGCCGAACGCACGATCGGCGAACGCCGCCCGCGAGCTCCACGTCTTCTGCCCGCTGACCCGCCAGCCGCCGTCGCAGCGGGCCGCGGTGCTCCGGAGGGCGGCGATGTCGCTGCCCGCCTCGGGTTCCGACCACGCCTGCGCCCAGACCTCCTCCGAACGCGCCATCTTCGGCAGGATCCGGGCCTGCTGTTCCTCCGTGCCGTGGGAGAACAACGTCGGCGCGAGCATGAAGATGCCGTTCTGGTTGACCCGCAGCGGCGCCCCCGCGGCGTAGTACTCCTCCTCGAACAGCACCCACTCCAAGAGGCTCGCGTCCCGTCCGCCGAGTTCGCGCGGCCATGAGACGACCGACCAGCGGGCGTCGGCCAGCCGGGATTCCCACTCGCGGTGCTGAGCGAATCCTTCGGCGGTGTCGAACGATTTCAAGGGTTCGGCGGGGACGTTCGCGGCGAGCCAGGCACGTGCTTCGTCGCGGAAGGCGATTGTCCGCTCGTCCAGTTCGAGGTCCATCACGAACTCGCGTCCCGCATCGACCGCGCGTCCTGCCCGCCCAGCGAGTCGCCGCCGGAGACCTCGGCGTTGTGCGCGTGCGCGAAGTGATGCAGCCCGAACACGGAGTCCATTCCGGACCGGAGACCCATCAGATCCTCGGCCTGGTTGACCGCCTTCTTGGCGAGTGCGAGCCCCATCCGCGGCATCACCGCGATCTTCTCCGCCAGCGCCATCGTCTCGGTTTCGAGGTCGGCACGGGGGACGACGCGGCTCAGCATGCCCCATTCCTTGGCCTGCTGGGCCGTGAAGCGCTCACCGGTGAACAACACCTCCTTGGCCGCGCGCGGACCGAGGACCCAGGGATGCGCGAAATACTCGACACCGGGAATTCCCATCCGCACCACCGGATCGGCGAAGAACGCGTCGTCGGAGGCGACGATCATGTCGCACACCCACGCCAGCATCAGCGCCCCCGCGATGCACGCGCCCTGCACGCTCGCGATGGTCGGCTTCGGGATCTCGCGCCACCGGCGGCACATGCCGAGGTAGACCTCGGACTCGCGGGCGAACCGCTGATCACCGCCTTCGGCACCGACGTGATCCCACCACAGCACCGCTTTGCGCTCGAACGAGACGTCGACGTCACGTTCCGGTGTCCCGATGTCGTGCCCGGCGGAGAAATGCTTACCCGCCCCGGCCAGCACGATCACCTTGACCTCCGGATCGTCGACGGCGCGGGTGAACGCGTCGTCGAGCGCGTAGGTCATCGCCGAGTTCTGCGCGTTCCGGTACTCCGGCCGGTTCATCGTGACGACGGCCACCGGCCCGCGCCGCTCGTACTCGACGGTCATCCGTTCTCCTCCCGCAACACGCGTTTCAGGACCTTCCCCGACAGGTTTCGCGGAAGCTCCGCCATGAAGTCGACAAATCGAGGTGTCTTGTAGTTGGCCAACCGGCCTTCGCAGTACGTCAATACGTCCTCTGTGGACAGTGAGGCTCCGGGGGCGAGCCGGATGAAGGCCTTGCCGACTTCGCCGAGCCGTTCGTCCGGCACACCGACGACGGCGGCTTCGGCGACCCCGGCGAGGCGGCTCAGCACCTGCTCGACCTCGGCCGGGTAGACGTTGAAGCCGCCGCAGACGTACATGTCCTTGATCCGGTCGACGATCTTCAGATACCCGCGTTCGTTCAGCACGCCGACATCGCCGGTGTGCAGCCAGCCGTCGGCGTCGACGGCCTTCGCGGTGGCGTCCGGATCGTCGAGATAGCCCAGCATCACGTTCGGCCCGCGCAGCAGGACTTCGTCGTGCTCGCCGAGTTTCAGCTCGAAGCCGGCCGTCGCGCGGCCGGAGAAGTTCGCCACCAGTTCGACGTCGTCTTCGGGACGGGACATCGTCGCCACCACCGCTTCGGTGAGGCCGTACGCGGTGAGCACCGTGTCGATGTCCAGGTCCGTCCGCATCCGCTCGACGAGCGTGACCGGCACGGTGGCTGCGCCGGTCACGGCGAGCCGGAGACTGGACAGGTCGTGGTTCCCGCGTTCGGGCGCCTCCAGCAGGACCTGGTAGATCGTGGGCGCGCCGGGCAGCACGGTGATCCGCTCGGTTTCGATGAGCCGCAGGGTCTCGCGGACGTCGAAGGTGCGCTGGGGCAGTAGCGTCGCGCCCCGCAGCACGGCGGCGAGGATCCCCGCCTTGTAGCCGAAGCTGTGGAAGAACGGGTTGATCACGAGGTACCGGTCTTCTTCGGTCAGCCCACCGCACTCGGCCCAGGCTTCGGCGACGCTCAGCGCCTGCCGGTGGCTGCTCATCGCGCCCTTGCTGCGGCCGGTGGTCCCGGAGGTGAACAGGATGTCGCTGACGTCGCCGGGGCGCGCGGGACTGACGAAATCACTGTCGAGATCGGCGAGCGCGTCCCATTCGATGACGCCGTCGACGGGATCTTCGATGCCCTCGACGGGGATGCGCACTACGGTGCCCGGACGTGAGGAGCCGAGGTCCGCCAGCCGATCGGTGCCGAGGAACGTGCCGGTGATCGCCAGCGCGGAAACCTTCGCGCGTTCGAGGACGTCGATGGTCTCGCGCGCGGTGAAGCGGGTGTTGACCGGGATCAGCGTCGCACCGGCGTACAGCGCGCCGAGCCCGGCGACGACCCAATGCCAGGTGTTGGGGGAACAGATCGCGACCCGTTCGTGGCCCTCGAAGAACCGCGCGGCCTGCCGCACCCGGCGGGCGAGTTCGGCATAGGTGAGCCGGACTTCGCCGTCGACCAGCGCTTCCCGGCCGGCGAAGCGCTCCGCGGCCCTGTCGAGCGCCGCCGGGATGGTCCCTTCGGACATCGAGCCTCCCTAGCAAGTGCTTGGTAGGGTAGCCTACGCAGCAGGCTCTGGTTTGGCTAGAGGAGGCAGGCGTGGCTCAAGACGGTTTCCGTGACCGTGTGCGCACCTGGCTGGCGGAGAACCTGCCGCCGGAACTGCGCGGCTTGGGCGGTCCGGGACGGGAGCACGAGGCCTTCGACGAACGCGTGGCGTGGGAGCGGCGGCTCGCGGCGGCGGGCTGGACCTGCGTCGGCTGGCCGGTCGAGCACGGCGGACAGGGCGCGACGCTCGAACAGCAGGTCGTCTTCCACGAGGAGTACGCGCGAGCGAACGCCCCGGCGCGGGTCAGTCATCTGGCCCAAGAACTCCTCGGCCCCACTCTGATCGCATTCGGCACGCCCGAACAGCAGAAGCGATTCCTTCCGCCGATCGTGGCCGTCGAAGAGCTGTGGTGCCAAGGGTATTCCGAACCCGGCGCGGGTTCCGATCTCGCCGCCGTCGCGACCACGGCGACCCTCGAAGGCGACGAGTGGGTGCTGAACGGCCAGAAGGTGTGGACGTCGCTCGCCCACGTCGCCGACTGGTGTTTCGTGCTCGCCCGCACCGAGCCCGGCTCGAAACGCCACAGAGGGCTGTCCTATTTGCTCGTCCCGATGAACCAGCCCGGCGTCGAGGTCCGCCCGATCCAGCAGCTCACCGGGACTTCGGAATTCAACGAAGTCTTCTTCGACGGCGCACGCACGGCGAAAGACCTCGTGGTCGGCGAACCCGGCGACGGCTGGCGCGTGGCGATGGGCACCCTCGCCTTCGAGCGTGGTGTCGCGACGCTCGGGCAACAGGTCGGCTTCCGCCGGGAACTCGAAGAACTGACCAGGATCGCGCCGGACGACCCGGTGATCGCCGAACGGATCGACCGCGCCTGGGTGGGCCTGGAGGTCATGCGGGCGCAGGCGATCCGCACTCTGGGCGACTCGTCGCCGGGCGTGGCCGAGGTGTCCAAATTGGTCTGGGCGAACTGGCATCGTGACCTCGGGGAGCTCGCGATGCTCGTCCGCGGCGCGCGGGGAATGGTCGCGGAAGACGGGCTTGACGCCTGGCAACGGCTCTTCCTCTTCACGCGCGCGGACACGATCTACGGCGGCTCCAACGAGATCCAGCGCAACGTCATCGCCGAGCGGGTGCTCGGCCTGCCAAGGGAGGTACGTCCGTGATCCCGGTGCCGAAGTATCCCGAGGGGGCGAATCTCCTGCGGGACAAGGTGGTCGTGGTGACGGCGGCGGCCGGCACCGGGATCGGTTCCGCGGTGGCGAAACGCGCGCTGGAGGAAGGCGCCCGCGTCGTGATCAGCGACTGGCACGAGCGGCGGCTGGGCGAGAAGGCCGCCGAGCTCGGTGACGTCCACGCGATCCCTTGCGACGTCACGCGAGAAGAGCAGGTGCGGGCGCTCATCGACGGTGCCGCCGCGCATTACGGCCGCGTCGACGTGCTCATCAACAACGCTGGGCTCGGCGGCACGAAGTCCATTGTGGACATGACCGACGACGAATGGGCGCGGGTCATCGACGTGACCCTCAACGGCACGTTCCGCGCGACCAGGGCCGCGGTGAACCGGTTCATCGCCCAAGGCGACGGCGGGGTGATCGTCAACAACGCGTCGGTGATCGGCTGGCGCGCGCAGGCCGGGCAGGCCCACTACGCGGCCGCGAAGGCGGGCGTCATGGCGCTCACCCGGTGTTCGGCCGTCGACGTCGCCGAACACGGCATCCGGGTCAACGCGGTCGCGCCGAGCCTGGCGATGCATCCGTTCCTGGCCAAGGTGACCAGCGAGGAACTGCTCACCGAACTCACCGCGCGCGAGGTCTCGGGGAGGGCGGCGGAACCCTGGGAAGTGGCGAATGTGATGGTGTTCCTCGCCAGTGAGTACTCGTCGTACCTCACCGGCGAGGTCGTGTCCGTGAGTTCCCAGCATGCGTGAGGTAGTAATGAAAGCCAGCCCAGGGTCCCGCCGCGCCGAACTGCTCGCCCTGGCGGCGAAGCTGTTCGCCGAGCGCGGCTACGTCTCCACCACCGTGCGGGACATCGCGGACGCGGCGGGCATCCTTTCGGGCAGCCTCTACCACCATTTCGACTCGAAGGAGTCGATGGCCGACGAGATCCTCACCGGCTTCCTCGACGAACTCTTCGGCGCCTACGCCGAGATCGTCGCGGAAGGGAAAGGCCCGCGGGAAACCCTCGAAGCCGTCGTCGTGGCGTCGTTCGAATCCATTCACCGGCGGCCCGCCGAGGTGGCGATCTACCAATCCGAGGCGAAGCATCTGATGCAGTTGCCGCGGTTCGACTACCTCAACGACCGCAACACCGAATTCCGCAAACTGTGGAACGGGATCCTCACCGACGGCATCGCGGCAGGCGTGTTCCGCGAGGACCTCGACGTCGAACTCACCTACCGGTTCATCCGCGACACCGTCTGGGTGGCGGTGCGCTGGTACAACCCCGGCGGCACGCTGAGCGCGGACGACGTCGCGCAGCAGTACCTCGGGATCCTGCTGGACGGCATCGCGACCAAGAGGAGGCGACGTGGCTGAAGCGTATGTGCTGGACGCGGTCCGGACCCCGGTCGGCAAACGCGGGGGAGCGCTCAGTGGCATCCATTCCGCCGACCTCGGCGCCCACGTCATCCAGGCCGTCGTCGAGCGAACGGGCGTCGAGGCCGACCTGGTCGACGACGTCATCCTCGGCTGTTGCGACACGCTCGGACCGCAGTCCGGGAACATCGCGCGCACGGCGTGGCTCGCCGCGGGTTTCGGGCACCACGTGCCGGGTGTGACGATCGACCGGCAGTGCGGTTCGAGCCAGCAGGCCGTGCACTTCGCCGCGCAGGCGGTGCTGTCCGGGACGATGGACCTCGTCCTCGCCGGCGGCGTGCAGAACATGAGCGCCATCCCGATCAGCGCGGCGATGCTGGCCGGGCGCGAGTACGGCTTCGAAGACCCGTTCTCCGGCTCGAAGGGCTGGCAGGAGCGGTACGGCAGCGTCGAGGTCTCGCAGTTCCGCAGTGCCGACATGATCGCCGAACACTGGGATCTGACCCGCGAGGCGATGGAGGAGTTCGCGTTCCGCAGCCATCAGCGCGCGATCGCGGCCATCGACGAAGGCCGCTTCGCCGCCGAGATCACTCCGTTCGCCGGTGCCGCCCTGGACGAGGGGCCCAGGCGCGACACCAGCATGGAACGGATGGCCGGCCTGAAACCGCTGAGCGAGGGTTCGCGCATCACCGCGGCCGTGGCCAGCCAGATCTCGGACGGCGCCAGCGCGGCGCTCATCGCGTCGGAGAAGTTCGTCGAGGAGCACGGGCTCACCCCGCGCGCGAGGATCCATCACCTTTCCGTGCGGGCGGCCGATCCGGTGTGGATGCTGACCGGGCCCATCCCGGCGACCGCGCACGCGCTGCGGAAGACCGGGCTGAGCATCGACGACATCGACCTGTTCGAGGTCAACGAGGCGTTCGCGAGTGTCGTCCTGGCGTGGATCGAGGAGACGGGCGCCGATCCGGACCGCGTCAACGTCAACGGCGGCGGGATCGCGCTCGGCCATCCCATCGGGGCGACCGGCACGAAACTGTTCGCGACCCTGCTGCACGAACTCGAACGGCGCGGCGGCCGCTATGGGTTGCAGACGATGTGCGAGGGCGGCGGCACGGCGAACGTCACCATCATCGAGCGGCTTTGACACCCCATACGGTGAGTGCCAGGGCGCTGAACGCCGCGCCGAGCACGCAGACGCCCGTCCAGCCGGCGACGGCGTAGACGGCGGTCGAGCCGATGGCGCCCAGCCCGCTGCCGACCGAGTAGAAGATCATGTACCCGCCGATCAGCCTGCTCCCGGCGTCCGGCCGGAGCGGGTAGATCAGGGTCTGGCTCGTGACGTGCACGGCCTGGACGGCGAGGTCGAGCAGGATCGCGCCCACCACCAGCGCCCACAGTGACGAGCGGGTGAACCCCAGCGGCACCCAGGAAAGCAGGAGCAGGCCGAGCGCGAGCCCGGTCGTCCACCGCGCCCGGCCGCGATCGGCGAGCCGTCCTGCGGGGGCCGCCGCCAGCGCGCCCGCGGCCCCGGCCAGCCCGAACGCGCCGATGGCGGTATGCGACAGGCCGTCCTCACTGAGTGGCAAAGCGACCGAGCTCCACAACGTGCCGAACGCGGCGAAAATCAGCAACGCGAGGATGCCGCGTGTGCGGAAGACGGGCTCCTCGACGAAGAGGGAGAGCGTGGATCGCAGCAGCCGCCAGTAGTTCATGGTCTTGCTTCCGGCCGTGGCGGGCAGGATGCGGTACAACACGATCGCGATCACCACGGTCACCCCCGCGGACACGACGTACACCGCGCGCCAGCCGGCGAGGTCGGCCAGTGTGCCGGACACGGTGCGCGCGAGCAGGATCCCGAGGACGACTCCGGTCGTCACGAGACCGACCACGCGTCCGCGTTCGCCGGGTTTCGCGAGCGACGCGGCGAACGCGACCAGGAGCTGCGTGACCACCGCGAGCACGCCGATCGCCGCCATTCCGGCGAACAGCGTCAAGCCGTTCACGGCGGTCGCGGCCACGAGTTCGGCGATCGCCAGCAGCGTCAGCAGGCCGGTGACCAGCCGCCGCCGGTCGAGCAGGTCACCGAGCGGGACCAGGAGGAACAGGCCGAGGCCGTAGCCGAACTGCGTGAGCGTGACGATGCCGCCGACGGTCGAGGCGGCGATGCCGAGCTCGGCGCCCATGGTGACGAGCAACGGCTGGGCGAAGTAGATCGTGGCGACGGCCGTCCCGGCGGCCACGGCGAACAACAGGACGACACCGCGATGCACAGACCCTCCAGGTGGTTTCAACTTGCTACCACCTGACGGTAGGACACTTCGGTTGTAAGATGCAACCATGGTCAAGCGGACGACGTTCGACGACGCCTCCTGCCCGGTGGCGCGCTCGGTCGACACGATCGGCGACTGGTGGTCGCTCCTGATCGTGCGCGACGCCTTCGACGGCGTGCGCCGCTTCGGGGAGTTCCAGCGCAGCCTGGGTGTCGCGAAGAACATCCTGTCCGCGCGGCTACGGGCGCTCGTCGGGCACGGGGTGCTCGAGGTGGTCCCTGCTTCGGACGGGAGCACATACAGCGAGTACGTCCTCACGCCGAAGGGGCGAGACCTGTTCCCGGTGATCGTCGCGCTGCGGCAATGGGGCGAGGCGCACTTCTTCGCCGACGGCGAGCCGCGGTCGGAACTGGTGGACCGCGACGGCGGGCTTCCGTTGCGGGGCCTGGAGATTCACGCCTCAGACGGGCGTCTGGTCGGCCCGGACGACACTGTCGTCGTGAAGCCCCAGTCCTCGTGAGTCACGCGGGAAAGCGGTGTTGCGAAAGCCACTTTCGCAACCTTCAACGTTGCGAAAGTGGCTTTCGCAACACGTTCCGCGACCGGGCGGTCGAGCAGAAGGAGCCTTCGGTCGCCTTGGATCGGGGCCCTCCCAGGTGAGTCAGGCCTGGAAGGGCCCCGACCGGAGACGGGGAGCCTGGAGGCGGTACCCGACGGAGCCCGAATCACCGTCGGGCCGGATACCTCCCGGCGTCCCCAGGGGGTGGCGGTGGGTGCGGAGGCCCAGCAACCCACCGCCACCTGAGGGGACCGCGGCCGCCGCGCGCGGCCCCGGTCCGTTCGCGCTCCCGGGTCACCCGGCGGGAACGCGAGCCCAGGGCATCCTTTCCGGCGCCGGAACGGCCTCGGTCGGGGTCTCGGACAGGAAGTCCCGCTCGAACGGGGCCAGGATGTCCTCCCCGATCGGCGTGTCCGCCGGCGAAGGAGCGGGCGCGGGGAACACCGGCTCGGGCACCGGCAGCCGCCGGTCGAGTTCGGCGGTCCAGTGGATCATCGCCTTCGGCCGGTCCCAGCCCGCGGCACCGATCAGCCTGCCGTCGCGGACGAAACCGGTGACCCCGTCGGAAAGTTCGATCGTGTCCTTGCCCAGCGACGGCATCCCGACGGTCTGCAACCGCGCGTCGTAGAGGGACGACCAGGCGCGGGGGAGTGGCGTGTACGGCCGCGCGTTGCCCCGGCCCAGCATCAGGCTTTCCGCCGCCGCGCGCCCGGATTCGACGCCGTTCATCCAGTGCTCGACCCGCCGCGGGGTCTCGTCGATCCGCAGGTTCGGCCATTTCGCGACGTCACCGGCGACCACGACGTCCTCCGCCCCGGTGGCGAACAGGGTCGCTTCGCACAGGACGCCGTCGTCGATGGTCAGCTCCGATCCGCGCAGCCAGTCGACGGCCGGCACGCTGCCGATCGAAAGCACCACGCAACTGGCCACCAGGAACTGGTTGTTGGTCAGGTGCAGCCCGACCGTCTCCTTGGTGCTGATCCAGTTCCGTACCTCGGTGTTCATCGCCAGCTTGGCGCGATGGTGCTGATGCTCCTTGGTGAGCGCCGACGCGATCCGCTCCCCGAAGCGGTGCAAAGGCGCCTTCGCGTGACCGATGAGCGTGACGTCCCGGCCCATGTACCGCATCGACGCGGCGAACTCGTTCCCGATCAGGCCGCTGCCGATCACCACGACGGATTTGTTGCTGTTGCCCAAGGCCCGCCGGACGGCCAGTGAATCCTCCACGGTGCGCAGCACCCGGACCCGGGGGTCGTGGCGCGGCGAGCCGGGGAGATGCCGGGGATACACCCCGGTCGCGATGATCAACCCGTCGTACCACAGGGATTCCCCGCCCGGCAGGTGCACCGTGCGCTCCTTGCTGTCCAGCCAGGTCGCGCGGGTGCCGAGCCGCCAGTGGACGTCCAGGTCGACGTAGGGCTCCAGGCTCGCGGCCACCGGTTTCACCCCGCCGGTGATGAGCTCCTTCGACACCATCGGCCGGTGGTACGGCTTCCGCGGCTCGTCGCCGACCAGCACGATCTCGCCGTCGAAACCGAGCTCCCGCAACCGTTCCGCGGAGCGGAGCCCGGCGACGCCCGCGCCGACGATGACGATCCGGTCTCCGTCACTCATCGTCGTACGCTCCTTCTCCCTTGACTCTGATGGCTTGTTTCGGGCACAGCCGCGCGGCGGAGATGGCCTGGTCCAGCCCGTCCCGGTCGACCATCCGGCGGATGCGGAGCTTGCCGTCCGGCCCGATCTTGAACGTCGACGGCGCCTCCATCTCGCAGAAGCCGAAGATCTCGCACCGCTCGTTGTCGACGCTGACGCGGGTGCCACGCCGTATGCTTCCGAAGATCATCTTTCGTCTCTCCAAGTCTTCAGACCAGCTCTTCGACCAGGCCCAGCCGTTCCAGGTACCGGGTCGGCGTGAACCGCAGCGCGGTCAGCAGCACCACGGGGACCAGCAGCGTGATCCCGCCGAACCACAGCAGGCCGAGATGCCCGTTGGCCATGGCGCCGAAGAACGAGTGCAGCGCGGTGATCCCGACCGCCGGATAGGCGAGGCGGTGGATCCACAGAAAGCGGCGATAGGAACTGAACCGGCTGATCCCGCCGGTCAGTGCGACGGCGATCATGACCTCGAGCCCGACGACGCCGAGTTCGTGCCGCGCCAAGGTGCCGGGCAGGAGCGGGATGGTGATCTGCGCCAGGGTGAAACCGTCGGGCAGGAACAGGAACGACATCGCGTGCACGACGCCGAACGACAACGCCAGGATGCCGAGCACCATATGCGAGTTGCGCAGTGCCTTCCGCCCGGTCAGCGACTTGATCCAGCCGGTCGCGGTGAGTACGCCCCAGCAGAGGGTGAGGCACATGAAGCCGTAGGCGATCCGGGCCGAGGTCTGCGCCATGCCCTTGATGCCGGGGTCGGTGTCCGCCTTCTGGGTCAGCACGATCACCACCTCGGACCACTGGTCATACATTGATCTCTCCTGGGGCACTGGGAACCGGATCCGGTTCGAGGGCGGCCGCGCGGTTGCGGGTCCGGGTGTTCTTGCCGCGCAGGGTCCGGATGGCGAAGAACAGTCCGCCGCCGAGCACCACCGCGAGCAGCAGGCCGAGCGCGAAGTCGCCGAAACCGACGTCCATCGCGGCGTTGGCCGAATTCGACTGCGGCACCGGCGCTTCCGGCATCAGCGACTGGTCGACGACGCCGGTGCTCTCCAGCAGCGTCATATGCCGCAGCACCGCCTGGTTGGCCGTGGTGGCGTAGTCGCGGACGACGTCGTTGCGGGTGCCGGCCCTGACCTGCGCGATGACGGGGAACAGCACGCCGTGCGCGTACCGGAGCCGGTTGGCGAAGATCCGGTCGAACTCGGTGTCGTCGCGGGCGGCCTTCATCTCGCCGAGCCACGCGGACTGCTGATCCGACGGCTCGGCGGGCAGGGCGACGCCGAACCGGTCGGCGATGGCGTGCGTCGCGGTGTCGAGCCTGCCGTGGTCGATCATCAGCGTCCGGCCGACTTCCCGGGTCCGCTTGCTCTTCCCGCGTTCCTGCGCCCACATCCCGGCGGGCATTTCCCACAGCCCGGCCAGTTTGACGTTGACGATCAGGTTCTTGTCCGCGGCGGAGAGCTCTTGGGCGTGCGCTTCGCCGATAGGGCCGAAAAGGCTCACCACGGCCGCGATCAGCAGGACGATCAGCGGGCGGACGGGTCTGGGGAGGTCAGATGCCGAGGTCATCGGCCTGCCAGGTCTCGGCGGTGAGCAGCACCTTCGTCCCGTCCGGCTTGGCGGGGAACCACGCGCCGTCGGCACCCTGTCCGCTGGTGTTGCCGGGCATCGCGTCCTTGGCGTTGCGGTAGAGCGGCCAGCCCGCGAGCGTGAGCTGCTCGGTGCCGTCGTCCCTGGTGACGGTGCCGACCAGGGCGCGATCGATCCCGGTCACCACGAGGTCGGCGCCCGCCTTGGCGGGAATCCAGGTCCGCGCACAGGTTTCGGTGCAATTCGATTTGGGCGGATTCACCGTGTCCTTGTCGTAGCGGTAAAGCGTGAAGCCTCCGGTGTCGGTGACGATCGGCCCGAGGTCGAACAGGATCGCCGCCGTGACACCGGGGGCGGGTTCGGCCGCGGGGTCGGGCATTCCCGGGATCCGCGCCGCTCCGGCGGTGGAGCCCGCGCCGGGAGCGCCGTTCGGTCCCGCGGTACCGGTGGTGCAGGCGGCGGTCAGCGCGACCGCGGCCAGGATGAGGGGCAGAGGTATGACCGAGCGTGACACGGGGTTCACGGAAATCCTCCTGTCGGGGCAGAGGAGAACGCCATCACCGCGGGGAGATGGTGTACAGGCAGGTTCAATTCCACTGTGGACAGTCATGATCCACAGTGGATTCGGCGGTGCGGGGGACAGCGCCGGGTCGGGGTCTTCGGTAGGGGATACGGTCACAGGCGGGAAACGGTTCAAAAAACTTTCGCTCTGGACTTATCGCCCCTGATCCCACAAAGATGTGCCGCGTGGGACGCCACTCTCGGATACTGCAGCCAATTGTCGATCATGAACCCGCGTCGAACGGGCATGACGACCTCATCAGGGCGTTGTACCAGGAGTTCGGATCGAGCCTGATGGCGTTCGTGCTGAAGCTGACCGGCCACGATCGCCAGTGGGCCGAGGACGTGGTCCAGGAGACGCTCATCAAGGCGTGGCGCAACGCCGGCAAACTCGACCGGCAGCCGGAAATGCTGCGCGCCTGGCTGTTCACCGTGGCCAGGCGCATCGTCATCGACGGCTGGCGGAGCCGGAGTGCCCGCCCTCAAGAGGTGGAGGAACTGGAGTCGGATTCGATCGGAGTGCCGGACGAATCGGAGAAGACGCTCGCGGCCATGATCGTTTACGAGGCCCTGCGCAACCTTTCCCCGGAACAGCGTGAAGCCGTCCAGCAGACCTACCTGCGTGACCGCACCGTGAACGAGGTCGCGGCGACGCTCGGGGTTCCGCCGGGTACGGTGAAATCGCGGATCCACCACGCTGTGCGCGCGCTGCGCAGGGCGCTGCAGGAGCGGGGGTGAGCGAGGTGTCCGGAGCCGTCCACACGGACATCGCCGCCTACGTGCTGGGCGTCCTCGGCGAGGAGGATCACGCCAGGTTCGAGGCGCATCTGCTGGAGTGCCCCGAATGCCAGGTCGAGCTGGTGGAGATGTACCACCTGCCCGACATCCTGGACATGGTCAAGAAGAGCTGGCCGGATCCGCCCGTCAAGGGCCCGGGCCCCCGGGTGCTGCGGATGCTGCTCGCGGACGCCGCCAAGGCGGGCCGTCGGCGCAAGGTCGTCCGGCTGGC
This sequence comes from Amycolatopsis keratiniphila subsp. keratiniphila, assembly GCF_001620365.2. GTDB lineage: Bacteria > Actinomycetota > Actinomycetes > Mycobacteriales > Pseudonocardiaceae > Amycolatopsis > Amycolatopsis keratiniphila. Next base: position 427,275 of record NZ_LQMT02000012.1, read on the forward strand.
GACGGCGGCCGCCGTGCTCGTGCTCGTCGTCGGCGGACCGCTCACGGTGCTTTCGCTCACCGATCGTGAGCCGGTCATCACGCAGGCCGCGCCTACCGTCGTGACGTCGGTGGTGCCGTCCCCGTCGTCGTCGCGGGAGCGCGAGGCGGGCCCGGACGGCGGCGCCGCCCCGTTCGGCTGGTCCGAGGCGGGCAACGCCGTCGCGGCCGAGGTCACGGTGCAGGAGAAGGAATGGGGCAGTGCCGTCGAGCTCGAACTGCGCGGTCTCATCGGGCCGATGACCTGCCAGCTTTTCGCCTACTCCCACGGCGGAGAGGCCTACGTCGTCAACAACTGGAGTGTGCCGTCCAAGGGGTACGGCGTCCCCGGCTCGCCGGATCCTCTTGTCATCACCGGTTCGACGGCGTTGCAGAAGGCCGACATCGAACGGTTCGAGGTGCACAAGCGGGACGGCACCGTGCTGGCCGTCGTGCGCCGGTAAGTCATATAACGGAAAGATAACGGCCGGATCGCGTTTTGAACCGCGTCCGTACGGGAGCCGTATCTCCAGATAGCCGGATCTGAATCGGCGGGCGAACAGAAGGGTTCGCCGCGAATGCGGCTATTTCCCGTATTCGACGAATGCGTGGCTCATGGCCCGGGCGCGAGTGATCGGCGTGCCCGGAAACGAATGAGGTGAGCAGCCAATGGCACGAAATCAAGGGCGCCATCGTATCGCCCGCAGAACCAAGATCGCGACCGCGTTGCTGGGCCTGTCGATCGCGGTCGGCGGTTTGGTGGTGTCCACCACGACCGGCGAACCCGAGCGCGCCTCCGCGGACGAGGTGGACAGGTCGCAGTTCGTGGACATCACGAAGGTGCGGCCGAACGTCGACAAGCCGAGGCCGGGCCGGAACGCGTCCACGGGTTCGTTCACCGTCGACTGCGGCAGGAACGAGAACGGGCATTTCAATCCCGACAACTTCATCGCGCAGCCGGGTGTCCGCAACGGCGCCCAGCATCTGCACGACTACGTCGGAAACCTGTCCACGAACGCGGATTCGGACAACGACAGCCTGCTGGGTGCCGGCACCACGTGCCGCAACGGCGACGAGTCGGCGTACTTCTGGCCGGTGGTGCGGATCGACACCGGGGAAGAAGCCGGGCAGCAACGGAACCGGAACGGCGAGCGGGAACAGGCTCAGCTGGAAGAACCCAACGCGGACAACGAACTCGCCGGCAACGACGGTGAGATCCAGCGCCCCGCGGTCGTCGACATCACCTTCAAGGGCAACGCCCGCGAGAAGGTGCAGGAGATGCCGAAGTTCCTCCGGATCCTTTACGGTGACGCGAAAGTCACCACGAACGGCCCGGCCAACGCGCGGGAGAGCTGGACGTGCACCGGTTTCGAGAACCGGCTCATCAAGCAGTACCCGATCTGTCCCGAGGGCAGCGACGTCAAACGGGTGCACACGTTCCCGAGCTGTCTCGACGGGAACAACATCGACAGCGAGAATCACCGGGACCACATCAAATATCCCGACAAGAACGGCGAATGCGCGAACGGCCTGACCGCCGTCCCGGAGCTCACCATCTCGCTGACCTACGAGATCCCGCGGCAGATCCAGGTCAACGGACAGTACAAAGTGGACTCCTTCCCCGAGGAGGATCACAACCCGTTCTCCGACCACGACGATTTCGCGAACGTGATGCCGGGCCGGGTCATGGATCGCCTCGTCGACTGCGTCAACGAAGGCCGCGAGTGCCGCGAATGACGCCCTGAAGCGGAAGCAGGAACCTGCGAAGAGAAAGGAAGAAACTCCGGCCCGGCGGGTCCCCCCTACACCTCACCCATCCGCCGGGCCGGCCCTACCCGGAAACCGATCGACACAACTGAAGAACGCTCCGCAAGCATTCACCCCGCCCTGCCGTCGGCTTCCCGAGGGAAGCTCGCCGGCAGGGCTCTTTTCGGTAGGTTGGCCGCATGGGTGAACAGAAGGACCGCATGCTGCGCGGCGAGCTGTATCGGGACAACGACCCCGAACTGGTCGCGGATCGCAGGCGCGCGCAGGCACTCGTCGACCGGTTCAACGGCACGGGCGCCGAGGAGACCGGTGAGCGGGACACGATTCTGCGCGAGCTGCTGGGAAAGCTCGGTGAGGGTTCCTGGATCATGCCGCGGTTCCAGTGCGACTACGGCTATCTGATCGAGATCGGCGCCAACAGTTTCCTCAACTACGACGCCATCCTGCTCGACTGCGCGCCGATCAAGATCGGCTCGGACTGCTCGATCGGCCCGCGCTGCCAGCTGCTGACCGCGTTGCACCCCATGGAGGACCACGAACTGCGAAGGCAGCGCTGGGAGTCGGCCGCGCCGATCACCATCGGGAACAACGTCTGGTTCGGCGGCGGGGTCATCGTCTGCGCCGGGGTCACCATCGGGGACGACGTGGTGGTGGGCGCCGGCAGCGTCGTCACGCGCGACCTGCCGTCGAAGGTGTTCGCCGCGGGCAACCCGGCCCGCGTCAGCCGGGAGCTCTAACGGTCCACGGGGGTGATCTTGGTGCGCCTGCTGTGCTCGAACACCATCGAGGTACGCACGTCGGCCACCTCGGGGCGTTCGGTCAGCTTGTCGATCACGAACCCGTAGAGGGCGTCGTTGTCGGGGACCGCGACATGCAGGATGAAATCCTCGGTCCCGGTGGTCACGTAGAGCCCGACGAGGTCGGGCAGCGCGTTGACCCAGTTCCGGAAGCCCTCGATGTTCCGCCGCGAGGGCGGGCGCACGCGTACCGCGATGAGCGCCTGCACCCCGCGGCCGATCGAGGGCAGGTCCACGTCCAGCAGCGCGCCGCGGATCACGCCGCGTTCGCGCAGCGCCCGGGTGCGGTCCAGCGCGGTGGTCGGCGAAACGCCCACGGCGGCGGCCACTTCGCGGTTGGTCTTCCGTGCGTCCGACTGCAGTTGCGCCAGGATCGCCTTATCAAGTTCGTCCAATCGTGCCATCGTGGCCCTCTCGCCGTATTAAGTACGAACATGGTGGACTGTACTCGTACGTCTCTCTAGCTTGGCCTTGTTCATCCGTCGAAGTGAGCAGGAGACCAGCTGAATGTCCGAGCACGGTACGGCGATAGGATTCGCCCCGGAGGAGATCGACTTCACCGCGTCCACCCGATCGGCCCGCCTGAAGTGGGTGATCGTGGTCGACAGCGGGCTGCCGCCCGGCCGCGCGGTCAACGCGGCGGTCTGCACCGCCGTCGCCACCGCGCGGAGCGTCACCGGTCTCCTCGGCGACGAAGCGGTCGACGCCGGCGGAGCGCACTACACCGGCTTGCCCTGGGTCGGCTGCTCGATCCTGTCGGCCGACACCAGGAAGCTGCGCGCCATCCGCGCCAAGGCCGCCGCCTCGCCGGACTGTCACGTCGCCGACATGCCCGCCGTCGCCCAGCGGATCCGGGTCTACTCCGACTTCCTCGCGACGATGAAGGAGATCCCGACCGAAGAGATGGACTACTGCGCGATCGGCATCGTCGGCCCGCGCAACCGGATCGACAAACTGGTCGGGAAGCTGCCGCTGATGCCGTGACTCAGCCTTCGAGCAGATCCCGCAGCGCTTCGGTGAACTGGGCGGGGTTCCGCTGCGGCGCCAGATGCGCGCCGGGGACCTCCGTGAACGGCAAGCCCAGTTCCAACGCGAGGATCTTCGCGGGCTGGTAGTGATAGTGCCCGCGGCTGCCGACGCCCGCGACGGGGACGATCTCGGTCCTGCTCCGGCGCAGGGCCCGCAGATCGGGAAGGTAATCGAGGATCTCGGCCAGCTCGCGGCCGAACAGCCGCTTCCAGTCCTCCTCGTTCGGCAGCCGGATCGCGCGCAGTTCGGGCAGCGCGGCACCGGCGATCCCGTCGGTGAACCGCTTGAACGCCCCCATCAGGTCGCCCGCCTGGGCGAGCCGGACCTGCGCGTTGGCCTCGTCGAGCCAGCCGAGCGCGTCGGGCAGCAGCTGGATGGCGGGCGGTTCGTGCGCGATCAGCATTGTCGCGGCGTCCGGATAACGGGCGACGAGGTCGAGGCCGATCATGGCGCCCGCGCTGGTCCCGAACACGCTTGCGGGGCCGCCGCCGACGTGCTGGAGCACCGCGTGGGCGTCGTCGGCCTGCTTCGGCACGCTGACCGGGCCGGTGCTGGTGTCCGTGCTGCGGAAGTGCCCGCGCCGGTCGTAGGTCACGACGGTGTAGTCGTCCGCGAGCAGCTTCGTCATCGCCCGGAAGGTGTCCGCCGAGCCGAGCCCGCCCGCGATCAGGAGCAGAAGCGGCCCTTCGCCGGTACTGCGGACGTACAGCTCACCGTCCTCGACCGGACAACGACTCTCCGAGATCATGGCCGAAGTCAAGCACAGCGCGCCCGGCCGCTCACTCCGAGGCCAGCCGCCGCAGGATGCCGGTCGCGTCGGCGACGATCGTCTCGATCAGGTCGCCGACCGCGGGCAGGTCGTCGAGCAGGCCGACGACCTGCCCGGACGCCAGCACACCGGCGCTCCGGTCGCCCTCGACCAGGCCGGCGCGCAGCAACATCGGGGTGTTGGCGGCCATCAGGACCTGTGACCACGTCCGGTCGCCGCCGCGTTTCATCCGCAGCCCTTCGGTGGCCAGGGACCGCCACGACAGCCCGGTCAGCTTCCGGAACTTCGCGGCGTTGCGGGCGGCACGGGCGAGCCCGCTCACCGGACCGGCGGACTCGAGCGCGTCGACCAGCTCCGTCCGGAGCACGCGATGCGGCATGCCGTCCACCTTGCGGGTGACGACGGTGCCGTTGAGGTCACGAGCGAGGTACGCCTGCTTGATCTCGTCGGGGACGGTGCTTTCCCTCGTCAGGAGAAACCGGGTGCCCATGGCGACCCCGGCCGCCCCGTAGGCGAGCGCGGCGGCCAGCCCCCGGCCGTCGAAGAAGCCGCCTGCCGCGACCACCGGGATGTCGACCGCGTCCAGCACCGAGGGCAGCAGCAGCGTCGTCGCCACCCCGCCGGTGTGCCCGCCGCCCTCACCGCCCTGCACGATGACGGCGTCGGCACCCCAGCCCGCGACCTTCTCCGCGTGCCTGGCCGCGCCGACCGAGGGAACGACGAGGACGTTGTTGTCCTTGAGCCGCGCGATCATGTCTTTCTTCGGCGCGAGCGCGAAGGACGCGACGCGGACTTCCTCGGTGATGAGGAGTTCGACCCGGCGCGCGGCGTCTTCGGCGTCCGCGCGGAGGTTGACTCCGAACGGCTCCGACGTGCGGCTCTTGACCTCCTTGATCGCGGCCGCCAGCTCGTCGTAGGTCATCGTGGCGGACGCGAGGATGCCGAGGCCGCCCGCCTCCGCCGTCGCGGACACCAGCCGCGGCCCGGCGACCCAGCCCATCCCGGTCTGCACGACCGGGTGCCGGATGCCCACCAGCTCGGTCAGCGCCGTCTTCATGACGGAACTTCCTTGTCCCGCAAGGACTTCGGGTCCAGGCTGGTGCGGATCAGGAGCAGCTCGGACTCGGTCGGCAGCCGGGTCTCCGTGACGTCGTCGGTGTTCAGCGGGAACGACGTCGCCTCGACGACCTCGTCCACGGAAACCCCCGGATGCACGGAAAGCAGCCGCGGCGCGTGGTCTTCACCGCCGAAGTCCAGCACCCCGAGGTTCGTGACGACCCGATGGACGTCGTGATACCGCAAACCCGCCGCACGAGCCCGGGCGTAGCCGACGCCGGACACGACGTCGACCTGATCGACGAAAACCCGCTTGCCATGCCGGGGAACCCAGTAGCTCGTGCGGTGGTTGGCCGTGTTGCCCGGACCGCCGCGCACGCCGAGAAGTTGTTTCTTGGGCTGGGAATGGTCGCCGATCGCCGAGATGTTCTGGTTGCCCTCGCCGTCGATCTGGTTGGCGCCCATCACCACATGCCGCTTTCCGCGCGGCACCACGGTGTCGAGGACCTTGCGGAACGGCTGCCAGCCTTCGACGACGGCGTCCGGCGTCATCAGGTACGCCTCGCCGTCGGACAACAGGATGTCCGGCTCGAACGTCAGCCTGGCCAGCCGCGCGCCCAGCGAAGGGATGAAACCCATGGGGCTCACCACGATCTCGCCGTCTCCGCGGAACAATTCGGCACAGGCCACGACGGCCACTTCGGCACGGCTGATGTCACTCACGCGGACTCCCCGAACTCGGCGACGGCCTTCTGATAGTGCGTTTCGTCCCCGGACAGGAACCTGTCGACGAACTCCGGCCACGCGTCGAGGTCCTTGGCCGCTTCGGCGTAGTGGCGCTGGAAACGTTCGTCGCGGCCGTAGTCCGGGACGGCGGTGGTGAAATGCGCGCCGTTCGGCGTTTCGGCCACGCCGGTGACGAGCATCCGGCTCAGCAGCAGGCTCTGCACCGGGCCCGCTTCGGTGAGCTCGGCCGTCTCGACGATCTTTTCCGTTGATACGTAACACTTGTCGGCGGCGAGCGCGAACAGCTCGTCGAAGTACGGATCCGGTCCGAGGTACTGCGCGTTGCCCCGGGCGTCGGCGCGGTTGAGATGGACGAAGGCGGCGTCGAGCTTGAGCGCGGGCACGGCCAGTAGCTCTTCGGCGTCGTCGTACGGCGAGCGGACGGTGCGCAGCGACGGGTTCAGGTCCATCACGCCGGAGCCGAGGCCCGCCCGCGTCGGCAGGAACGGAAGTCGTTGCGCGGCAGCGGAAAGACCGGTGCCGAACACGCCTTCGTCGTATTCCGTGACGGTGATCGACCCGGATTCCCGCGCCCGGGAGAACCACGGGTCGTAGGGGATCGAATCGAGCGTGACGAAACCGAAGACCAGGTGCTTGATCTTGCCCGCCGACGCCAGCAGCCCGACGTCCGGACCGCCGTAGGAGACCACGGTGAGATCCTTGACCGGCGAGCGCAGGATCGCGCGCACCAGCGCCATCGGCTTGCGCCGCGAGCCCCAGCCGCCGATCCCGATCGTCATGCCGTCCTTCAGTTCGGCGACGATCTCGTCCGGCGTCATCCGCTTGTCGGCCATCACTTCCCCTTACCGTCCAGGAATTCCTGGCGCGCGCCGTCCGAGACGCCCGCCAGGTTGAGTTCGAAGGTGAATCCCTGCTCGAAGCGGTAGCTGCGGTGCACGGGCTGGACGTCGATGCCGTTGATGGCCTGTTTCGCGGCGCGGATCACGCGGGTGTCCTTCGCCGCGATCTGCCGCGCCACACCGAGCGCGGTCTCGTCGAGTTCCTCCCGCGGCACGACGGCGTAGACCGAACCGTGGTGGTGCAGCTGGGCCGCGGTGATCGTGGAAGCCGTGTAGTACAGGGCCCGCATCAGGTGCTGGGGGACCAGGCGCGCGAGATGGGTCGCCGCGCCCAGCGCGCCGCGATCGACCTCCGGCAGCCCGAAAGTGGCGTCCTCACTGGCGACCACGACGTCCGCGTTGCCGACCAGGCCGACCCCGCCGCCGAGGCAGAAACCCTGTACCGCGGCGATCACCGGGACCGCGCAGTCGTACACCGCGGAGAACGCCGCCGCGCAGCCCTCGTTCGCGCCGATCAGCGCGCCGTAGCCCGGATCGCGCTGGATCTCCTTGATGTCGACCCCCGCGTTGAACCCGCGGCCTTCCGCGCGCAGCACCACCACGTGGGTCGCGGGGTCGCGTCCGGCGTCGGTGAGGGCGGACGCGAGGGCGAACCAACCCTTCACGCTCAGCGCGTTCACCGGGGGCGCGTCGACCGTGACCACGGCGATGCCGGGCTCCGGTGAGTGGGTGGAAACGGTCATCGGGCACCCTTCTCCGCTACCAAACCTAGCACTTGCTTGGTACGTTAGCAGGACGTCCGGCCCGGGTACAGCGACGTGAAGGAGGCCCGGCATGGCACTCGAACTCCGGCTCGACGGCGCCGTGGTGCTGGTGACCGGTGGGGTCCGTGGCGTCGGCGCCGGGGTCACCAGGACTTTCCTGCGCGCCGGCGCCGAAGTCGTCACCTGCGCCCGCACCGAACCCGAGCGGCCGGTGTGCGCCGGGGACAAGGCGTCCACCTTCATTTCCTGCGACGTCCGCGACCCGAAGGAGGTCGACGCGCTCGTCGAGGAGGTCGTCCGGCGGCACGGCAGGCTCGACGTCGTGGTCAACAACGCGGGCGGCGCGCCGTACGCCGAGGCGGCGCATGCGTCGCCTCGGTTCCACGAGAAGATCGTCGCGCTGAACCTGCTGGCGCCGCTGAGCGTCGCGCGTGCGGCGAACGCCGTCATGCAGGAGCAGGAAAGCGGCGGCGTCATCGTGAACATCAGCAGCGTCAGCGCGACGAGACCGTCGCCGGGGACGGCCTCCTACGGCGCGGCGAAAGCGGGCCTGGACAACCTGACCGCGTCACTCGCCGTCGAATGGGCGCCGAAGGTGCGGGTCAACGGGCTCGACGTCGGCATGGTGCGGACGGAGCACTCGCATCTGCACTACGGCGACGAGGCGGGGATCGAGGCCGTGGGCGCGACCGTCCCGTTAGGACGGTTGGCGGATCCGGACGAGATCGGTTCCTGCGCGGTGTTCCTGGCTTCACCGCTGGCCTCCTATGTCAGCGGAGCCTGCCTGACCGTCCACGGCGGGGGAGAGGTGCCTGCCTTCCTCGCCGCTTCCAATTCCCTGGTGAAAGAACGAAAGGAGCCGGTGTGAACGGGATCGCCGACGGCCGGATCGTGGTGGTGACCGGAGCCGGTCGCGGCATCGGACGGGCGCACGCGCTCGCGTTCGCCGCGGAGGGCGCGCGGGTGGTGGTGAACGACCTCGGCGCCGGGATCGACGGAAGCGGCGGATCGGCCGGGCCCGCGCAGGACGTCGTCGACGAGATCGAGGCACTCGGCGGCAAAGCGGTGGCGAACACCGACGACATCGCCTCCTGGGACGGCGCCGCGGCGCTGGTGCGGACGGCCGTCGAGACCTTCGGCGGGCTGGACGTCCTGGTCAACAACGCGGGCTTCCTGCGCGACCGGATGCTGGTCAACCTCGGCGAGGACGAATGGGACGCCGTCATCCGCGTCCACCTGAAGGGGCATTTCGCGCCGACGCGGCACGCCGCCGAATATTGGCGAGCCGAGGCGAAAGCCGGCCGGACCCGCGTGGCGCGGGTGATCAACACCAGCTCCGGGGCCGGCCTGCTCGGCAGCGTCGGACAGGGGAACTACGCGGCCGCGAAGTCCGGCATCCTGGGCCTCACGCTGGTCGCCGCCACCGAATTCGCGCGCTACGGCGTCACCGTGAACGCGATCGCCCCGGCCGCCCGCACCCGGATGACCGAAGTCGCCTTCGCCGACGACATGGCCGCGCCGGAGGACGGTTTCGACGCCATGGCACCGGAAAACGTGTCGCCGCTGGTGGTGTGGCTCGGCAGCGAGGAGTCCTCCGGGGTCACCGGCCGGGTGTTCGAGGTCGACGGCGGACGCGTCTCGATCGCGCAGGGCTGGCGGCACGGACCGTTGCGGGACAAGGGTTCCCGGTGGTCGCCTGCCGAGCTCGGTCCGGTGGTGGCGGAACTGCTGGCGGAGGCTCCCGAGCCTGAACCCGTTTACGGCGCTTAGGCCTTCGGTGCTGCCTCGTGAGTGGCGTTTCGG
>NZ_LQMT02000012.1:437006-437148 GCF_001620365.2 Amycolatopsis keratiniphila subsp. keratiniphila
CCGAGTGATGGGGGCCTTCACACGCCGCCGTTGCGACTGTTGTGGTCGCTGGTGCGGGTGAGCTGTAGGTGACGACCCGACCCGCGGTCCACAGCCAAAGTCCACTAGGTACTTAAGGCACGTTGGTTCTAACCCGAATCGC
>NZ_LQMT02000013.1:0-37848 GCF_001620365.2 Amycolatopsis keratiniphila subsp. keratiniphila
GCTCCGGTGTTCGCGGAGTCGATGGCTGAGTGTGAGGCGGCGCTTTCGTCCTTTGTGGATTGGAAGTTGTCGGAGGTGTTGTCTGATGCGGCTGCGTTGGGGCGGGTTGATGTGGTGCAGCCTGTTTTGTTCGCGGTGATGGTGTCGTTGGCGCGTTTGTGGCGGGCGTGTGGGGTGGAGCCTGCTGCGGTGGTGGGTCATTCGCAGGGTGAGATCGCGGCGGCGTGTGTGGCTGGTGCGTTGTCGTTGGATGATGCTGCTCGGGTTGTGTGTTTGCGGAGTAGGGCGATTTTGGCGTTGTCGGGTCGTGGTGGCATGGTGTCGGTTGCTGCTTCGGAGGATCGTGTTCGGGAGTTGTTGCCTGAGGGTGTGTCGGTGGCGGCGGTGAACGGGCCGTCTGCGGTGGTGGTGTCGGGTGACATCGCGGGTCTGGAGGCGCTGGTCAAGCGGTGTGAGCTGTTGGATGTGCGGGCGAAGCGGATTCCGGTGGACTACGCGTCGCATTCGGCGCATGTGGATGCGATCGAGCGGGATGTGGTGTCGGCGTTGGCGGGTATTTCGCCGCAGGAGCCGGTGATTCCGTTTTATTCGACGGTGACCGATGAGCCTCTGGAGTTGGATGCTGGGTATTGGTTCCGGAATCTGCGGGGGACGGTGCAGTTCGCTCGGACGGTGGATCGGTTGCTGGAGGACGGGTTCCGGTTCTTCGTGGAGGTGAGTCCGCATCCGGTGCTGGTTCCTGGGATCAGCGAGGATGCTGTGGCGTTGGGGAGTTTGCGTCGGGGTGAGGGTGGTGCGGAGCGGTTCGTCACGTCGCTGGCCGAAGCCCATGTGCACGGCCTGAGCCCGGCTTGGTCTTCGATCCTGCCGACGGCGGACTGGGTCGATCTGCCGACTTATCCGTTCCAGCGTAAGCGGTTTTGGCTCGAAGCCGGGACTGCCGCCGGGGACGCGTCGGCGTTCGGGCAGACGGTGGTGGACCACCCGCTGCTCGGCGCCGTCGTCGCGGTCCCCGGCACCGGCGGGCTGCTGTACACCGGCCGGATCTCGCTGGAGACGCATCCCTGGCTCGCCGATCACGCCGTGTCCGGGACGGTATTGGTGCCCGGCACCGCTTTCGTGGAACTCGCGCTGAGCGCCGGCGCCCCGGTGGACTGCGCGCTGCTCGACGAATTGACCCTCGAAGCTCCGCTCGTGCTCGAAGAAGGCACGGACGTCCGGCTCTCGGTCGAACTCGGTGACGCGGACGTCGACGGCCGTCGCGAAGTCGGCGTGTACTCCCGCCGCGGCGACGAACCCTGGACCCGGCACGCCAACGGTGTCCTGCTGCCCGAAACGGACGGCGTGCCCACGCCGCTCGCGGAGTGGCCGCCCGCCGGGGCGGAACGCGTCGGCGTCGAGGCGCTGTACGACGAACTCGCGGATGCGGGCCTCGAATACGGCCCGGCGTTCCAAGGACTCCGCGCCGCATGGCGTCGCGAGAACGAGGTCTTCGCCGAGATCGACTTGCCCGAAGCCCAGACCGGCGACGCTCCGGCCTTCGGCCTGCATCCCGCGTTGCTGGACGGCGCGCTCCACGGGATCGCGCTGGGTGTGCTTCCCGAAGACGGCGACGGACTCCGGCTTCCGTTCGCGTTCTCCGGGGTCCGGCTGTGGTCGCGGGGCGCGACGGCTCTGCGAGTGCGGCTGCGGCCGGCGGCGGACGGGGTCGCGCTGACCGTCGCCGACGCCGAGGGGCTGCCGGTCGCCGACGTGGACGGGCTGCTGCTGCGGCCGGTGTCCGTGTCCGGTCTCGGTGGGTATCGCGAGTCCCTGTTCGGCCTGGACTGGGTGCCCGCGGGCGCTACCGAGCCGCACGACGCGACGGTGTGGCACTGCGAATCCGGGGAGCTCCGCACCGTGCTGGGTGCGGCGCTCGAACGCGTCCGGACGTGGCTCGACGAGCCAGGGGACGGTCCGCTCGTGGTGGCAACGCGAGGTGGGATCGCGACCGAACGCCCGGATCCGGTGACGGCCGCGGTGTGGGGGCTCGTGCGCTCGGCGCAGTCCGAGCATCCCGGGCGGTTCGTGCTCGTGGACGGTGACGTCCCGGCCGCGCTTCCCGCCGGGGAAGCGCAGGTCGTGGTCCGTGACGGGGTCAGCTTCGTCCCGAGGCTCGTCCGGGTCCCGGAACCCGGCCCGGCCCGGCCGTGGAGCGACGACGACGTCGTGCTGATCACCGGCGGCACCGGCCTCCTCGGCGCGGCCGTCGCGAAACACCTGGTGGTGGCGCACGGCGTCCGTTCGCTGGTGCTGCTGAGCCGTTCCGGTGCTTCCGCGCCCGGTGCGACGGCACTGGCGGACGAACTCACCGGGCTGGGTGCCGAGGTCCGGATCCTCGCGTGCGACGCGGCCGATCGGGAAGCGCTGAGCCAGGTGCTGGCCGCGCAGCCGGTGACCGGTGTCGTGCACGCCGCCGGTGTCCTCGACGACGGGCTGATCACCGCGCAGACCGCCGAACGGCTCGACCGGGTGCTCGCGCCGAAGGTGGACGCCGCGGTGAACCTGCACGAACTCTTGCCCGATGCCGCGCCGTTCGTGATGTTCTCCTCGGCGGCCGGGGTCTTCGGAAATCCCGGACAGTCCGGCTACGCCGCGGCCAACGCTTTCGTGGATGCGCTGGTGGAACGCCGCCGGGCGGACGGCGTCGCCGCGGCGTCACTGGCGTGGGGCCTGTGGGCGACCACCAGCGCCATGACCGATTCCGCCGACGTCGACCGGATGGCGAGGGCCGGGTTAACCGGACTGTCCACAGAGGAGGGTCTCGACCTGCTGGACGCCGCGCTCGCCACCGGGCGGACGCTGACCGTCCCCATGCGGCTCGACCTCGCCGCGCTCCGCGCCGAGGAGGTCCCGCCGTTGCTGCGCGGGCTCGTCCGCGCTCGTGCCCGGCGCGCGCCCGACGGCGGCGGCGCGTTCCGCGCCCGGCTCGCCGGACTCGACGCGGACGGCCGCGACGCGGAGATCCTGGAACTGGTGCGCGGTCAGGTCGCGGCCGTCCTCGGCCACGACGGTGCCGACGCCATCGACGCCGGCGTCGCGTTCCTCGAACTCGGCTTCGACTCGCTCACCGCCGTCGACCTGCGCAACCGGCTGGCGGCCTCGACCGGCCTGCGGCTCCCGCCGTCGCTGGTCTTCGACCACCCGACGCCGCTCGCCGTCGCGGAACGGATCTCCGGTGACTTCGCGGTTCCCGGCCAGGCCGAACCGGCGCCCGCGGCCACCGACGTCTTCGGCGCGATGTTCGCCCGCGCGATCGAACTCGACGAGGTCGCGCAGTTCGTCGCGCTGGCCGCGCAGGCGTCGCGCTACCGGCCGTCGTTCACCGTCGAAACCGCGCGGGAACAGAACCTGCAACCCGTCCGGCTCGCGAAGGGCCCGTCCGGCCCCGAACTGGTCTGCGTACCCTCCCTGCTGGCAGGCTCGGGCGCACACGAATACGCGCGGTTCGCGGCGTCGTTCCGGGACGTGCAGGACGTTTCCGTCGTTCCCGTGCCCGGCTTCGGCCACGGTCAGCCGCTGCCGGACTCGATCGAGGCGGTCCTCCACGCGCAGGCCGACGCGATCCTCCGCGAAGGTGGTGATCAGGTGGTCCTGGTGGCCCACTCGTCGGGCGGCCCGCTCGCCCACGCGCTGGCTCGGCACCTTGAGGAAGCGGGCTCCGCGCCGCGCGCGCTCGTGCTGATCGACGTCTACCCGCAGGACGAACACGCGCTGGACGGCATCCGCGACCGGCTCACCGGCGGCCTCGGGGACGACACGCGGCTCACCGCCATGGGCGCCTACCTGCGCCTGTTCGCCGACTACGTGCCCGCGCCGACCGATGTGCCGACTTTGCTGGTGCGGGCGTCGGAGCCGCTGGAAGCGTGGCGTGACCGGGCCGAATGGCGGTCCGGCTGGGCTTTGCCGCACGACACGGTGGACGTCGAGGGGGATCACTTCACGATGCTGGAGCGGCATGCCGGGACGACCGCCGAGGCCGTCCGGGAGTGGCTGGGGCGGCTGGGGTAGCGGGTCTCGCTGTGGTCCGTGAAGGCCTCCTTGAGGGACCCAGAGTCCCTCAAGGAGGCCTTCACGGACCGGTGGGTCGCCACATACGCACCAGTAGTCACGCGCTTGTGTCGCTCACCCGCACCTTCAGTACATGATGGCCCCCTTCCTTGCGCCAGGCGCAAGGAAGGGGGCCATCATGTACTGAAACCTGCCGCGCCCACGCCCGCCCTTAAGCGCGGCTCCGCGGCTTCAAAGCCATCCCCGGCGTCACCGTCCGCACCTCGAAGTTCGCCACCGTGCTGTCCACCCGGTGGAAGAGATTGTCCGGCCCGGCGAAGCACAAGGACGTCACCCCCTGCTCCCGCAAGGTCGCGACCATCGACGGCCAGTCGATCGGCCGGTCGAAGGTGTCGAGCAGCATCCGGCGCACCCCCGCCGCCGAGTCCAGGAGCGCACCGTCCTGATCCGCGACCACCGGAAGTTCGGGGTCGCGAAGAGTGAAGCCGGACAGCACTTCCTCCTCGGCCCGCCGTCGCAAACCACCGAAGAAAGTGGAGTGCACGGGCGGGCGCATGGTGTGCATCGAGTAGCCGCCGATCGCCCGGACCCGTGCCTTCACCCGCTCCAAATCCTTCTCCCGCACCGAAAGCAGGTAGAAGCCCTTGTCGATGACGCCCGACACGTCGTGGAACTCGTCCTTCAACTCAGCCAGGACCTCGGCGAAACCCTCTTCCGGAGTCCGGACGAAACAGTGGGTCACGACGTCGGAATAGTCGCTTTCGAAGTAGGACACCTCACACCGCGAGAGCTCCGCGGTGAGCCGGACGGTCTCCTCGAACGGCAGCACGCCCGTATACGCGGTCAGCGCCTTCTGGCCGAAACTGGGACCGGCGCATAGCTCGGGTTTCACCCCGAAGGCATCTTCGGCCCACTCCGCGAGGGAAAGACACGTCAGCATGAAGACGACCTGCGCGGCCTCGTCGTACACATCGCCGTCTTCGCGGGCGGGGCCGAGCAACCGACGGCCGAGGACGTCCTCGGCCGTGGCGAGCCGTTCCCGTGCCTTCCGGTTGATCATCAGGAACCGGCTCACGTCCCCGCTTCTCGTGGGGGCCATGCCCGGGAAGACCAGGGCGGTGCGTTCGTCGGTCACGTTCTCAGCCGGCTTTCGGCGATGTGGTCGATTCGGCCAGTGCCAGTTCCGTCATCCGCTTCTTGTCGGGTTTTCCGTTGCGGTTCAGTGGAAAACTGTCGACGACCCGGATGCGGTCCGGCCGCTCGAATTCCGGCAGTACCTCGGCGATGCGCGTACGCCAGTGCCTGCCGTCGTGACCGAGCGGATCTTCGACGAAGAACGCCAGCTGACAGCCGCGCCGTTCGTCCGGCAGCGCGATGATCTTGACCGGGCACAGCGCTTCGGTGACCTTGTGCTCGATGATCTCCGGATAGAGCGTGTGTCCCTTGCGGTGCACGGCGAACTTGCGGCCCACCACGAACAGGTTGTCGTTCTCGTCCAGGTAGCCGAAGTCGCCGGTGTGCCGCCAGCCCTGCTCCGCCGGCTCCAGGGAGCCGTCCGCGGCGAGGTAACCCGCCATCATGTCGGGGCAGTGCATCACGATCTCGCCGGTCTGCCCGGCGGGCAGCGGATTTCCTTCGTCGTCGAGGATCCGCAGTTCGTGCCCGGGGAGTGCGCGGCCACAGCCGACCGGGTTCTCCGGCGTCGCGAACGCGAGGTTGCCCAGTTCCGTGCTGCCGTAGCTGTCCAGCAACGGGAGGCCGAACCAGGCGACGTAGTCTTCGCTGAGCGTCGAGCCCAGGGGAGCGGCGCCACTGCAGAACATCCGCACCCCAGCCAGATCGAGGCCGTAGCGGGGATTGCGCTTCACGATGTTGAGGATGCTCTGGTAGGTCGACGGCGTGCCGTCGGTCACGGTCACCCCGCACTGGCCCGCCATCCGCAGCGCCCGGTCGATCCGCCGGTACGGCGCCACCACGAGCGAACAGCGCACCAGCCACGCGATCAGCACCATCGACAAGCCGTACTGATGGGAAAACGGCAGCATCGGCATCAGGACGTCGCCCGAGTGGTGGCCGACCTGGTCGGCGTTGCGCTGAAGGTTCTTGAGGAACCGCCCGCCGTTCTTGACCACGCCCTTGGGCACTCCGGTCGACCCGGACGAGTACATGATCAGCCCGTCCGGCAGCTCGCACCACGGGCCCACCCGCAGCTCCGGATCACGGGTGGCCTGCGACGCCCCGGAGACGAGCAGTTCGTAGAGCAGGGTGTGCGGGCCGTCGGTGACCAACGGCGCGTCCTCGTCGACCAGGCTGATCTTGACCCCGGCCTGGTTGCAGACCCGCTGGGTTTCGGCGGCGTTCTCCTGCTGGTCGACGAGGACGATGCTCGCACCGACATGCATCAGGGCCAGCAGCGTGGTCACGTAGGCGGCCGAATTCCCGGCCTTCAGCATCACCCTGGTCGAGGGTGTCACGCCGCGCTCCCGGAGGGACTCCGCCACCCCCAGCGCGCTGTGTTCGAGCTCGTCGAACGTCTGCAAGGAATCGAGGGCGAAGAGTCTCGCGGACATGGGATTCCCCTTTCTCTCACTCGGCGATCTTGGTGCGGCCAGACCACCGGAAGACGGCGACGACCTCGTGACCGTCCTTTTGGAACTCCCCGGCGTGGGAGAAGTGCTCGTAGCCTCCGTCGACGCAGATCTTCACGTCCTGGGTGAGGTCTTCGACCTTCTGATAGGACTCCAGATCCGCCGACCGCGCGCGGGATCCCGTGGGATCGATTCTGATGTGCACCACGGAAGGGCTCCTTTCACTGGGTGATATGGAGGTCGGACGGCCGCAAGGCGGCCGAGATGGCCCGGATCACGGCCGGGGCGTGGGTGTTCAGGTAGAAATGCCCGCCGGGATACGTGGTCAGGGTGAACCGCCCGGACGTGTGCGCGGACCAGTCGCGGACTTCGCCGACGGTCGCCTTCGGGTCGTTTTCGCCGAGATGGGCGTGAATCGGGGCCCGCAACAGGGGCCCCGGTGTGTATCGATAGGTCTCCGCGGCGGTGTAGTCCGTCCGGATCGAGGGCAGCACCATTTCCAGGATCGCTTCGTCCTCGAAGATCTGGGCGTCGGTGCCGCCGAGTTCCTTGACCGCGGCGACGAGTCCCGCGTCGTCGCGCCGGTGGACCGTCTCGTCGCGAGCGCGGCTGGGCGCCACGCGGCCGGAGACGAACAACGCGTGCGGCCGCACATCGGCGGCTTCGAGCCGGCGGGCGACCTCGAAGCCGAGGGTCGCGCCCATGCTGTGTCCGAAAAGGACGGTCGGCCGGTCCAGCCACGGCAGGAGCGCCTCGGTGGCACCGTCGGCGAGTTCGGCGATCGTGGCGAGCCCCGGTTCGTGACGCCGGTCCTGGCGTCCGGGGTACTGGATCGCGAGTACGTCGGCGGCGGGGCTCAACGTGCGTGAGACCGGGAAGAAATAGCTCGCGGAACCCCCGGCGTGCGGGAAACAGACGACCCGGTAGGGCGCGTCGTCCGCGGGATGGAACCTGCGTACCCAGAGTCCTTCGTCGTTGTCCGCCACCCGGCCACCTCCTGCGTCGGCGACGGGCGGATCGCCCGTCCCACCGAGCGTGCGGGCGGCCGGTGCGGGCGGACAACCCCTACCTACCCGGCGTGGCCCCTATCGCGCCTCCTGGTCGCGGCGCACCCGATAGGTCAGGTGAAGCACCCGGTCGCCCCGAATCGCCACGTCAGGGTCCTCCAGCAGGTGCTGAGTGCGGACCGACCCGAAGAAACGCCTGCCGGAGCCGAACACGACGGGTACGACGTCCATGCGCACCTCGTCGACCAGGCCCGCGGCGAGTGCCTGGCCACCGACGTCGCCGGCCGAGACCTCGACGACGCGGTCACCCGCGAGCTCCCGCGCCTTGGCGACGGCCGCCTCGACGCCGTCGACGAAGTGGAACGGCGCGTCGGGGTCCCAGCCTTCGGGTGCGGGCCGGTGCGTCACGACGATCACGTGGTCGATCCCGCTCGGCGGCTTCCCGTCCCAGCCGTCCGTCAGGTCGAAGACACGGCGACCGGCGATCGTCACCCCGATCCGGTCCCAGTACGGCCGCGTGTGGTCGTAGGACGTGCGCGACACCTTGAGCACACCGCTGTCGTCCAACGGGACGTCACCGCTGGTCAACCAGTCGAACAGCGGTCCCGGCCGGTCGTTGTCGTCGGCGATGAAGCCGTCGACCGACACCGAGCTGTACATGACCACCTTGCCCACGGGCCCTCCTCTGCTTCGAGGGTGCCGAAACTAGCCTGCCGCGGGCCGCCGCGCTTGTAAGAAATCAATCGACGGGCAGTGGCCAGCCGTCGAGCACGTGGCCGGGGTGTTCGAGCAGGAAACGCCGCCTGACTTCGAGGTACCGGGTCGGCGTGAGCCCGGTGAACGCCCGGAACTCGTGGCCGAAGTGGGCCTGGTCGAAGTAGCCGGCGTGGCTGGCGAGCTCACCCCAGTCGATCGGTCCGGTGGGGTCGATCCCGAACACGGTGGCGGTGAAGCGGTGGGTGCGGGCCAGCCGTTTCGGCGTGACGCCGACGAGTTCCTTGAACCGCTGTGCCAGATGGGTGCCGCTGACCCCGGCCGCCGCGCTCAGGTCGCCGATCGCCGCGGTTCCCCCGGTCGCCGCGATGACGCCGCTCGTATGGCGGACCAGCTCCAGGCCGGAGGTCTCGCGCAGCCGTCGCGTCAACTCCTCCTCCAGCAGTGCCAGCATCTCGTGCGGGCCGGGCGCCGAAGCCAGCCGGTCTCGCAGCCCGGCGACGGCGGGCCGCTCCCAAACCTGCTCCAGCGTCACCGGCCGGTCGCACAGTTCGGCTGCGGGCATCGTCAGGAACGACGACGGCCCCCACGGCTTGAAGTGCACGCCGACGGACGTGGTCCGGTGCGGGTAGCTGAACTCGTACGCCCGGGTGGGCATGGTGATCACGCAGCCGTCGGCGTACGCGGCCGTCTCGATGTCGGCGCCGGCGCGGATGCGGAACGGGTCACCGAGGTTGACGATGAGCAACGCCGACGGCGACGGAGGCAGCGTCAGCCGGGCGTACGGCGGCGCTCCCTCCAGGTAGTAGAGGTCGTCGATCAGCCCGTCCAGCGGCGGACGCGGCACTCGGGACACGTACTCCACGCGTACAGCATCGCCGACGTCCGCCGGGATCGCATTCGTTCAGCCGAGATGGTCGTTCGCGCCGCTGACCCACGCGACGTAGCGCTCGGCCGAGCGCCGTACGGCGGCCTTCGCATCGGCCTGCAGAGTGGCGCCTGTCAGCGCGTAGAGCCGGTCGAACTCGTAGGGCTCCAGCCGGCCCACGAGCCGCTCGACCAGGCCGGCCGAGAGCGGGATCTGGTTGGGATAGCTGCGCATGAAGGTCACCCAGCCCGCGGCGGCGACCGGCACGATGGTGTCGCCGACGAGCAGCGAGCCGCCGTTCGCGGCGACGTGGGCGACCGCCGCACCGGGGAAGTGGCCGCCCGCTTCGACGAGCGTGACGCCGGGCAGGATCTCTTCGGTACCACGCCATTCGCGGATCACCGGGTCCTCCCGCCGCACCCACGCCCGGTCGGCGGAATGCACGAGGACCGGAACGTTCCCGAGGTGATGGCTCAGGCTCACCTGCGAGCCGTACATATGAGGATGGCTCGCCACGATCGCCGCCGCCCCGCCGAGTTCGGCGATCTTGTCGAGCAGGGGCTCGTCGAGGGCGTTCGGCGGGTCCCACAGCAGATTGCCTTGATCCGTCCGGACGACGTAAGTCCATTGGCCGATCGAGAACTCCGGCTCGCGGTGCAGGCGGTGGATGCCCGGCTCCGGCTGCTCGTGGACCAGCTTGTGCGGATCCGCGGCGAGCTCTTCCGCGGTGGTCCAGGACTGGCCGGAGGCGCGGACGTACTGGCGTTCGTCCGCGCAGATCCGGCAGATCCCGGCCGGAGGTGCGGCGGTGTCGGGGTGCTCGACGCCGCAGGTCCCACAGATCCAGATCGTCATGCGTCCAGCATGGAATCTCCAGTTCGCTGGAGGTCAAGACTCCTTGCGGCCGCTGACGGCCAGGCCGACGCCGAGCCCGACCATGGTGAGGCCGGCCGCTCCGCCGACCAGGTCCAAGCGCCGTGCCGAGCGGGCGAACCAGGACCGGACCGCTCCCGCCGCCACACCCCAGACGGAATCCATCGCCAGGGCGATCACGGAGAACACCGCGCCGAGGACCACCATCTGAAGGCCGGCCTGTCCGACGGAGGGGTCGACGAACTGGGGCAGGATCGCCGCGAAGAACACCACCGTCTTCGGGTTGGTGACGCCGACGATGAAGCCCTGCAGCAGCGTGCGCCCGCCGCTGATCGGGGCCGCTTGTGCCTCGAAGGCCTCCCGCAGCGCCCGGCGGTGCCGGATCGCCTGGACACCGAGGTAGATCAGGTACGCGGCACCGGCGAACTTGATCACGGTGTAGATCACGGCGGAGGCCTGGATGATGGCCCCTACCCCGATGGCGACGGCCGTGGCGGCGACGAAGCTGCCGAGCGCGCCGCCGATCACGGTCATCAGCGCGGTCCGGCGGCCGTACGCCAGGGCACGGCTGATCGCGAACAGCACGGCGGGGCCCGGGATGAGGATCAGGACGAACGACGCGAGCGCGAAAGCGGCGAGGCGATCAGGCGAGGGCATGAGGCCACGGTAACCGATTCAGGGACGATCTCTGGCAAGCTCGGATCCACGGGTGGAAGGGGGAGTCCTGTGCGGACCGGAATCGTGGTCGCGGCTCGTCCCGGTGTGGCGGAGTTGGCCGTGCGGGCCGAGGAGCTCGGGTTCAGCAGCTTCTGGGTGTACGACACACCGATGGTCCACGGTGATCCGTTCGTGGCGCTGAGCTCGTGTGCGCGGGTGACCAGCCGCATCAAGCTCGGTATCGGGGTGACGTCACCGGCGTTGCGGTCGGCGCCGGCCGCGGCGAGCGGATTCGCCAGCCTCAACGCGCTGGCGCCGGGCCGGATCGTCTGCGGTGTCGGCACGGGGAACACCGCCCGGCGCACCCTGGGAATGCCGCCGACCACGACGGCCGAGCTGGAGGCGTTCACCGCCGCGCTCCAAGGGCTCTGCGCCGGGCACCCGGTCGAGTACCGCGAGGACGACAGGGTGCGCGACGTTCGGTTCCTGCATGCCGGGCAGGCGGTGAACACCGCCGATCCGATCGAATTCGTGGTGGCCGCGCTGGGACCGAAAGCCGCCGCGATCGCCGGCCGCCGGGATGCCGGCCTCGTCTCTTTCGGACTTCTCGATCCCGCGGGCTGGCGGGCCTTGCACGCGGCTCGCGGAGACACGCCCCGGGCCGGCTCGTACCTGATGACCGCGCTACACGTCCTCGACGACGGCGCCGACCCCTACGGCGACTCGGCCCGGGACGCGGTGGGCCACGTCGTGTTGTCGTTGCTGGCCTTCGCCGCCGACACCCCTTCGGCCGCAGGTGGACTCGGCGCCGAGGAACGCGACGCCGTCCGCCGCCTGCTCGAGCGGCGTGGCACCACGGCCACCGCGCCGGACCGGTACACCAAGCTCTACCCCGGCTACCTCGAACGCATCGCGACGGCGGACCGGGACCTGATCACCCCGTCGCTGATGGACAGCCTGACCCTGGTCGGGACCACCGACCACCTCCGCTCCCGCATCGCCGCCTTGGCCGAAGCCGGTGTCGGCGAGATCGTGATCCAGCCGGTGGTCGACCCGCTGGAGGAGATGGCCGTGATCGCCGGATTGATCAACAGTGCACCTGCCTGACCAGCAGCGGGTTATTGATCCGGCTGCCTTCACCGGCGAGGGTCAGGGGACAACGTCAGTACGGCTGTCCCCTCAGCCTCGGCGCTCGCCGTGGAGCGACGACACGATTGTCAGCAGTCGCTTGAGTTCTTGGCGTAGTGGAGGCCGCGTCCTGTGGGGACGCTGAAGGCCCAGCCGTAGACAAGTGTCTTGCTCGTGCGCCCGGGCACCAAGCTGGGGCCCCAATCCGGCCAGTTGGGGATGTCGACACAGACGTACTTTCCGGTGGAGCATTCGTTGTAGACGTCGACCTTGCGCCAGTTGTCCTTCGTGTACCACTGCCCGTGCTGAACGTTGCATGCCGCGGCGGTGCCTGTTGTCGAAACGGGCGTCGCGGCCGATGCGCTTGCCGGGCCGATGAGGGAGAGGGAGAGCGCGGCGGTGATACCCGCGAGGGCGATACCGTACTTCATGATCATGTTCTGCCTCTCGTCCCGCTCGGAGGTGACCTGGTTGCTCCCCCGAGTAGTGCCGCTTGGAGGAGAAGCCTTCCTGCTCCGGGCAGGGGAGCGCGACGCTTTTGCGGGAGGCCGCAAAAGCGCTGGCAGCGGAGCCGGGCGCTGGCTCAGCTCTTGGCGAGTATCCGGCCGACCGCTTTGAGGACGTCGTCGAATTCTGACGAGACCGATCTCGCGTTTTGCGCGAAGGTCGACGGCTTCAGCGTCGGCAACGGCCGTCGACCTTCGCGCCAGGCCTTGAGCTGCCGCTCGTCCTCCGCGAGCTTGAGGTCTGCGGCACAAGTGGCCCCGCCGCTGAGCAAGCCAAGGGAATCGATCCACTTCTCCGTGTCGTACCGTGCCGCCGCGGCGTGGCCGGCGATTCGTGTGCTGGCTTCGAGACAACTTCGCACGGCGTTCTTGTACTTGTCGTTCTTGACCAACTCGGGAAGGTTTTCACCGGCGGCCGAGAACGTTTTTCCCAGCATGTCGAACGTCGCCCACTGGTGTTGAAGTACGACGTCGATCTGGAGTGTCACCTGTGCCGGAGGCAAGGGAACGGTCAACGAGGTACCGGGTTCGAGCGGCGTTCCGTATAACGGCTTCTTCGCTCTCCACATGCGAAAGAGTTGCACGTCCGTGGGGACGCCGCCGTGGCGATCGGCCATGACGTTCGGGGTCGTCCGCACCAGCCAGACGACTTTGGTGTCGTTTCCGACGAAGACCGCCGTTCCGCGTGCGTTGGTGCACATGACCAGCTGGGACAAGTCTCGCGGCGGCCCTTCGATCATCGACAACGGAACTCGGCTTCCGGTCGTGGCATCGGGGCAGCCGGGGTCGGCGCGTTGCCCGGGTTCGTCGTCGCAACCCGCGGTGGTCCGAGTGGTCGCCAGGGCGACCACGAAAGAGGCCGTTCGTGAGCGCCGTCGCCGCATCACTGCCCCCTTCGTAGGAGAACCTTGCATGCAGCTCGTCGCGTTTGGGGGAGCTGTTACATGAAGCCGGATCAGGTCGGCGTCCGGGTGATCGCGATCAAATGACTGCTCAACCCGAGCAATGAGGGTTCGTTCTCGACGGCTCTGGTGAAGCGGAGAACAACGTCGAGGTCCGCCGGGTGGTCCCACCGGTCGGTGAGCTGCGGCAGCCAGCCCGCGAGTCCTTCGACACCCACCACGTCGAGCAGGCTGAGCCCCGCATCGAGACATTCCTGACGCAATTCGCCGGGATGGTGGAAGTAACCGGTGGTGAACCAATGGGGATGGTCGCCGTCGTTGTGGTGCTGACCGGAAGCCAAATCGGCGCTCACAATCCGCTGGAATTCCGGGTCGAAAAGGAAACCACGGGCCAGGCCGTCGAACAGCGACGCGAAGCGCGAGATCGCCGCGACGAATATCCATCCGCCCGGGCGGACGGCGCGACCGGCTTCACGCAATGCCGCGAGCCGATCATCGCGGTCGGTCAGGTGATAGAGGGGACCGAGCAGGAGCGCGGCGTCGAAGCTGCCGTCCGGCACCGGCAACCTCCGGGCGTCAGCCAACGCCACGGTCATTCCCGGTGTCCTGTCGGCGAGTTGCCGCGCAGCGGCGACATGCTCCGGGACGATGTCGAACAACGTCACCTGATGGCCGTCCGCGGCGAGCCAGGCGGCGTGTGTTCCGGTGGCACCGCCGACATCGAGCACGCGCAGGCCGCCGGTCGGCAGATGCCGTCGCACGATCTCCTGGGTCCGTACGAACTCGAGACGGCCGGACGGCTCGGTGAGTCGTGCTCCCTCATCGGTCGATCGATAATGCCGGACGATCTCGCGCGGTAGTTCCGTCACCGGGCGAATGCTACGGTCCGTTTTTCGGTGGCGCACCGGAATATCCGGCCGGGACAATGGCCGCATGGCGGATCTTCGGTGGGACGAGGTCAGGAGCTTCTTCGACCCTGATCTGATGGGTGCGTTTCCCGACGTGTTCGTTCCGGATACCTCCGCGGAGGACTGGCAGAGGGTGTTCGATCTGGTCGAGGCGCGCGGTTGGCAGCGGGAATTCCGGCAGGGTGGCCTGACGCTGCCCTTGTCCTCGGCGGCCGAAGGGCTCCTTCGCGGGCCCGATGCCGAACTGGTGGAGCTACGGGTCTGTCCGGTTCCAGGTGTGCTCGCGATCTTCCGTCTCACGACGGCCGAGGAGATCGACTTCGACGTCGACCTGCGGGAGCTACCGGGACAGGCCGGGGTCGACATCTTGTGCGGGTTCCTCACCGACATCGGGCGCGAGCTGGGAAAGCCGGTTCTCATGACGCCGGAAGGCGGAAGCCCGGACCATGCGGTCCTCGGGTTCGATCCGGAGCACGACCGGGTCGTGTTGCTGGCCGCACCGCTGTGAGCGGGTACCTTGCGGGCGTGGATGTTCAAGTGCACGAGGGTGCGTTGGTAGTGACGGACACCGCCGAGGGGACGGACCGGCGTGCGTTCGGGGAGTTCGTCGGGCCGCGGGGTGAACTGGCCTCGTACGCGTTCGGATGGACCACCGGCGCGGATCCGCACGCCGCTCGCCTGTCGATCGGGATCGGCGCGGGCAACCCCGGCGGTGGGACCTTCCACGCCGTCATCTTCCCGCACGAGGGCGGACATGCGTTCTCATTGACCGGTGACCCGTTCGAACGGGTACCGCAGGGCGGTCCGGACCTGACCGCGGACGAGGCACGTGCCCACGAGGACCTGCCGTTCGTCTGGGCGGTCGCCGACGAGGTCATGCGACGCGATCGGCGGGCGTGGTGGATGCGGCACTGGCTTCTGGGCACCCTGTGCGTCCAGACCCTCGAGGTGTTCGAGCGCCGCGAGCCGATTCTGCTTGTGCGGCACGACGCCGACGACGGGATGTGGCAACTCGCCGGTGCTTCCGACGCGGACGGCGGCACCGGCAAGGTCGGGCACCTGCACCACGCCATCGACGAAGACCGGACCCTGATCGACGTCCTCGACCTGCCGCCGGGCGGCAGCGTGACCCGAACGGGCGCCGGAAGTGCTTGGACGGCCGAGCCGACGCGGTGAAGTCCTCATGCATGGACCGCGCCGGCCGACCACCCCTGACAGCTAGCCGAAAATCCGGGCACGCAGTTCCTTCACCGTCTGGACCGAAGCGATCAGGTCCAGCGTGTCGAAATGCAGCGACCAGGCCGTGCCGGTCGGCGTCTGCACCATCCGATCGACCAGGCTGAAGGAGATAGTGCGCGGGTCGGCGCCGCCCAGCGCCACCGCGGTGCCGATCCACTCCCGGTATTCGGTGCCGTCCGTGGACACGGTGGCGTGCTGCTCCAGCGCGAGGTCACGGACGGCGCCGAACAACCGGTCCAGGTATCCGGTCATCGCGCGGCGGCCGGAGATCGGTTCGGTCAGGCCGGGACCCAGCAGGGTCGCCGTCCCGTCCACCCCGGCGACCAAGATCCCCGCCGCTTCCCGGTTCCACGCCAGTTGCCGGATCCGCGGCGGCAACGGGACCGCCGGGGCCGGGTCGGTCGCCGACGCGGTGATCCCTTCGAAGAGGTTCCGCAGCGGGTTCGCCGGATCCTCGACCGGGCGGAACATGTCGACCTGGTCCCAGAACCGCCTGCCGTCCTGCACCCGGGACGGATCCTTGCCCGCGGCGGGATCGCCGAGGACGAGCCGGTGCATCGTCTTGAAGGAGACCGGTTTCCCCTTGACGGTTCCGGTGTTCAGCGCCTCGATGAACACGACCCTCCCGTCGGGGTCGGAGGTGACGGTCTCCGGTACGAAGACGTAGTCCGGGACCAATCGCAGCACGCCCTCGATCTGGCTTCTGATTCCCGCCCAGTCCCGCGGCGTTTCGAGCCCGCTGTCCCACAAGCGCGCCGTCCCGTCCTGGACGAACAGGTTCATGTACGCGTCGACATCCTGGGCGTTCCTTCCCCAGGCGCGGTAGGCGTCCATGAACCGCTCCACGTTCGCGGGCCGGTCGAGGGATCCGGCGGTCGCAGGAGCCGCGAGAACGACAAAGGACAGAACGGCCGCCGCGAGGGCGGGCAAGAGTCGTGAAACCTTCATGGCCAAAGGATCATCGAGACGGGGGGCCCTGTCGATTACGTCCGAGGTAAGCGGTCCGCGGGTAGATTCTCCGTGTGGGGGTTGAGAAGGAAGCGGCGCGCCGGGTGGTGATCGTCGCGTTCGACGACGCGCAGATCCTGGACGTGGCCTGTCCCAGCGGGGCACTGGAGATCGCGAACTCGCACGGTGCCGCGCCACCGTATGTCGTCGAGCTGGCGACGGTTCAGGGGCGGACGACACGGAGTTCGTCGGGGATCATGCTCGCGGGTGCCCGGCGGCTCGCCGAGGTGTCGGGGCGGGTGGACACGGTGCTCGTGGTCGGCGGCGCGGGAACGGGCGCGGCCGCGGCGGACGAGCGCCTGCTGACGCAGGTGCGGCGCCTGGCCGGACGGAGCAGGCGGATCGCCTCGGTGTGCACGGGCGCCTTCGTGCTGGCGGCCGCCGGGCTGCTCGACGACCGGCGGGCCACGACGCATTGGGGATACGGCGAATTGCTCGCCGCCACGTTCCCCGCGGTGACGGTGGATCCGGCCCCGCTCTACATCCGCGACGGCAACGTGTTCACCTCGGCCGGGGTCATCAGCGCGCTGGATCTCACGCTCGCGCTGATCGAGGACGACTGCGGTCCGACGCTGGCCCGCGAGGTCGCCCGCGAATTGGTGACCTATCTGCACCGCCCGGGTGACCAGGCGCAGATCAGCACGTTCCTGGCCGTCCCGCCGCCGGGCAACCGGGTCGTGCGCGACCTCTTGGGGTACATCGCCGCGCATCTCGCCGAAGACCTGAGCCCGTCGGCGCTGGCGGCCCGCGCCGGGGTCACCACGCGGCACCTCAACCGGCTGTTCACCGCGCAGCTGGGCAGCACCCCGGCCCGGACCGTGCGGACGGCGCGGACCGAAGCCGCCGCACAGCTGGTGCGGTCCACCGCGTTGCCACTGGCCGCGGTCGCGCGGCGATGCGGGTTCGCCTCGCCGGAGACCCTGCGGACGGCGTTCCGCCAGTACTACGGGATCACCGGGGACACACTTCGCAGGATGAAGGACATGCCACGCCCGATCGGCGCCTGAGCTCCCCAGAATCGCGCCATGGACAGTGCGAAGACCACCCGCAGGACGGTATTGGCCGGAGTCGCGGCGGCCGCCGCCTTCGGCCTCGGCACCGGCACGGCTCAGGCGGAGACCAAAGGACCGAAGATCGGCATCCTGCTCTACGACGGGTTCAGCCTGCTGGATCCGACGGGGCCGGCCGAGGTGCTGGCCCGGTTGCCCGGCGCCACGGTGACGATGATCGCCCAGGAACGCGGCCCGGTGCGCACGGACACCCGTGACGTCGCGGTGCTGGCGGAACGCTCGGTGGCGGAGGTGCACCGCCTGGACGTGTTGCTGGTTCCGGGCGCGGGCAACCGCGGCACGGTGGCGGCCATGGAGAACCCGGTCCTGCTCGACTGGATCCGCCGTATTCATCGGCACACGACCTGGACCACGTCGGTGTGTACGGGATCCTTGATCCTCGGCGCGGCCGGGCTGCTCCGCGAGCGCGCCACCACGTACTGGGCTTCGGCGGACTATCTGGAGAAGACCTTCGGCGTCCGCTACGTGCCCGAGCGCTACGTCCAGGTCGGCAAGGTCGTCACCGCGGCGGGGGTGTCCGCCGGGATCGACCTCGCCTTCCATCTCGCGTCCCTTTTGGCCGGTGAAGAGATCGCCCGCGGGATTCAGCTCGCCGTCGAGTACGACCCGCAGCCGCCGTTCGACTCGGGCGACGCCGCGGCGGCGAGCCCGGAACTCAAGGCGCTCGCGCTGAAACTGCTTGCCGAGTCGCAGGTCTAGCGGGGACCGTCCGAGACCGGGTGCCCGGCGTAATCCTTCAGTACCAAGGCGTTCGCGCAGTCCCAGCACGGCGAGGACGGCGGGCGCGACCTCGGTCGCCGTGGCGAGTTCGACGAAACAGACTTCGCCGTCCTGCCGGTCAGTCGCCTCGACGGCGAGCCGTGTCTTGCCCGCTCCGCCGGGCCCCGTGAGCGTGACGAGCCGCGTGGTCCCGAGCGCGGCGACGAGCCGGCCGAGTTCGCCGCGGTCGACGAAACCCGTGAGCGGCACGGGAACCGGGCGGGCCGGTGAACCTCGCAAGACGGCGGCGTGCGCATCGGCGAGTTCCGCCGACGGGTCGGCGCCCAGCTCTTCGGCGAGGCGGCCGCGGGCCTCGGCGAACACGGCGAGCGCCTCGGCGGACCGGCCGCTGCCGTGCAGGGCGCGCACGAGCTGGGCGGTGAGCCGTTCCCGCAGCGGGTGCTCCCGCGCGAGCTCACGGAGCTCGGCGACGAGCTTTTCGTGCTGTGCCAGGGAAAGCTCGGCCTCGACGCGGTCCTCGATGGCGGCGAGCCGGGCCGCCGCGCGGCGGGTCGGCGAGCCCGTCGAGGGCCGGCCCTCGCCACAGCGCCAGGGCTTCGGTGAAGAGCGCGAGCTTCGTGTCCGCCTCGGCGGTCTCCCGCGCCTGGGCGGTGAGGCGTTCGAAACGGTGGAGGTCGACAGCTTGCGGGTCGACGGCCAGCCGGTATCCGGCGGGGGTGAATTCGATGAGCCCATCGGGCGCGCCGCCGTCCTTCAGCCGCCGCCGGAGCCGGGAGACCTGGGACTGCAGGGCTTCGGCGGCGCCCTCGGGCGGATGGTCGCCGTGCAGGCCGTCGATCAGCCGGTCGGCGCCGACGACCCGCCCGGCGTCGAGCGCGAGGAGGGCGAGCAGACCACGCAGCTGCGGCCCGCCGAGCGCGACGGGTGTCCCGTCGGGGCGGCGGGCTTCGACCGGCCCGAGGATGGCGAACTGCACGCCGTCGATTCTGGCCCACTCGCGCTCGACCATCGCCGGCCCGCCCACGAACACGACACGCGCGGCCTATCCCTCAAGAAATGCGCCACCTTCGCCCTACTGGTCGATAGAACCAACCGCGTCTCAGCTACCTGCGGCCGGGCGGTTTCGCGTGACCGCATGACGACACGCGTGTCCAGGCGGACGACTCGTGACGGGACCCGGCCGCACTGATGTCGCGAAAGCCACTTTCG
The DNA here is from genome assembly GCF_001620365.2 of Amycolatopsis keratiniphila subsp. keratiniphila. Taxonomy (GTDB): domain Bacteria; phylum Actinomycetota; class Actinomycetes; order Mycobacteriales; family Pseudonocardiaceae; genus Amycolatopsis; species Amycolatopsis keratiniphila. The sequence goes on from NZ_LQMT02000013.1 coordinate 19,448, forward strand.
GGACATCAGACGTCCCGAAAGTGGCTTTCGCGACACGCCACCTTTGCCTTACCCCTCAATAACCGCCTTTATCACTCGCGACCCCCTCTGAAATCTCTTATACAGGCATGAACTGGACACCTGGCCGGCGCGGAATGTCCCTTGTGGACACTTCCTGAAGGTCGCCATGACTGGGAAACCGTGCAGCTAGGTGTCAATCAGACATTTCGCCCTCTAGGGTTGTCGCTCTAGGGCGGCCGTGGCCGCTGACGTTGCGAAAGGCACTTTCCCAACCTCCAACGTTGCGAAAGTGGCTTTCGCAACACGCCGCCTTCGCCCTGCCCGCCTTGTTAACGGCCACGCGGACATCCGGCAACACACGGAAACCCGCCCGTCACAACCGGGCGGACGGGCGGAAACGAGGCGTTCGTACCTTCTGGCTCCCGTCCCCGGTGCCCTGGAGGAGACCTCGGTCATGACCATCGAAGAATCGGAGACCCGTGCCGCGCCCGCCGGCCTCGGCGCGACCAAGGAAACCCTCGAGGACTACACCCTCCGATTCGCGCCGAGGACGTACCGTCGCTGGACACCGGCGGTGGTCGGCGCTTCCGCGTTGGGCGGGATCGCCTACATGGCGGACTTCTCGATCGGCGCCGGAATCGGCCTGACCCACGGCACGGGCAACGCGCTGCTGGCGATCGCCCTGGCGGCGGTGATCATCTTCGTGACCGGGTTCCCGCTGGCCTACTACGCCGCCCGGTACAACATCGACCTCGACCTGATCACCCGTGGTTCCGGTTTCGGCTACTACGGTTCGGTGCTCACCAGCGTCATCTTCGCCAGCTTCACCTTCATCTTCTTCGCGCTCGAAGGCTCGATCATGGCGCAGGGCCTGAAGTACGCGATATCGCTGCCGCTGTGGCTCGGCTACCTCGTGTCCACCCTGGTGATCATCCCGCTGGTCGTCTACGGCATGAAGGTACTGGCGAAGCTGCAGAGCTGGACGAATCCGCTGTGGCTGCTGCTGATGGTGGCCCCGCTGGCGTTCCTCGTCGTGAAGGATCCAGGTTCGGTCCAGCGGTGGCTGTCCTACGAGGGCGAGGGCGGCGCCGGGCTGAGCACGGCCGCGATCATGCTCGGCGCCGGAGTGTGTCTTTCGCTCATGGGGCAGATCGGGGAGCAGGTCGACTATCTGCGTTTCATGCCGCCGCGCACGGCGGAGAACCGGCGCGCCTGGTGGACCTCGATGGTGCTGGCCGGGCCGGGATGGGTGTTCTTCGGCGCGATCAAGCAGGCGATCGGCGTGTTCATGGCGGTCTACATCCTCGACGCGGTCGGGAAGGCAGCGGCCGTCGAGCCGATCGAGCAGTTCACCGGGGTGTTCACCGAAGTGATGCCGTCGTGGCTGGTGGTTCCGCTGGCGTTGGTCCTGGTGGTGCTCAGCCAGGTCAAGATCAACGTCACCAACGCCTATTCCGGGTCGCTGGCGTGGACGAACTCCTTCACCCGGATAACGAAACGCTATCCGGGCAGGCTGGTGTTCGTGCTGGTGAACCTGGCCATCGCGCTGATCCTGATGGAGGCGGACATGTTCAGCTTCCTCAACGGCATCTTGAGTTTCTACTCGAACTGCGCGATGGCGTGGGTGGTCACCGTCGCCACCGACATCGCGATCAACAAGTTCGTGCTCGGGCTCTCGCCGAAACAGCCGGAGTTCCGGCGCGGCATGCTGTTCGCGGTCAACCCGGTCGGTGTCGTCGCGTTCCTCGGCTCCTCCCTCCTGTCCATCTCCGTCTACTTCGGACTCTTCGGCGCCGGCCCCCGGCCGTACTCCCCGTTGGTCGCGGTGGTGGTCGCGATCGTGCTGACCCCGCTGATGGCCGTCCTCACCCGGGGGCGCTTCTACCTGCGCTGCACCGATGACGGCATCACCGAGCCGATCCTGGACGCAGACGGCAATCCGAGCGGCACCCACTACGACTGCGAGGTCTGCGGAGAGGCCTATGAGCGCCCCGACATGACGGCGTCCGCGATCGGCGGGACGATCTGCTCGTTGTGCCTGAGCACGGACCGCGAAGGACGCCACATCCTTCCCGCCCGGCCGTGATCGAAGGGCTCACGCGAGACGTCCACCGGACATGGTCAACGTGCCGTCGACGAACGGGGCCGCCGCGGTGTCGTGACTGATCACGAGCAGCGCGATGCCGTGCCGGAGCGCCGTCGCGGTCACGAAGTCCCAGAGCCGGGCGCGGTTGGCCGCGTCGAGGGCGGACGTCGGCTCGTCGCAGACGAGGACCCTGGGACGGGCCAGGAGCGCGCGGGCCACGGCACACCGCTGGAGCTGGCCGCCCGAGAACCGGCCGGGACGGCGGTCGGCCGGGTCGACGCCGAGGGCATCCAGGATTTCCGTCGCTTCGAGCCGGGCTTCTTCGCGCCCGAGTCCGCGAAGAAGCCGGGCGGTGTCGGCGACCTGGTCGAGCACCCCGCGGAACTCGTCGAAGGACGCGCGGCTGTCCTGGTGGACGTATTGGACGGCCCTCAGTTGCGCGCGATCGCGGCGACGGGCGAGGCGGGGGAGCCGCACGCCGTCGACTTCGATCGTGCCCGCGGCCGGCGGGGTCAACCCGGCGAGTGCGCGGCCGAGCGTCGTCTTGCCCGCTCCCGAGACGCCGGTGAGCATGGTGCGGCTGCCCGCCGCCAGCGCCAGATCGACGTCCTCGACGAGGGGCGTCCGTCCGGCGCGCACCGTGAGTCCGCGAACGACGAGCACCGGCGACGTCGGCGACGCGGGCGCGGGTTCGTCGAGGCGCGCGTGGTCGGGAACGGCCTCGCACGGCAGCAGACGGTGGTCGCGGAGTTCGGCGACGTCGCCGTCCAGGGCACGGGCCAGCGTGAGGTCGTGGGTCAGGACCAGCAACGCCGTGCCGGAGCGGGAAAGCTCCGCGAGCCTGGCGGTGAGCACGGCCCTGTTCGCCTCGTCGAGACCACTGGTCGGCTCGTCGAGCACGAGCAGGCGAGGCCGGGTCACGAGGGAGGTGGCCAGCGCCATGCGCTGCTGCTGCCCACCGGACAGCTGATGCGGGAACCGGCGCCACAGCTCCGGCTCCAGTCCCGCCTCCGCCAAAGCGGTGCGGGCCGCAGCGAGCCGCGCGGCGCGGCCACGGTGGTGCAGCGCGGCGAGTTCGGCCAGCACCGGCCCGCAGCGGCGGACCGGGTCCAGCACCGCCGACGGCTGCTGCGGCAGATGGCCGACGACCCCGGCCGTCCGGACCGAACCGGACAGCGTGATCCCCGGGCGCGCCCGTCCGGTCGCGGCGAGGCCCAGGGTGGTCTTCCCCGCGCCGGACGCGCCGAGCACGACGAGCGTGCGGCCCGGTTCGAGGGACAGTGAGACGTCGTCGAGCAGAACGGTTTCCCCGGCGTGGGCGGACAGACCGGTGATCTCCAGGACGGTCACGCGATCACCCGCCGGGCGGCGAGCAGCCGGTCGGTGACGAGGTTCGTGCCGACGCACAACGCCATCAGCAGCGCGGCGGGCACGAGGACCACCGCGGGCGCGCTGTAGAGGGCCTCGCTGTTGCGTTCGATGACCACGGCCCAGTCCGGGGAGTCGGCGGGCAGGCCGAGGCCGAGGAAGTTCGCCGACGCCAGCAGGTAGAGCACCACGCCGAGCCTGGTGCCGGCGTCGGTCGCGACCGGGCCGGTGACGTGCCGGGCGACGTATCCGAGCTGGATGCGCCACCAGGATCTTCCTTGCAGCGTCAGGGCTTCCACGGCGGTACGGCAGCCGGGCGCCAGTGCCGCGGCACGCACCACGCGGGTGATCGCCGGTACCTGGAGGACGGCCACGGCCGGGATGAGCACGCCGGGCCCGCGGTGCCCGGTCGCGGCGAGCACCATGAGCACCAGCAGCGACGGGAAGGCCAGCACGAGATCGAGGGAGCGCATCACGGTTTCGTCGGCCCGCCGCCCGCGCCCGGCCGCGACGAGCCCGAGCGGAACCCCGATCAGATAGGCGAGCAGGAGCGCGGCGACGGTCATCCCGATCACGGGCAACCCGCCCGCGAGGATCACCGTGAGCGCGTCGCGGCCGAGGACGTCGGTGCCGAGCGGATGCGTGGCGTCCGGCGTCTGCCAGGGCGCGCCGACCGACACCACGGGGCCCGCGAGCACCGGCCCGGCCACCGCGAGCAGGAGCGGTACCGCGAGCAGCGACCACCCGAGTGCCCGGCTCACCACGTGATCAGCTCCCGGCGCGGGGTCAGCCGGTGGGCGACCAGGTCGGCGGCGAGGTTCCCGAGCACGACCACGCCGGCGAACACCAGCACGTAGCCCTGCACCTGCGGGATGTCCCGGTTCTGCACGGCCTCGACGAACCCCGTGCCGAGCCCGGTGATCGCGAACAGGGATTCGACGATCACCGTGCCGGTCAGCAGTCCTTCGACGGCGCGGGCGAGCTGCTGCACGGCGGGAGCGGCCGCGGCGGGCAGGAGATGCCGCAGCACCACGGTGCGTTCGGGCAGCCCGAGCAGGCGCAGATGCTCCGCCACCGGCCCCCGGGTCTGCTCGGCGATCCCGATCCGCAGCTGCCGGGCGACGTCGCACAGCTGCCGGGCGACCAGCACGATCACCGGCAACACCAGCACTTCGGGCCGCGTGGTCAGGTCCGTTCCGGCCGCGGTGGCCGGAAGCAGCCCGGTGTGCACGGCGAAACCCGCGACCAGCAGCAGCCCGAGGACGAACTCGGGGATCGAATGCAGGAACAGCGTGACCGCGGTGAGCACGCGGTCGATCCGCGATCCTTCGCGCAGCCCGCAGACCACTCCGACGACCAGCGCGAGCGGAACGAGCACGAGCAGCGTCACCCCGGCGAGCACCGCGGTCGCGGCGAAACGGCGGACGATCTCGTCGGCCACCGGGGCACCGGTCACGAGCGACCGGCCGAGATCGCCGGTGACCAGGCCCGAAATCCAGTTCCCGAACCGGTCGAGGAGCGGCTGGTCGAGCCCGAGCTGATGGCGGACGGTCGCCACCTGCTCGTCGGTGGCCTGTTCGCCGAGTACGACCGAGGCCGCGTCGCCGGGCAGCAACGCGGTCACGGCGAACGTCGCGACCAGCACGAACAGCGCCTGCACCACGGCGAAACCCAGCCGTCGGACGGCGTGGCCCCGCACGTCAGGACAGCCGGGCGCGGTCGAACCGCGCCCAATCGAAGGTGTTCGGTGGCGCGGTCACCACCCCGGAAACCCGCTTCGACACGGCGATCGTCCAGGTGCTGAACCCCCAGGCGAGCAGCCCGCCGGATTCGTGGACGATCCGCTGCGCGTCGCCGAACAGCGCCAGCCTGGCCCGTTCGTCCGCGGTGGCCGCGGCGCGATCCATGAGCGCGTCGAACTCCGGCGAGCCGAAGCCGTTGACGTTGTTCGAACCGCGCGTGCGGAAGCGCTGGTTGAGGAACGTCGGGACGGGCAGGGTGGCCGTGCGGGTGAGCGCGGCGACACCCTTGGTCTTGATCTCGCTGAAATAGGTGCTCGACGCGCGGGTGTTCGGCGTCGCGGCGAGCCCGATCTCCTCGAGCTGCTGGGAAATCACCGTGGCCGCGGTGGCGAAGCCCGGATCGACGTCGCTGGTCTCGACGGCGAAGGCCAGCCCCTCCGCGCCCGCCTCACGGACGAGCGACCGGGCCAGGTCCACATCGCGACGGCGTTGGGGGATGTCCGCGGCATACCCGCGAAGTCCCTTGCCGAACAGGTCGTTGCCGATCTCCCCGCGCCCGGCCAGCGCGACGCGGTTCAGGGCTTCTCTGTCCACTCCGGACAGTACGGCGCGCACCAGCCTCGGGTCGGAGAACGGGGGTCGCGTCACGCGCAGGATCAGGCCCTGCATCGTCGTTCCCTTGGCTTCGAGCAGCGAAACGCGTGCGTCACCGGCGAGCCGGGCCGCGGTTCCGGCAGCGAGGTCGTGGGCGTAGTCGACCTGTCCGGACAGCAACGCGTTGACGCGCGCGGTTTCCTCGTTGACCGGCACGAATTCGAGCTCGTCGATGCTCGGCGCGCCGTCCCAATGCGACTCGTTCTTGCGGAACACCGCCGGGCCGCCGGGAGTGAAGGAGACGAAACGGAACGGCCCCGAGCCGACCGGCGCGGTGAAGTCCGTCGTGCCGGCGGGCACGATCTCCGCTCCGGGAGCGCCCCAGCCCGACGGGAATTCGAAGTCGGGCGCGGTCAGCGTCAGCTCGATTTCTTTGGGGGACAACGCTTTGCTGCGGGCGAAGTCCACCTTCGCGAAGTACTGCCGCGACGAGGAGGCCAGCGCCGGGTCGGCGATCCGCCGGAAGGTGTAGAGCACGTCGTCCGCGGTGACCGGACGCCCGTCGTGGAACGCCGCCTGCCGCAGCCGGATCCGCCAGCGAGTGCCTGAGGCGTCGCTCTCCCAGGACTCGGCCAGCCGCGGCCGCAAGGAGGTGTCGGCGTTGTAGGCGACCAGCGTGTCGAAGAGCGCCTTGGCCCGTGCCTGATCGACGAAGAGCGAAACCTGGGCGGGGTCGAGGGTTTCCTTCGACCCGCCCGCGGCGAACGCCACTCGCAGCCGGCCCGTGGCCGCCGGTGCGGTCCCGCAGGCGGCCAACGGCGTGAGCGCGGCCAGCGCCAGCAGTCTCCGACGGGTGAGCGGATGACGCGTCATAGGAACCTCCGGGACATCGAGCACTGTCCCGGGCGCGCGACCGCACGTGAACGGGACCCCGCTCCGCACTCCACGACAGTTGGGGTTGGCGGTGTCCGGCGGGCAGTCCGGCTCACGGCGTACGGCCGCTCACGGTTGCGGGTCAGCGCCGGATTCACACCGGCTTCCCCCGACGGGCACCTTCTTACGTTGTGGCGCACACGGTAACCCATGACCGGCGTGTGCTACACAGGATCAAGATCACGAAGGGGAGGCCGGTGGACGAGAAGCTCGCGGCGGACTGGGTACGCCGGTGGGACGTACAGCAGGAACGCTATGTCGCCGACCGTGAAGAACGCTTCACCGTGGTGATCGACGTCGTCGAACACGTCTGCCGCGACGTCGACGAGCCGCTGGTGCTGGACCTCGGCTGCGGGCCGGGCTCGCTGACCACCAGGCTCGCCGAGCGGTTACCGCACGCACGGATCGTCGGCCTCGACGACGACCCGTTCCTGCTCGCGCTCGCCCGCGCGACCCGGCCGGAGCGGAGCGACATCGAATATGTCCGGGCCGACCTCGCCGAGAGCGGCTGACTGAAGTGGCGGCCGGTCGACGCCGCGGTCTCGACGACCGCGTTGCACTGGCTGCGTCCCGAGCGGCTCGCCGAGGTCTACCGTGACCTCGCCGTCGCGTTGAGGGCGGGCGGCGCGCTGGTCAACGGCGACCACCTCTACGACGAGCAACCGGCCATGCGCGAGCTCGCCGCGGTGGTCAAGGAGCGCCGGGCGGCCCGTGCCGGGGTCCACGCCAACGAGGACTGGAAGACCTGGTGGGCGGCGGCCGCCGCGGACCCCGCGCTGCAGGAGCGCTTCACGGCCGAAGAACTGCGCGGCATCTCGACCGGCTACGGCAACCGGCTCAGCCCGCAGGAGCACACCCGGCTGCTCCGGGAGGCGGGCTTCGCGGAGGTGGCCCCGGTCTGGCAGTCCGGCGACGACTACGTCCTGGCGGCGCTGCGCTGACGGGCTCCGGATGTTGTGAAAGTGGCTTTCGCAACCTTCAACGTTGCGAAAGTGGCTTTCGCAACACCTCCCGGGGCTCCGCCACCCATGAGGACCGCAGGCCGGGGTGAAGGGGACTTTCCGCTCGTGCGATGAGGGGAAAGTCCCCTTCACCCTGTCGGTCGCCCCCTTCAGCCCAGCTGACGAGCACGCCACCTTTGCCTTACCGCTCAATAACGCTCTTTGCCACTCACGACGCGTTCGGCGGCCTCGGTACCTGGGCGGCTTCGCGCACGGCAGGCGAGGTGGCTTTCGCGACACACCGCGCTGACCGGCTCCGACTTGCGGGTCCGGTGACCTCGTGTCACCAATGGGCACGGCAAGCCACCTGACCGGCGAGAGGACAAGTGAACCCGGTGAACCTGACCCTCGTCGTCGTCCTCGGTGTCGTCAGCATCGTCTTGGTGGCCGCGTTCTCCGAGCGGCTCAACGTGGCCGCTCCGCTGAGCCTCGTGGTGGCCGGTATCGGCCTGAGCTTCCTGCCCGGCGTCCCGCATCCCGAGGTCGAACCGGAGCTGATCCTCGCCGGGGTGCTCCCGCCGCTGCTGTATTCGGCGGCGGTGAACATGCCGGTGGTCGATTTCCGGCGGAACATCCGGCCGATCACCGGCCTCGCGGTGCTGCTCGTGGTGGGGACGACCCTGGGCGCGGGCTGGCTGTTCCATTGGCTGATACCGGATATCGGCTGGCCCGCCGCGTTCGCGCTCGGCGCGGTCATCAGCCCCACCGACGCCGTCGCCGCGACGTCCGTGGGACGGCGGCTCGGCCTGCCACCCCGGCTGCTGACCGTGCTCGAAGGCGAAGGGCTCGTCAACGACGCCTCCGCGCTCGTGCTGCTGCGGTCGGCCGTCGCCGCGGTCGCCGGTTCGGTGTCCGTCTGGGGCATCGTGGGGGAGTTCGTCTACGCGGTCGTCGTGGCGGTCGGGATCGGGCTGCTGGTCGGGATCCTCAACGTCCGGGTGCGCGCGTTGCTGGGCAACGCCGTGCTCAACACCGCGATCTCGTTCGTGGTCCCGTTCATCGCGTTCCTGCCCGCGGAAGAGGCCGGAGCCTCGGGCGTGCTCGCGGTCGTCGTCGCCGGACTGGTGACCGGGCATCTGGCCCCCCGGCATCTGCGCGCGACGGACCGGCTCGCCGAGGCCGTCAACTGGCGCACCGCGGCCTTCCTGCTGGAAAGCGCGATGTTCCTGCTCATGGGACTCAGCGTCAAAACCCTCATCGACGAGGTGCACGACGACGGTTCGAGCGTGTGGCGCGCGCTCGGCATCGGGCTGGCCGCGTCGGCGCTCGTCATCGTCGCGCGCATCGTCTTCGTCGGGCCGTTGGTCGGCGGCCTGTACCGCGAGCAGCGGAAGGCCGCTCGGTTCAAGCCCCGGCTGGAAACGACGCAGGCGGTGCTGCGGGGCGACGAGTCGAATCCCGCCGTCACCGAACGGCTGGACAAGGCGTCACCGAGGCGGGTGGCGCATTTCCGGAAACGGCTCGACCGGGCCGCCGCCGACGTCGAGTTCCGGCTCACCGAGACACTGGGCTGGCGCGGTGGCGTGGTGCTCGGCTGGGCGGGAATGCGCGGCGCGATCACCCTCGCGGCCGCGCAGACCCTTCCGCAGGACACGCCGGACCGTGCCCTGCTGGTCCTGATCGCCTACGTGGTGGCGACCACGACGCTGCTGGTGCAGGGAATGACGCTGCCGGCGGTGATCCGCGCGGCGCGCGTGCCGTCGGAGGACCCGGACCGGTTGCGGCGCGAGTACGTCCGGCTCACGACCGAGCTGGCCGACGCGGCGAAGTCCCTTTTGGACGATCCCGCCCTGGAGGACCCGGGCAACGGGCCCTTCGGCGACCGGGTCGTGGACCGGGTGCGCGCGGACGTGCGCGTCCCGCCCGCATCGCCGGGCGACCGCCCGGCCCCGGAACAGATCGAGCAATACCTGCGCCTGCGCTTGCGGGTCCTGACCGAACAGTCCGAACGCCTCCAGCACGCCCGGTCGAGCGGGGCATACAGCTCGGAGGCGCTGAGCCGGGCGCAGACCGCCCTCGACGTCGAGATGGCCCGGCTCGAGCAGTTGGCGGACCGGCCGATCTCCTGACGGACTCGTCTCACCACGCTGCCGGTTCGTCTCGGGACGTCACGTTCCCGCTGGTGAGAGCCCTCGTTTCGTTCCCGCCTCCCAAGTCGCGCCGTTCGCCTTGCCGCCGGTCCGTCCGGCTGATGACGATGGAAACCGTCAAGGGGAAAGCGAAATGAGGGGGAACGACAGTGCACGAGATGAAGCGATTCGCCGCCGTGACGGCCTTGGTGATCGGTTCCCTGGCCACGGCGGGGGTCACCGCCGCGAGCGCGTCGGACGTGACGCGGGACGGCGAGCGAGCCTCCTGCGCCAAGACGAAGATCTGGCTCAACGACGACTGGGGCTGCGTGATCTCGTACGGCGACCGCATGAAGGTCGCGGACGACACCTGGGACGGGAACGGCACGCGCCTGCGCTGGACCAGTTCGTTGCCGAATTCGCACGGGAAGTTCAAAGGCTCCTGCAAGGACTACAACGGATCGGAGAACGGCTCCGAGGAGTGCGATTACCAGTTCCCGGAGGGGACGACCATCAATTACAAGCTCGAGCAGATCAGCGGCGGTGAGGTCGTCGACGAAACCGACGGCTGGGTCCAGGCCGTGGTTTGACCGGCCGGACGGGCACCCGGGCGCTGTCCGGGCGCCCGCCGACGGGAGTGTCACCGCAGGGCGGCGGGAGCACCGGCCGGAACCGCGGGATTCCGCGGCGGCACCGGATCGATGCGCCGGTAGGCCTCACCCAGCGGCGGCCGGGGATCGGCGTCGCCGCGGTTGGGCCAGTACGACATGGCCCGTTCCGCCTGTGCGGTGATGGTGAGGGAAGGGTTGACGCCGAGATTCGCCGAGATGGTGGATCCGTCGACGATGTGCAGGCCGTCGTAGCCGTGCACCCGGTGGTACGGGTCGATCACGCCACGGCCCGGATCGTCGGAGATGGCGCAGCCGCCGATGAAATGCGCGGTCATCGGGATGTTGAGGATCTCGCCGGTCGTCCCGCCCGCGATACCGTCGATCTTCTCGGCGACGCGGCGCGCGGCGTCGTTGCCGGCCGGGATCCAGGTCGGGTTCGGTTCGCCGTGTCCCGGCCCCGAAACCAGTTTGTGGCGGCCGGTGCGGGTGCGCCTGCCGGACACGGTGATGGAGTTGTCGAGCGTCTGCATCACCAGCAGGATGATCGTGCGTTCCGACCAGCGCCGCGGCGAGAACCAGGTGACGTTGCGGGGATCCCGCACCAGCGTGCCCAGCCAGGTGAGCCAGCGCGGGACGCGTTTCCCGCCGTCGGTGAGCGCGGTCTGCAGCAACGACATGGCGTTGCTTCCCTTGCCGTATCGGCACGGTTCGACGTGGGTGTGCGCGTCGGGGTGGATCGACGAGGTGATCGCGACGCCCCGGGTGAAGTCGGCGTCCTTCCGCTTCGTTTTGGCGCCGAGGATGGATTCCGAGTTCGTCCGCGTGAGCCTGCCGAGGCTCGCGGACAGCCGCGGCAGCGCACCCGTGGCGCGGGCACGGTGCAGCAGCTTCTGGGTGTTGTACGTGCCCGCGCTGAAGACGACCTCGCGGGCGGTGAACGTCCGTACGTTCTTGCGGCGGCGTGGGGACGAACCGGTCCGCACGGTACGGACGACGTAGCCGCCGTCCGGGGCGGGGCGGACGTCGAGCACCGTGGTCATCGGCACGACTTCGGCGCCCAGCCGTTCGGCGAGGTACAGGTAATTGCGGTCGAGCGTGTTCTTGGCGCCGACCCGGCAGCCGGTCATGCAGGAGCCGCATTCGATGCAGGTCCGGCGCTCCGGCCCGGCCCCGCCGAAGTAGGGATCCGGCACGACGCTCCCCGCCGGAGTCCGTTCGTCGCCGAAGAAGACACCGACGGGAGTCAGCCGGAACGACGAGCCGACGCCCATGTCGGTGGCGACCTCGCGCAGTACTTCGTCGGCGGCCGTCACGGTCGGGTTCCGCGTCACGCCCAGCATGCGGCGAGCCTGGTCGTAATGCGGCTTCAGTTCCGTCCGCCAGTCGGTGATGTGGGCCCACTGCGGATCCTCGAAGAACGGCGCGGGCGGCTCGTAGAGGGTGTTGGCGTAGTTGAGGGAACCGCCGCCGACCCCGGCGCCGCCGAGGATCACGACGTCACGCAGGAGGTGGATGCGCTGGATCCCGTAGCAGCCCAGCCGGGGCGCCCACAGGAAGTTGCGCACGTCCCAGGACGTCTTGGGCAGCGTCTCCTCGGTGCGGCGGGGGCCTGCTTCCAGCACCGTGACGCGATACCCCTTCTCCGCCAAGCGAAGGGCACTCACCGAGCCGCCGAATCCGGAACCGATGACGAGCACGTCCGCGGGACTCATCGCGCCACCGCCTTGGCGAAGTCGATGGCGTCCCGCCACGACGAGCGGCGCATGACGTGCGCCCGGTACTTCATGATCCGGCCTGGCTGGTTCACCGCGAGCGCGCCGACGAGCCGATCGCCCGATCGGTAGAGCGCCAGCCAGCTCTCGTCTTCGGGGTCGCCGAACAGGTCGACGTCGTCGGCCGCGACGCCGACCATCTGGATCCGCTTGCCGTACCAGTCGGACCAGAAGTACGGAACGGCCGAGAACGGCATCGCGGCGCCTGGGTCGACGGCGTTACGCGCGGCGGCCTCCGCCTGCGCCGAGGCGGAAGTCCAGTTCTCCAGCCGCATCGAGGTCTCGAACAGCGGGTTGTGCCAGCGTGCGACGTCGCCCGCGGCGTAGATCCCCGGGGCGGCGCGCAGCGTCCGGTCGCACAGCACGCCGTCTCCCAGCGGGACGCCGGAGCCGTCCAGCCAGCCGACCGCGGGGCGGGCGCCGATGCCCGCGATCACGAGGTCCGCGTCGAGCACACCACCGTCGGACAGCGTGACCTTGCTGCCCGCGCCGTCCGGCGTGATGTCGCGGACCGCCGTGGAAAGCCGGAGATCGACGCCGTTGCGAGGGTGAAGCCCCGCGAGTGCGGCCGCCATACGCGGGCCGACGGCACGCACGAGGGGAACCTCGGCTGCCTCCACGATGGTCACCGCCGCGCCCCGTTCCCGCAGGGCCGTGGCGATCTCGGCGCCGATGAACCCGCCGCCGACGATGACGGCGCGGGAGGTCGTCGCGAGCCGGGCCCGGATGGCGCGCGCGTCGTCCAGCGTCCGGAGGGTGTACACGCCGTGCCCCGGCAACGGGATCGCGGCACTGCCGGTCGCGATGATCAGCGATCCGAACGGGACGGCGGTCCGTCCGATCAGGACTTCATGGTCCTTTATGGACAGTCCGGTGGCCGCTTCGCCGAGCCGGACGTCGATCCCGAGATCGGCGAGCGCCACGGCACTCGCGAGCGTGGGCGGCGTCCGGTCCGGGTCCATGAGGAACGCCTTCGACAACGGCGGCCGGTCGTAGGGCAGATGCGGTTCGGCGCCGATGAGCGTGACAGGTCCCTCGTAGCCCGCCCGGCGGGCGGCGGTGGCGGCGCGCAGGCCCGCCAGTGATGCTCCGACTACGACCAGTCCTGCCTTGTCCATGGCTCAGTCCTCGCTGCCGGTGTCCGTTGCGAGGAGTCTTCGCCGCGCGGCGCGGCCGGGCATCGGTCCGCGGACCGGGAATGGCGGGCCGGACTGTTCCCAGCGCACAAACCGGCGTCAGTCGCCGGCCGGGCGCAGGACGGCCGGGCCCAGCAGACGGCAGGCCAGCAACGCCACTTCGACGTCGATACGGCCCTCGGCCAGCGGCCTGCCCCGTGCCTGTTCCGCCTTGCGGAGCCGGTACTGGATCGTGTTCTTGTGCAGGTGGAGCTCCTGGGAGGCCAGCATCAGGCTGCTGCCGCTGGACAGATAGGCCCACACCGTCTCGCGCATGCGGCGATGCTGTTCGTCGTCGTCGGCCAGCGCACCGAGCACCGTCCGCACCCACGTGGCGACGGCGGCCGTGTCGGCGGCCACGAGGGCCAGCGGCCCGAGCTGCGCCGCCGTGGTCACGGACCGGGACAGGCCGTCGCCCGCCATCAGCGCGACGGCCTGCGCCTGAAGGGCCTGCTGATGGGTACCGCGGAAACCGTCCAGCCCGCTCGCGGGGTCGCCGAGCGCCACCCGGACCGGCTCCGGCGAGCCGTTCAGGACACGCGTCACCACGTCCGGGTCGATCGGCGCCGGGAACCAGGCCCAGACCGTGGACGCGTCCGGCGCCACGACCAGCGGCGCCCGGCCGCCCGCCGCGGTGGCGAGCAGGCCGGCGTGCCGTTCGAGGCTGCTGAGCCGGGCGCCTTCGTCGACGTCCGGCCCGCACCACAGCACGGCGCCGACGTGCCGATCCGCCAGGACGTACCCGATCGCCTTCTCGATCTCGCCGCTTTCGACGGCCTTGCCGGACAGTACGGCCCGGACCTTCGCCAGCCGGTTCGCGTTGCGGTCGCGCAGCCAGGTGTCGCGTTCCAGCTGATAGGCCTCGACGACCTCCTCGGAGATCTTGTCGATGTAACCGAAGGCCACCGACGACAGTTCGGTCGCGGCGACGGCGACGTCCCCGGCGCTCACCGGTTCGGCCGCGATCCGGGTGATCATCTCCTGCTGGAAGGCCGCCTGGCCGAGCCGGTACGCCCGCAGCATGGTGGTGATGGGGACGCCTCGCTGCGCCAGCCGGCGGGCGAACTCCAGCGCGACCGGGGGCGCGCCGACGTCGGCCCGGCGCGTGGCGCCGCCGAACACGCCCAGCGCGGCGATCAGGTTCTCGCGCACCGTGCTGACGAGGAGGTCCCTGGCCTGCGCGTCCTGCGCCAGCTCCGGCAGCTCGCCGGAGACCTCCTCCACGATCCGATCCCGCAGGGCGGCGACCTCGGTCAGCACCGAGCTCGCGACCTTGACCAGGGTGCCGGCGGCCGTTGGCGTCACAGGCAGCACCGTACGCGCTCGGGGCCGTTGGTGCCGTGGACCCAAACGGGCGGCCGCTTTCGGTTCAGCGCACAGTGCTCCGCGCCGCCCGGCTTCCTACCGTCCCAGGAACACGGATTCGGAGGCTGCCATGAAGAAGTACCACCTCACCGGGGCGGAGAACGGAGCCGCCACCTGGCACGACCGGAAGCGCTACCTGTGGTTGCTCGGGCTGGTGGTGCCACTGCTGCCCTTCGCCGCGATCGGGCTCCACGCGGCGACCGGGGCGGGCGTGGTCCTCTGGCTCGGCCCGTTCGTCGTCCTCGTGCTCGTGCCGCTCGTCGATCTCATGGCGGGGTATGACCACACCAATCCACCGGACGAGGTGATGGAAGCGCTCGAAGAGGACCGCTACTACCGGTGGATCACCTACCTGTTCCTGCCGCTCCAGTACGCGGGTTTCGTGGTGGGAGCGTGGGTGCTTTCCGGTGACGGCATCTCCGTGTTCGGCAAGGTCGGTCTCGCCGTCACGCTCGGCACGGTCGCGGGCATCGGGATCAACACCGCGCACGAACTGGGGCACAAACGCGAGAGTGTGGAGCGCTGGGCGGCGAAGATCGCGCTGGCGCAATGCTTCTACGGTCATTTCTACATCGAGCACAACCGCGGGCACCACGTCCGCGTCGCGACCCCGGAGGATCCCGCGTCGAGCAGGCTGGGGGAGAGCTTCTACCGGTTCTGGCCGCGCACCGTCTTCGGTTCGGTGCGCAGCGCGTGGGGTGTCGAGAAGAAACGCTACGCCCGCAAGGGAAGTCACCCGTTCCACCTGGGCAACGACGTGCTGAACGCATGGCTGATGAGCGCGGCGCTGTGGGGTGTGCTGATCGCGTGGCTGGGGCTCGGCATCCTGCCGTACCTCGTCATCCAGGCCGTCTTCGGGTTCTCGCTGCTCGAAATCGTGAACTACATGGAGCACTACGGGATGCTCCGCAAGAAGGTCACCAACGGCGCGAAGTCGCGCTACGAACGCGTGACGCCGTCGCATTCGTGGAACTCGAACAACGTCGCCACCAATGTCCTGCTGTACCACCTGCAACGGCACAGCGACCACCACGCGAACCCGACCCGGCGATTCCAGACCTTGCGTGATTTCAAGGAAAGCCCGGTGCTGCCGACCGGATACACCGGGATGATGATCGTCGCGCTCGTCCCGCCGTTGTTCCGCAGGGTGATGGACCCGCGCGTGGTCCGCCACTTCGACGGAGACCTCCGCCAGGCGAACGTCCAGCCGGGGAAACTGGCTTCCCTGCTGAAGAAGTACCCGCCCGCCTCCTTCGACGACCGGGAAATGTCCTTTTCGGACACCGCGCTCACCCTCGTCGACGAGGTCGACGCCGCCCGATGCCCGGGATGCGGCTACACCTACCGCGTCGTCGAAGGCAACGAGCTCGAAGGGTTCGCCGCCGGCACCGCCTGGTCGGACGTCCCGGACGATTGGACCTGCCCGGACTGCGGTGTCCGCGACAAGATCGACTTCGTGCCGGTCCGCCGCGAGGTGGTCTGACATGCGACCGCGCGGATGACCGATCAAGCGGCCTTCACCACCATCTACCGGCAGCATTCCGTCCCGATCTTCCGCTACCTGCGGATGCGCGTCCCCTCGGCCGCGGCGGCGGAAGACCTCACCAGTGAAGCGTTCCTCCGTGCCTGGCGGAAACTTCCGGACTTCCAGCCGGGGGTCGGTTCCTTCACCGGGTGGCTCTACACGATCGCCGACAATCTGGCCCGCGACTACCGCAAATCGGCCAGATACCGGCGAGAACTGCTCGACGGCGAGGACCACGACGCTCCCGACCACGGCGGCGGCGCCGAACAGCTGGCACTGGCCCGGATCCAGGCGGCCGCGCTCCGGCGGTGCCTGGCGGGCCTCAGCGAGCCACAACGGCAATGCCTGCTCCTGCGGTTCTTCGCGGGCCTGTCGGTCGCGGAAGTGGCCGAGGCGATGAACAAGAACCCCAACAGCGTCCGGGCCCTCCAGCACCGCGCGGTGCGCGCGCTCGCGACCTCGATGGCCGGATTCGCGACCGAAGGAAGGTGACCGCGCGATGTACGCGTTCCTGATGATCGCCAAGGTGATGGGCCCACTGCTCGTCCTGATGCTGTGCCCGATCTGGCTGCCGATGATCGGCATGCTGGTGGGCAGGGTCTTCGACGCCTTCTCGGGCAAAGGGTGATTCACCCGCCTTCTCTCGGGTACCCGAAGATCGAAAGCGGAACCGACGAGGCAGGAGGCATCGTGCAAAGCTCAACGCTCCGGGACGTCACCGCCCGCGAAGGACCGTTCGCGTCGGTCTACTTCGACAACTCGCACGACACCGAGGACGCCGCCGCGCAGCTGGAGTTGCGCTGGCGGTCGATCCGCAGGCAGCTGGCCGACGAGGGCGCGGAGGAGCGGACGCTCACCGCTCTCGACGCGGCCGTGGCCGCCGCCCCGCCTTCGGAGGGCAAGGCGGGCCGAGCACTGGTCGCGGAGGGGAACGAGGTCGTACTCGACGAGGAACTCGTGGAGCCGCCGCTCCGCGAGGTCGCCCGTGTCGCGCCACAGCCGTACCTGCTCCCGCTCCTGCGGCTCACTCCGGCCGTCGTGCCGCACGTGGTCGTGGTCGTGGACCGGACGGGGGCCGATCTGTTCGCGTCCGGTGAGGACGGTGCCGAACAGCGGACCGTCCAAGGTGAGGACCATCCGGTGCACAAGGTGCGCGGTGGTGGCTCGGCTTACTGGAACATCCAGCACCGGGTGGAGGCGGTGGCGGAACGCAACGCCGCGGAGGTCGCACGGGAGGCGGTGAAGCTCGCCGATTCCGTCGGCGCCGAGGTGCTGGTGCTCGCGGGGGAGGTGCAGGCGCGAGCGCAGGTGCGTGACGAACTCGCCCCGCGCGGCAAGGAGAAGGTCGTCGAGCTGGAAGAAGGCGGCCGGGCGGACGGGAGTGGCCCGGAGGCACTCGAAGCCGAGGTGCGCCGGGTGCTGGCCGAACACGCCGAACGCGGTCGCCAGGACGTGATCGACCGCTTCCGCGCCGAACAGGGCCGCGAGGGCGGCCTGGCGGCGGACGGGCTCGCGCGGACGACGGCCGCCCTCCGGTCGGGTGCCGTCGAGACCTTGCTGATCGATGCCGATTCCTTGGCCGACCGCCTGGTCTGGGTCTCCGGCGAACCGACCCAGGTCGCGGCCGCGAAGGAGGATCTCGAACTCTCCGGCACGGAGTCGCCGACCGAGTGCCGCGCGGACGAAGCGCTTCCGGTGGCCGTGCTGGCCGAAGGCGCGGACATCGTCCCCGTCAGCGGTGAGGGTCTGACGGAGGGCGTCGGCGCGGTTCTTCGGTTCGCGATCTGACCGGATCAGGACGTCGCGACCGCGTCGCGTGCCTTGTCTCCGCCGGCGACCGAGCTCTCCCGCGCGCAGTGGGCGCAGCAGAAGAAGCGGTCCTCCACCTGGATGCCGTGTCCGACCACGCGGCAGCCGCAGTGCTCGCAGATCGGCGCCAGCTGGTGGATCGCGCACTCGAAGGAGTCGAAGGTGTGCTTCGCTCCGTCGACGGTGTGGATCTCGAACGTCTTTTCGTAGTCGTTTCCGCAGACTTCACAGTTCGTCATGCCGGAGGGCTACCCGGCCTGTGGCGTCGGCAACCACCGGGAGCTGATCGCGCGGGTCAGGTCCGTGAAGGCCTCCTTGAGGGACAGTGCCACCAATGTGGCATTGGGGACA
>NZ_LQMT02000013.1:37916-290020 GCF_001620365.2 Amycolatopsis keratiniphila subsp. keratiniphila
GGCCTCCTTGAGGGACCCAGAGTCCCTCAAGGAGGCCTTCACGGACCCGGAGGATCACCGCAGGTGCCCCAGCAACCACAGCAGTCACAGCGACCACGCGTGAAGGCCCCTCCCGAGTACATGAAGGCCCCCTTCCTTGCGCCAGGCGCAAGGAAGGGGGTGAAGCCGTCACGCGCCGGCGGCGGAAACACGGTCCCGCCGCGGAGTCCGGCTCACCGCCCAAACACTGACGACGACCAGCAGGCATCCGCCCAGCTGCGTGACAGTCGGCCGTTCGTGCAGGGCGAACACACCGAAAACGACGGCCAGAACCGGGTGCAGCAACAGCAGCGAAGCGCTCACCTGAGGCGCCAGCTGGGAAAGGGCTCCCGCGATGAGGAGCCAGGCGAGCACCTGCCCGACCAGCGCGAGCGCGATCAGCCACAGCCACGCGGCCAGGTCGAGGTCCAGGTCGATCCCCGTCCACACACTGCCGACCACGACCGCCGCAGCACACGCCGCCACGGTGGAAGCGCACACCGGGAACACGACATGGCCTTGGCCGCTGCCTTGCCGCATGAAGAACAGGTACCCCGCGTAGGCGATACCCGCGATGGTGCCGAAAACGATGCCACCGACCGGATCCGTGCCCGGCTCGGCCTGGCCGATCACGCCGGCCGCCATGGTCACGCCGATCAGCATGACCGGCGCGAGCGCGAGGAACCGCCTGGACGGGGCCGATCCCAGGAACAGCCAGGTGAGCAGCGGGAACACCACCACCTGGATGTTGAGCAGCACCGTGGAGATCGACGCGCCGACGTCCTGGATGCTGGCCACCCAAAAGACGTAATCGATGCCGAGCAGCGCCCCCGCCGCCAGGTCGAAACGCACCAGCCGCCACGGCCGCGGTCCGATCCGCCGCCATTCCCGGACCGACAGCGGGACCAGCACCGTCAGCGCGATGGCGCAGCGCAGGAACGCGGTGGTGCCCGGGCTCGCGCCGGACAGTTTCGCGAACCCGGCCGACACCGAGGTGCACGCCGCGCCTCCGCTGATCCGCAGCGCGGCCGTCCGGTGCCGGTCGGGCGCCTGAACACTCATGACGCTCACTATGCCGAGTCCGGTCACATAGCAGAAGTGAATGTTCCTACGGGGAAATCGGTAGCATCGCTTCATGAACCTGGGTCGGCTGCAAGCGCTCGCGTCGGTCGCGAAGTACGGATCCGTCGCCCGAGCCGCGGAAATCCTGCACGTCACGCCGTCCGGCGTGTCGCAGCAGCTGAACAAGCTGGAGAAGGAGACCGGGCATCCGCTGCTCGAGCCCGCTGGTCGCGGAATCCGGCTCACCCGCGCGGGCCAGGTGCTGGCCGAGCACGCGGCACGGGTGCTCGCCCAGGTCGCCGCGGCCGAAGCCGATCTCGCCGCGCTGGACCGGGAAGTAGCCGGCCCCCTGCGGATCGGGGCCGTCGGCAGCGCGATCCGGGAGCTGCTGCCGGACGTGCTGGCCGAACTGGTCGCGAACCGGCCACGGCTCACGGTGTCCCTGCGCGACGGCGAGGTGGTCGACCTGCTTCCCCGGCTGCTCACCGACGAGCTCACGGTGCTGCTGATGGAAAGCTGGGAGGTCCGGCCGCCGCTCCTGCCCGCGGGAGTCGCCGTGCGCACGCTCGTCCGGGAACCGGCCGAGGTCGCCCTCGCCGCGGATCATCCGCTCGCCGGCCGGTCCGTCGTCGATCTCGCCGATCTCGCCGGGCAGGCCTGGACCTGCTGCCCGGCGGGCACGGAAGCCCACGTGGCGCTCACGCAGACCATGCGCGGACTCGGCGCCGAGCCGGACATCCGGTTCGCCGTCGCCGAGTACCCCACCCAGCTCGCGCTGGTCGCCGCCGGGCTCACCGTCGCGCTCGTCCCCAAGATGGCGCAGCGGCCCACCCCGGACGGCGTCCGCTTCGTCCGCACCCGCCCGGTGCTGCACCGGGAAATCCGCGTCGCCTGGCGTACCGACGACCAGGGCCCGCCGATCCGTGCCCTGCTGGCCGCGCTGGTCTCGCGTCAGGAAGCGGTGAACCGGGTACCCCTCCTGGACGGGAGGTGATGCGCGATGGACAGGCCGGGGCCGATCCGGTGGGTGCAATACGTCTACGGACGCCGGCTGCCGGAGCGATACCGCGAGTGGGTGCTGTACGACGCGACCTCGCGTACGTGGCTGCTGAGGTTCGCCCTCCGGATCTGTTTCGAGGCGTTGCCGTGGCTCGCGATCGCGTTCGTGCTCCTGGTGACGCTCACCCCGCTGCCCGTGCCCGCGGTGCTGGGCGCGTTGATGCTGAGCCTGTTCTTGGCTCTGTTCTTCACGATGACCAGCGCGGACGAGCTGGCCGAGGTCCGGCTCGGCAAACACGGTTTCCCGCGTGGCACCGGAAAAGCGGCCAGGGCCGCCCGGGGAGGCTCAGGTAGCTGGCCGTGACGTCACGGTGGCGGCCGCCGCGGCCAGGGACAGTTCCTCCCGTGACCGCACCGTCAGCACCGGTATCCGCGCGTCCCGGCCGCTGATGATCGCGTCCTGTGAGCGGTCGGTGGACAGATCGCCCTGTATTCCGAGCACTCCGAGACCACGCGCGACGGCCTCGGCGACTTCGGGCTGGTCCCAGCCGATGTCGCCGGTGAACACCAGCGCGTCCACACGGTCGAGGCTCGCCGCGACGGCCGCGAGTTCGCGGCGGACGCGATGTTCGAACACCGCCATGGTGAACCTGGCCCCGGCGTCACCGGAACGACTGGCCCGGACCAGCTCCCGGGTGTCGTCCGAGGTACCGGACAACCCGAGCAGCCCCGAGTGGTGATAGAGCCCGTCTTCGAGTTCCTCCAAGCCGACATGCCCTTCCCGCAGGAGCCACAACAGCATGCCGGGATCGACGCTGCCGGACCGTTTCGCCATCATCGCGCCTTCGAGCGGGGTGAAGCCCATCGACGTGTCGACGCTGCGCCCGCCGGAGACCGCGCACACCGAGCTGCCACCGGACAGATGCGCCACGAGGAGGCCGAGCCCGTCCGGCGGGCGGTCGAGCAGCTCGCCGGCGCGCCGGACCGCCCACGCGAACGAGTGCCCGTGGAACCCGTACCGGCGCAGGTCCCAGCGTTCACGCCAGCGGGCGGGCAACGGATACGTCCGGGCGACCTCGGGCAGACCCTGATGGAAGGCGGTGTCCGGGCAGACGACGTGCGGCACGTCCGGCAGCAGTCCGGTCAGCAACTCCAGAAGGGCTTCCGTGTTCGGAACGTGTTCCGGTGCCAGTGATTTCGCCTTCGTGATCGCCTCGCGGACCCGGGAATCCACCACGGCGGGCGCGACGAGCGCCGCCCCGCCGTGCACGAGCCGGTGCGCGACCGCGTCCACCCGCACGTCCTTGACGAACGACCGCACGTCTTCGGTGGCGTCCGCCGGTGGTTTCCCGATCTCCGCCGAGTCGGCGACGTCCTCGCCGTCGACCACGTGCAGCCGCAGACTGCCCGATCCGGGATTGACGGTCAGTATCTTCACGGGTGCCACCGCCAGCCGGTGATCTCGTCCGGATCTTCACCGTCCTGATAGGACTGTCGCAGTATGGAGTCCCGCCGCCGCAACAGTTCGCGGGCGAGGTCCCCGCCTGCCGACGCCCAGCCCGCCGCCCGGCGGACGGCGTCGGCGGCGAGGTCGTGACGGGTCATCCGGTTGCTCGCGAGCAGGTCGAACGGTGTGGTCGTGGTGCCTTCCTCCAGATAACCGTGGACATGGAAGCGGTCGGTCCGCGGGCGTCCGTGCAGCACCTCGTGCACCGCGGACGGGTAGCCGTGGAAGGCGAACACCACGGGTGTCCGATCGCCGAAGCAGTCCCCGAACGCCTCATCGGACATCCCGTTCGGATGCCGTCCCGGTGGGCAGAGGGAGAGCAGATCGACCACGTTCACCACGCGCACCCGCAGTTCCGGCGCCGTTTCCCGCAGCAACCGAGCCGCGGCGAGGGTTTCCACGGTGGGAGTCGTGCCTGCACAAGCGAGGACGACGTCGGCCGCATCTTCGGTGTTGCCCGCCCACGACCACACGCCTGCGCCCGCGCGGCAGTGCGCCCGGGCCTCGTCGGGTGACAGCCATTGCGGGCCGCTCTGTTTTCCGGCGACGACGACGTTGATCAGCCCGGTCGAGCCGAGACAGCGATGCATCGTCTCCAGCAGCGTGTTCGCGTCCGGCGGGAGATAGATCCGGGACGTGGTGGCCTTCTTGGTCAGCATCTGGTTGATGAACCCGGGCCCCTGATGGCTGTAGCCGTTGTGCTCCTGCCGCCAGCCGTCGCTGGTGAGCAGGTAGTTCAGGCTCGCCACCGGCGCGCGCCAGCCGACCTCGCCGGACATCTTGAGGAATTTGGCGTACTGGTTCACCATGCTGTCCACAATGGACACGAAGGCTTCGTAACAGGGGAACAGGCCGTGCCGTCCGGTGAGCAGGTAGCCCTGCAGCCAGCCTTGGCACAGATGCTCGGAAAGCACTTCGTGCACGCGGCCGCGGGGGCCGAGGTGTTCGGTGTACCCCGAGACCTCTCGGTCGAATTGCCGCGGCGTCGCTTCGAGCAGCGCGCCCAGCTTGTTGGACTCCAGTTCGTCCGGGCAGACGACGCGGAACGTGTCCGGCGCGCGCCGGACGATCTCCGCCAGCCACTCGGCCAGCACTTCGGTGGCGCCGGCGTCGGTGGCGCCGGGTTCGTCGACGGCCACGGAATACTTCGCCACCTCGGGAAGGGGCAGGTCGCGGCGCAGCAGGCCGCCGTTGGCCTGCGGGACGCGGCCGAGCCGCAACTCGGGAGCGGGTGGGACCGTGAGGATGTCCGCGGCCGGGACCCCGTTCTCGTCGAAGAGTTCGTCCGGCCGATAGGACCGCAGCCAGCGTTCGAGTTCGGCGAGCTCACGCGGATCGTCGGCGGCGCCGGACAGGGGGACCTGATGGGCGTGGAAGGTGCCTTCGAGCGGAGTCCCGTCCGGCGTGGCCGACGGCAGGCCCGCCCCCTTGGTGTTCCGCAGGACGATCATCGGCGGCTGGCCCGTGTCGTGTTCGTGTGCCCGGGCCAGCGCTTCGGCCAGTGGCGTGTCCGGATCGTCGGTGCCGCGGACGTCCACGACGGTCGGATGCCAGCCGCAGCCGGTGAAATAGGCGACGAGTTCGTCGTCGGACAT
The DNA here is from genome assembly GCF_001620365.2 of Amycolatopsis keratiniphila subsp. keratiniphila. Classification (GTDB taxonomy): domain Bacteria; phylum Actinomycetota; class Actinomycetes; order Mycobacteriales; family Pseudonocardiaceae; genus Amycolatopsis; species Amycolatopsis keratiniphila. Next base: position 43,098 of record NZ_LQMT02000013.1, read on the forward strand.
CGCTTCATAGATTGTCGGTGACGCGATCTTGTAGCCGTTGAGATGCAGGATGGGCAACACCCTGCCGTCACCCGGGCCGCTGAATTTGGGGCTGTGCCACGCGGCGGCGGTCGGCCCCGTCTCGGCTTCGCCGTCACCGATCACGCAGGCGACCAGCAGGTCCGGATCATCGAACGCGGCACCGAATGCCGTGGCGAGGGCGTAACCGAGTTCCCCGCCCTCGTGGATGACGCCGGGAACCTCGGGGGAGAGGTGGCTGGGGAAGCCGCCGGGCCAGGAGAACCGTGCGACCAAATCCGCGAGCCCGCGTTCGTCGAGCGACAGCCGGGGATCGTATTCGGCGTGGGTCCCCTCCAACCACAGGTTGGCGTGGATGGCGGGCGCGCCATGGCCGGGGCCGGTGATCAGCAGGGTCCGTTGCCCGGTTTCGGAGACGAGGCGATTCAGCCCGGCGTACACGAGGGTCAGGCCGGGGCAGGTGCCCCAGTGCCCGAGCGGCCTGGGTTTCAGGTGTTCCGGCCGTAGCGGCTCACGGAGCAGGACGTTGTCCTTGAGATGGATCATCGCCGCGGCGAGGTAGTCGCACGCCCGCCGGTACCGCCGGAGCGTCCCGACTTCTGTTCCGCCAGGCACCGGTCCTCCTTTCCGAGGGGGTTTTCCGACGGGTACCCGGCGACCCGGGACGGCTAACCCGGTGCGACCAGGCCTGATTCGTAGGCGAGCACGACGAGTTGCGCGCGGTCGCGGGCGTGGAGTTCGGCCATGGCGCGATTGATGTGCGTCTTCGCGGCTCTGAGCGGGCTGGCGCTTTCGCGTTCCCGTCGCACAGGGAAGGCGTCCGGCACAGTCGCGTGACGTCCGCAACCCGGCACGGCGCCGGCTCTGTCTCGGCTTCAGTGCGCCGGGTAACGAGCGCGGAGTTCGTCCGCGGCCTTTCCTTCGGTCAATTGGAGCAGGTAGGCGTCCACCGGGGCATGGGAACTGAGTTCGGTGAAGTTCCGGTGGACGATCGCTCCGACCTCTTCGCGGCCGGCGGGGAAGCGCTCGGTCAGCGTATCGACCAGTTTCTCGAGGTTCTCGTCGCTGGGCGGCAGGTGCGGCGGATCTGCGGTCATGACAACTCCACGTTCTCGGGAGACGGCACCCAGTGACGATAACGGGCTCCTGGCGCCGAGGTCTAGATATATCAACCTGAGTTGATGTATCTTCCGACGGTGGCGACCTTCGAGACGGCCGATCCGCCGCCGTTCGTACGGCTGGCGAGCGATCCGCTGCGCTGGCGGCTGCTGCGCGAGTTGTCGCACGGCGACCGTCGCGTGCGGGAGCTGGTCGACCTGGTCGGGCAGCCACAGAACCTGGTGTCCTATCACCTGCGCAAGCTGCGGGCCGCGGAGCTGGTCACGGCGCGGAGGAGCAGCTTCGACGGCCGGGACACCTACTACCACCTCGATCTGGAGCGGTGCGCGGACGCGCTCACCGAGGCGGGAAGTTCGCTGCATCCCGCCCTGGCACCGATCGTGATGGACGTGAAGCGGGCCGAGCCCCGGCTCAAGGTGCTGTTCGTGTGCACCGGGAACAGCGGGCGGTCGCCGATGGCGGAGGCGCTGCTGCGCCACCGGGCCGGTTCGAGGGTCGAGGTGTCCAGCGCGGGCAGCCATCCGAAACCGTTGCATCCCGACGCCGTACGCGTCCTCGCCGAGCGCGGCATCGCCCTGACCCACGAACCGTCCCATGTGGACGATCACCGGCGCAGGCGATTCCATTGGGTGATCAGCCTTTGCGACCGGGTCCGCGAGGTCTGCCCGGAGTTCCCCGGACATCCGCGCGTCGTCCACTGGAGCCTGCCGGATCCGGCCAAGGAACCCGAGAGCTATCCGGCTTTCCGTCGGCTCGCCGACGAACTGGACCGCAGGATCGGGTTCCTGGCCGCCCGGTTCGGCGTGAAGTATCGCGATGATGAGGTGAACAGGACATGACTTCGGATTTGGTGAGTGTGCGTTACCTGGTCGACGACGTCGCGGCCGCCGTCGAGTTCTACACCGGGCACCTGGGTTTCACCGTGCGATCCAGCGTGCTGCCCGCGTTCGCCGACGTGGTGCGCGGGAATCTCCGGCTGCTGCTCAGCGGTCCGGCGAGTTCGGCCGGGCGCGTGATGCCGGACGGCACGAAACCGGTGCCGGGTGGGTGGAACCGTATCCATCTCATCGTCGACGACATCGACGCCGAAGTCGCGAGGCTGCGCGAAAACGGCGTCCCGTTCCGCAGTGACGTCGTGACCGGGCCGGGTGGCCGCCAGATCGTGTTCGACGACCCGGCGGGCAACCCGGTCGAACTGTTCCAGCCCGCGGCCCGTTGACGCCGCACCTCGAGCCGAGCCTGGGCACCGTCCTGCGGGAATGGGGCCGGATCGGCTGCATCGGGTTCGGCGGGCCGCCCACGCACATCGCCCTGCTGCGCACATTGTGCGTGCAGCGTCGGAAGTGGTTGTCGGATCAGGAGTTCGAGGACGCGATCGCCGCGTGCAACCTGCTTCCCGGCCCGGCGTCGACGCAGCTCGCGATCTTCACCGCGTGGCGGGTACGCGGCCGGGCGGGGGCGCTCGTCGGGGGTGCGGCGTTCATCGTGCCCGGCCTGATCGTGATCCTGGCGCTGGCCGCGCTGTTCCTCACGGGTTCCCCGCCCGCCTGGGTGCGCGGGGCCGGTGCGGGCGCGGGTGCGGCGGTCGCCGCCGTCGCGGTGCACGCCGGGGTCGGCCTGATCCCGGCAGGCTGGCGACGCGCGGCCTCGACGGGCCGCGTGCGCTGGGCCCTGTACGTCCTGGCGGGTGTCGTGTCGGCCGCCCTGCTCGGCCCGTGGCTGGTGCTCGTCCTGCTGGGCTGCGGCGTGGCCGAACTGACCGTGAACCGCGCACGCCGCGGCGAGTCCAGTGCCGCGTTGTTCGCAGTCCCCGCCCAATCCTGGGCCGCCGCGGTCGCGGGCGCGGGTGTGTTCGCGTCCGTCGCATGGGTGGCGCTCAAGGTCGGGATGCTGTCCTACGGCGGCGGTTTCGTGATCATCCCGCTCATGCAGGACGACGCGGTGAACACCTACCACTGGATGACCGCGGGCGAGTTCCTGAACGCGGTCGCGCTCGGCCAGGTCACCCCCGGCCCGGTGGTGCAGACCGTCGCCGTCGTCGGCTACGCCGCGGCCGGGCTCGCCGGCGGCCTACTGGCCTCGCTGGTCGCCTTCGCGCCGTCGTTCCTGTTCATCCTGTTCGGTGCCAAGCATTTCGACCGGCTGCGCGGTAACCCGAACGTCCGGGCGTTCCTCGACGGCGCCGGTCCGGCCGCGGTGGGCGCCATCCTCGGCTCGGCGATCCCGCTCGCGCTCAGCCTGACCCAGGGTTGGCAGTACGCCGTGCTCGCCGGTGCCGGGGTCCTGCTGTTCGTGTTCCGGCGCGGAGTGGTGACCACGATCCTGGCCGCGGCGGCGGCCGGAACCGTGCTCGCGCTCGCCGGAGCGCTCCTGCCGAGCTGAGGTTCAGCCCAGTCCCCGGGTGGTGACGACCCGCGCGTTGCCGTCGGACAGGTGGTAGGACAGCCCGACGACGGCGGTCTTCCCGGCGTCGATCTGCTCGGCGAGCAGCCGGGAGCGGTCGACCAGGAGGTCGACGGTGTGGCGGATGTGCTCGTCGATGATGTCGTCGTTGCTGGTGAGCCCGGCGGCGCGGGCCGCGAGGACGCTCGGGGTGACCCGTTCGATGACATCGCGGACGAAGCCGTTGGTGCCGAGCCCGTCCTTCAGCGCTTCGCGGGTCGCGGCGACGGCACCGCAGGAGTCGTGACCGAGGACGACGACCAAGGGGCAGTCGAGGATGCTGACGGCGTACTCGATGCTGCCCAGCACCTCCGAACCGGCGACATGGCCCGCGGTGCGGACGACGAACAGGTCGCCGAGACCGCGGTCGAAGATGATCTCGGCGGCCAGCCGTGAGTCGGAGCAGCCGAAAAGGACCGCGAAGGGGCTCTGCTCGGGGGCGGTTTCCGTGCGGCGGACGGCATCCTGGTTCGGGTGCTCCGGAGTGCCGGCCACGAAACGCCGGTTACCGGCGAGCAAAAGGTCGAAGGCCTCGGAAGGGGTCGGCGCGTCGCTCATGGAGCGGACATTACCGGCTGCCACCGGCTCCGGCAGGTGGGCCGCGTCACTGATCGAGCCTGCCGGAGACGGCACGCATGGCACGGCCGACCGCCTGGAGGTCTTCCGGGTCGATCACGTCCACGAAGTGTTCTCGGACGGTGCGGAGGTTGTCCGGCGCCGCGCGGCGCAAGGTCTCGTATCCCTTGTCGGTGAGCCTGGCCCGCACGCCGCGGCCGTCGTCGGCCGTCGATTCCCGCTGCACCAGGCCGCGGGCCTCCAACCCGTTGATGCGGTGCGAAAGGCGGCTGCGCGAGTAGTACGCGGATTTCGCGAGGTCCGCCATGCGCATCGACCGGCCGGTGGCTTCGGAAAGCCGTACCAGGAGTTCGAACTCGGCCAGCGAAAGCCCGTGCTCGTCACGTAACCGCCGGTCGAGCAGGTCCACGAACCGCACGGATCCTTCGATGAACGCCCGCCAGTCGCGCTGCTGGTCCGGGTCGAGCCAGTCGGTCACGGCGCACACAGTAACAGTTGACGTCTTCAACTACTTCGGTCTAGCTTTGGTTGAAGACTTCAACTAGATGGGGACCAAGATGACGAACGAAGCCTGGGTGATGCGGGAGAAGGACGCGGAGGTCGTCGAGCGGCCCGCGTTGCGGCTGCTGGCCGACGGCGAGCACACCGGTGGGCTGCTCGGTGCGAACCGGTTGTCGCTACGCCCCGGCGAGCCCGGGACGAAACCGCACTATCACCGGAAATCCGCGGAGGCGTTCTACGTGCTCGACGGGGCGCTGCGGATGCTGGTGGGCGACGAAACGATCACGGTCGAGCGCGGTGGGTACGTGGTGATCCCGCCGGGCGTCCGGCACGCGTTCGCCGCGCCGCCGGAGCTCGGCGCGGACGTCCTCATCACGCTGGCGCCCGGCGTCGACCGGTTCGGCTATTTCCGGATCCTGCCCGAGATCCTGCGCGGGAACGTCGCACCGGAAGAGGTCGAGCGCCTTCACGAGCGGTACGACGTGCACTTCGTCGACGCGCCCGAATGGGACACGCCGTAACGCTCGCGCACCCGCCGGGTGGCCTCGTCGTCGATGCTGAGCCGCCGGACCGAGCCGACGCCGCCCGAACCGGAAAGCACCATCGCGACGAGAAGAAGGGGGAACAGCACCGTCCGCACGAACATGGCCCAGCAGGCCGACGCGCCGATCCGCCCGCCGTCCTTGACCCGGACGAGCCGGGTGCCGGTGAGCGCGGCACCGAGAACACGGCCGTTGCCGAAGAACAGGCCGTAGAGCACCGGAACGCCGATCAGCAGGCCGAGCAGGGTGAGCAAGGGCGCACTGTCGGGGATCGCGCTGTTCCGGGTGGCGACCGCGAACACGACGAAACCGATCCCCGCGCACAGCAGGTAGACGACGAAATCCACGAGCCAGGCCGCCAGCTCCGCCCACCCACCCGCCGAGACGTACAGCGTCCCGTCGTCGAACGCGCCGAGCCGTCTCGCGACCTTCGGCCCGAAGGCTCGTTCGACTTGCTCCTTGGCGATGTCCAGCCCACCGGTCATAGGGCATTGTGCGTGAAACCCCAGGCTGTGGTGCGAACAGCCCACATCGTCCGGCGAGCATGCTTCGATGGGGGGATCATGACGAACGACAGCGAGGTCGGGCGGCGGCCCCTGACGAGCTACGTCAGCCGTGCGGACGACGAGGACGAGGTGCGCCGGCTGCTCGGCACGGGCCGTCTGGTCACCTTGACCGGAGCGGGTGGTGTGGGCAAGACCCGGTTGGCCGCGCAGGTGGCCAGCTCGCTCACCCGGGCCTTCCCCGGCGGAGTCGCGGTCGCCGGGCTGGGTGAACTGCGGGATGAACGTCTCGTCGCGCGCACGGTCGCCGACGCCTTGGGCCTGCACGACACGGCGGGACACACCGACCTTGAGGCCGTCGTTTCGTACCTGCGGACACGACGGTCGTTGCTGCTGCTGGACAACTGCGAACATGTCCTCGACGGCAGCGCGGACCTGGTGACGGCGTTGCTGCGGGACTGCCAGGACCTCGTCGTCCTGGCCACCAGCCGCTGCTCGCTGGGACTGGCCGGGGAACACGTGCTGGCGATCCCGCCCCTGGCGGTGCCCGGCGAAGAGGTCGAGGCACCGGGAGAGGCGCTCACGTTCGGTGCCGTGCGGCTGTTCGCGGAGCGTGCCGCCGGCGTGCTGCCCGCGTTCGAGGTCACCGAGAGCAACGTCGCGGACGTCGTCCGCCTCTGCCGACGGCTCGACGGCCTGCCGTTGGCGATCGAACTCGCCGCGGCCAGGATCCGGGCCCTGTCGCCGTCGCAGATCGCGGACCGCGTCGAGAAGAGCTCGGAGGTACTGGCCACCGGCCTCCGGATGCCGGTCGAGCGGCATCGGACCCTGCGCGCCACCATCGAGTGGAGCCACTCCCTGTGCACCGAGACCGAGCGGATCGTCTGGGCGCGCTGTTCGGTGTTCGCCGGGCAGTTCGACCTGTCCGCCGTCGAGAGCGTTTGCGCCGAAGACGGCGGGCTGGACTCGCTGGCCGTGCTCGACGCGGTGGACGGGTTGGTCGACAAATCGGTGCTGGCCCGCATCGACGGCACGGACCGGGTCCACTATCGGATGCTCCGGCTGCTCCGCGAATTCGGCGGGCACCGGCTCGCCGAATCCGGTGACGAGTTCGCCGTGGCGAGGAAGCATCGTGACCACTACGCCCGGCTGATCGACCAAGCAGGCGCCACGTGGTTCGGGCCGGGACAGGAGGAGGTGTACGAGCGCTTGACGGCGGCGCACGCCGACATCCGCGAGGCGCTGTCGTGGTCGCTCCGCACCCCCGGCGAAGGCGCGGCGGCGTTGGGGATGGCCATCGGCGTGATCGAGTACTGGGTGGCCCGCGGCGCCGCCTGGGAACTGCGCGACTGGATCGATCGCGCGCTCGAGACGATGCCGCCGGAGACCCGGGGGCGGGCCCGCGGCCTGGCCGTCGGCGCCCTTTGCGCCGCGCTGCACGCGGATCTGCCGGGCGCGCGGCAGCGGCTGGCCACCGCCGAGGCGATCGGGGACGACGAAGCCGCTCCTTACATCGCCCATGCGTGTGCTTTCGTGAGGATGCTGTCCGCGGAACCGAACACCATGGTCCGCGCGGCGGAGGCCGTGCGGCTGTTCGGTGAGCGAGGCGACGTGCGCCGCCAGATGCATCCCATGTTCATCCAAGGGGTCGCACTGGCCTACCGAGGTGACCTGCCGGGTGCCCGGGAGCTGCTGGGCTCGATGCTCCGTCTGTGCGAGGAGGCGGGGGAGTACCGGTATCGCTCCATGGCCCTGTACGGGCTGGGAGTCGTCGAAGTCTGCTTCGGCGGCGTTCTCGACGACGGCGAGCGGTTCATCCGCTCCGCGCTGGAGATCGACCTCCGTACGTCGGACATGATGTCCGCGGCTTACCGGCTGGACGGTCTCGCCTGGGTGTCGGCGAGGCGCGAGGAGTGGGTCCACGCGGCGGAACTGTTCGGGACCGCGGCCACGCTCTGGGAGCGCTGCAACGCCGAGCCCGACGTGGCCGTCACCGCGACCCACCGAACCTTCCACGAAGCCACCAGGAATGCCTTGGGGGCCAAGAGGTTCGACTTGGCCTTCGCCGACGGACGACGACGGAACCCGCACGACGCCCTGGCCGGCCCCGGGGCCCTTTCCGCCGGTGAACCCGCCGACCTCCCGCCGCTGACGCCGCGTGAGTCGGAGATCGCGCGGCTGGTCGCGGCCGGGCTGAGCAACCGGGACATCGCGGCGAGACTGGTCATCGCCCGGCGCACGGTCGAGACGCATCTGCAGCACATCTCGCACAAACTCGACTTCGCCAACCGGACCCAGCTGGCCGTCTGGGTCGAGCAGGCCGGCCGCGGACCGCTGTGACCCCGGGGGTCACAGCGGCCGCGAGTGTCAGCCGAGCGGGCAGGTTCCCCGGTACACGGCGATCTTCGGGTCGTTCGCCGGGAGCGGGCACAGGAACTGGTCGTACCTGGTGTCTTCGTCGACGAAGCGTTTCAGCCACGAAAGGCTGTACTTCGCGATGGTCACGTTCGGCTTCGTCGGCGCCATGTGACCGGCGCCGGCCAGCAGCAGGTACGCCTTGTCCAGGGATTCGGGAAGGCTTTGGTAGAACGGCCGGGAATGCGAGCCGTCCGGGGCGATGAAATCGTTCTGGGCACTGACGACGAACGTGGGGACCTTCAGGTCGGAGAACACCGTGTTCGGATTCCAGCCCGTCAGCGGGATGGCGGCCTTCAGCGTGGGGGCTTTCTGCGCGGCGATCAACGACCCGCCGCCGCCCATCGAATGGCCCATGACGGCGAGCCTGCCCGGGTCGACACGGTCCTTGGCCTGACTCTTGTCCGTCACGTAGCGCAGAGCCGCGAGCAGCTGATCGGACCGGAGGTCCGGGGTGTCCCAGGTGCTCTTGGTGGAGAACGTGATGACGACGAATCCCTGGGAGGCCAAGCGCGGGCCGTACCAGGCGATCGCGCTCTCCGTTTCGAAGAAGCCGGGCGCGATCGCGATCGCGCCGAAGGTGCCCTGGCCGGTGTCGGTCGGGTAATGGATCGTCCCGCCGCCGAAACCCTGTCCGGCGGGGACCTTCTCGGTGGCGGTCTGGAACGATCCGCGGTCCGCCTCGATACTGGCGTTCGTCGGAGCCGGGCCCCGGGCATAGGGATTCTCTTCGGCTTCAGCCGGTGCCGCCGCCACGAGCAGTGCGGTCACCGCACTGAGCACAGCGGCGCCCCATCGTGATCCACGCTTCATCGCGCATGTCCTCTCGGAAGAACCGTTCCGGAGCCGGAACGGTTTCCCAGATATAGCGGGAGCCCGGCGGGGCGCGCGTCGTGGAAACTACTGAGAAATGAAAAACTGTCACATGGGGGCGGATTTCAGGTTCGGGAATGGTGACGGTGGATCGGTATTCGCTCGCCCGCTCACCGGCGGCCGCAAGTACGTGAAGGCCCCCTTCACTGCGCTAGACGCAATGAAGGGGGCCTTCACGTACTCGGCGGAAGCCTTCGCGCGGCAAAGCGGTCAGGTGCCCGACCGGTTCCCCGTGGGGATGGTGATCAGCGTCGTGGTCGGTGAAGTTCCCTTGTTGAGGAACAACATCGCCAGCGCCCGCACCATCTGGTCGAACATGTAGAACCCGGCGGGCATGATCGGGATGAGCCCCTCGCGGAACGCGATGTAGGCGGGCCACGCGGTGCGGATGAGGGTCGCGGACGCGTAATCGCGGCGCAACCCGAGCCAGTCGCCGATCGCGTCGCTCAGCACGTACCGCACGAATTCGTTCAGGAAGCCCCTGGTGACGCCCAGGTCGACCTGCGCGGTCAGCCCCAGCAGGTCTTCCGCGAGCTCTTTTCCTTCGTGCGAAGGGGAAAGGATCGGGGTGAGCACTTGCGCCGACTGCGCCTCCGCGGCCGCCCACGTCTTCGGGATGAACTCCTCCCGCACGCCGAGCAGGTGGATGGCGACCTGCCACATGTGGAGGAAGGCGTCCTCGTCGGCGGCCGACATCGGGACCTTCCATTCGCGCAGCTTCCGGCGCACGTAGGTGCCGAGACTGTGGAAGGTGACCAGGATGTCGCCGTTGCTGATCGGGATCCGCTCGTCCGCGACGGCCTTCCAGTACGGTGACTGCGGCAGCAGATGCCGCACCGCGGCGTGCACCAGCCGCGTCTTGTTGGCGGTGACCACGAACTGGCCGTCGGGCTCGAAGGCGTTCAGGTCGCTCAGGTCGTAGCCGAAGGTGAACGTCTTGGCCGCACGGTCCTGCATGTCGGCCCCGCCCGCGGACCAGTAGACCGATTTGGCCTCACGCGGGATGACCGTGCTCATGATGCCGCTGCCGAGCCCGTACAACATGAACAGATAGGTGTCCTTGCGCCGGTTGAAATCGGCCGCGCGGCGCAGTTTCGCGGGGTCGGCCCAGGACGGCAACCGGTTGACGCGCTGGAGGTAGCCAGCCAGATCGGCGGGCAGTCCGCCGGGGAGCGGGTCGTTGTTGTCCACCCATGACCGCATCGCGGTGTTGACCGCGGGCACCTGGCCCGCTTCGAGGATCCCCGCCATGATGCGGTCGATCTCGTCGTCCCAGACCCACCAGGGGTCGGCCGCGGAACCGGTCTGAGTCGCGCCCCAGGCGGGGGCGACGCTCGCCGCGCCCACCAGGCCCAGCGCGACGCCGAGGGACAGGACATTCCTCCTGCTGAGATCGCTCATTTACTTACCTAACTTCCTTGGTAGGTTCCGATGAGTGATTCGATCGTTTTTCCGTCCAGGTCGCGAAGCGCACCCTTGACCACTTTCCCGCCCGCGTTGCGCGGGAGTTCGGGAAGCACCACGAGATCCTTGGGCAATTTGAACGACGCGAGCCTGCCGTCGAGGAATTCGACCAGTTCGGCCAAGGACGGTTCGGTATCCGTCGCGGCGATGAAGGCGACCGGCACCTGCCCCCAGCGTTCGTCGGGCCGTCCGATCACGGCGACCTCCCGCACCGACGGATGCGCGGAAATCGCGTTCTCCAGTTCGGCGCAGTAGATGTTCTCGCCGCCGCTGATGATCATGTCCTTTTTGCGGTCGACCACCCAGATGAAACCGTCTTCGTCCTGTGAGACCAGATCGCCGGAATGGAACCAGCCGCCGGCGAAGGCTTCCGCGGTCTCGCGCGGTTTCCGCCAGTAGCCCTTGGTCACCATGGGGCCGCGGTAGACGATCTCGCCCACTTCGCCCGGCGCGACGTCGTTCATTTCGTCGTCCACGACGCGGTATTGGAGGGTCGGGATCGGTTTGCCGACCGAGCCGAGTTTGCGCATCGAGTCCTCGCCGCTGAGCACGCAGGTGATCGGTGAGGTCTCGGTCTGGCCGAACACGGCCACGTTCAGGGCGGCGGGGAACTTCTCGGCCATGGCGAGCAGCGTCGCCTTCGACGCGGGAGCCGCGCCCCAGCTGATGATCCGCAGTTTCAGCTCCCGTTCGGCGATGTCCGGCTGGGCGCAGATCAGATCCCATTGCTGGGGGACGTTGAACACCACGGTGGCGCCCTCGCGCTCGTAGGCGTCGAGCACCGCGCGCGGATCGAAGGCGCCCAGCGGGTGGATCACGACCACCCCGCCGACCAGGAAGTTCGCCACGATCGAACCCAGTCCGGCGATGTGGAAGAAGGGCGCGGTCAGGAAGGCGACGTCGGTGTCGTCGAAGATCTTCATCGCCCGGATGCAGGTGAGCGCCTGCATCTGCAGGTTCTGATGGGACAGCATCACCCCTTTCGGTGTGCCGGTGGTGCCCGAGGTGTACATGATCAGCGCCGTCGATTCCTCGCTGACGTCGGGCAGTTCCAGCGGTTCGCGCGCGGTCAGGAATTCCTCGTACTCCGTGCGGCCGTCGGCGTCGTCCGGCTCGCCGATGACGAGCACCGTCGGAATCGAAGCGGCGTTCGGCGCGGCGTCGAGCAGGGGGAGCAACCGCGCGTCGACGACGACGGCGGACGGCGTGCAGTCGGCCAGGATGTGGTCGAGCTCCGCCGGCGCGAGCCGGAAACTGAGCGGGACGGCCATGGCGCCCAGGCTGTTCGCCGCGAACACGGTCTCCACGAACCACGGGTGGTTCAAGGTCAGCGTCGCCACGCGATCGCCTTCGGTCACACCGCGGGCGGCGAGGCCGGCGGCCAGGCTCAACGACCGTCGCGACAGGTCCGCCCAGGTGGTCGTCTCGCCGAGGTACCGCAGCGCGGGCTTGCCCGGTCGCATCATCGCGTGCGTGGCCGCGTGCGCCATCCAGTGGTGCCGGAAGGACGAGGCGGGAGCCGAAGCGGTCGACATGGCCATCCTCAGTGTCGGAGCGGGACTGGTCGCGAGGCCAGTATGCCTGCCAAGTGGCCGGTTGAGAAGCGATAAGTTAATCGAAAATCACATCGCGACGCCGACCGTGCACTCCGTTCCCCCTGGTGGTGATCCGGTTCGTGGTTGACTTCCCGCATGGTCCTGTCCCCGCGCGCGGCCACCCGGCCGCGCAACCGCAAGCAGCAGATCGTCGACGCGGCCGGGCGGATCTTCAGCGAGCACGGCTACCACGCGGCGTCGATGGAGGAGATCGCCGCCGACGTGGGAATCACCGCGGCGGCCCTGTACCGGCACTTCCCGAACAAGTACGCGTTGTTCGCCGCGTGTGCGAACGTCATGGCCGATCGGCTCGTCGCCACGCTCGACGAGGTGGCGCCCGGCGCCCCGCTGGCGGACGTGCTCGCCGCCGTCACGCAGGGGACGGTCGTCCATCGCGCGTCGAGTGGCCTGTACCGCTGGGAATCCCGGTACCTCGAACGTGCGGACCGGCAGTCGCTCGCGCTGAAGTTCGGGCAGGTCGTGGACCGGGTGGCCGAGGCGGTGCGGCGCGAGTACCCGCTTCCCGACGAGGGCTTGCGGGCGGTGGCCGCCCTCGGCGTGATCGGGTCGATCACGATGCACCGCACCTCGATCGCCCAGCGCCGGGTCGAAGAGGTACTGGTCGAGTCCGCTCTGCGCGTGGCCGCGACCGATCCGACGACGGGCGTCCCTGGCACGCACGCCGTCGAGCTGCCGTCCGGCACGGAGCCCCGCACCCGGCGTTCGGAGATCATCGAGGCGGCCATCCCGCTGTTCGAACGGGACGGATTCGCCAACGTCACGAACGGCCGGATCGCCGAAGCCGTCGGGCTGGTGCCGTCCGCGCTCTACCGGTATTTCCCCGGCAAGGCCGACATTCTCGCCGCCGCCTGTCTGCAGGCCGCGGGAATCCTGGCCCAGGCGGTGGAGCAGAACCTTCGCGACGTCGACGGCCCGAGCGAGGCGCTGCTCGCGCTGGCGCGGACCTACGTGGCCTACAGCTTCGAGCACACCGCGCTCACCAGCGTCGCCAACGCCGAACTCGCGGGTCTGCCCGCGGCCCTGCAGCGTCCTTTGGTCGGCGCGCAGCGCGAGCACATCGCCGTCTGGGAACGGCATTTGCGGTCGGCGCGGCCGGAACTCGACCAACGTCAGGCGAGGGTGCTCGTGCACGCCGGTTTCGGGGTGGTGGTCGAAGCGGGACGGAGGTTGCGCTGGGAGGACGTCCCCGCCAACCGTGACGCCGTCAGCGCCTTGCTCGTCGGAGCGTTGGGGATCTGACGCGCCGACGGCTCAGGGCTCGCGGTGGCCGAGGCCTGCCGAGACCTGCCGGGCCGCGCGGCCGACGACGCGGTTCAGGCCGCGCATCCGGGCGGCGGGCATGTACGGCCGGGTCGCCGAAACGCTGATGGCCCCGGCGATCGCGCCGGTGGCGTCCCGGATCGGCGCCGCGACACAGCGGATCCCCGGTTCGTTGTCCTCCAGGTCCATCGCCACCCCGGACTCCGCGTACTCGCGCATGCGCGCCAGGAACGCGTCGACGTCCTCCGGGCGCACCCTGCCGGGTTCCACGGGTGTCTCGGCCAGGTAGAGGTCCCGCCATTCCGGCGCGGAGTCCAGCAGCAGCGCCATACCGACACCGGTGCGGGTCAACGGCATCCGGTGCCCGATCCGCGAGCGCATCTCCGCACCCCGTGAGCCGGGCAGCTTGTCCAGGTACAGCACCGAATCCCCGTCGCGGACGGCCAGATGCACCGTGTCGCGCAACTGCTCCGCCAGCTCCTCCAGCACCGGCCGGGCGACCACCGGCAGCGGACTGCCGTGCAGTGCCTGGAAACCCAGCTCGATCAAGGTGGGCCCGAGCGCGTAACCGTCCCGTCCACTGCGCAGGTATCCCTCGCTGACCAGCAGCTGGACCAGCCGGTGCGCGGTGCTGCGGCCCAGCCCGGTGTCCTCGACCAGCCCGCGGAGGTCGGTCTCGCCGCCGGCGACCGCGCGGATCAGCGCGAGGCCGCGGGCGAGGGTCTGGGTGCCGGGCGGTGCCGTGTCGGACATACCGGAATCCTACATATAGGGACGGCGATCGCATTATCGGGAACGCGACCGCACGATGTCGCTCGTGACCGACACCGAACCCGCCTTGATCGCGCTCGACTGGGGAACCTCCGGTCAGCGTGCCTGGCTGCTCGGCGCGGACGGCGGGATCCTGGCCGCCCGCAGCGCCGGGCGTGGACTGCTGACCACGACCGAGGACGTGGACCTCGATGACCCGCGAGCCAGGGAGGCCGCCTACGAGTCCGCCTTCCGGAAGACCTGCGGAGACTGGCTCACGGAAGTCCCCGGGCTGCCCGCCCTCGCCGCCGGCATGGTGGGCAGCGCGCAGGGCTGGGCCGACTCCGGCTACCGCACCGTCCCGGCGAGCCTCGACTTCCCGTCCCTCGTCCCGGTGTCCCACCGCGGCGGCGTGCTCCATCTCGTGCCGGGACTGCGGATCCCGTCCGGTGCGCACCCCGGCGACGTGATCCGCGGCGAGGAAACCCAGTTGGTCGGCGTACTCGAAACGCTCGGCGGTCCCGGCGGACCGCTCACCGTGGTACTCCCCGGCACGCACAGCAAATGGGTCCGCGTCGAGGACGGGATCGTCACCGGCTTCACCACCGCGATGACCGGCGAACTGTACGGATTGCTGATCACACACGGCATCCTCGCCCGCACGGCCGCCGATCCGGTCGCCGACGACGAGGCCTTCTCCCGGGGACTGGCCGCGGGACGGCGTTCGCGCGGGCTCGCCACGGAGGCGTTCGGTGCCCGCCCGCTCGTGCTCGACGGCGTCCTAAAACCGGCGTCGCTGCCCGACTACCTCTCCGGTGTCCTGATCGCCGACGAGGTCTCGCATCTGTTGCGTGACAACGACACCCGCGTGGTGCTGTGCGGCGCGGACGAACTCTGCCGTCGCTACGCCACCGCCCTCGCCGACAGGGGAGTGGAGGCCACCGTGCTGTCCGAAGAGGTCACCGCCCGAGGGCTGTGGCGGATCGCGACGGCCGCCGGACTGCTCGAAGACCGTCTCGAAAGGACACTGAAACCGTGACCGGATTGATCGCGATCCTGCGCGGGGTGACCCCGGCCGAGGTCGTCGGCGTCGGCCGGGCGCTCGTCGACGCCGGATTCCCCGCCATCGAGGTGCCACTGAACTCGCCGGAACCGTTCGCGAGCGTCCGCCTGCTCGCCGACGCGTTCGGGGACCGGTGCGAGATCGGCGCGGGCACCGTGCTCACCACCGAAGACGTCGGCCGGGCGAAGGCGGCCGGGGCGCGGCTGATCGTGGCGCCCAACACCGATCCCGCAGTGATCTCCGCCGCCGTGGCCGAGGGGATGACGCCGTACCCCGGGGTCGCCACACCGACCGAGGCGTTCACCGCGCTGGCCGCGGGCGCCCGATATCTCAAGCTGTTCCCCGCCGACGCGGTCGGGATCGGGGGCATGAAGGCGTGGCGCGCCGTGCTGCCGCGCGAAGCCGGACTGCTGCCGGTCGGCGGGGTCGACGAAACGAACCTGGCGGCCTGGGCCGCCGCCGGGGCGGCCGGGGCGGGGCTGGGTTCCTGCCTCTACCGGCCGGGTGACACCGCCGACGCGGTCGGCGTCCGTGCCCGCGCACTTTCCGAGATCTGGCACCAGGAATAGGAAAAAGAACCATGAAGATCGTGTCAATGACGACATATCAGGTGCCGCCGCGCTGGTCGTTCCTGAAGATCGAAACGGACGAGGGTGTCACCGGCTGGGGCGAACCGGTCCTCGAGGGCCGGGCCGCTTCGGTGGCCGCGACCGTCGAGGAGCTCTCCGACTACCTGATCGGCAAAGACCCCTCGCAGATCGAGGATCTGTGGACCGTGCTGTACCGCGGCGGGTTCTATCGGGGCGGCGGTCTCCACATGAGCGCACTGGCCGGGATCGACCAGGCCCTGTGGGACATCAAGGGCAAGGCGCTCGGCGTCCCCGTGCACGAACTGCTCGGCGGCCGGGTGCGCGAGGCGATCAAGGTGTACTCGTGGATCGGCGGCGACCGTCCGGCCGAGACCGCCCGCGCCGCCCGCGAGGTGGTGGACCGCGGGTTCAGCGCGGTGAAGATGAACGGGACCGAGGAACTGTCCTATCTGGACACCTGGGACAAGGTCGACCGCTGCGTGGCCAATGTGGACGCGGTGCGCCGGGCGGTGGGACCGAACATCGGTATCGGGGTTGACTTCCACGGCCGCGTGCACAAGCCGATGGCCAAGGTCCTGCTGCGCGAACTGGAGCCTTACCGGCTGATGTTCGTCGAGGAACCGGTGCTTTCCGAGCACGTCGACGGATTCGCCGACGTCCTCCGCAACTCGCCGATCCCGATCGCGCTCGGCGAGCGGCTGTTCTCGCGGTGGGATTTCAAGACCGTGCTGGCGTCGGGCGCCGTCGACATCATCCAGCCGGACCCGTCGCACTGCGGCGGCATCACCGAGGCACGCAAGATCGCGCACATGGCCGAGGCGTACGACGTCGGCCTGGCGCTGCACTGCCCGCTCGGCCCGATCGCGCTGGCGGCCTGCCTGCAGATCGACGCGGGCTGCTACAACGCGACGATCCAGGAGCAGAGCCTCGGCATCCACTACAACACGAGCAACGACCTCCTCGACTACCTGGCGGATCCGTCGGTGTTCGCCTACGACGGGGGACAGGTCGTCATCCCCCGCGGGCCGGGGCTGGGCATCGAGATCAACGAGGAGTACGTCGCCGAACGGGCGGCCGAGGGCCATCGCTGGCGGAATCCGGTGTGGCGGCACGCCGACGGCTCCTTCGCGGAATGGTGAGCGTGATGACCACTGCCGTGCGTCCCACCAGGTTCCGGGTGCTCATCGCGGTGATGCTGTTCATCACCGTCGTCATCAACTATCTCGACCGGTCGAACCTGTCGATCGCGATGCCCGCAATCGCAGGCGAACTCGATCTGTCCAAAGCGGAACAGGGCATCCTCCTGTCGGCCTTCGGCTGGACCTACGCCGCGCTGCAACTGCCCGGCGGCTGGCTCGTCGACAAGATCCCGCCGCGGCTGCTCTATCCGGCCTGCCTGATCCTGTGGTCGCTCGCGACGTTCTTCATGGGGATCATCGGCGGGTTCGTGGCGCTGATCGCGTTGCGGCTGATGGTCGGCGTCTTCGAGGCGCCCGCCTATCCGATCAACAGCAAGATCGCGACCGTCTGGTTCCCGGAACGCGAACGCGCCACGGCGATCGGCTTCTACACCTCGGGCCAGTTCATCGGCCTCGCCCTCCTGACGCCCGTGCTGTCCTGGTTGCAGACCGTGCTTTCGTGGCACTGGGTGTTCATCGCCACCGGTCTGGTCGGCATCCTCTGGGCCGTGCTCTGGTACGCGAAGTACCGCGAACCGCGTGACTCGCGGGCCAACGAGGCCGAGGTGGAGCTGATCAGCTCCGGCGGCGGCCTGGTGGACCTGCCGCGCGAACGACCGGAGCGGGCGCGGATTACGCGTGCGGATCTGGCGACCGTGCTGGGCAGCCGGAAGCTGTGGGGGATCTACTTCGGACAGTTCTGCCTGACGTCCACGCTCTGGTTCTTCCTCACCTGGTTCCCGACGTATCTCGTCGAATACCGGGAAATGGACTACATCAAGTCCGGCTTCCTGGCGTCGCTCCCGTTCATCGCGGCTTTGGTCGGTGTGCTGGTTTCCGGTGTCCTGTCGGACTTCCTGGTGCGGCGCGGCGCTTCGCTCGGGGTGGCGCGGAAGGGCCCGATCATCGCCGGGCTGCTGCTGAGCACCGTGATGGTCATGGCCGGGTTCACCGACTCGACCGCGATGGTCATCGTGATCCTGTCCATCGCCTTCTTCGGCAACGGGCTCGCCTCGATCACCTGGTCGCTGGTCTCCGCGCTGGCGCCGCGGCGGTTGCTCGGGCTGACCGGCGGGATGTTCAACTTCATCGGGAACCTGTCGTCGATCGCCACGCCGATCGTCATCGGCCTGATCGTCACCGACGACAGTTTCGCGCCCGGTTTCGCCTACATGACCGTGATCACGGTCGCCGGGATCCTGTCCTACGTCTTCCTGGTCGGAAAGGTCGAGCGCGTGGCCGCGCGGATACCGGCGGAATCCGCGCGGGTGTGACGGGCCACACCTCACATTTCACGCGGCCGCGTCGTCGGTAGGGCAGAAACATCCACTACCGCAAGGAGAACGCGATGAACGCGCGGCTCGACTACTTCGCCAACCCGGTCGGCGGAAAATTCATGAGGCCCCTGATCTCGGCAGGAAGGGGGCTGGCCGACTCGCCCCTGCCGCTCACGATCCAGGAGCTGGTCCGGATGCGCGCGAGCCAGATCAACGGCTGCGCGGTATGCCTGGACATCCACACCAAGGAAGCCGCCGCCGCGGGCGAAACGGACGTGCGGATCAACCTGGTCGCCGTCTGGCGTGAGGCGTCCGTCTTCAGTGAGGCCGAGCGTGCCGCGCTGGAGGTGACCGAGCAGGCCTGCCGTATGGCCGACGGCGGCGTAGTCACCGATGAGGCGTGGGCGAACGCCGCCAAGCATTTCGACGAGGACCAGCTCGCCGCGCTGGTGGGGGTGATCTCGCTGATCAACGCCTTCAACCGGGTGAACGCCATCGTCCAGAACCCCGGTGGCGACTACCGGGCGGGGCAGTTCGCATGACCGTCACCGAGACGGCACGCAACCGGGCGGCGTTCAGCCGCTTCCACGAGGCGACCAACACCGGCGACTTGGCCCTCATCGAGAAGACGATCGACGAGGTCGTCGCGCCGGACGTGGTGTTCCACGCACCGGTGCCGATGGAGACGACCGGGGCGCAGGCACTGAAACAAGTGTGGACGGTGCTGCTCCGTGCGTTCCCCGACGTGCGGGTCACGGCCGAGGACGTGCTCGCCGACGGGGACAGGATCGTCTGCCGGAACGTCGTCACCGGTACCCACCAAGGCGAGTACCGAGGACTGCCCGCCACCGGGAAGACGGTTTCCTACAACGAGATCTTCATCCTCCGCTTCGCCGGAGGGCGGGTCGCCGAGATCTGGGGTGTGGTGGACGTGCTCACCCAGCTGCGGCAACTCGGCGCCCTCGCGGCGTAGCGGTCAGGCTCCGGACCAGGGACGGAGCTTCTCCGGATTCCGCATCCCCCAGATGTGCTGGATGCGGTCTCCGGAGACGTGGAACGCGAAGACGGCGACGGTCTGTCCTGCCTGTTCGAGCACGAGGCCGGGCAGACCGTTGACGTCCCGCTCCACCAGATCGAGTCCGGACGTCCACTGCGCCAACGTGATGAGATAGGAAGCGACTTCGTCGCTCCCTTCGAACGGATGCAGCGCCGCCCTGACGACGCCACCGCCGTCGCTGGCCGCCTTCACGTCGGGATCGAGCAGACCGATGAGGGCTTGGATGTCCTTGGCCTCCCAAGCTTTCTTGAATTCCCTGACGAGATCGGCCTGCGTGGCGACCGGGGCAGGCGCGACGCGCGTCGCACGGATACGGCGGCGTGCCGAGGACGCCAGCTGGCGGCAGGCGGCCGGGCTGCGGCCGACGATCTCCGCGACCTCGGCGAAGGCGTAACGGAACACGTCGTGCAGGACGAACGCGACCCGCTCGGCCGGGGTCAGCGACTCGAGCACGACGAGGAACGCCATGTTGATCGACTCGTCGAGAGTGATCCGATCGGCCGGGTCGACGGCGGGCGGCCGCCCCGTCGCCCACTCGACGTGTCCCGGCAGCGGCTCGGGAAGCCACTCGCCGACGTAGCGTTCCCTCCGCGCGCGTGCCGACCCGAGGAGGTCCAGGCAGATCCGGCTGGCGACCGTCGTCAGCCAGGCTCCCGGGGACTCGATCGCTTCCCGCTGCGCGGGGGACAAGGCGTACCAACGGGTGTAGGTCTCCTGCACCACGTCCTCGGCCTCGGAAAGGGAACCGATCAGGCGATACGCGAGCCCGATCAGCTGACGCCGCTCACTCACGATCGCCTTGAGTCCCGGGTCGAGCGTTGGTTCGTTCATGGGTTCCGCCCCCTGGTCGCGTGTGGTGTCCCGGGTACGACGAGACACCGGCGCCGGATGTGAGGTCACCTCCGGCGCCGGTGGGCTAGGCCGTCACCGCGCGGGGAAGTCCTTGCGCTTGATCTTGGCCCGGCGTCCGTCTGGATGGTGGAAGACGACGCCCTCCGCCACGTGCCCGGGCGAGAACCGGCTGTCCAGCGTTTCGAGGAAGTCCCGCAGTTCGTGGTAGCTGCGCGGTACCTCGGGCAACGACGGCGCCTGGAGATCGAACGGGACGCACCGGTGCTCTTCCAGACCGAGGGGATTGCCTTGGATACGAGGGCCGAGCGCCTCGCTCGGATGCTCCCCATCGGGCCACCCGGACACATCGGTGTTCCCCGCCGCCGCGAGGATCCACTTGTCGTCGGCGGATTCGCTGTCGGTGTCCACGTACCAGCCGTCCACGATGCCCTGCTGCTTCTGCGCCTTGCTCGGGTTGCGGCGCCGCTCGACCCGGACCAGCTGTCCCGAGCGCACGGTCAGCCGGACGTTGGTGCCGTCGAGTTTCTCGGTTCCCACCCCGGCGCCGTCGAATACCCAGGCGCACTCGGCACGTGGCCTGTCGACGACGTGGAAGCGCTCGTCTCGCTCGAAAAGCGTGGGGATCTTCTCCATGACTGTCTTGCCTTTCACGACGTGCCCGATGAGTTCCTCTGCACTGACGACACCGGCGGTCAGCCCGCCGGCGAGCGCCCGTATCAGCTCCGCCACGGAAACGTCGGCTTCGACGGCCACGTGCTTCAGCGCCTTCTTTTCCTCAGGGGAGATCCACGCGACCAGCCGTGACCACCCTTCAGGAGGCGTCCATCGGGCCAGTGCCGCTGGGTCCTTGCGCGGCCTGCCCCGTCCTCGTGCCTGCTCCACGGCCGAACCGTAGCCAGCCCTGGGGCCTTGTGTCAATTGGCATAACAGAAAATAATGACGAGGTCAGGGCCTTGTTCGCGGACTGTCCCTCCGGAGTCAGTGCGCCCCGGCTTCGCCGAGGATCCGGGCGACGGCCGTCTGTCCCTTGGCCCGGGCGTGGGCGAGGGGAGTGACGCCCTGCTTGTCGGCGAGGTTCACGTCGGCGCCCGCGGCGACGAGGGCGCGGACCACTTCCTGGTGACGCGGCCCGCCGTCGCCGAGGACGACCGCCTCCAGCAGCGCGGTCCAGCCGAGGTCGTTCACGTGGTCGACGTCGATCCCACTGCCGGCCACCAGCCGCACGTACTCGGCGTGCCCGCGTTCGGAGGCGGGGATCAGCGAGACGCCGCCGTACCGGTTGGTGATGGTCAGGTCCGGCTTGGCCTGGAGCAGCAGCTTCGCCATCGGGACACTGCCGGTGACCCCGGTGACCAGCCACGGTGTGTCGTGCCGCCCGTCGAGCGCGTTCGGGTCGGCGCCCGCCTTGACGAGGATCTCGGCCACCTCGAGCCGGTCTTCGGTGACGGCGACGAGCAGCGGGGTCCGGCCGCGATCGTCACGGGTCTCCAGGTCGGCGCCGGCTTCGATGGCCTGCCGGACCCGGTTCGGGTCGGCTTCGAAGAGTTGGCTCACGGGGACTCCTTGTCGGGGCGGCTGGGACGAAGCGGGTGGCGTGGTAGGGGTGCCCTGTGCCGTCGGGGGTGGTGCGCTCGGTGCCTGCGGGGAGCAGGCACCGAGCACGAGGGCGGCGAGCAGAGCCACGATCGCCCGCTCACCGATCATCAGCGAAGTTCCCCGATGGCGCGCAGGCCGGCGGTGGCGAACTTCTCGTCGAGGTCGCCGCTGGGCGCGCCGCCGACGCCGATCCCGGCGATCGGGCCGCCGTTCGCGGCGACCGGCACACCGCCGCCGAGGAAGAGCGTGCCCGGGATGTCGCGGATGGTCGGACCGTCGCTCTGGGCGTTCTTGGCCAGCGCGGAGGTCGGCTGCCCGAAGGAGACCGCGGTGAAGGCTTTCCGCTTGGCGGACTCTTCGGTCTGCGGCCCGGCGCCATCGCCCTTGAGCAGGACGCGGACGTCTCCCGACCGGTCGATCACGGCGACGGTGATCCGCTGGCCCTCCTTCTCTGCGGCGTCCAGCGCGGCCTGCGCGGCACGGGTCGCGGCGTCGACGCCGAGCACGCTGGTCTGCACGACGGCCTGCGCTGCGGCGGGCTGCTGCGGTTTGCGGTCCTGCTGTGCCTGCGCCGCGCCCACGCCGGTGGCCAGCGCGACGGTCGCGAGGCCGGCCGTCATGCCCAGGACGAGACGAGTGCGGGGAAGCTTGGCGTTCATCGGATTTCCTTTGCGGTGAGGGGGTGTTTCGTTCTCCCTCGACTTTCCCGCCTGGCGGGCCGCGGCGAATCGGGCGAGCGGATATCGATCGGGCGCCGAGCGGTCGGTGCGGGCATCAACCGAACGATTGATGCGGAGCACCCCGCCTCCCCGCATACGATCATCGGCGAGGAAGGGAGGGCCGGAATGAAACCGCATCTGGGCGAGACCACCGGGCTGAACGCCGCGATGCACGCCGGGTTCTTCCTGCTGCTCGCCGCGTCCGTGGCCCGGTTCGTCGCGGGGCACGGATTGAGCGGTGCCACCCCGCTGATCCTCGTGCTCACCGGCGCGCTCGCGCTGGTCTACGTGGCGGGTGTGCTGAGCTGGGAGGCGCTCGACCGGTGGCGTCCGGTGTGGCTGACGGCGGTGATCGCGGTCTGGCTGGCGCTGGTGGTGGCCGCGCCGAGTTTCGCTTGGTGCGCCGTGCCCTTGTTCTTCGTCTGCCTGCAGATGCTGCGCCCGCGGATGATGATCGCGGTGGTCGTGCTCCTCACCGTCGCGACCATCCTCGCCCAGCTGAGGATCGCGGACGGATTCGATCCGAGCATCGTGCTCGCGCCCATCGCGGTCGCGCTGATGGCCACGATGACGTTCCTGCAACTCGACCGGGACCGGCTCGAACTGGGCCAGACCGTCGGGGAGCTCCTGCGCACCAGGATCGACCTCGCCGAGAGCCAGCGAGTGGCCGGAATGGTGGAGGAACGGGAGCGATTGGCACGAGAGATCCACGACGTCCTCGCGCAGGGGCTTTCCAGTCTGCGGATACTGCTGCAAGCGGCGCAGCGGTCGTGGGAAACGGATCCGGAACTGGCCAAGGCCCACGTGTCCCGTGCCGTCGAAGCGGCGGGGGACAACCTCGACGAAGCGCGCCGGTTCGTCAAAGGCCTCGGATCGCCGCGGCTGGAGAGCACCGACCTCGACGAGACCCTGCGGGCGCTCGCCGAGCAGGTCGGGTTCGCCGTCACGCACCCGGTGCGCTTCGAGATCAGCGGGGATCCGCATCCCCTGGAGCCCGAGGTCGAGGCATGTCTGCTCCGGGTCGCGCAGAGTGCGTTGGCGAATGTCAGCGAGCACGCCAGGGCGACGAAGGCCGCCGTCACGCTGACCTATCTGGCCGACAAGGTCGTCCTCGACATCCGGGACGACGGTGTCGGCTTCGCCCCGGATTCGACCCGTGCGAGCGGCTTGCGGGGGAACGGGTTGCGGATGATCGGTGAGCGGGTCGCCGAACTCGGTGGTGAGATGGTCGTCGAGAGCGCACCGGGAGAGGGCACCGCGCTCGCCGTCGCGGTGCCCATCAGGGAGGTTCGATGACCGTCCAGGTGCTGATCGTCGACGACCATCCGGTGGTACGGGCGGGTATCGCCGCGTTGCTGGCCGGCGAGCCCGGCTTCGAGGTGATCGGCGAGTGCGCGAGCGCCGAGGAGGCCGTGCGGTTCGCGTCCGCCCGGAAGCCGGACGTCGTGCTGATGGACCTGCAGCTCGGCGATGGCCCGGACGGCGTGAGCGCCACCGAACGGCTGACCGCCCTGCCGGATCCGCCGAAGGTGCTGGTGCTCACCACCTACGACGCCGAACTGGACATCACCAGGGCGGTGGCCGCCGGGGCCACCGGCTACCTGCTCAAGGCGGGGCCGCCCGAGGATCTCTTCAAGGGCATTCACGCGGCCGCGCGTGGAGAGACCGCTCTGGCGCCGCAGGTCGCGGCCCGGCTCTTCGGGGCCATGCGGGCCCCGGCACCCGCGCTGAGCCCTCGTGAGACCGAGATCGTGCAATTGGTGGCGGAAGGGTTGATCAACCGGCAGATCGCCGCGCGCCTGTTCATCTCCGAAGCCACGGTGAAGACACACCTCGTCCACATCTACGACAAACTCGGCGTCGACAGCCGTGCCGGTGCGGTGGCCGTCGCCACGGAACGGAGGATCATCCGCAACTGACCGTGACGAGGATCAGCGGCGTGGTTCGATCGTCATGTCGCCCCGGGTCAGCGCGAGGATCGATTCCCTGGCGAGAAGCTCGTGCGGGTAGCCGAGTTCGATCGCGGAGGCCTCATCGAGGCGAGCCAACTGCGAGGCGGTGAACTCGACATCCAGCGCGCCGAGGTTGTCCTCCAGCTGCCCGGTGGTGCGGGCGCCGATGATCGGAGCCGTCACACCCGGGTTCCGCAGGGTCCATGCCAGCCCGATCTGGGCGGGGGTGCGGCCGAGTTCGGCGGCGACCTCCTTCACGACGTCCACGATGGCGAAGTTGCGCTCGGTGAGTGTGCCCAAGGCGAGGTTGAAGTCCTTGCGGGTGCCGTCTTCGGACGGCGTCGCGGACATGTCGGCTCGGCTGTACTTCCCGGTGAGCACCCCGCCGGCCAGCGGCGACCACGGGACCACGCCCAGGCCCATCTCGCGGGCCATGGGGATCAGGTCACGTTCCCCGGTGCGCTCGATCAGGTTGTACTCGATCTGCAGCGCGATCAGTGGCGACCAGCCGCGCAGGTCGGCGATCGCCTGCATCCGCGACACCTCCCAGGCCGGGGTGTTGGAGATCCCGACGTACAGGACCTTGCCCTGCCGGACCAGATCGTCCATCCCGCGGAGGATCTCCTCGACCGGCGTCGTGAAATCCCATACGTGCAGGTAAAGCAGATCGATGTAGTCCGTGCCCAGTCGCCGCAGACTGGCTTCCACCGACGCGAACAGGCTCTTGCGCTGGCCGCCGCCGGAATTCGGATCGCCGGGGCGGCGCAGGGTCGTGTACTTCGTCGCCAATACGAGGCTTTCGCGACGGTCGCGGGCGAATTCGCCGAGCAGCCGCTCGGAGCTGCCGTTCGTGTAGGTGTTGGCGGTGTCGATGAAGTTGCCGCCGCGTTCGATGTAGCGGTCGAACAGCTTGCGTGCCTCGTCCTGCTCGGCTCCCCAGCCCCAGTCCGTGCCGAAGGTCGCCGCGCCCAGTGCCAGCGGGGAAACCCGCAGCCCGGACCGGCCCAACAGCCGATAGGTGTCGAGGGTGAGCGACATCGGGTCCTCCTGTGCTCGTGTTCCGTTGTCGAAGCCGAGTCTGCGATCGCCGCGAGGTGGGGATAAGGGAGGACTCTTCCTGGGAACACGGGTCCCACCCTGGCTGTTGGACGGGGCATGACGACCTCGACCGTGGACACGACACAGGAGCTGGCCGCATTCCTGAGGACCCGGCGTGAACGCCTGGACCCGGAGGAATTCGGCCTGCCGTCACGCCGCCGGTCCCGGCGGACCCCGGGGCTGCGCCGCGAAGAGCTCGCCGAGCTGGCGGCGGTCAGCGTCGACTACATCGTGCGGCTGGAGCAGGCGCGTGGGCTTCGGCCCTCGGCCGATGTCGTGGAGGCGCTCGCCAAGGCGTTGCGCTTGGCTCCCGACGAACGCGCCTACCTCTTCGATCTGGCCAGGCAGCGTCCCCGCAACGCCGACAAGCTCGCCACCACCGCGGCTCCGCCGCTGGCCCGGCTGGTCGCGGATCTGTCGCCGCTGCCCGTCATGGTGTTGAACCACCGCTACGACATCCTGGCCTGGAACGACGAAATGGCGAGACTGCTGGTGGATTTCGGCGCCTTGCCGCCTGCCCAGCGAAACGCGATGTGGTTGTGCCTCAAGCATCCCGAGATCCGCGAGTTCTACGCGGATCGTGAACGTGTCGTGCGGGAAGGCATCGCCCATCTGCGCGCCGCCTGGGCCGCGCATCCGGACGATCAGGCCCTGACCGAGCTGATCACCGAATTCACCGCCGACGAGGAATTCGCGCGGCTGTGGGCGAAACGTGACGTCAAGGTCAACGGCCGCGGGCGCAAGGTGATGCGGCATCCCGAGGCGGGTGTGGTCGAACTGGACTACGAGGTGCTCACGCCGCTCGAGGATCAGGACCAGAGACTGGTGATCTACCGCGCCATGACCGAGGAAAGCCGCTCCGCGCTGGACCGGTTGTTCGCCCTCCCACGGCGGTAGGCGATTCGCGTACCGCGCCGATTTCAGGTGTCGACGGTACGAAGAAACCCATGACCTGGTGTGTACACGGAAGGTGTTTGAGCCGATCGCGTGATGCCTGTAAAAGGGCTGTCCGACGCATAGGTGACCGCTGATTTCGGTGGTACGGTCCATCGCGGTCGAAAAACCTTTCAAAAGAGAGTACGGGTAGTGGATTTCGACGCACTGATCGCCGAATTGCGGACCCTGCGGGAAAATGTCGCCGGAGTGACCGACACGGTGATAGCCGCTGTCGACGGAATACCGATCGTCGCCGACGCGGCGAAGGACATCGACCCCGCGGAGGTTTCCGCGCTCGCCGCCGCGAATCTCGGGATCGCGCGCCAGGCGGCCGAAGTGACGGGCAAGGGCACCCTCCGGCAGACCGTCGTGTTCAGCAGTGACGGCTACATGGCCGTTTACGCCATCGACCGGATGGCACTCATGGTCATCATGGGGGACAAGCGGTTGAATGTCGGCCGCCTTCTTTTCGAATGCCGTCCCGTCATCGACAGGATCAGCTCGATACTGGCCGCTTAGCCGGCAAACCAGGAAAGTGAGTTGGATGAACATCGAAAACGCGCTCAAGGAATGCATGTCGATCGCCGGAGCGGTCGGTGTCGCGCTGGTCGATTACGACAGCGGGATGTCGCTCGGCACCAGTGGGGGAGGTGATTGGCTCAATCTCGAGGTCGCGGCGGCGGGTAACACCGATGTCGTCAGATCGAAGATGCGGGTCATGTCCGCGCTGTCGCTCAACGACAGTATCGAGGACATCCTCATCACGTTGCACCGCCAATACCATCTGATCCGGCTGCTGGATTCCGTGAACGCCAGGAGTTCCCTCTTCCTGTACCTGGTGCTGGACCGGGACCAGGCGAATCTCGCGCTGGCCCGGCACTATCTCAAGCGCGTCGAGACGGAGTTGCAGGTCTGAAGACGAACGGGGGAAGCCGGCGATGACCGGAGTCGCGTCCAGTCACCACGCACTCGTCGCCGGCTCGGCGCTCATCGGCGGTCTCGGCTCGTTGTTCCCGGCGGGGTTGAAGCTCATCGGCCATCGGCTCGAATTCGTGTTCGTGCTGCCGGACGGCCGCCGCGCCGTCGACACCGAACCGTTCGTCGCGGTGAAAGAGCGGATCCGGCAGGTCGATGCC
This sequence comes from Amycolatopsis keratiniphila subsp. keratiniphila, assembly GCF_001620365.2. GTDB lineage: Bacteria > Actinomycetota > Actinomycetes > Mycobacteriales > Pseudonocardiaceae > Amycolatopsis > Amycolatopsis keratiniphila. Next base: position 70,631 of record NZ_LQMT02000013.1, read on the forward strand.
GGGATGCCGCCACCGCGGTTCTTCCTCGACACCGACGGCAGGTGGACGCGGCTGCACATGGAGTTCGCCGGAACCGCGGTCCGGGCGGTGATCGTGCTGCCGGACGAGCTGACGGCGGGGGCGATCAACGCGCCGTTCCTCGGCCGCTGGCAGAACCAGGTGCCCGGTGCCGTGCGGCTCGCGGTGGACGAGTTCGCGCGGATCCTCGCGCGATGCCGTCATCGGGCCGGGGGACCGGAGCCACTGATCGACCTGGAACTGGGGTACGTGCCCGTCCGGGACTTCGAGGCCGCGTTCGCTCGCGCCCACGAGCCGGTCCGGCCGTTCATCGCACCGGTCCGGCCGGTGTTCAAGATGCGCTGGCACGCGGTGACACTTGCGCAGCGCGAGGCCTTCACCGGTGACTTGATCGGCGTCAGGCCCCGGGGTCGGTGGCTTCGCCGCAGGTCGGCCGCGACGATCATGGGAGTCGAGGTGCAACTCCCGCCGAGGCACTGGCGGTAGGCCGATCGCGTGTCCGTGAAGGCCTCCCTACCTACCCTGAAGGTAGTGAAGGAGGCCTTCACGTCCTACGTCAGGCGGTGACGAGCGACAGACCGTAGTTCTGCAGGATCTCGTTCACCGGCTGAAACCAGGTCTCCCCGCCGGAACCGCAGTTGCCCCAGCCACCGGAGGTGACTCCCTGCGCCTGGTCACCGGTGATGAAGGAGCCGCCCGAGTCGCCGGGTTCGGCGCAGACGTTGGTGCGGGTCATCTGGTGGACGGCGCCCTGCGAGTAGTTGACCGTCTCGTTGTGCCCCAGGACGGTGCCGCAGTGCCAGTGCGTAGTCGAGCCGGACCTGCACACCGACGTGCCGACCGGCGCGACCCACGAACCCCGGACGAGCGCGTCGCTCACGGTGCCCCAGCCGAGGACGACCGGTGCGGTCCACCAGCCGTTGCCGATCCGGATGAACGCGTAATCGTTGCCGGGGAAGGAAGATCCAGCGAAGCTGCCCATCGCCGAGCCGTCCCAGCCGACGACCGAACTGCCGGTGCCGCCGCAGTGGCCGGCGCTGACGAATCCGCCGTGGACGCTGAACCCGATCGAGCAGCGGGTGTTCCCGTTGATGTAGTACGGGTCGCCGCCGACGGTGCCGGCGGCGAACGGCTCGGCCTTGGGCGCGGTGACCACCGTGACCGGACCGGATTTCCTTGCCCTGGCCAGGAAGTCGTCGACGTCGGAGCCGTGTGCGCCCGGTCGCAGCGCGACCACGACGCTGCCGCTGCGCGGATCGGCGCGCCAGCCGCTGACGGCGGCGGGGGCGGGCCGGGTCTTGGCCGACGAGTCGATTTCGGCCTTGGCCGCGTCGAGCCGCGCCGCGCTGACCGCGACCGCGGTGGGTTCGGCGCCTGCCGCCCGGACGGCGGACGCCGCCGCAGGATCGGTCACGCCGACGACGAGTGTGCCTCGCGCCGGATCGAACCAGGCGCCGCCGAACGCCGCGCCGGCGGCCCGCTGCGCGTCGGGCAGCACCCGCGAGGCGGTCATTTCCTGGGTGAGCCGGGTCGAGGCCTGCGCGGCGGTGAGTCCCAGGTCCCGCTGCATCGCGGCGAGCAATCCGGGGGACGCCTGCGCGACCGGGGCGAGGGCGGCGGAAGTGAGACTCGCGGTCAGGACGGCGGCGCCGCCGAGTGCCAGGGCGATTCTTCGACGCATGGTTACTCCTCCAAGGCCGGGGGAAAGAAACACACTGCCCGCCGAGTGTGGGGCCGCGGCCGGGGAAAGAGCGAGGAATGTCCGGTCTTCTGTCCGGAATTCCCAAGAGCGAATGTCGTCTACTTAGGACAGTCGATCGAATGGGCCCTCCGCGCGCTCTCGCGCCGGTTCCAGTACGTTGCGGGACATGACCGCGTCGCCGGAGGATGTGCCGGAGCAGGTGCTGCGCACCTCGATCGTCGAGCGGCTGTTCGCCCGTGAGGCCGACCCGCGTCCCCTGTTCACGCACCAGGACCACAGTGCCGGTGTGGACAGCACGGTCACCTGGACGGAGTTCGCCGCCCGGGTGCGAGTGGTCGCGGGCGCGCTGCGCCTGGTCACACGGCCGGGTGATCGCGTCGCCGTGCTCACCGGCCAGGACCTCAATTACCCTCTGGCCTTCTTCGGTGCGCTGGCCGCCGGGCTGGTGGCCGTCCCGTTGATGGCGCCGGGCAGCGCTTCCCAGCGAGGCAGGCTCACCGGGGTGCTGGCGGACTGCGGCGCAAGGGTTTGGCTGACTTCTTCGGCCGCCGTCGCGAAAGTGCGCGAAGCCGGCGAGCCGGATCACCTGATCGTGGTGGACGAACTCTCCGGGCCGGGGATCGATCCGCTCCCCGTCTCGCCGGAAAGCCCCGCGTATCTGCAGTACACGTCCGGGTCGACCCGCGAGCCCGCCGGTGCCGTGATCCCGCATCGGGCGGTGGCCGCCGCCTGCTGGCAGGCGAGCCGGGCCTACGCCGTCGACGAGGGCACGACCTGCGCCGGCTGGATCCCGTTCTTCCATGACATGGGCCTGATCCAGCTGCTGTGCCTGCCGGTCCACGCGGGAGCGCGATCGGTGTTCATGTCGCCCGCCGAATTCGTGCATCGCCCCGTGCGCTGGCTGCGACAGCTCGCCGATCACCCGGCCGTGTTCACCGCCGCGCCGAACTTCGCGTTCGACCTGGCCGTCGAAGCCGCCGACGAAGCGGGGGAAGACCTCGATCTCTCCGACGTCCGGGTCGCGCTCAACGGCGCCGAGCCGGTCCGGCCGCGGACGGTCGCGCGCTTCCTGGAAACCTTCGGGCCGCGAGGATTCCGCGCCGAAGCGCACCGTCCGTCCTACGGTCTGGCCGAGGCCACTGTGTACGTCGCGAGCGCGGGCGCGGAAGGGCCGCGCAGCGCGGTATTCGACAGGGAATCCCTGGCGCAGGGCCAGGCGATCGAGGTGCCGGACGGCCAGGAACTCGTCTCGGTCGGGCGCCCGCTCGGCCAACGGGTCCGGATCGTCGGCGAAGGCGTGGCACGGCCTGACGGTGTCGTCGGGGAGATCTGGATCCACGGGCCGAACGTCGCGTCGGGATACTGGGGCCGTGGTGACGCCGCCGCGTTCGGGGGCGAACTCGACGGCGTCGATGGTTGGCTGCGTACGGGTGACCTCGGCGTTTTCCACCGCGGCGACCTCTACATCACCGGCAGGCTCAAGGACCTCATCGTCATCGACGGCCGCAATTTCCACCCGCAGGACATCGAAGCGGTGGCGGGTGAAGCGCATCCGGCGATCCGCCGCGACCGCGTCGCCGCATTCGGTGTCTCGGACGAAAGGGGCGAAGGGGCGATGTTGGTAGCCGAATGGGCAAAGAACGCCGACGAGGATGTCAAAGAAGTGACGAGAGTGGTATTGCGCGCCGTTTCACGGGAACATGATCTGACGTTGCGATCTGTCCGTCTGGTTCCCTCCGGTGACCTTCCGCGCACTTCCAGTGGCAAGGTCGCGCGAGCCGCGGCGAGGGCGCGTTATAGTCGGCCCCGTGGGTGATCACCGCGCGGAGGTCGTGAAGGTCGTCAGTGAGACTTTTCGGCTTGATCCCGCCGAAATCGAGTCCGACGCGCCGCTCGAAGAGCTGGGTATCGACTCCAAGGGACGGATAAGACTCCTGTCGGCGCTGGAGATCTACCACGATGTGAGGATCGATCTGGACCAGCTGGACCGGTTCACCGACATCGGGTCGGTGGCCGAAGTGCTCGAAGAGGCACTCGGCGGTAAAGCCGACGGATCCGACGAAAGGCGCTGAAAAGAATGAGCGGGGGCTTCACCGCGGCGACCGATGCGCTTTCATCGGCGTCGAAGAACATCGGAAAGCTGACGGAGCAGTTGCTCGAAGACAATCCGGATCTGTCGAGCACTCCGGTGAACGCGGCCGGTTTCGGCCAGGCGCACGGCGACCACGCGAAGAAGTACACCGACGGGGTGGCGGCGTTGTGGGCCTCGGTCCAGGGGTACAGCACCACGCTCGGCTCGTTCGGCACGAACCTCGGCACCGCGGGCACCGCGTACGGCACCAACGAGGACGAGCAGAAGAACAAGATCACCAAGACGGGGATGCGCTAGTGGCGACCAAGACCACCTGGACCGACGTCAAGGCCGTCCTCGACGACCCGGCCGTTCCCGCCGAGCAGAAGACCAAGCTCATCGGCTCGTGGATGCGGACGCATCCGGCGCCCCCGCCGTGGACGGCGGACCAGGAGCCGGAGGAGATCAAGCAGAAGCGCAAGGAAGCCGAGAGGTACGCGGCGTCCTACAACGCCCTTCCGTTCCTGCCCTACGACGACGACCTCGACAAGGTCTACAACAGCGCGAAGGGCGCGGGCGATCAGGCCAGCTTCAACCGGAAGGCGGAGACGAAGGCCGTCGACGAGGGCAACAAGAAACTCGACGACACCAAGGAACCCACCGCCGAGGGAGCGGGGACCAAGACGTCGGACGAGATCTTCGACGCCGCCGCACCGGCGCTCAAGGTCTTCGAAACCTTCGGCTCCCTGCTGGGGAAGCTCCCGGAAGACTGCCGGGGCACCACCCGCGCGCTCGATTTCGAGAAGGACATCAAGAAGCCGTTCGACGAGCAGCGCGGCATCAACTTCAAGAACTTCGTCGACGACGCCGCCCACTTCAAGACCGGCTCGAAGACCGTCCAGAAGACCATCGACGACACCGGTTCGCAGCTGAACACCCTCTACGGGACGTGGACCGGCAAGGCCGCGGACGCCTCGTCGGACAACTACAACGAGAAGATCCTCCCCAAGGCCACGAAACTCTCGCAGACGCTGAACAACGCGAGCGAAGCGACGCTGCACACCAGCGCGACGGTGTTCAAGCTGTGCAAGGGAAAGGCCGACACGGTCATCGATCTCTACAAGGAGATCGTCGGCAAGGCGGACTTCCCGATGGCGCAGAAGGTCGTCGCCATCGCCGCCGGTGAGAAGAGCGGCAAGGAGGACCTCGGCGCGATCGCGGGCTGGATGGACGTCAACTTCGGCTCCAACCTGGTCCAGCAGTTGAACAACGACGGCTGCTGCGACGACGACGAGTTCAAGAAGCAGGGCCAGAACCTCGCCAAGCAGTGGATCCAGCGGCAGTTCATCCCCGAGATGTGGACCATCATCTACGAGGGCTTCGTCAAGTCCTGCAAGGACACCAAGGATTTCGTCAACCAGGCCTACGACGAACTCGACAAGGTGATGGGCAAGGTCAAGAACGAGTTCGAAGGCGCGGGCGACAAGGGCGGCGCGGGCGGTGCGGGCGGACCCGGTGGCACGGGCGGTGGGCCTGGCGGAACTGGCGGCGGACCCGGCGGCCAAGGGCCGGACTTCACCGGTGGCCAGGGTGGTTCCGGCGGTGGCCCCGGTGGTTCGGGGACCGGTGGACCCGGCGGTGAGACCGGTGGCGGGCCTGGTGGTTCGGGCAAGGGCCCGGACTTCACCGGCGGCACCGGTGGTGGGCCGGGCGGCGGTGCGGAGGGTGGCATGGGCGGCGGTCCCGGATCGGGTGGTTCCGGTCCGGGTGGTGGCACCGGCCCGTCGGCGCAGAAGCCCCCGCCGGTCCCGGACGTGAACATCCCCGAGAGCGGAGGATCGCCCGGCGGCGGTCCGGGCGGTGGACCGGACGAGAAGAAGGACCAGACGTCGCCTTCGGGCTCGGTCCCGCCGCCGTCGAACGGCGACGAGCAGAAGGCCGCCGCCGAAGAGGCGAAGAAGCAGGCGGCGGCCGCCGCCGAGAACGCGAAGAAGCAGGCTTCCGAGGCGCTGGGCAAACTCGGCGACGGTCCGACCGGTGGCGATCTCGGCGGTTCCGGTCCGGGCGGCGGTGGTCCCGGCGGCGGTGGCAACACGGACGCGGCGGCCGATGCCAAGGCCGCGGCCGAGAAGGCCACTGAAGAAGCGAAGAAGCAGGCCTCCGACGCGCTGGACAAGCTGGGTGACGCCCCTGGCGGCATGGGCGACGGCGATGCCAAGGACAGCGACTCGAAGGATGCCGAGAAGTCCGCGGACGAGGCGAAGAAGAAGGCTTCGGAAGCCTTGGACAAGCTCGGCGAAGAGCTGCCCGGTGAAGGCGGCGACAAGCTGGCCGGTGACAAACCCGGTGAGGACGGCGACAAGGCCGAGGACGGCGAGCGCGAGACTCTCAAGGTCAAGCAGGGCGACAAGACCTTCGAGATGACCGAGCCGGACAAAGACGGCGAGATGGAGATCAAGATCGGGGACGGCTCCGGGCCCGCCAAGGACTTCAAGCTCGACTGGACCGGCGACGGCGACGACTCCAAGCTGGGCTCCACTCCCGGCTCGGACGACGGGAAGCCGGACAAGGACGGCGTCCATCGTCCGGGGCCGGACGGCAAGATCCACATCCAGGACGGCGATGTGAAGATCACCGCCGAGCGACCCGACGGTCCGTCCGGGCCGACGGTCGTCACCGTCGACGACGGCACCGGCAAGCCGACCACGTACACCCTCGGCGAGGACAAACCGGCCACGGACAAGGCGTCGCATCCGTCGACTCCCGTCACCGGGACGGTGCAGCCCGACTCCAAGCCGGCGTCCACCCCGCATGAGGGTGGCGGCGGGACAGTCCCCGACGGGATCCGCGGGGGCGACGTCGGAGGTTCCGGTGGCGGCGGTTTCGGCGGTGGAGGTGCGTCGGCACCGTCGATGCCCTTCGAATCCGCGAGCCCGGCGGCCGGCCAGCCGCTGACCGAGGGCGTGCACACCGGTGGCGGGACACAGCAGCCGCAGCACGTGGCCGCGAGTGCCCCGTCCGCTCCGATGAGCGGCACGACGGGCCAGTCGTTCGGCGGCGCGATGCCCCCGATGGGCATGGGGGCCGGCGGTGCGGGCGGCCAGGGCGGCGACCAGGAACGGACCAACCGCGCGTACCGGATCGAGGGCGAGGTGTTCGACCGGATCAACGAACCCACCGGCCGGATCACCGGGTCGTTGCTGGACGATGAGGATCAGTCGGTCACCCGCAAGCGGTGAGCCGGGGCAGGGGAGAACAGATGAGCGCCGAGGACACCGCCGCCATGAGGGCGACCCTGGACGGTCTCGTCCGCGAGCAGTCGGAGCGCCGGGCACTGCGGGATCAGCGCGCCGACGAGATCAAGGCCAGCTCGCAGGAGTTCATGACCAAACAGGTCCAGACCGCCCAGCGGTACGTCGAGCATCGGCGGGAATTGGGGCAGCGCAAGACGAAGTCCGGTTGGAGCACCGACCGGTCGCACGCGCAGCCGGGCAACACGTCGGCGTTCGAAGACGACTCCGTGGACATGGCGGCTCCGTTCGGCTCGGAGCCGCCTCCCGTCCCCGCCGGACGGGACACGCCCCGGCGTGCTCCTCGCGCCCGCCCGGCACCGGCCGACGACGAGGACGACGCCTTCCTCAACAACCGTTGGCGTGACTGACTTCGTGCCGTCAGACGACGAGGCCGAGCACCAGCACGATCGGGAGCGAGATCACCGATGCCAGTGACATGGCGACGGTGTGCGTCTTGAACGTGCCCCGGGTGCTCAGCCGAGCAGGGACTGGGACATCCAGAAGAAGTTGCTGCTCACGTGAGGGAGGAACAGCGCGCCGGAACAGGCGGCGAGGGCGACCAGCACCACCGGGACGCCGAGTGAGCCCGCGATCGGCGCGAGGATGCCCGCCGCGGTGATCGCGGAGATCGAGATGGATCCCATCGCGATGTGCAGGCCCGATTTGCCGATCACTTCGGCGACCGAGCCGGAAAGCCCGGACAGCACGAGGATGGGGCCGGCCAGCGCCAGCGCCTTGCCGACGGCCGCGTTGACTTCGGCCGAGGGAAGGGCGCGCCGGGCGAGCGGCGCGGTGAGCACCAGGACCACGTCGGAGTAGATCGACGTGAACACGGTCGACAGGGAGACCGCGAACACCATCGGCACCCGCTTCTGGCCGCCGCCTTCGGCGCGCTGGCCGACGGCGTCCGCACCGCCGACCTCGGCGGCACGGCCGACACCGGCGGGTACACGCGGGCAGTGCTGGACCGGGTGGGCTGAGCTCGTCCGGGTTTGCCCTTGCCGCCGCAGGGTATCCGGCTCGGGTTAGGCGAGGCTGGCCGGATGCAGGGCGGGATGGTTCATGGTCGACGTGAAGATGACGGTAGACACTTCTCCTGAGCGCGTGTTCGAGGTGCTCGCCGATGGGTGGACCTACGCGGCCTGGGTGGTGGGCGCCTCCCATATCCGTGACGTGGACGAGGGCTGGCCGGCGCGGGGAACCCGGATCCATCACCGCGTCGGGTCCTGGCCCGTACTGCTCGACGACGTGACCAAGGTGCTCGTCGCCGATCCGCCACGCCTGCTGGAACTCGAGGCGCGCGCCTGGCCGTTCGGCACCGCCCGGATCCGGCTGGAACTGCGGGAAGCCGAGCCGGGGACCACGGAGGTCCTGATGTCCGAGCACGCGACCCGCGGGCCGGGCCGGGTGCTGCCGGAGGCGGCGCAGGCGCTCTTCCTGGTCCCGCGGAACCGCGAATCCCTGCGACGTCTCGCGGATCTCGCCAAGGGGCGTGCCGCGGTCTGAGATCGGTGTTGTGAAAGCCACTTTCCCAACTTCTAACGTTGCGAAAGTGGCTTTCGCAACGTGTGACCAGGCTATGGGGGCGCATCGAGCCTGCGTCGGAGCGGGCGACCACTTCAGTCACCGTTGCGAAAGCCACTTTCGCAACACGCCACCGTCCCTCACTGGCCGGCCGATTGGTCCTGGTGGCTCGGCCGCCCGAGCCGGATCCGGTCGCGCGGCGGGTCGAGGGGGCGGCTGCCGCCGCGGCGCCCGGCGCGGATGGCGGCGAGGAGTTCGGTGATCGTGGCCGCCGGATCGTGCCGCGGCCGCCAGCCGAGTTCCTCCCGCGCGCGTCTAGTGTCCACAAGGGACGCTCGATCGGCCAGACGCAACCAGGACGGATGCAGCGGTTGCAGCCCCAGGCGCCAGCTCGGCCAAGCCAGCGAGGTCAGCAGCTTCAGTGGTACCGGGATCCTGATCCCGCCGGCCAGCCGTGCGAGGTCGCGGCTTTTCAGCACCGGCTCACCGGCGAGGTTGAACGCCCCGGTCGCGCGCCGGTCGAGGATCGCCCGGATCGCTCGCGCCACATCGTCGGCGTGCACCACCTGCATCCGCAGTCCCGGCCACAAGGGCACCGGGAGCCAATCGCCGCCGAGCGGCAACGGCGGCGCCAGCGGGCTGAGCAGCCAGCCGGAGAACTCGGCCGCCGCGTCCGGCTGGACGACGCCGCATGGGCGGATCCTGGCCACCCCGATGTCCGGGTAACGACGGCAGAACTCGTCCAACTGCGTCTCGAAGGCCGCTTTTCCCACGCTGTAGGCACTTTCGGCGAGCCCGCCGCAGGGCCAGTCCTCGTCGACCTCGTGCCAGCGGTCGGCCGGGGTGTAGGCGGCGACCGAAGACGCGCAGACGATGTGCTCCACGCCGGCGTCGGCGGCCGCGCGCAGGACGTTCGCGCTGCCCGCCATGTTGGTGCGGCGCATGGCCGGATCGTCCGCGCGCGGATGGATCGCCCAGGCGAGGTGCACGACCGCGTCCGCGCCGCGGAAGAGCCCGGTCAGCTCGTCCCAGGCGTCGTTCGCGCCGATGTCCTGCTGAACCCAGCGGGCCGACGAGTACGGCGCGACGGTCGTATCGGGGCAGTGGCGTGCCACTCCGATCAGGTCGTGGCCTTCTCCGCTCAGATTCCGGAGCAAGGCGGTCCCGATGTTCCCGCTCGCGCCGGTCACGACGATCTTCATCAGCGATAGACGGCGCGATGCGCGGCACGCACCGTCGCCCGGTAGACGGAACCGGCCCAGCCGTCCCTGGCGAGGGCGGCCCTGGCGGCGTTCGAGCCGGGCGCACCGTGCACCGCCCCGCCGGGATGCGCCGACGCGGAGGCCAGGAAGAGCCGGTCGATCGGGGTGTCGGCCCGGCCGAGACCGGGGACGGGCCGGAAGAAGAGCTGCTGCTGGATCGCCGCGGTCCCGGCGTTGATCGAGCCTTCCACCAGGCTGTGATTCCCTTCCTGCAACTGGGCGGGTCCGGCGATGGCGCGGCCCGCGATCAGGCTGCGGAAACCGGGCGCGTGCTTCTCGATGACCTCTTCCATCCGGTCGGCGTGGCGCCGCAACCGGGAGTCCGGCCAGGTTTCGCCTCTCGGCACATGGGTGTAGGCCCAGGCCGATTCGGTACCGGCGGGGGAACGGGTCGGGTCGGCGGTGGTCATCTGCCCGAGCAGCAGGAACGGATCACTGGGCACCCGCCCGCAGGCGAGATCGTTCGCGATCCCGGCGAGCCCGTCGAGGTCAGCTCCGATGTGGACGGTCCCCGCCTGCCCGACTTCGCTCGCGTTCCAAGGAATGGGTGAGGACAACGCCCAGTCCACCTTGATCGTGGCGTCGTCCCAGACGAACCGGTCCAGATCCGACACCAGCCGCGCGGGCAGATGCTCGGCGCCGACGAGGTCCCGGTACAGCACCGGAGCGGGGACGTCGGCGAGCACGGCCCGGCGGGCGCGGACCCGCCGTCCGTCCGCGTCGCGGACACCCACCGCCCGGCCGGCCGAGAGGGTCACTTCGGTGACCGGCGTGCCGCAGACGATCTCGCCACCCTTGGCGGTCAGGCGGTTCACCAGCGCGTCGGTCAGCCGCCCCGCCCCGCCTTCCGGGACCGGGAACCCGACGTCCTGGCCGAGCATGGTCAGCAGCCAGCCGAACACGCCGCTGCCGGCCTGGTCCGGACCGAGGTCGGTGTGCATGGCGTTGCCCGCGAGCAGCAGCCGCGCGCCCTCACCGTCGAATTTCTCCTTGCCAAGGCCGCGGGCGGTCAGCGTCAGCATCCTCGCCAGCCGGAGCGACTCCGCGGTGCCGAGCGTCTTGAGCAGCCGTGCCCCCGGCCGCACCGGCGGAAAGGGCCGCACGATCGCGTCCAGCAGCGGCTCGCGCAGGCGCTGCCAGCTCGCGTGTTCGGCCCGCAGGTTGTCCGCGTCGCGTTCGTCGAACTCCGCGACGGAGCGCGCGGTGCGTTCGAGGTCGCGGGACTGCAGGACGTACCGGTCGTCGGGCAGCACATGCGCCAGCACCGCCGGTGCGTGCCGCCACCGCAGGCCATGATCCTCGAGGCCCAGCCCGGTGAGCACCCGTGACGCCGCTCCGAGCGGGTAGAAGGCGCTGTAGACGTCGTTCCGGAAGCCCGGCGCGGTGAGTTCTTCGGTGCGGACCGCGCCGCCGGGCTTCGGCGTCGCCTCGATGACCAGCGTCTCCCAGCCCGCGTCGGCCAGCAGGTTGGCCGCGACCAGGCCGTTCGGCCCCGACCCGACCACGACGGCGTCGACTTCCATGATCAGGGCATACCCCGGACGCGCGGGTTCAATCCCTGAACGGCCAGCCAGGTCTCGTGCTGTTCCTCGGTCCTGGCCCACAGGGCGGCCAGCTCGCCGGCGCCGATGTCCTCCAGCGGCACCCGGAATTCCCGCAAGGTCTCGGCGAATTCGTCGAGAGAGGACAGGGTGTGGCGGTCTCCGTCGCCGCGCTTGACCGTACGCGCGCGAAGAGCGAGCTCGCGGCCGTCGCGATGATGTTGCGCCACGAGCACCTTCGCGAACACGGAGTCCGGTGACCTGGTCCCGGCGCGTTCGGCGAACTCGGCGAGCTCACGGGGCGCGATGCGGAAGTCGAAGGAGTCGATCGTGCCGCCGGGATGGTGGTGCATCCGCCAGGTCCCGCCGTCGAGACGTTCCATCCGGAACGGCAGTCCTCCTTGCCGGTGCGTGCCTTCCCGCAAGGGGAGCGGCTCGAGGAACGCGTCCCCGATCCCGGTGTCGGCGAGCCAGGACTCGCCGTCGACGTCGATCAGCAGGGCGATGTGGTTGCCCCATTGACCTTCGCCACGCGTCGAGCGCAGGACGGCGGCCTCCACGATGGTCACCGCGAATCCGGCCGCCTTCAGCAAGAGCGCGAGCGCTCCGTTCATTTCGTAGCAGAGGCCGCCACGGCCTCGGCGCGCGAACTTGTCGGTCAACGCGTCCGGGGTGAGCAGGATCGGCCTGCCGAGCTGGACGTCGAGATTCTCGTAGGGGACTCGCAGCCGCCAGGCGCGGTGCAGGTTCCGCAAGGTGGCTGGATCGGGCCGGACGGGCTCGCGGTACTCCAGCCGGTCGAGGAACGCGTCGATGGTCATGGTGCCTCTCCTTTCAGTGACTCTAAAATTAGAGTAGCTCTACTTTTAGAGTCCATCCAGTATGCTGGCGTCATGACCGAACCGGCGGGCTTGCGCGAGCGGAAGAAACAGCGCACTCGGAAGATGTTGATCGAAACCGCGTACCGGCTCTTCGAGCGGCAGGGTTACGACAAGACGACCACCGCCGAGATCGCCGGGGCCGCCGAGGTGTCACCCGCGACGTTCTTCAATCACTTCGCCACGAAGGAGGACCTCGTCCTCACCGAAGACGGCTCGCGCATCCTGGACACGGGGCTGGACGTGTTCACGGCGCGTGAGGCGGGCGAGCCGCCGGCCCGGCTTCTGCGGCGGGCGATGCTCCGGATGCTGGCCGAGGCGGGGGCCGGGCTCCGTGATCCGGCGGGTGAGCCGGAACGGATCCGCCTGGAGCTGATCACGTCGGTGCCGTCGTTGCGCGCGACGATGCTGCAGCGCGCGTTCGACGCTCAGCAGCGGCTTTCGAGCGCCCTGTGTCGCGCCTGCGACGGCGAGCTCGACGAGATCGACGCGGCGGCCATGGTCGGTGCGGTCACCGGTGCGATCTTCGCCGCAGGACTGACGTCCCTCCGGCTCGGGACCCCGCTCGACGAGGCGATGCGGCGCGCCATCGACCTCGCGACAGCGTGACGAGCCGTCGCCTTCACGAGCGGTGCCAGGCGATCCCGCGATAAGTGGAACTGTCCGCGGCGAAGCCGTAGCCGGTGATGACGGTGCCGCCGGCGTTGATGTGCTGGGCCACGATCGCCGTGAGCCCGCGAGGCGACGGAAGCGGGAGCGGTGTCGCGTCCGCGTCCCAGCGGACCGGGCGCACCGTGCCCTGCCCGGCGGATTCGCCGACGACCGTCCCGGCGTCGTCGATGTCGAAACACGTGCTGGCGTCGTCCGACGGCAAGGGCCGGAGCACGGTGGGACGTCCGCTGGGATCCCAGCGCGCGCAGGTGCTCCGCCGGTCCGGGGTCACGCCCCAGCCGATCGCGGCCCCCCGCCCGCTGATCCGGACGACCTGTCCCGCGGCGAATTCCGGTTCACCGGTCAGCAGGACTGTGCCGCCGTCGCGGTTCCACACCACCCCGTCGCCGAGAATGGCGCCGGAGTCGGTGATCCCACACGCCGTCGCGCGGCGCGGCGGCGGCAGTTTGCCGATCTTCCCGGCGGACGTCCAGCGCACCGCCGTCCGGGTGCCCGTGCCGTTCTTGGCCGAACCGACGACTTCGTCCAGTCCGTTCAGGTCGTGCCCCTGTGTCTCGCCGTCGCCGGGAAGGGCGCCGAGTTCGACCGCCTCGCCGCCGGGTCCCCAGCGCAGCGCCCGCCAGCGGTAGCCCGGCCACATCACGTTGCCCAGCACCGATCCGCGAGCGTTCACCCGGCAGGCCGTGCCGGAGATCGCGCCGTCGGGGAGTTCGAGCGCGCGCACCCCGCCGCCGGGCAGCCAGCACACCGGCCGGAGATGCTCGCCGACGTAGAGCGAGCCCACGGCGAACCCCGCGGCGTTGACGCTGACCGCGCGGCCGCCGGAACAGCCGTCGAGGACCGGGAGGGGAGTGGGCGCGCCGTCGCCGTCCCACCAGACCGGACGCGAACCCGACTCGCCCACGATCGTCCCCGCGTCGTTCACGCAGTACGCGCCGGTGCCCTCGCCTTCGGAGAGCGGCCGCAGGCCGACCGCCGTGAAGCCGGGTCCCTCTGGCATCGGATCGGGCACGAGTGGGCAGCCTAGTGCGAGTGCGCACGCGATGGGGAAACTTGCACTGACCGGGTGACAGGGCGCTCCACAATGGACCTGCCTACGGGATCAGCACTATCCTGCCGAACACCTCGCCGTCGTCCATCTTCCGGTGCGCCAGAACGGCTTTCTCGAGCGGCAGCAGCTCGTGCACCACGGAACGCAGTTCACCGCGCGCCGCCGCGGCGAACTGGTCCGCACTCGCCGCCAGCCGATCCGGCTCGGGGATCGAGTCCGCGCTGAAGGCGGCGAACGACAGGGACTTCCGGAACGACGCCATGAGCTTCGTGCCGAAGTCCGACGGCGGCATTCCCGCGACCACGCCGACGACGACCAGACGGCCGTTCGGGTTCAGCCGGTCGAAGAAGGACGGCATGTCCACACCGGACACGATGTCGATGATCACGTCGTAACCCGCCGGGCCGTCGCCCGCGCCGGAACGATCGAGGACGTGGGTCGCGCCCAGTTCGCGCAGGCGGTCGCCGCGTCCGGCCGACGACGTCGTCACCGCCACGGCGCTCGCGCCTCCGCTCGCGGCGAGCTGCACGGCCATGATCCCGATGCTGCCCGCCGCTCCGCGCACCAGCACCGATTCACCCGCCGCGAAATGGGCGTGGGCGAGCGCGAAACGCGCCACCATGCCCGAGGTCCCGAGCGCCACCGCGTCGGCCGCGGGCAGGTTTTCGGGGAGGGGCAGAACCTTCCCGGCCGGAATGGCGACCTGTTCGACGTAGCCCCCGCTTTCGCCGGTGAACGCCCAGACGCGCCGCCCGACCCAGGCCGGATCGACGCCGCCGCCGACCGCGGTGACGGTGCCCGCGACCTCGTTGCCGGGGATGTGCCCCTCCCGGAAACCGAAACCGGCGAGGGCGCCGCTCCGGATCACGGTGTCGACGCCGCCGACGCCGATCGCTTCCACGCCGATCAGCACTTCTCCCTCGGCGGGGACGGGGGAGGGGAGATCGATCACGGCGAGGCCCTCGGGGCCGCCGAACGTCCGGATCTCGACTGCGCGCATCTTTCGTCTCCTGGTCGTCGGTCACTGATACGGCGGACGTTAACGGACGCCCCCGTCCGTTTTGGCTAAAGTGAGAGTGGTGACCGATCGATTGCCTCGGATCCCGCGCTCCGACGCCCTGGACAACCGCGAACGCATCCTCGAAGCGGCCCGCGCGCTGTTCGCCACCGAAGGGCTGAACGTGCCGCTGCGGGAAGTCGCGCGCCGCGCCGGAGTCGGCCCCGCCACGCTGTATCGCCATTTCCCGACCAAGGAGATCCTGGCGACGGAGGCCTTCGCCGAGCAGATGCGCGCCTGTCACGCCGTCGTCGACGACGGGCTCGCCGACCCGGATCCGTGGCGCGGCTTCTGTTCCGTGATCGAGAAGATCTGCGAACTGCACTCGCGCGACCGTGGTTTCACGGCAGCTTTCGTCTCGGCCTTTCCGAAGGCGGTGGACTTCACCGCGGACCGCGACTACGCGCTCAAAGCGATCGCCGAGCTGGCGGGCCGGGCCAAGGACACCGGGAAACTGCGTCCCGACTTCGTCCTCGACGATCTGATCCTCATGCTCATGGCCAACAACGGGATCCAGGCTGCTTCGGCCACCGCGCAGGTCGCGGCGTCCCGGCGGTTCGCCGCGCTCGCGATCCAGGCCTTCCGGGCCGTGCCCGAGCCGTCGCCGCTGCCGCCGGTGGCGCGGCTGGCCCTCGCGATGCCGGGTTTGACCCGCTGAGTCATTTCCGGCGGGCTTCGAGACCTTCCAGGATGAGGTCGAGGCCGTAGTCGAATTCGCTCCTGTGGTCGTAGCCCGGCTGCTGGGCGTGGCCGGTGATCACCTCGGCCAGATAGGGGAATTCGCCCGGCGGCAGGTGTTCCAGGATGTCGTCCGCCACCTCCGCGACCTCCTCGCTCGCCGGGAGATTCGCTTCCTGCAGCACGAAACCGCCGATATAGCTGTCGATGAGCGAGACGGCGTGCACCGCCATCGGGAGCGTGAAGCCCGCCCGCCGAAGCACGCCCAAGACCGCGTCGTGGTGGCGCAACGTCGCCGGACCGGGATTCCGGCGGGAGTCCACGAGACCGAGTGCCCAGCTGTGCCGCGACAGCACCGCGCGTGCGGACGAAGCGCGTACGCGGATCGCCTCGCGCCAGTCCCCGGTTTCGGTGCCGGGCAGCTCGATCGCCGCGAACACCGCGTCGACGACGCCGTCGAGGATCGCGTCCTTGTTCGGCACGTGGTGGTACAGCGACATGGCCTCGACGCCGAGGTGCTGCGCGACGCGGCGCATCGTCATCGCCTCCACGCCGCCGCGGTCGGCGACTTCGATCGCGGCTTCCAGGACACGTTCCCTGGTCAGTGATCGGCGAGGCGGCACGTTGACAACCTTACAGGTGTAAGCCAGCCTTACGGGTGTAAGGTCATCGAAAGGAGAGCGCGATGCCGATGCCGAGATGGTGGGGACACGTCAACAAACGGGTCTTCAACCCCCGTGCGATCGCCGGCGGGAAGTACCCGGTGCTGATCCACGCCGGTCGTACCTCGGGAAAGACCCGCCACACGCCGCTCGACGCGCATCCCGTCGACGGCGGCTACCTGTTCGTGCCGGTGTACGGCCCGGACGCGGACTGGGTGCGCAACATCATGGCCGCGGGCGAAGCGCGGCTCCGGATCGACGGGCGGGAAGTGGATCTCGTCGGCCCCAGGCTCGTCGGGGCGGACGAATTCCCCGACGGCGTGACCCGGCCGCCGAAGTTCCTCCGCCTCGCCGTGTTCCTCCGGATGGACCTCAAACCCTGAGGATCCCCTGTGCTCCATTAGTACCAGGGAGGGAGGCGACATCGTCCTCCAAGCCGATGCCCGGCGGGCCCGCGGCTTCGTAGTTTTGCCGGTATGAAACGAACTTCAGTGGTCATCGCCGTACTCTGCGCGGCAACGCTCGTTTCCCCGGCCGTCGCGTCCGCGGCGCCATCGCTGCACCGGACCCTGCAGCGCGACGCCGACACGCTGGTGGCGAACGGTTCGCCCGGTGCGCTCGTGGAAGTGAGCACGGACAAGGGAAGCGTCAAGGTGCGCAGCGGTCACGGCGATCTGCGGACCCGGACCCCGATGCCGTGGAACGGCCACTTCCGGATCGCCAGTTTCAGCAAGACCTTCCTGTCCGCGACGATGCTCCAGCTCGTCGGTGAGGGACGGCTTTCCCTGGAGGACACCGTGGACCGGTGGCTGCCCGGGATGGTGAGCGGGAACGGCAACGACGGCAAGGCCATCACCATCCGGCAGCTGCTGCAGCACACCAGCGGCCTGCACGACTACATGGCGGAACTCGACCTCTTCACCGAGAAGGGCTTCCTGCGTCACCGGTTCGACGAGCTCAGCGCGTCCGATGCGGTGAAACTGGCGGTCGGCAAGCCGCCGGAGTTCGCGCCGGGGACGAGCTGGGGCTACTCCAACACCAACTACGTGCTCGCCGGACTGGTGACCGAGAAGGTCACCGGCCGGGACTGGCGGCAGGCGATCATCGACCGGATCGTCCGTCCGCTGGACCTGCGCGAGACCACCCTGCCCCACACGTCGCCGTTCATCCCGGCGCCGCACGCGCGGGGCTACGACCGGTTCGTCGTCGAGGGCTCGAACCCGCCGCAGCTCGGACGGCGGGTGGACGTGACGCTGATGAATCCGTCGATCGGCGGGGGAGCGGACGGCTCGATCAACAGCACCACCGAGGACGGCAACAAGTTCCTGCGGGCGCTGCTGGGCGGCAAGGTGCTCGAACCCGCGCTGCTGGCCGAAATGAAGAAGACCGTGCCCGCGGCGGGGCTCGGCGAGTACGGCCTCGGCCTCCAGAAGACGACCAGCTCCTGCGGCGCTTACTGGGGTCACGGCGGTGCGCTGCCCGGCTATCTGACGGGGAACGGCGTGACCGAGGACGGCAAGCGCAGCGTGATGGTCTCGCTGAACACGCTCACGCCGTACAACCCCGGCGCGCCGCTGCCGGAGGTGCATCCGATCGAGCCGGTGATCGACCACGCGCTCTGCGGCCGCTGACCTGGCTAACGGTCGGCGAAGGTTGTGGAGGTGTGTCGCGGAAGCCACTTTCGGGACGTCAGATGTCTCGAAAGTGGCTTTCGCGACATGATCGCCAGGGCGCCACCGGGCCCGGCCGCGGCCGAGGTTGCGAAAGCCACTTTCGCAACCTTCAACGTTGCGAAAGTGGCTTTCGCAACCCCTCGGCGTTGTCCCACCGGTCACGCGACACTCACGAGCCCCAGGATCTCGCGGCCTCCACCAGCGCCTCGACGCATTCCGCGACCGCGGGCCGCGTTTCCCCCTGCGGCTGCACGGCGTAGAGCTGCCGGTGCAGGGCCGGTTCGAGCGGGGCGCACACCACGGTCGGCGGCGCGATCGTGGTGGCCATGCTCGGCACCAGCGTGACCGCGCCCAGCCCGGCGACGACGGCGAACTGCGTGCCGAAACCGCTGACGGTATGCCGCACGATCGGCTCGATCCCGCGTTCGCGCAGGGTCTGGCGGATCCAGGCGTTCGCCAGGGTCGGGCGCGCCCACGCGACCCAGATCTCGTCCGCGAGATCTTCGGCGCGCACCGAATCCGAGCCCGCCAGCGGATGTCCGGCCGGGAGCACGATCATCGCCGAGTCGTCGCGCAGTTCGGTCCAGCGGGTGGCGGGCGGCCGGGTGAGCGGCAGGTTCTCCCAGCTTTCGACCACCACGACGTCGAACACGCCGTCGGCCAGTGCGGGAAGGGCCACTTCGGGTTCGACCTCGTGCAGCCGCGCCTCGATACCAGGATGGCGGACGGCCAGGCCGGTGAGCGCTGGCGTGATGAACGTGTGCACCCCGGAGGGAATGGCGCCGATTTCGACGACGCCGGTCGTCTCGCCGGTCAGGGAGTCCAGATCGGCACGGGCGGCGCGGAGTTCGGCGAGCACCCGGTCCGAACGCTGCGCCAGCAGCAGCCCCGCCGGGGTGAGCCGCACGCCGCGCCCGTGCCGTACGAGCAGCCCGGTGCCCGCCTCCCGTTCCAGTTTGGTCAGCTGCTGGGAGATCGCCGACGGCGTCACGTGCAGCAGCTCCGCCGCCGCGGCGAGCGATCCCCGGCGCCACACCGCGTGCAGCATCCGCAGCCGTTCCACATTGGACAGATCGCCACTCATTAGCCGAGCTTAACCCTCGGGGTAAGAGGATCTCGCTGGTCCTCGCGGTCGTCGTGCGATCGAATCGAAGACATGCGGCACAACCGAATCCTCATCGATCCGCGGGTACAAGGAGTGCTCGGAGCCCTCGCGATCGCCCTGTCCGCCCCGCTCGTCGCGCTGTCCGGCGTCAGCTCGACGACGGCGACGTTCTTCCGCTGCCTGTTCGCGTTGCCGATCCTGGTGATCCTGGCGCGATCCCGTGAACGAGGACGACGTCCGTCCCCGGCCGCGCGACGGCGGCACGTGCTGGCCGGTGTCCTGCTCGGGATCGACATGGTGCTCTGGAGCGAGGCCATCCTTTCCGTCGGCGCGGGGGTCGCCACGGCGCTGGTGAACGTCCAGGTGGTCCTCGTCCCGCTGGCCGGGTTGCGGTGGTTCGGCGAACGGCCGCCGCGCGCGTTCTGGCTGTCCATCCCGGTGATGCTGGCGGGTACGGCACTGGCCGGGGGACTGGCGGACGGCGGTGCCGCGGGCAGCGATCCCTGGTACGGCACCGTCATGGCGGTGCTGGCGGGCGTGGCCTACGCCGGGTACCTGATCCTGTTGCGCCGCGCCGGAACCGACGGCGGCGGCCGCACGACGATGCTCGCCACCGCGACCGCGGCTTCGGCGAGCGTGGGCGGGCTTTCGGGCCTGTTCGCCGGGAACCTCGACGCCACGCCGCCGGTGTCGGCGTTGCTCTGGCTGTTCGTGCTGGCCGTGACCGGGCAGGTGCTCGGCTGGCTCCTGATCGGGCGCGCGCTGTCCGCGCTGCCCGCGAGTGGCGGGTCCGCCGTGCTGATGCTGCAACCCGCCGCCGCGATCCTGTTCGGGGCCGCGCTGCTCGGCCAGTGGCCGACACCGCTGCAGCTGGCCGGCTGTGCGCTCGTCGTCGCGGCGGTGGGGGCCGTGTCGTTCCTCGCTGGCCGGTCGTCAGGGAACGACCAGCACCGGCCAGTGCCCGGTCCGGATGAGCTTGGTCGCGACCGACCCCGCGAACCGGTGGCCGGCCTGCTGTGAGGCGCCGACCACGACGGTGTCGACCTGGCTGCGGTCGGCGGTGTCGCGGAGCGCGGTGTACGGATCGCCGAACATCTTCAGGAAACTGACCGGCACTTCCAGCTCTTCTGCCGCCGCGCGGATCTGCTCACGGAGCTCTTCGTAGAGCTGTGCCGCCGTGTCGAGTTCCACCGACGCCGCGACCGCGGGGCCGAGCGCCGGACGGCAGACGAAGGCGACGATCAGCCTGCCGCCCTCGCGCCGGGCCATGCCGAAGGCGAAGGCGGCCGCCCGCATCGCCGTGTCGGAGCCGTCGACGCCGGCCAGGATGGCCCGCCCCGTGTGGTGCCGGGGCGGGCCGAAACGCTCCACAGTGGACTCGAAGGCCCCGTTCATCGCGCGACCGGGACTTCCGGCTCCGTCTCCACGTCGAGCGTGGTGCGCAGGGTGAGCGGCTTGAGCAGCAGTGCCGCGATCACCCCGACGACGCCCACCGCCGCGGAGATCAGGAAGATGTGCGCGGTCGCGTCGCCGTACACGGTGTGCACGATCGTCTGGACCTCCGGCGGCAGCGCCTTGAGGTTCAGCGCGCTGACGCTGCCCGTCGACGCCTGACCCGCCGGCACGTGCAGCGCGGTGGACAGATCGGCGGTGACCCGGTTCGCGAGCACCGCGCCCAGCACCGAGACACCGATGGTGCCGCCGAGCGACCGGAAGAACGTGACCGAAGCGCTGGCCGCGCCCAGATCCCGCAGCGGCACGGTGTTCTGCACGGCGAGGACGAGGTTCTGCATCGTCATGCCGACCCCGACGCCGACCACCGCCATCGCGATGCCCACCAGCCACAACGGTGAGGCGTGGTCGACGGTGCCCAGCCCGAGGAAGCCGATCACCAGGGTGATCGTGCCGGCCACGATGTACGGCTTCAGCCGTCCGGTGCGGCTGATCAGGCGTCCGGACACGGTCGAGGAGACGAGCACGCCGCCCATCAGCGGAATGGTCAGCAGACCGGCTTCGGTGGGGGAGTAGCCGCGGCCGACCTGGAAGTACTGGCCGAGGAACACCGCACCGCCGAACATCGCCATCCCGACCGCGAGACTCGCGACGATCGCCAGCGCCGGGGTGCGCTGCGTGATGATGTGCAGCGGGACGACCGGTTCGCGGACCTTCCGTTCCACCAGCACGGCGAGGACGAGGAGCACGACGCCGCCCGCCACCATGACGGCCGTCTGCCAGGACAGCCAGCCGAAGCCGTTGCCCACGAACGAGACCCAGATCAGCAGCACACTCACGCCCGCGGCGATGAGCCCGGCGCCGAGGTAGTCGACCTGGACGTTCTCCCGGCGCACTGTCTCCAGCTTCAGGGTCCGCTGCAGCACGATGAACGCCGCCACCGCGATCGGCACGCCGACGAAGAAGCACCAGCGCCAGCCGAGCCACGGCACGTCCACGATCAGGCCGCCGAGCAGCGGTCCGCCGACCGTGGCGACCGCCATGACCGCCCCGAGGTAACCGTTGTAGCGGCCGCGTTCACGCGGCGGGATGATCGCCGCGATCACGACCTGGACCAAGGCCTGCAGGCCGCCGACGCCGATGCCCTGGAACGCGCGGGCGGCGATCAGCTGTCCGGTGTTCTGGCTGAACCCGCTGATCGTCGAGCCGATCACGAAGATCACGATCGCGATCTGCACCAGCGTCTTCTTGTTGAACAGGTCGGCGAGTTTGCCCCAGATCGGCGTGGTGGCGGTCGCCGCCAGCAGGGTGGCGGTGACCACCCACGTGTACTGCGTCTGCGTGCCGTTCAGCGAGCCGATGATCAAGGGCAGGGCGGTCGACACGACCGTCGAGCTGATCATCGCCACGAGCAGCGCGAGCAGCAGACCGGACAGCGATTCGAGCACCTGGCGGTGTCCCATCGCCTCTGACGGTGCCTCGGTCTTCATGGCATCCTTTCGAGCGACTTTGTTGCTCATTGTGCAAACTTGCACAGTGGGAACTTTATTCCCGACGCTACGCTGTCCTGGTGGACACCCTCGACACGCTCCGCACCCGCAAGAAGGCGGCGACGCGGCAGTCGCTGCACGAGGCCGCGCTCCGGCTGGCGATGGAGCACGGTCTCGACGGTGTGACCGTCGAGGACATCGCCGACGCGGTGGGCGTGTCCCGGCGGACGTTTTCGAACTACTTCGCGAACAAAGAGGACGCGATCCTGCACGCCGACCGCGAGCGCACCGGGCTCCTGGTGTCACTGGTCGAAGGCAGGCCGCCCGGCGAGAAGCCCTGGCAGGCGCTGCGCGCGGCGTGCCGGGAGCTGTACCGGGCGCATCCCGTCCCCGACCGCGAGTGGGTGGCGCAGCTGCGGTTGTTGCGGCGGCATCCGTCGCTGCTCGCGCGGCAGGCGGGCGACCAGTTCGCCCTCGAACGCGACCTGATCGAGGTACTGCTCGCCAGGGGGCACGGTCTCGACCAGGAGCTGGCCAGGCTCACCGCGGCGACCTTCCTCGCCGCGCTCCGGACGGGGAACGTGTTGTGGCTGGAAGGCCCCGAGGAACAGCCGCTGCCCGAACTGGTCGATCGATTGCTGGGCCGCGTTCAGCTGCGGTGACCGAGGGCGTACGCGGTCCCGGCGGAGAATTCGTCCACTTCGGACGCTTCGTCAGATCGAGCCGGTGCGCAGCGCGAAGGCGACGGCATGCGTACGGTTGTGCAGGCCGTATCGCGACATCACCCGGTGGAGGACGTTCTTCACCGTGCTCTCCGAATAGGCGAGTTTGGCCGCGATCTCCTCCGTGCCGTGGCCGTCGGCCAGCAGGCGGAGCACTTCGCGTTCCCGGTCGGACAGCCCGGACAACGCGAGACCGTTGGGGACCAGCAGGTCCTCCTGGATCCGTTCGAGCTGGGAGAGCAGGCTGCCCTGCAGCCGAGGCGGCAACGCGCCCGCGCCCTGGCTGACCGCGAGGATCGTGCGCACGAGATGCTCGCCGTCGAGATCGCGTCGCGGCAGCAGGGCGGCCATGCCGCATTCGATGGCCGTCATCAGGACCTGGACCGGGAAGTGGTCGGTGACGATCACGCATCTCGGTGGTGCCGGGAGGGTCGACGCGGCGCGAACCTGGCGCAGGAAGGCGAAAACCCCGTCGCCGATCGAGTCGCCGACGGTCACGACGACCTCGGCTGCCCCGAGGTCGGTGTCGGGCAGCACGTCCAGCCGCTCGTCGGCGCCGAGGATGCTCGTCGTGCCCAGCCCGGCCAGCAGATCCGGGGCGTGCACGGCGACTCTGACGCGCTCGGTCCTCCTGTTGATCTTCTCCCCGTGAATCATGCTCGAAGTCCCCCCGAAGCGCCCGGACAACTATGTTAGTAGCTCTTGCGGTACTTAGAAGCTATAACGTTACAACGTTGCATGTCAATCGCGGCAACGTCACAACGCAAGACGCCCGAGAGGCGGGAAAGGTTCACTGCGACGGCGATCGGCCGGTCACCGGTTCGTGAGGTCGTCCAGTTCGTCCGAGATCAACAGATCGGGGTCGAATTTCATTCCGGTGAAATGGCCGGCGAGTTCGAGCGAGAGCACCCCGTGCAGGCGGGTCCAGAAGGCGAGCGCGCGGTGGAGGGTCGCGGACGGGGCCGGATCGTCGCCCGCCCAGTCGCGGTGACTGTCCAGATGTTCGTCGAACGGGGTTTCCGGGCCGTCCACGGTGATCGCGCGGCACGCTTCGATCAGCACGGCCATGACCTCGCTCGAAATGGCGGTGGTGTCGTCGGGCGCGTGGTAGCCGGGGACGGGCGTGCCGTAGATGAGGAAGTAGCGTTGCGGGTCGCTCCGGGCCCAGTCCCGGATGGTGACGGCGAGGCCGGCCAAGTCGGCACCGCCGTCGAACGCCGCCCGGACGGTGTCGGCGAGGCTCCGGTACGCGTCGCGGATGAGCGCGGTGACGAGGTCGTCGCGGCTGGCGAAATACCGGTACAGGGCGGGACCGCTCATCCCCACCTGTTTGGCGATCGCGTTGAGCGACAACGCGGGCACCCCGGCGGTGGCGATCTGCTCCCAAGCGTGCTGCTTGATCTCCGCGCGCACCTGGTCGCGATAGCGCTCCCGCGGGCTCTGCCCGTCCGCGTTGGTCATCGGCCCTCCCGCTCCGTCGGCCCGAAGGGTAGCAGCGCCAATTCGGCCGAAGCCTGTTCCCGCCACGCGGCGAACGACGGCCCGGGGGAGAGTTCCACGGCCAGCGTCAGGCATTCCCTCGCCTCGTCGAAGGCGCCTGCCTCCCGCCACGCACGCCCCTCGCGGATCGCGCTGACGACCTCCAGGCCGCCGAAACCGCCTTCCCACGCGAGCCACCGGCTGGTGCGGTACTGGCTCGCCGCTTCCCGCCATTCGGCGAGATCGCCGAGCACGTCGCCGATGGCGCGCACGGTCAGGGTCTTCAGCAGCCGATGGAAATCGGGGTACGTGTCGCCCGCCAGCCGCTCGGCGTCGGAGAGCACGGCCCGGTGCACGGCGAGCGCCTCGGTATGCCGTCCGGCGTTGAGCAGCGCGCGCCCGTACATGTTCCGCGCCGTGGTTTGCCCGTCCCAGAACGGCAGTTCGTGCGCCAGCTCGTACCCGCGCTTCGCGAACTCGAACGCTTCGTCGCCCTGCCCGGTCAGCCGCAGCACCTGGCCGAGGTAGATGCACGCCCAGGTGTGCTCGACCTGATCGCCGATCCGGACGGCGATGTCCAGCGCGCGGCGATGCCGCGCCACGGCCTCCTTGTCGTCACCGAGACAGATACTGGCGGCCCAGCCGACGAAGTTGAGCAGTTTCGCCTCGGCCGCGGCGTCGCCGAGCTCGCTCGCCGCGGCCGCGCCGAGCGAGAAGATCTCCCACCACGGCTGCTGGGCACTCCGTCCGTCGGAGTACCAGTGCAGCGCGATCGCGAGGTCGCGGACCTCCTGATGCCGCCCCCGCCGCGCCCCCAGCCGATGCGCGGCGACCCAGTTCCCGCCTTCGACGTCCAGCCAGCGGGCGGCCTCCTCCCGCGAGGAGAACCGGCCGGTCTCGGATGCCTTGGGATAGAACAACCTGGCCGCTTCGGCCGCCTTGCCGAGCAGATGGGCGAGCACGAGTTCGCGCGCCGCGGCGTCCTCCTCCGCCTCGAACCGTTCCTCCGCGAACAGGCGGATCAGGTCGTGGAACTGATGGCGTTCCGGTTCCGCCGTCGTCTGAAGGAGGCTGGCGTCGACGAGTTCGTCGAGATGATCCCGGACGTCGGCGGGGGCCGCGCCGGAGACGACGATCGCGAGCTCCAGGCCGAAGTCGGAGCCTGGGACGGTCGCCAGACGGCGGAACAGCCGTCGTGCCTCGGCCGAGACCGCGCGATACGACAGATCGAAAGCCGAGCGCAGTTGCAGGTCACCCGCCGCGAGCGCGCGCAGCCGGGTGCTTTCGTCGCGCAGCCGGTCGGCGAGCTGGGCGAGCGACCACCGCGGCCGGGTGGCGAGCCGGTTGCCCGCGATCCGGACCGCGAGCGGCAGATACCCGCACAGTTCGACGAGCTCGCGGGCGGCGGCGGGCTCCGCGCGGATCCGGTCGGCGCCGATGATCTTGGCGAGCAGGCCGGTCGCGCCGTCGTCCGACAGCGGTTCGAGCCCCAGCCAACGGGCGCCTTCCAGACCGGCGAGCGTGCGGCGGCAGGTGATCAGGGTGAGTGAGCCGGGCCCGGCGACCAGCAGCGGGCGGATCTGCGCCTCGTCCGAGGCGTTGTCGAGCAGCAGCAGGACCTTCCGTCCGTCGAGCAGCATCCGCAGCAACGCCGACCGGTCGGCTTCGGAGGCGGGCACCTGTCCCGGCGCGACGTCCATCGCGCGCAGCAGCCGGTCGAGCGCGGCCCGGGCGCTCAACGGTTCCTCGTCCATCCCGCGCAGATCCACCGCGTAGCCCCCGTCCGGGAACTCCGCGCGCCACAGATCCGCCGCGGTCACCGCGAGCGCGGTCTTCCCGACCCCGGCCTGTCCGACGATCGCGACCACGCCACCGCCCTCGGCGATCTTCGCGGAAAGCTGTTGCAGCTCGCTTTCGCGGCCGGACAGATCCGCGGTGGGCGCGGGCAGCGCGCAGGTCGCCGCGACCTGGGCGGCCAGCGCCGGATTGCGGCGCCGCCCCTGTTTCGCGACGGTCAGGAAGAATTCACGGTCACCGCCGGTCAGGCCGAGCGCGTCGGCCAGCACCTCGGCGGAGCGTTGCTGGGCGGCCCGCGCGCGGCCGCGCTCCAGCTCGCGCAGGGCGCGGACACTGATCCCGGAGGTCTCGGCCAGCCGCTCCTGCGTCCATCCCGCGGCCCGCCGGTGTTCGAGCAGGAGCTTGCCGAACACCGACCGCGTCTCGTTCGCCTCCACCGCGGTCCATTCAACCGGCAGGCTTGCGCTGGCGGAAAGCTGCCCCCTGCTTCCGCTTGTCCCGCCTTCTCCGGGGCCGGTTACCTGGAAGGCATGTCGACGATCATGACGACGCCCGTCCGGCCGGTCGTCCGGACCGGGGAGCGGCGGGAGATCCGGGTCGCCGTGCACGCCGGTGATCCGCTCGTCCTGGCGGGGTTGCGCAGCGCGCTCGGCGGCGGCCCCGGCATCACCTTGCGCGAAGACCCGGCGAAGGCCGACGTCCTCGTCGCGGTCGCGGGCGACGACCCGCGGCGTATCCCGGCCGGACCGGCCCGGCTGGTGCTGGTGGCCGATCACCCCAACCAGGCCGAGCTGTGGGCCGCGGTGGAGCGCGGGCTCGCCGTCGTCGTCGCGCGCTCCGAGGCGACGCCGGGACGGTTGCTGCGCGCGGTCGCCGACGCCCACGCCGGCCGGGGCGATCTGCCCGCCGATCAGCTCGGCCGTCTCCTGCACGGGATGTCGCGGCTGCACAAGGAAGTCCTCAAACCGCGCGAGCTCACGCTCAGCGGTCTGTCGCCCCGCGAGACCGAGGTGCTCCGGTTGCTGGCGGAGGGATTCGACACCGGCGAGATCGCCCGGCGGGTGGCCTACTCCGACCGGACGGTGAAGAACATCCTGCACGGCCTGCTCAGCCGGTTCAATCTGCGCAACCGCACCCACGTCGTGGCGTACGCGCTCCGCGAAGGTCTCATCTGAGCGCTCTCAGATGACCCCTTCCCGGATCGCGTAGGCCACCGCGTGCGACCGGTTCCGGAGCCTCAGCCGATCGGTGACCGCGTAGATGACGTTCTTCACCGTTCGTTCCGAATAGGCGAGTTCGGCCGCGATCTCCTGGGTGTCGAACCCGTCGGCCATCAGTCGGAGGACGTCGATCTCCCGCGAGGAGAGCGCGGCGCCCGCCGGACCGTTCGGCGCGAGCATCTCCCGGTGGAGCCGCTCGGCGTGGTCGGCGAGCCTGCCGAGGAGATCCCGCGGTGGGTCCACGGCGTGCGACGCGGCGGCGCGGACGCTGTCGGCCACCCGGGAGTCGGTCATCGCCGACCTCGGCAGGATCGCGACCACCTTGCACAGCACCGCCGCCGTGAGGCCGCCCTCCTCGATCCGATCGGTCACCAGCACGATCGGCTTGCCGAATTCCGCGGCGACGGCACGCAACGCGGTGACCGCGTCGGCCGAAAGCCGGTCGAAAGCGGCGACGACGACATCGGTTTCGGCCCGTGCCCGGCCCTCGGTCACCACCACGGACGCGCGTGTCCCGAGTAGATCGACCAGGCCGGCCTTCGTGATGGGGTCCAGGGCGCAGACACTCACCCGAATTGCTCGCATGTGTCCGTCTTCCGTCCACTGTGGATCTTCGATTTGTCAAGGGCCGCAAGGACAAAAAGCGTTGCCCGCATACGCGGACGGACCTCTTGTACGGTGGGAACCGGGTAGCGGCCCGCCTCGGGTGACCCCCACACTCGACGGCGGGTCGCTTCCTTTCCGCGCGGCTCGTGGCGATTCTCGCCCGGCCTGAACGACCCCGGCAACGCGTTCCGCCGTGTCCTGCTTTCCCCGCCAGCCGAGACTGGCCAAAGGGGCAAAACTGGCGTTGACCTGCACGGACGCCACTTTGGCGCCATGTGGCGCCAAAGTGGCCTTGCATTGGCGCCATCGTGGTGCCATGATGGCGTCATGGATTTGACGCCCTTTGTGGACAACGTTCGCCGGGAACTCGCCGTCGCCGCCGAGGCGGGGGGAGCCGAGGCGAGCGCGCTCGCCGAACGCCTGACCGCGCCGCTCGCGTCGGCCATTCGTCTCGCGCTGCTGGACGCGTTGTCCGCCGCGTCGGACGAGATCACCCGTGACCTCGCGCCGGGTTCGGTCGAGGTCCGGCTGCGTGCCGGGGAAGCCAGCTTCGCCGTCACGCTTCCCGCGGTCGACCAGGCCGCCCCCGCAGCGCCTGCCCCGCCTGCCGCGCCGGAGCCGCCGGTACCGGACGAGGAAGGGGCCACGGCCCGGATCAACTTCCGGCTCCCGGAAAACCTCAAGACCCGCGTGGAGGAGGCCGCGGCCGCGCAAGGCCGTTCGGTCAACGCGTGGCTCGTGCGAGCCGCGTCCGCGGCGTTGCAGCCGTCGGAGTGGGCCACGCCGCCCGCTCCGACGAGCGGCCATCGCGGCGCTCAGCGCTACACCGGCTGGGTCAGCTAGACCTCCTAGACCGGCACAAACACCGATCACACCACCTCTGAGGGGACGACCATGCCTTCTTTCGCCACTCCGGAACCCATTCTCGCGGACCTCGATCCGGTCGTCGGCAACGTCCGGATCGTCGCCGGCGACCGCGCCGACACGGTCGTCGAAGTCGCCCCGCTCGACAAGGACAACGAATCCGACGTCGACGCCGCGGAGCGCACCGTCGTCGAATTCTCCGGCGGCACCTTGACCGTCCGCGCACCGAAGATGCGCCTGCTCGACTTCTCCAGGCGGACGAGGTCGATCGACGTGACCATCGAACTGCCCGCCGGCTCCCGGGTGCAGGGGAGCACCGGCCTCGGCGACCTGACCGCGACCGGGCGGATCGGCGCCTGCCGCTACAAATCCGGCACCGGGCACATCCGGCTGGACCGGGCCGGTGAGCTGAAACTGCACACCGCGTCCGGGAACATCGTCGTCGAGCACGCCGACGGCAACGCCGACATCAGCACGAGCTCCGGCCGCGTGCACGTCGGCGCGATCGACGGCACCGCGGTGGTCAAGAACTCCAACGGGCCCACCACCATCGGGGCCGCCACTGGCTCGATCCGCCTCCGCTCGGCCAACGGCGACATCACTGTCGACAAGGCCGAAAACGGCGTCGAAGCCAAGACCGCCAACGGTTCCGTCCGCGTGCTCGACGCGGTCAGGGGCACGCTCACGCTCGAAACGTCGCTGGGGGACGTCGAGATCGGCATCCGTGAGGGCAGTGCCGCCTGGCTCGACGTGAACACCGGCTTCGGCCGCGTCGTCAACGACATGACCGCCGCCACCGCGCCCGGCGAAACGACCGACAAGGTCGAAGTCCACGCCGGCACCTCCGTCGGCGACATCCTCGTCCACCGTTCCTGAAGGGAATCCTCATGCGAAACCCGGCCATTTCCGCGACGGGACTGCGCAAGTCCTACGGCGACAAGGTCGTCCTGGACGGTATCGACCTGCATGTCCCGGCGGGCACGGTTTTCTCGCTGCTCGGCCCCAACGGCGCCGGCAAGACCACCACGGTCAACATCCTGTCCACTTTGGTCACTCCGGACGCCGGCGGCGCGACCATCGCCGGAGCCGATCTCGCCGCCGACCCGGACGGTGTCCGTGCCTCGATCGGGCTCACCGGACAGTTCTCCGCGGTGGACAATCTGCTCACCGGCGAGGAGAACCTGTTTCTGATGGCGGATCTGCACCATCTGCCGCGCCGCGAGGGCCGCAGGCGCGCCGCTGAACTCCTGGAACGCTTCGAGCTGACCGATGCCGCGAAGAAGACGCCGTCCACCTTCTCGGGTGGTATGCGCCGCAAACTCGACCTGGCGATGACCCTGATCGGTGACCCCAAGGTCATCTTCCTCGACGAACCGACCACCGGCCTCGACCCACGCAGCCGCCGCACGATGTGGCAGATCATCCGTGACCTCGTCGACGGTGGCGTGACGATCTTCCTCACCACCCAATATCTGGAGGAGGCGGATCAGCTCGCCGACCGGGTCGCCGTACTCGACGGCGGCCGGATCGTCGCACTCGGCACGCCCGACGAACTGAAGCGGCGAGTGCCCGGCGGGCACATGCAACTGAAGTTCCCCGACGCGGTCTCGTTGCGTGACGCGACCCGCGTGCTTCGAGTGTCCACTTCGGACGAAGAAGCCCTTGCGCTCCGCGTGCCGACCGACGGCACCGTCGCCGCCCTGCGCGCCGTCCTGGACCGGCTCGACGACGAGGCCGTCGCCGTCGACAGCCTCACCGTGCACACGCCGGACCTCGACGACGTGTTCCTCAGCCTCACCGGTCACCGGACCGAAGCGACCAAGGAGATGGCCCGATGAGCACCCTTGCCCTTTCGGTGCGCGACTCGACGACCATGCTGCGCCGCAACATCCGGCATATGCAACGGTATCCGTCGCTCACCCTCATGCTGATCGGCCAGCCGATCGTGTTCCTGCTGCTGTTCGTCTACGTTTTCGGTGGCACGCTAGGGAACGGTCTCGGCGGCGGAGGCGGCAGAGCCGAGTACGTCGGCTACGTCACGCCCGCCATCCTGCTCGTCGCCGTGTGCAGCGCAGCCCTCGGCACCGCGATCTCGGTGGCGACGGACATGACCGAGGGCATCATCGCGCGGTTCCGCACGATGGCGATCAGCAAGGCCTCGGTGCTGACCGGGCACGTCGTCGGCGCGCTCATCCAAACGGCGTTCGCGCTCGCCGTGGTCTTCGGGGTCACACTGCTCATCGGCTTCTCCCCGACGGCGGGTGTCGGCGAATGGTTCGCCGTCGTCGGCGTGCTGTTGCTGCTGACCATCGCGCTCACCTGGCTTTCGGTGGCGCTGGGCCTGGCGGCCAAGAGCGTGGAAACGGCGAGCAACACGCCCATGATCTTCATGTTGCTGCCGTTTCTCGGCAGTGGCTTCGTGCCCACGGATTCGATGCCCGCTTGGCTGCGCTGGTTCGCCGACTACCAGCCGTTCACTCCGGTCATCGAGACCATTCGCGGCCTGCTGCTCGGGACTCCGATCGGCAGTAGCGGCTGGCTCGCGGTCGGCTGGTGCGTTCTGCTCTCGGCGGTCGGGTATGGGTGGTCGAAGTCCTTGTTCGCCAAGGAACGTGACCGCTGATCTTGGGGTGATACTGGGGGTCGCCCCGGGCCGGGTTTCTTCGGTCCGGGGCGCATTTAGCCGACTAAATGCGATGGGTGCTTTCGCGTTTAGTCGGCTAAATGCGAGTCGCTCAGGGTGACTCGGCGTTAGTGACTGTTTCACCCGTCAGTGTTGTCGACGCGAGTTGGCTTGTTGCTGAAAATTACGAACACGTGTTCGACGTGTTGCGGTATTATGGAGAAGTGTCCGAGACCTTTCTCCCCGAACTGCCGCAGGAGCTGTGGCGCGCCGGCAAACTGGAGCTTGCCCAAGGCGTGCAGCAGTTCTTGCAGGCGATTCGCATGGCCACTGCCGGGTTGGGGCAGTTTCTGGCAGAGATCGAGAATCGGGGCGCGAAAGACTTGTACGGGCATGGCAGCACGGCGAGCTGGTTCGCGGAGCTCGCGGGGTTGTCGCGCGGTGAAGCGGGCGCGGTGGTGAAGCGGGCTCTCGCCCTGAACCCCACCCTCGCTCTGGATGGCACCGAGGTTCCGCCCGTTGCTCCTGCCACCGCCGCCGTTGCCGCTCAGGGGTTGGTCGGGGACGAACGGATCGATCAGATCCTGGAGATCTTGAAAAGGCTCCCCGCCGACACCTCCGCTGAGGATCGGGAGACTGCGGAGAAGATCCTGGCCGAGCTTGCCCCGAACGCCGGTCCCCGCCAGCTCTCCGAGGCTGAGGCGAAACTGCTGGGCTGGCTGAACCCAGACGGCAACGAACCCAAAGACCCTGAACCCAAAGAGCCGCGCCGGGAAATCACCCTGGAGCGCCGCAAAGACGGCTTCTGGAAACTCACCGGCCTCCTCGACGACGAGACCGGGGCCCGCACCGCCGCCGCCCTGGAAGCACACGCCCAGCCACGGCCGGTGGACGAGTTCGGCCAGGCGGATCTGCGGATGAAATGCGAACGCATGGGAGACGCCTGGGCCGAACTCCTCGACCTGGCCATCGCCTGCCCCGATCAGCCGGGAACCAGCGGCTACCGGACCTTGGTACACGTCACCATCGGACTGGAGGAACTCAAATCCGGTCTCGGCACCGCGTGCCTGGACTTCGTGGGGACGATGACCGCGCGGGAAGCCCGGCTCGCCGCCTGTGACTGCCTGATGTTGCCGGTGGTGATGAGCGGCTCGGGTGAACCGCTGGATATGGGGCGCCTGAGACGGTTCGTCACACCCGGCCAGAGGCGCGCGTTGAACATCCGCGACGGTGGTTGTGCGTTCCCCGGCTGTCACCGAAAACCCAAGAACTGCCACGCCCACCACATTCACCACTGGGCAGACGGCGGGCCCACCGACCTCCGGAATCTCGTGCTGCTCTGCGGCTTCCACCACCGGCTGATCCACCACGGTGACTGGGAAGTACGCATGGCGGCCGATGGGTTACCGGAGTTCATCCCACCCCAGTACCGGGATCCGCTCCGACATCCCCGACGTAACACCCTGCATCACCTCTAGGCCCCGAGGAGCCCGCCAGCCACCCAGGCGACGGGCGCCTCGGCATGACCGTGTGGATTTCGGGTCATCCAACGCACCGAAATCCACACAGTCGGTCGCGAACGTCAGGACCTGCCGCAAGAAAAGCCCCCCAGCGGGCTAGGCACCTCCGACCGCAGACGGACGCCCCCGCACGAGCCGGCTCCCTAACCTGCACCCGAGGAGTTTTCCTTCGACATAAGGGAGTTCGCGTTGCCAAGGAGAACAGCAGTCCTGGTGGCACTGCTCGTCACCGCCGCGTTGGCACCGGCGACCGCCGCCGCGGCCCCGTCGATCACCTGGCACGGTTGCGCGACCGGTCCCGGTGACAGCGTGGGCGTCGAGCTGGACAAGGCGGGTGCGCAGTGCGGCGACGTCGCCGTACCGGTCGACTACCGCCGTCCGCACGGGCGCCGGATCACCCTCGCGTTGGCGCGGATGAAGGCCACCGATCCCGCGCGCCGCCGCGGCGTGGTGCTGCTCAACCCCGGAGGGCCGGGCGGTCCCGCGAGGGAACTGGTCCTGGCGGGCGCGCTGATGCCGGAGATCGCCGCGCGGTACGACCTCGTCGGCATGGATCCCCGGTTCGTCGGGCGCAGTTCGCCGTTGCGGTGCGACTGGAAGACCGACACGTTCACCCGCTCGGCCGGGCCCGATCTGAAGACGTTCGGCGAGAGCGTGGCCCTCGCGAAAGAACTGGCGCGCGGTTGTGCGGGCAACGACCCGGCGTTGTTGCGGGCAGCGTCGACCCGCAACACCGCACGGGACATGGACCTGGTCCGCGAGGCACTCGGCGAGCGGAAGATCTCCTACATCGGCGCCTCCTACGGGACGTACCTCGGCGCGGTGTACCTCCAGATGTTCGGCTCGCGGGCCGACCGGTTCGTGCTCGACTCGGCGGTGGATCCCGAGGCGTACGGGCCCGGCCTGCTCCGCCCGACCGCGCCGTCGCTCGACGCCGCGCTGCGGAACTGGGCACGGACCGCCCAAGGCCTGGGAGAGACCGCCGACGAGGTCCTGGCGACCGTGCGGGACGTCGCGCGCTCGGCCGAGCGGAGGCCGTTCGCGGTCGGGAAGTACACAGTGGACGGTCACACCGTGCCCTATGTGTTCTTCGCGCACCTCTATGACGACAGGCCCGCTTCACAGGCCGAGTTCACCGCCACCGTGCGGACTCTCCGAGCCGCCGCGGCGGGTCTGCCCACCACGCCGTCGCCCGCGTTGAGCGCGCTTCTCGACGGCTTGACGACGGGTTCCGGCTCCGCGACCGACCGGGCCGGGACACCGGTCGTCTGCGCCGATCGCGCGGCCGACCGCGATCCGATGACCTACTACCGGGACATCCAGCAGCATCGCGCCGCCGAACCCCTCTTCGGCCCGCTGGCCCGCAACATCACCCCGTGCGCGTTCTGGCCCGTGGCTCCCGCCGAACCCGCCACCCGGATCCACAACACCGCACCGGCGCTGCTCCTCGGCTCGACCGGCGACCCGGCGACGCCCTACGCGGGACAGCTCGCCATGCGCAGGGCGCTCGCCGGATCGAGTCTGGTGACGGTGGAAGGCGCCTACCGCCATTCCGTGTTCTTGAAGGGTGACGCGTGTGTCGACGCGGCGGTGCGGGACTACCTGCTGAGCGGACGGCTCCCCGCCGACCGGACCTGCCGCCCGTGACACCGGATCAGCAGGCGAAATCGTGCCGCGTCCCGCGCACCAGGAACTCCGTCGCGAGGTCGTTCGCGCACTTGTTGTCCTTGAACAGGTACGCCAGATGACCGCCTTGGTCGACGGTGACCATCCT
The DNA here is from genome assembly GCF_001620365.2 of Amycolatopsis keratiniphila subsp. keratiniphila. Lineage (GTDB taxonomy): Bacteria > Actinomycetota > Actinomycetes > Mycobacteriales > Pseudonocardiaceae > Amycolatopsis > Amycolatopsis keratiniphila. The sequence goes on from NZ_LQMT02000013.1 coordinate 105,365, forward strand.
GGCGCGCTCGCCGAAGGCCTCCCGCAGCTTCCGCGCCCCCGCCAGCGGTGTCGCCGGGTCGCGGAGGTTCTGCACGATCAGCACGTTCGACGGGCCACGATCGGTGATCTTCACCGGCGGTTCGATCGGCTCGGACGGCCAGAAAGCGCACGGCGTCACGTTCGCGGCCGCCGCGCCGAACAGCGGGTGCCGGAACCGGTCGATCGCGACGTTGCGCCGATAGGTGCCGACGTCCTCCGGCCAGTCGGAGTCGTTGCAGATCACGTGGAGCTGGCTCGCGATGTAGTTGTCCGACGGATAGCCCGCGACGGCCGAAGTCGGCACGGGTTTCCCGGTGTCGAGCGCGCGCCACGTCTCCGCCAGATGCGGCAGGCTCTTGTCGTAGTAGAGATCGGCGAACGTGACATGACGGAACACCTGGCCGTTGTAGCCGTCCGGGCTCGGTGTCCTGTCCAGCCGCGCGGCCAGCTCGAAGTACTTCGCCGTCACCTGTGCCGGAGTCCTGCCCAAGCCGTACTCGGGCTTCGAAGCGGCGAACTTGGCGAAGTCCGGGAAGCGGTCTTCGACGCCTCGCCCGAACAGCCGCGAGAAGGACGCGTCCCAGCCGCCGGGGCCGGTCGCGCTGTCGATCAGGAACCGGTCACTGCGCTCGGGGAACAACGACGTGTACACCGAGCCGAGGTAGGTGCCGTACGAGATGCCGAAGTAGTTCACCTTCCGCTCGCCGAGCGCCTCGCGCACGCGGTCCATGTCGCGGGCGGTGTTGGCGGTGGTCATGTACGGAAGGAGCGGCGCGGTGGCGGAGGAACCGCATTTCGCGGCGACGGCGGCGACCCGCTGGGCCTCGGTCGTGACGTCGGCCGAGTTCCGCGCGTACCTCGGGATGTTGGTCGGATGCTCGGCGGGCGACAGTCCGCAGGTCACCGGGGTGCTGTTGTGGACACCTCGCGGGTCCATCCCGATGACGTCGTAACCGTCCAGCACCTCCTGCGGGATGTTCAGCTTCTCGAGGGTGGCGGGATAGGCGAGCCCTTCGCCGCCGGGGCCACCGGTGTTGGTCAGCAGCACACCGCGGCGCTTCTCCGGCCGCGTGCTCGCCAGGCGCGAGATCGCGATCTCGATGGTCTTCCCGTCCGGATTCCGGTAGTCCAGCGGGACCTGGATGGTGCCGCATTCCAGACCGAGGCCGGCCGCCTCTTCGGGGCACGGCCCCCATTTCGGCGGCGGTGCCGCCGACGCGATCGCCGGGGTGGCCGCGGTCACCAATACGGCGACCAGGACAGGTATGAGTTTCGCTCCACTTCGGACGGTCATCGGCGCGGCTCCCAGCGGAAGAGCCGCGTCGCGAGGACGACGGCGACGACGACCCAAGCGAGGGTCGGAGCGAGCAGGAGCAGCGAATCGGTGAGAGCCACGCCGCCGTTCCATGCGTCGACGGCGAGTTCGGTGGCCGAGCCGCCGGGCAGCAGCCGTTTGAGCAGTGTCAGCTCGTCGGTGCCGGAGATGCCGACCCAGCTGGCCACGGCGATCACGCCGAGGCTGACCGGCAGGGTGGTCACCTGCGCGTGTTCGGGGGAGTTGGTCAGACCCGCGGTGGCCAGGCCGAGGCCGATCATCATGGCGACGCTGGCCAGCACCGCCGCCACCAGCAGGCCGACGTTGGCGGGCGTGTCCGTGACCACGCCCAGCACGGTCATGATCACGGCCACCTGGACGAGTGAGATGACGGTGACCGGCAGCACCAGCCCGGCCAGGATGGACGCGTCGCCGGCCGCGGTGGAGCGCAGTCGCTTCAGGAACAGGTTCTGCCGTCGGGAGGCCAGCGTGGTCACCGCGCTGGTGTAGAGACCGAACGCGCAGACGGTGAACATCACGATCGCCGCGATGTAGCCGAGACTGCCGATCTCGGCGAAGACCTCGTGCTGGTAGACGAAGAACGCGGAGATCGCGAGGGGCATCACGAAACTGGTGATCAGGACCGACCGGTTCCGGAAGATCTGGATCAATTCGCTGCGGGCTATCGAGAGCATGACAACTCAGTCCTTCAGTCGTTTTCGATGGCGCGGAAGACGTCGTCGAGCCGGGTCGGTCCGGCTTCGAGGTCCGGTAGCTCGATCGCGTGGTCCTGGGCCCACCGGAGCAGGGTGTGGAGGTCCTTCTGCAGGCCGAAGGTCTCGATGACGAACCTTCCGTCGTGTTCGCGTTTGCCCTGCAACGGCAGCGCCGGGGCCGACGGCGGAAGCGAGAACCGGATCACCGACGGCAGCGTCCGCGTCAGTTCGGCGACCGTGCCCTCCCGGTGGAACGTGCCCCGGTGCATCAGGCCGATGCGGTCGGCGCGCTGCTGTGCCTCCTCCAGGTAATGCGTGGTGAGCACGATCGTCGAACCGTCCTCACGCAGGTTGTCGACCGCGTCCCACAGCGCGTCCCGCGACTGGATGTCGAGGCCGGTGGTGGGCTCGTCCAGGAACACCAGCCGCGGCGAGCCGTACACCGCGGTCGCGAAATCGAGCCGCCGCTTCTCGCCACCGGAAAGCTGCGACACCTTCGTGTCCGCTTTGGGGGTCAGGCCGACGATGCCGAGCACGCGTTCGAGCCGGTCCGTGCGCCGGGTCAGGGCCCCGATCAGGCGAATCGATTCCTTCACCGTCAGATCCGGTGAGAAACCGCTCTCCTGCAACATGACCCCCATCTTGGGGCGGACGGCGGCGCGGTCCCGCGGGCTCTTCCCGAGCACCCGGACGGTGCCCGACGTCGGATTCCGGTGTCCTTCCAGGGTTTCCAAGGTCGAGGTCTTCCCGGCCCCGTTCGTGCCCAGCAGGGCGTAGAACTCGCCTTGCCGGACCTGGAAGGACAGATCCTTCACGGCGTGGAAGTCGCCGTATTTCACGTTCAGACGGTCAACGTCGATCGCTGTCATACCTCGATCTCACCCGCCGGGACGCGGCCCGGCCAGTGCGGCCACGTCACGAGGAAACCATGACGTGGTGTCACTGTCGTCCCGCCGCCGGAGCGCCGATACTGGACTCATGTCTGATGTGGACACCGAGCAGGCGAAGGGACAGCTGCGCAAGCTGAACCTCACGATGTTCGTCCCGCTGCTCGTCGTCGGCGGGGTGATCGTGGTCGCCTCGGACTCGCGGACCTGGTGGCACGCGGTGGTCCTGAGCGTGGGGGTGCTGGCGGCGTTGGTCGCCTTCGTGCGCTGGGCGGCGGGCGAAGTCCTGCGGGTCGCGATCCCGTGCCTGGTGATCACGGCGGCCGTGTGGCCGTTCTCGGTGCTGCTCGTCGGCGGCAGTTCGGCGTTCTTCGGCGTCTTCCTCGTCGGCTCCCTGGTCGTCCCGCAACTGCCACGCCACCGGATCGCGGCGGCCGTCGCGCTCGTCGTGTACATCGCCGCGGTGGGCGCGCTGAGACTGCTGGTCTCGCACGAGGATGTGTCCGGTGAGCTGGTCAGCTTCGTGTTCGTGCCCGCCGCGATCACCGCCGTCGTGCTCGGCCTGATGTTCCCCAACAAGCGGTTCTACGACGTCGTCAAGGAACTCGAGGAGTCACGCGAACGGGAAGCGGAGCTGGCCGTGATCAGGGAACGCGTCCGGTTCGCCAGCGATCTGCACGACATCCAGGGCCACACGCTGCACGTGGTGAAGCTCAAGACCGCGCTGGCCAGGAAGCTGGTGGACATCGACGCCGAGCGGGCCAAACAGGAGCTGGGGGAGATCCACGCGCTCGTGGCCGACACGATCACCCAGACGAAGGAACTCGCCTACGCCCAGCGCCGGCTCAACCTCTCCGCCGAACTGGAGAACGCGAGGAACCTTTTCGAGGCAGCGGGGATCCGCGTGCGCGTCGACCGGGAGGCGGACGTCGATCCGGCGGCGGGCAGGCTGCTCGGCCAGGTCCTGCGCGAGACCACGACCAACATCCTGCGCCACGCGCAGGCGACCCGCGTGCGGATCACCCTGTCGGAATGGAGCATCAGTATCGTCAACGACGGCGCCCAGCGAACGCCGCTGCCCGAACTGCGCGGGCTGGCCGCGCTCGAACAACGCGTGGTCGCCGACGGCGGTGAGCTGACGGTGGAACAGGAAGACGGGCGGTTCGTGACGGCGGCGTCCTTCCCGGCCCTGGAGGAACGATGACCACGGTGGTGCTCGCCGACGACGAAGCCCTGCTGCGCAAGGCGATGGCCGCGTTGCTCCCGCTCGAAGGCGAGATCACCGTCCTGGCCGAGGCGGAGAACGGCGAAGAAGCCGTCGAGGCCACCTTGCGGCACGAGCCCGACGTCCTCGTCATCGACCTCGAAATGCCCGGCGTGGACGGACTCGGCGCGGTCGCGGAGATCCGGCGTACCAGGCCGGGCCAGGTCATCCTCATGCTTACCCGGCACGCGAAACCGGGTGTGCTCCGCAAGGCCCTCAAGCTCGGCGTCCAGGGTTTCGTCAGCAAGGCCGCCGACCCGTCGCACATCACGTTCGTCATCGACACGCTGCACCAGGGCAAACGCTGGATCGACCCGGACGTCTCCGCGCTCGCCGTCGTCGACGACTGTCCGCTCACCGAGCGGGAGCTGGAGGTGTTGCGGGTGACCGGCGAGGGCTATTCGGTCGCCGAGATCGCCGGACGGCTCCATCTCGCGCAGGGCACCGTGCGGAACTACCTCTCGAACGCCATGCAGAAGACCCAGACGCAGACCCGGCACGAGGCCGCCAGGTACGCCCGCGAGCACGACTGGCTTTAACGCGCCCGTACGTGCGCGCGTTCGCCCTGCGGCCCGAACAGGACGAGGGTTTCCACGGCGTGCCCGTCGGCCGAGCCGAGCCAATGCGGCAGCGCGGTGTCGAATTCGGCGGCCTCGCCCGGCGGGAGGACCAGGTCACGGTCGCCGACCACCAGCCGCAACCGTCCATTGAGGACATACACCCATTCGTAGCCGCCGTGGGTCTGCGGCGTGGGCTCCGCCGGCGTGTCCCGGCCGGGGATGAGCATCTTGAACGCCTGCACCCCGCCCGCGCGCCGGGTGAGCGGCAGGAACGTCATGCCGTGGCGGTGGATCGGCTGGAGATGGATCCTCGGATCACCGGTCCGGGGAGCGCCGACGAGATCGTCGAGCGGTACGCCGTGCACCCGGGCGAGCGGGAGCAGCAGTTCCAGCGTCGGCCGCCGCCCGCCGCTTTCCAGTCGTGACAAGGTGCTTTCCGAGATCCCGGTCGCCGCCGACAGCTCGGCGAGGGTCAGGCCGCGGTGTTTGCGCAGCGCGCGCAGCCGGGGGCCGACCGCGTCGAGCACCTCGTCCGTCTCGTCCATGCCCTCGATCTTGCCAGGTCGGCAAGTTTTCGTGCCAAACCGGCGGCCTGGCGGCGAAGGTGGCGATCATGAGCGCTACGAAATTCTGGGACGAACTCCACGAACGGCGGGCGGCCGGAACGCCGAAGGTGAACGCGAGACTGGCCGAGATCGCGGGCCCGCTGACCCCGGGCACCGCGCTCGACCTCGGCTGCGGAGCCGGGGGAGACGCGCTGTGGCTGGCCGCCCGAGGCTGGCGCGTGACCGCGGTCGACATCTCCGGAGCGGCCGTGCGCTCGCTCCAGGCACGCCGTGAGGCGATCACGGCGCTCCGCGTCGACCTCGCCGAAGACTTCCCCGAGGGCACCTTCGATCTGGTGTCCGCGCAGTACTTCCACACGCCCTTCGAACTGGACCGGGCGCGGGTGCTGCGCACCGCCGCGGGCTCGGTGAATCCCGGCGGGCGGCTGGTCGTCGTCGACCACGGTTCCGCCGCGCCGTGGTCATGGGATCAGGACGCCGAATTCGCCACCCCCGGCGAGGTTGCGGCCGAGCTGGGCCTCGACCCAACGGTCTGGTCGATCGACCGAGCGGAGGCGGCCGAACGTCTGGCCACCGGTCCGGCGGGCCGGACCGCGACGGTCGTCGACCACATCCTGATCCTCCGGCGGGCCGGGCGATGAGCCGGAAACGCGACGCCGGACCGCCGTCGACCGGCCCCGGGGAAAAGGAAGTGCTCACCGGGTTCCTCGACTATCTCCGCGCCGCCGTCATGGCCAAGGCCGAAGGCGTGCCGGAGGATCGTGCCCGCACTCCCGGCGTGCCGTCCGGCACGAACCTGCTGGGCCTGGTCAAGCACCTGACCCAGGTGGAACGGCATTGGCTGCTCGGCCACCGCGTCACCGATTGGAAGGCGTCGTTCCACCCGGGCCCGGACGACACGACGGCGTCGATTCTGGCCGCCTACCGGGAAACCGTCGCCGAGGCGAACGACGAGATCGCCTACTGGGACGACCTCGCCGCGCCGGGACCCCGCCGGGGATCACGGCGCTGGACCCTGACCCACCTGATCGAGGAAACCGCGCGGCACGCGGGACACGCCGACATCCTGCGCGAACTGATCGATGGCGCCACCGGGCGCTGAAACGGAGATCCCCATGTTCCACCGAGCCGCCGCGTTCGTCGCGGCCCTCGTCCTGCTGACGGCCTGCGGTTCACCTCCGGCCGCCGCCGCGCCACCCCCTGGCTTCCGGCACGAGTTCGCCGACGTCGACGGGGTGAAGATGCATTACGTCACCGGCGGCAAGGGCGCCCCGCTCGTCCTGCTGCACGGCTGGCCGCAGACCTGGTACGGCTGGCACCGGGTCATGCCCGCGCTGGCCGAACATTTCACGGTGTACGCCCTCGACCTGCCCGGTCTCGGCGACAGCGACGGCTCACCGCCCAGTTACGACAAGGCGACCCTCGCCCGCTACGTCCACGGTCTCGTCGCCGGCCGGCTGGGCCTGCGCGACGCCCGGATCGCCGGTCACGACCTCGGCGCCGCTGTCGCCTTCCAGTACGCCGCGCAATTCCCCGGCGATCTCACGAAGCTCGCCTATCTCGACCTGCCGCTGCCGGGGCCCGCGCTCGACGCGACCGCGTACCGGAACTTGAGCTGGCACATCGCGTTCCACTCGCAGAAGACGGTCCCCGAGGCCGTCGTGGGCGACGACGTGCGCGAGTACCTGTCCCTGTTCTATCCCCAGGTCGCCTACTCGGGGACGGCCTTCGGCGGCCCCGGCGCGCCGCCGCCGTTCGACGACGCGGAGATCGACGAGTACGCCCGCACCTACACCAAGCCGGAGGTCCTGCACGGTGGCTTCGAGCTCTACCGGACGCTCGGACAGGACGCGACCGCGAACGCCGGCGCGAAACCCATCACCACCCCGACTCTGCTGATGACCGCCGAGGGACTGCTCGAACCGCAGAAGGCCACTTTGGCGCCCCGCGTCGCGAACCTGGCCCGCGCGGTCGAGGTGCCGAAGGCGGGACATTGGCTCGCCGAGGAGAATCCGGCGTTCGTGAGCGCCGAACTGATCGGCTTCCTGAAGTAGTTTGCCCGAGATCGAGAACCTTTGCGATGCTTCGCGCATGTCCACGCTGGAAGTGCTCAACCATCCGTTCCGCGAGCAGTTCGAGGTCTTCCTCGACGAGCACCGCCGTGTTCTCGACGAGTCCTTGGAAGGGTTGACCGAGGAGCAGGCCCGCCGGTCGCTCGTCCCGTCCCGCACGACCCTGCTCGGCCTGGTGAAGCACGCGACCTTCGTGGAAAAGGTGTGGTTCGTCGAAGGCATCACCTGCCGGCCGCGGACCGAGCTCGGCCTCCCCGAGACGCCCGACGAATCGTTCGTCCTCACCGAGGAGGACACGATCGCCTCCGTGCGGCAGGCGTACCGCGAAGCCTGCGAGGTGTCCCGTAAGGCGGCAGCGGCCCTCGACCTGGACGACCTGCTCCACGGGAACCGGCGCGGCCCGCTCCCGCTGCGCTGGGTGTACCTGCACATGCTGCGGGAACTCGCCCAGCACGGCGGCCACGCCGACATCCTGCGCGAGCAGATCCTGAGTTCCTAGCGAACGACGATGCCGGGGAGCGGTGGCTCCCCGGCATCGTCGTTTCGTTCGTCAGGAACGGGTCAGCGTGACGCCGTACTTGTTCGCCGCGTCCACGACGGGCTGGTAGTAGGAGTACGAACCGGTGGCGTTGGCACCCTGGTTCCAACCGCAGTCGTGGCCGTCGGCGGGGCCGCCGGAGGTCATGCCCTGCGCGGTGTTGCCCGCGATGTAGGCGCCGCCGCTGTCACCGCCCTCGGTGCAGACGGTCGACTTCGCGAGCCCGGTGGTGGCGACGCTTTCGCCGCTGTAGCGCACGGTCTGGTTGTACGCGGTGATCTTGCCGCAGGTCCAGCCGGTGGTGTTGCCCGCCTTGCACAGCGTGGTGCCGACCGGCGCCTTCGAGCTGCCGGTGATCCGCACCGTGGTGCCCATACGGGTGTCCACGTAGCCGCGGCCGGTGTCCTCGGCGTCGATGTCCATCAGGCCCATGTCGGCCGACGGGAACTGGGTGGCCACGCCGCGGCCGATGTGGACGCCGCTGCGGTTCAGGATGTCCGGGTTGCCTTCGACACAGTGCCCGGCGGTGAGCATCACGTTGTTGCCGCTGCTGGTGGTGCCGGGGAAGCCGAGCGAGCAGTTGGTGCCGGGAACGAGGTCCATGATCTGGCCGGGGATGACGTCGGCCTGCGTGGTGTTCCCGTTGGCGACACCGGTCTGGACCGCGACACCCGGGATGGCGGTGAGCCGTCGGACGAGGGCGCTGTCGGCACCCGGCTGCACGGTGACGACGACCTGGTCGGCCGCGAGTTCCGGACCCCAGGACTGCACCTGGGTGACGTCCTTGCCGATCACCGTGCCGACCTTGGCGGACAGGGCGTTCAGCGCGTTCTCGCCGCGGGCACCGGTGCGCGGGGTCAGCCCGGCCGAACGAAGCTCCTTCGCGGAACCGGCGTCGGCGTTCACCACGAGGGCGCCCGCGTTGTCGAAGTACGCGCCGTCGGTGTGGAGGCCACGGTTTCTGACGTTGTCCAGCGAGGCGATCAGGTTCTTCTCGTGGTCCAGCTTCTGGGCGGCCTGAAGCGGGCTGACCTTGAGCTGGGCTGCGAGCGTCTCGAGCATCGTCTGGTCGTAGGCGGTGACCGGCGCGGCGGTCGCCGGGACGGCGAGCGCGCCGATTCCGGCACAGACGCTGAACAGGGTGAGCATGACGGGTCCGCGAATTCGCATGCGAATTTCCTTCGATAAGGAGGGAACGACGAACCGCCGGAATATGTTCGGAAAGCGCAGGGGACCGGGCGGTTCATCTCGACGTGACGCACAGTACGAGCGCCCGCACGGCATGTCGTAGCGCCGAAAGTAGGATCCGTGATCACGGACCTACTTTCGTATGCGGAAAACGCGAATTGCCTGCTTATTCAATTGCGTGGGAGTGTCATCGTCCCAAAAGTGTCAGCGAGGTAGGCGTCCAGCGCGGCGGCACCGGAGAGCAGGGCGCGCCCCCGCGCCGCGAGCCGGGCGTGCCAGTCGCTCAGTGTCGACTCGAGCGGAACGACCCCGCCCGCCGAGCGGACCTGGTCGAGCACCGGCGCGATCCGCTCCAGGAGGTAGCCGCCCCGCCTGAGCTGATGGGTCAGCTTCGCGTCGCGTACGTCGGCCGCGTTGTAGACGCGGTAACCCGTCCTCGGATCGCGTTCGGGGCGGAGAAGGCCCGCGCGTTCCCACTCGCGCAAGGTCGCGGGCCGGACGCCGAGTTTCCGGGACAGCGGGCCGACGAATACCTCACCCCGCTCCTGCGGCACGGGTTCGAGATCGCGGAGCGCGGCCGTGACGGCCTGGAGGGTGCGGCGGTCGTCGAGCAGCTGCGCGTGGCTTTCGTCGACGAGCCGGAGCGCCTCCTCGACCTCGTCCTGATTGACCGCCCGCATGATCGACGCCGCGGTCGCGTGGCCGTGTCCCGGCACGAGGGCGAGGAACGCGCGCAGGGCTTGCGCGTGCAGTGGCGTGTACGTGCGATAGCCCTGCGGGCCGCGTTCGGCGGCGGGGAGGATGCCGTCCGCCTCGTAATTGCGGACCGCCTGAGCGGACAGGCCGTGCTCGCGCGCGAGGTCGACCGGCCTGAGCCGCTCACGGGTTCGAAGGTTCCGGCCCACCGCCCCACGATATTCGCTCTACCGGTCGCGCGAGGACTCCGCCCGCCGCTCGTAACGGGCACGGGCCAGCCGATAGGCCGTCTCGAGCAGCTCGCGGGTGGCCGTTTCGGTGTTCGACGCCGGGTTCACGACCGCCAGCCAGCCCGCGTTCCCGTACACGGGGTGGGCGATCAGGGTGTCGGTGTCGTCGGGGTTCTGGCCGAGACCGCGGGCGAACTCCTTCTTGCCGGCGTGGATGTTCACGCGGAACGTGTCCGGGCGGTCCAGCCGCGAGGTCTCGTCGCCGGGGTAGTTCTTGGTCACGATCGTCGCGAAGGGCTGGACGTTGGTCGGGACGACGCCGTCGGGGGAGTAGTAGAAGAACGCGTCGCCCCAGCTGAGCTCCGGCCACTCGTCGCCCGGTCCCGGGGTGAGGGTCAGGACGCCGTCGAGGCCCGAGACGAGGCCGATGATCTCTTCGATGGTCATGTGCTCAAGCGTGGCATTAAAGTGCTTATGGAGGGTTTGAGTGCGTTTCCGACGGAGTGAAGGTGTCAAGTCTCAAATCGATGCGTACGGCGGAGGTAGCGCGCGTGGCGGGCTACTCCGTCCAGCAGGTGCGCAACCTCGAACGTGACGGTGTGCTCCCGGCGGCGTCGAGGACGGCTTCGGGTTACCGGAGCTACGGCGAGGTTCATCTTCGGTCCGCGCTGGCCTACCGCGCGCTCGCCGCCGCCGTGGGGCCGGTCGAGGCCAAGAAGATCGTCCGCGCCGTGCACCGGGATCCGCTCCCCGAAGTCCTCGCGCGCCTGGACGCTGCCCACGCGGGGCTCGACGCCGAACGCGCGGACCTCCGGGACGCCAGGGAAGCCGTGCGGGTGATCTCCGACGAACCGATCGAAGACGTGCGCGGCTCGGACTCGATGAGCGTCTCCGAACTCGCGTCGGCGCTCGGCGTGCGCCCGTCGACCCTGCGGCATTGGGACACGGAACGGCTCGTCGTGCCCGGCCGCGATCAGCGGGGGACGCGGCGGTACACGCCGTCCCAGGTGCGGGACGCGCGGATCGTGCATCAGCTGCGGCTGGCCGGCTACCGCGTGGCGCCCCTGCGCGCGCTGATGCCGGAACTGCGGCGATCCCGGCGGCTGGAGGACGTCGCTGCCGCGCTTTCCGCCAGGGACGCCGGGATCACGGCCCGCTCGCGGGCGCTTTTCGACGGCACGGCCGCGCTGTCCCGCCTCGTGAGTGGCGAGGACGGTTAGGCCATCGCCGCTGGGGTTGCGAAAGCCACTTTCGCAACGTTGAAGGTTGCGAAAGTGGCTTTCGCAACGTCGGCCGTGGCCCGAGACAGGGTCAGGTGCGGGGAGTCCGTTCCCGCAGGGTCGTGAGCGCCTTGTCGGCGTGGACGTCGAATTTCAGCTCGCTCTTGATCACCGCGAGGATCCGGCGATCGGTGTCGATCACGAAGGTGCGCCGCTTGGCGTGCAGCGGGCTGAACCGGCGCCAGACGCCGAAGAGTTTGGCGACTTCTCCGTCCACATCGGACAGAAGTGGGTAGTCGAAGCCGTGCAGGGTGGAGAATTCCCGCTGCTTGGTGATCCCGTCAGGGCTGATCCCGACGCGGTGGGCGCCGACCTCGCGGAACTCCGCGGCAAGATCGCGGAAGTGGCAGCTCTCGGCCGTGCAGCCCCCGGTCATCGCGGCGGGGTAGAAGAACAGCACGACCGGGCCGGTGGACAGGAACTCCGACAGCGTGCGGTCCTGGCCGGTGTCGTCGGGCAGGGTGAAGTCCGGGACGAGGTCTCCTTGATCCATATCCGGTATTCGGAGCCGCGGGCGCGCCGGATCGGTCTCGGCGCGAACTCGTCCGTGGCCGAGGTGCGAAACGGCTATCGTCGCGGCATGTCCTCTCGCAAAGTGGGAACCCGGCGCGCCTTCGACGCGGCCGCCGCCGATTTCGCCGCGCTCGGGCGGTATCTGTGGGAGCCGATCGGTGCGGCCACGGTGGCGGCCGCCGGGCTCGCCGAGGGAGACCGTGTCCTCGACGCCTGCTGCGGCACCGGGGCTTCGGCGATTCCGGCGGCGCACGCGGTCGGCGCCGAGGGGGTGGTGGACGCCATCGACCTCTCCGGTCCGATGATCGGCGAGCTGCGCCGTCTTTCGGCCGGCTTGCCGCAGTTGCGCGCGCACGAAGCCGACGCGACGGCGTGGGACACCGGCGGCTACGACGTCGTGCAGTCCGCGCTCGGCATCTTCTTCTTCCCCGACATGACGGTCGGGACCGAACGGCTGATCGCCAGGACCCGGTCCGGCGGCCGGGCGGTGTTCACGATCTGGCGCGGCGGGTCCATGGTGGCCGCGGGCCGTCATCTCGGCCGCGCGGTCGCGGCGGTGACCGGGTCCGCGCCGCCGCCGGAGCGCGAACCGGGCCTGATCGATCGCATAGACCAGGCCGGCTCTTATACCGAGTGGCTTTCCGGGCGGAATCTGTCCGATGTGGACGTCGTGGTCAACGAACTGCGGCTGACCATGACACCGGAGATCGCCTGGCTGGTCGTCATCGGCTCCGGGTTCCGGGGACTGCTCGCCGATCTGGAGCCCGGCGTCGTCGAGCGGGTGCGCGAGCGCTATCTCGAGTCCCTGCGCGCCGAAGGGGTGACCGAACTCGACGCCACCACGCTGATCGGCTCCGGCACCGTTCGCTGACGGCGACGGCCCTTCGGTGTACAGTCGTTCACTCAAACCGGGGTGAACGGCGGGACACGGGTGCGATCAGACAACGACTCCTCTGTTCGGGGCCGCGGGCAAGGGCCGTTCGGCTCCTGGCTGCTCGGTCCGCTCGACCAGGACCCGGCCGTGTTGCGCCGTCGCGTCCAGGGATTGCTCACCGGGACGCTGATCGCGACCAACGTCATCGGCGCGCTGGTCGTGGTCGGGCTGGCGGCGCTGCTCATGCCCGCTCCCGGGATGTCCGGTGACCTCATCCGGGTGACCGCGATCGCGGTACCGGTCTACGTGGTCTCCGCCGTGGTCGTGGGTGCGCTGTGGGGCACCCGCGGCGCGCTGCGGACGTTGCGGTGGGCGGCCGAGGGCCGGACGCCGACCGACGACGAACGCGTGTCGAGCCTTCGGGTTCCCTTGCGCCTGACGCTGGTCCAGGCGGTGTTGTGGGGAATCGCGACCGTGGTGTTCGGCGTGCTGGCCGCGCTGGTGCAGCCGAGGGTCGTGCTCACCGAACTGCTCGTCGTCGCGTTCGCGGGGGTGGTCGTCTGCGCGATCGCCTACCTGGCCGGGGAATTCATCCTGCGGCCGTACGCGGCGCTGGCGTTGTCCGGCACCTTGCCGTCGCGGCCGCTCAGCGGCGGCGTGAACCTGCGGATGCTGCTGTTCTGGTGCCTCGGCACCGGGGTGCCGGTGGCGGGGCTGGTGGTCACGGCGGTGCTGGCGTGGGCGCGCGGCGACGTGTCGACGACGAAGCTCGCCATCTCGGTGATCGCCCTCGGGCTGGTGGTGCTGGTCTTCGGGCTGCTGGTGACGGTGTTCACCGCGCGCGCCGTGGTGAACCCGATCCGGTCGGTGCAGCACGCGCTGGGCCGGGTCCGGGCCGGTGACTTCACCGTGGAGATCCCGGTCTACGACGGCACCGAACTCGGTCTGCTGCAAGCGGGTTTCAACGGGATGGCCGTCGGCCTGGCCGAACGCGAACGTTTGCGGGACCTGTTCGGCAGGCATGTCGGCGAGGACGTCGCGAGCGAGGCGATGCGCACGTCGGCCGAACTCGGTGGCACGGTGCGGACGGTGTCGGTGCTGTTCGTCGACCTGATCGGCTCGACCGCGCTGGCCGCGAGCCGCCCGCCCGAGGAGGTCGTCGGCCTGCTCAACCGGTTCTTCGCGGTGGTGGTCGACGAGATCGACCGCAACCACGGTCTGGTCAACAAGTTCGTCGGCGACGCCGCGCTCGCGATCTTCGGCGCGCCGGTGCGGCTGGAGGACCACGCGACCCTCGCGCTTTCCGCCGGACGGGCGATCGCGCGCAGGCTGGCCGAGGAGGTGCCGGAATGCCCGGCCGGGATCGGTGTGGCGACGGGTGAGGTGGTCGCCGGGAACGTCGGCGACCCGCGGCGGTTCGAGTACACGGTGATCGGCGATCCGGTGAACGAAGCGGCCAGGCTCACCGAGCTGGCGAAGAACGTCGAGGCCCGGCTGCTCGCGTCGTGGACGGCGATCGAGTCGGCCGCCGAAGCCGAGGCCGCGCAGTGGAAGGCGACGGAGGACGTCACCTTGCGGGGCCGGTCCAGGCCCACCACGCTCGCGACACCCGTGGCGGATTCACGGCCTTTGTGAAGGCGCCGTGAATCTTGCGCGGCGGCTCGTACTCCGCCGGTAGCGGGCCGTGAACGATCACAGGAGCTCCTTCGCGCCTGGTGAGGGCGTTGTTCCCGAAGCCGGGGCGGCGCACGGTGATCTCCCCATCCCCGTGTCGAAGGAGACATCTGTGAAGAGCCTTTCGAGGGCCGTGCTGGCGACCGGAGCCGCCGTCTTCGCGCTGAGCATGCTGCCCGCCACCGCGTTGGCGCAGTCCGGAGACGGGGACCGGCCCAGCGGCCTGATCAAGACCGAGACCCACACTCAGGTGCGGGAGATCGCGCCGGTGGCCGGGAACGCGATGACGGTCGCCGCGACGGCCGCGTCCAAGCAGCTGAACTACACCCAGCAGGTGCAGCAGTACGACCAATGGTGCTGGGCCGCGGACGGTTCGAGTATCGAGCGGTCCATGGGCGGCACCGCCACCCAGGCCCAGTTCTGCGCCGCGGGCAAGGGAACCTCGGCCGGGTACTGCCCGAACCAGCCCGCCCAGATCTACGAGATCGTCCGCGGTTTCCGCGGCACCGGCTTCTCCGCGCAGGACGCGGGCGGCCCGATCGGCTTCAGCTCGGTCGTCGGCCAGATCGACGCCGGGATCCTGAACCTGACGGGTATCTACTGGACCTCCGGCGGCGGCCACGCCGAGGTGATCTACGGCTACGACTCGGCGAACCAGTCGATCATGGTCGGCGACCCGTGGCCCACCTACCAGCGCTACCAGACCTGGAACTACAACCAGTACCGCAGCAACGGCCAGTTCCGCTGGAACGACACCATCGTCAACATCCGGAAGGGCTGAGGCGCGGACATGACCACGATCTGCCGGAAGTTCGCCGGTTGTCTCGCGGTGGCCGTCGCGACGCTGCTGTCCGCCACGCCGCCCGCCTCGGCGAGCGAGAGCGTCGTCCCGCCCTCGGACGGCGACCTCGCGGCGGCCGTGCGTGTCGCCGGGCAGCCGGACGCGATCGGACTCGCGAGATCGAACTTCCGGCAGGTCGACCACATCGAACCGGAACGGATCACCATGGGGGAGAAGGGAATCCCGGTCTACACCCTCAATCCCGACTTCGTCCGGGGTGTCGAGGGGGCACCGGCGGGCGTGCTCAGATCCGTCGCCGTGACGGCCACCGCGGATTCCGGGCAGACGGCCACGGTGCAGGCGATGCCGGAGGGACCGGGGAAGTGGGTGGCGGCGAGCGTGTTCTCCGGGAACGACGAAGAGGCCCTGAGCGCGCGGCTGAAGCCCGGCGCGGTCCTGCTCAACGAGCCCCAGATCAACGGCTGGTACGAATGGGGGCCCGATGGTGTGGTGCTGCTGCAGGCGAGCCTGCCTCAGTCACCGGTGGGGAAGTTCGTCCCGCTTTCCGAGTACCAAAGGGAAGTACATGGTCGTTATGCCGACAAGCTGCCAGGATCGGACTACCAGCGCGGCGGCGGGATCGGCTTCACGCAGCAGGCGCCCCCGCCTGCCGACACCGGGATCCCCGTCGCCATCGTGGCCGGTTTGATCACGGCAGGCGTGGGTGCCGTGCTGGTCGCGGTGTGGTGGCGGCGCCGTCTCACTCCCAGATGAGGTCGATCCCCGCGATGCCGACGTCGAGCTCCTCGAAGTAGGCGCTGACCGTCGCACCCGGACCGGGATGCAGCGGCTCGCTGACCACGGGGGCGAGTTCTTCGCGCTCCCGCACGGTTTTGACGCACCGCGCGGGGAGCGCGCCGCCGTCGAAACGCATGCGGAGCAGGTACGCCGACATGCGTGACCGCACCGTCCGATGGAAACAGGTCGAACGGACCGACGCGGCCAGCCGCAACGTGAACGCGAAGGTGTGCGTTTCCCCTTCGGCCAGGCCGCGATCGAAGAGGAGCTCGAACACCATCCCCGGCGATGTGGCGCTTCGGCGCACTCTGCCTCTTCGGCAGCCGTCGGTGGCGAAGACCGTCGTGGCCTCCATATCGGTGCCGGGCTCGTCCTGGTGGGTCACCACGAAACCGTCCGCGCCGGACTCCCGCGCCCGTACCACCATGGTGGAGGTGATCTCCGAGATCCGTCCTTCGCCGGACATGGTGAGCACGTCGACGACGGTCACGACGTCGAGCTTCGCGTTGCCTTCGGCGCCGGGCGACGCGCTCAGCTCGTCCAGCAATGAACAGGTCTCGGCCCAGCTCTGCCGCAGTTCGGCCACGGAGGGCCTGCGGTCGTCGCCGGGTGACCGCCGCTGCGGGCCGATCAGGACGACGAGGCTGTCCGGTGGCAGGCCCAGAACCGCTTCGAGCGCGCGGATGCGGGAAAGGGAAAGGCCGCGATGTTCCACCGCCTCGGAGAGCGCGCGATGGAATGGGCCGGATCTGACCTCGCGTTCCTGGTACATGGGCACCCCCGCCGACGCCGGAATTGGCGCAAAGCATGCGCAGTCCGGCGCCGGTCGGCAACCGCCTAAGGTCGAAAACCGGACTTTCAGGCGAATTCGAGCCGCAGGCTTTCGAGGCCGCGCAGTGTCACCTGTTTCACCCAGACCGGATCGGCGGTCCGGTGGAAGGCGCGGCCGGCGCCGAGCAGCGCCTCGAACAGGGTCCGGCCCTCCATCCGCGCGAGCGGGGCGCCGAGACAGAAGTGGATGCCCTGTCCCAGCGCGAGATGCCTCGGCGAGGGGCGATCCACGTCGAAACGGTCCGGGTTCTCGTGCGTGCGCGGGTCGCGGTTGGCCGCTCCCAGCAGGACGACCGCCTGGGCGCCTTCGCCGACGGACTCGTCACCGATCGTCGTGTCCCGCAGGGCGAGCCGTGTCGTGAGCTGGACGGGGGAGTCGTACCGGAGCATCTCCTCGACCGCGTTCGGGATCTTCGAGCGGTCCTCGGTCAGTTTCCGGTGCTGCTCGGGATGGTTCAGCAGCGCGAGGATCCCGTTGCCGATCAGGTTGGTCGTCGTCTCGTGCCCGGCGACCAGCAGGAGCATCGCGGTGATCACCAGTTCGCCTTCGCTGAGCCGGTCGCCCTCGTCGGAGACCGACACCAGATCGGAGAACAGGTCGCCGGTCGGCCGCTTCCGTCGTTCCTTCGCCAGCTCACGGAAGTAGGCGACGAACTCGCGCCGGGCCGCGACCGCCGCCGCGACGGTCTCTTTCGCGATCAGGAAGGACGGGTCGAGTGCGCGTCCCATGGCGTGCGACCACCCCTCGAAACGCTCGCGGTCGGCGAGGGGAACCCCGAGCATCTCGCTGATGACGACGACCGGCAGCGGCTTCGCGATCTCGGTCATCAGGTCGAATTCGCCCATTTCGAGCGCTTTCGCCACGAGTTCCTTCGCCAGCTCCTCGATCCTCGGGGCGAGCTGCTCGATCATTCTCGGCGTGAACGCCTTGGAGACCAGCCGCCGAAGCCGCGTGTGATCGGGCGGGTCGAGCGCGAGGAACGACCGGACCACCCGGCCCTGCTCGTCCACCGGCTCGTTCTCGTGCGGATCCGGCAGCACCTCCGGCTCCCCATGGCCGAACGCGGGATTCTTGAGCAGGGCGGACGCCTCTTCGAACCCGCTCACCACGAAGAACCCGTCGGCGGCCGCGAGAACCGGGCCGCGGTCGAAGACCTGACGGTAGAACGGGTACGGATCGGTCCTGGTCTCCGGCGTGAGCAGGTTCTCGAGCATGACCCGATCCTAGGTGCGGCCGCGCCGGGGCATAGGCGAAAGTGTTCGCATGACTGCCGACGCGATGATCGAAGACCTCCGGACCCTCGTCGAGATCGAGTCGCCTTCCGGGGACATCGAGGCCTTGACGGCGTCGGCCGAGGCGGTGGCCGCTCTCGTCGAGACCCGCCTCGGTGGGACGGCGACCCTGGTGGCGAGTGCCGCGGGACCGCACGTCCGCTGGTCCGGCGGCGGTGAACCCCGCGTGCTGATCCTGGGGCACCACGACACCGTGTTCCCGATCGGCACCCTGGCGCGCCGCCCGTTCGCCGTGACCGACGGCCGGGTGACCGGGCCGGGGGTGTTCGACATGCTCGGCGGACTGGTGCAGGCGATCCACGGCCTGGCCGCGCTCGACGATCTTTCCGGGGTCGAGATCCTCGTGACGTCCGACGAGGAAACGGGCTCTCACGCATCCCGGGCGCTCATCGAAGACCGCGCCCGCGCGTGCGGCGCGGTGCTCGTCTTCGAAGGCGCGGCCGACGGCGGCGGTCTCAAGATCGGCCGCAAGGGCTGCGGCACGTTCGAGGTCGTCATCACCGGCCGGGCGTCGCACGCCGGCCTCGAACCCGAGTCCGGCGTGAACGCGCTGACCGAAGCCGCGCATCAGGTGCTGGCGATCGCCGCGCTCGATCGGCCGGAGGTCGGCACCAGCGTCACCCCGACGGTCGCTTCGGCGGGAACGGCGAGCAACGTCGTGCCCGCGTCCGCGACCGTCGTGGTCGATGTCCGGGTCGAGTCCGCCGAGGAGAAGGCGCGGGTCGAAGCCGGATTCGCCGCGCTCACGCCGCGTCTCGATGGGGCGAAAGTCGAGGTGCGTGGCGGGATCCATCGGCCGCCGATGCCCGAGTCGGCCGCCGCCGGCCTCTTCGCCGTCGCGGAACGGCTCCTGCCCGGGGTCGCCGGGGTGGCCGTCGGCGGCGGGAGTGACGGCAACCTCACGGCCGCGATCGGCGTGCCGACCCTCGACGGGCTCGGTGCCGTCGGCGGCGGCGCCCACGCCGACCACGAGTACCTGCTGGTCGAGTCGATGGTGGAGCGAGCGGAACTGGTCACCGAGCTGGTGAAGGCGATCTGCGGCCAGTGAGTAACCCAGTTCTTGCCCGATTTCGGGCAAGAACTGGCGTTTCGGAAGCCGGATGTGCATGATGAGCTCCGTGGAGGACGCGGACATCGTCGAGCAGGTGGCCTTGTCGACAGGTTTGTCGACGGCCATCGCCGCCCGTGTCGTCGAAGACGTCCTGGCGTTCTACCGGCAGCCCGCCGAGCAGTACGTCCGGTCGCGGCATGCCCGGTTGCAGGCGGAGGGCCGGAAGAACCCCGAGATCTTCCCCCTGATCGCCGGCGAGCTGAGCCGCCGTCTCGTCGCGCCTCCCGACCTGTCCGAGCGGCAACTGCGCCGCATCATCTACGGCTGACGGACCACGCCCGTCCGTTTTCTTTTGTGAGGTTGACTCGTCATGTGCGGAATCGTCGGCTACATCGGCGGCCAGAACGCCGCTCCGATCCTGATCGAGGGGCTGACGCGGCTGGAGTACCGCGGCTACGACTCGGCCGGGATCTCGGTCCTCGGCGGTAAGGGCGCCCAGGTGCACCGGATCGTGGGGCGGGTGCGGAACCTGACGGCCGCGCTGCCCAAGCGGCTCGCGGGCAAGGTCGGCATCGGGCACACGAGGTGGGCGACGCACGGTCCGGCGACCGAGGCGAACGCCCATCCGCACGTCTCCGAAGACGGCCGGATCTCCGTGGTGCACAACGGGATCATCGACAACGCCGACGCGCTGCGGGAGCAGCTCACCCAGGCGGGGGTGACGCTGTCGTCGGAGACCGACACCGAGGTGCTCGCCCACCTGATCGCGCGCTCGGGTGCGAAGACGCTGGAAGACGCGGTCGTCGAGGCCGTCTCCCGCGTCACCGGCACCTACGCGATCGCCGTGACCGACACCGAGCACCCCGACCGCGTCGTGGTCGCGCGGAACGGGTCGCCGCTGATCATCGGCGTCGGCGACCGGGAGATGTTCGTCGCCAGCGACCTGTCCGCGCTGGTCCGGCACACCTCGCAGGTGGTGCACCTCGACGACGGCGAGTTCGCCAGCGTCTCGGCCACCGGCTACCGCACCTTCACCGTCGACGAGAGCGACACCGGCAAGGCCGCGACCGCGATCGACATCCAGGCCGACGACCTCGACCTCGGCGGGCATCAGCACTACATGTACAAGGAGATCCAGGAGCAGCCGGAATGCCTGGAGCGCATGATCCGGGGCCGTCTCGACGACCGGTTCGGAGTGTCCCGTTTGGACGGTCTGAACCTGACTCCCCGTGATCTGCGCGGCTTCGCGCGGGTGAAGATCCTCGGCTGCGGCTCGGCGTACTACGCGGGCCAGATCGGCGCCACCATGATCGAGGACCTGGCGCGGGTCCCGGCCGACGCGGAGGCTGCGTCCGAATTCCGCTACCGCAACCCCATCATCGAGGCGGACACCCTCTACATCGCGGTCAGCCAGTCCGGCGAGACCGCGGACACCGCGTTCGCCGTCGAAGAGGTCAAGCGCAAGGGCGGCCGGGTGGTCGGCCTGGTGAACGTCGTCGGTTCGACGATCGCGCGGGCCTGCGACGGTGGCCTGTACCTGCACGCCGGCCCGGAGATCGCGGTCGCTTCGACCAAGGCGCTCACCAACATGGCCGTCGGCTTCGCGATGATCGCGCTGGCCCTCGGCCGCGTCCGCGACCTGTCCAACGCGGACGGGCAGCGCATCGTCGCGGCGTTGCGGGCGCTGCCGAAGCAGGTCGCGGCCATCGTCGAGAACGAAGCGCAGATCGCCGAACAGGCCAAGATCTGCGCGGACGCGCGCAGCCTGTTCTTCATCGGCCGGGTCCGGGGCTTCCCGGTGGCGCGGGAGGGCGCGCAGAAGTTCAAGGAGATCTCGTACCGGCACGCGGAGGCCTACCAGACCTCGGAACTCAAGCACGGCCCGCTCGCGCTGATCGACGAGGAGCTGCCGACGGTCGCGATCGTGCCGTCCGACGACCTCGCCGACCGCAACCTGGCCGCGATGCAGCAGATCAAGGCGCGCAAGGGGCAGGTCTTGGCGATCACGCACGACGACGTGGACTTCGGCGACCTCGACGTGCCGAAGTTCGTGGTGCCGCGTTCGGAGCCGGAGCTCGACCCGATCCTGCTCACGATCCCGCTGCAGCTGCTGGCCTACCACGCCGCGCTGCTCCTCGGCCACGACATCGACAAGCCCCGGAACCTGGCGAAGTCCGTCACCGTGGAATGATTTCCGGCCTCAGCGATCGAGGGAGTCCGCGATGGGGCAGTACCTGCTCGCCGTCCAGCTCGACGAAAGCGAGCGGGACGCGCCCGAGGACGAGGTCCGGGCCATGCTCGCCAGGACGGGCAAGGTCACCGACGAGATGAAGGCCGCCGGGTCGTGGGTCTTCGTCGGCGGGCTCGAGCATTCGGACGTCTCCACGGTCGTCCGGCCCGGCGGCGGCACGACCACGATCACCGACGGCCCGTTCGCCGAGACGAAGGAACAGCTCGGCGGATTCTGGGTGATCGAGGTCGAGGACCTCGACCAGGCGCTCGCGTGGGCGCGGAAGTGCGCGCTGGCCTGCGGGCAGCCGATCGAGGTGCGGCCGTTCGGCGACCCGTCGCTCCGGCAGTGACGGATTTCGACGGGATCTACCGGGCGGAGTACGGCCGGTGCGTGGCCACCCTGACGCGCCTCCTCGGCGACATCACGCTCGCCGAGGAGGCGGTTCAGGACGCGTTCGCGACCGCGGTGGAAAAGTGGGACAAGACGCCGCCCAATCCGGGCGGGTGGATCGTGACCACCGCCCGCAACCGCGCGATCGACCGCCTGCGCCGGGAATCCACTCGCGAGGCACGGCACGCCCAGGCGTTGCTCCTGCAGACGCCGGACGAGCCGCGGGACGTGGGGCCGGTCCGCGACGACCAGCTCCGCATGATCTTCACCTGCTGCCATCCGGCGCTTTCCCCGCCCGCGCGGGCGGCGCTCACCCTGCGCCTGCTCGGCGGGCTGGAGGTGGGGGAGATCGCGCGGGCGTACCTCGTCCCGGAAACGACCGTCTCCCAGCGGATCGTCCGCGCGAAGAAGAAGATCCGCGACGCGGGCATCCCGTACCGGGTGCCGGGTGACGGCGAACTTCCCGAGCGGCTGGACTCCGTCCTCACCGTGCTCTATCTCGTGTTCAACGAGGGGTACACGTCCACCTCGGGTGAGCTGCTGCGGACGGACCTCTGCCTGGAGGCGATCCGGCTCGCGAGGGCGCTCCACGAGCTGATGCCCGGCGAGCCGGAGGTGACCGGGCTGCTGGCGCTGCTCCTGCTCACCGAAGCGCGGCGGCCGGCGCGCGTGGGGCCTTCCGGTGAGCTGGTGGTGCTGGCGGAGCAGGACCGGTCGTTGTGGAACCGGGAACTGATCGCCGAAGGCCACGAACTGGTGCGGCGATGCCTGCGTCTCGACCGGCCCGGTCCGTATCAGGTGCAGGCCGCGATCAACGCCGTGCACACGGACGGCGAAGCGACCGACTGGGCGCAGGTGCTGGCGCTCTACGACCAGCTGTGGCGGCTCGCCCCGTCGCCGGTCGTGGCGCTCAACCGCGCGGTCGCCGTCGCCGAGGTGCACGGCCCGGCCGCCGCGCTGGCCGGTATCGAGGAACTGGACCTGCCGGGGTATCACCATCTGCCCGCCACACGGGCGAATCTGCTGTCCCGTCTGGGCCGGACCGCGGAAGCCGTCGCCGCCTACGACGAGGCGATCGCCTTGGCCGCCAACGACACCGAACGGGCATTCCTGCGGGCCAAGCGGGCAGTCCTGTCGTAGTTTCGGGCAACACTCTGTCCTCAATGGACGGAGGGGGTTCCGTTGTCGGACCGGTGGGAAAGCAACTATTGTCGCCATGACCGCTCGTCCGCCACGGCAGGAGGTGACCGTTGTACGCCGAAGAGCGGCAGCGCGCCATCCTCAAGCAGGCCAGGCGGAACGGCCGTGTCGACGTGGCGACGCTCGCGGCGGCCTTCGAGATCACCAGCGAGACCGTCCGCCGTGATCTGACGGCGCTGGAACGCAGCGGAGTGGTGCGACGGGTGCACGGCGGCGCGATCCCCGTCGAACGGCAGGGTATCGAGCCGGGGCTCGACGCCCGCGACGCGGTGATGTCCGCGGAGAAGGACCGTATCGCCGCCGCGGCGCTGGAGCAGATCCCCGACGGGGGCGCGATCCTGTTGGACGCGGGCACCACGGTGGGCAGGCTGGCGAACCTCGTCCCCTCGGATCGCGAACTGACCGTGGTCACCCCTTCGCTGCCGAACGCGTGCGCGCTCGCGAACCGGCCCGGCGTCACGCTGATGGTGGTCGGCGGAAGGCTGCGCGGCCACACCATGGCGTCGGTCGACGGCTGGGCGCTCGACGCGCTCAAGGACACCTACGTCGAGGTCGCTTTCCTCAGTACCAGCGGTCTTTCCGTCGAGCGGGGGCTCACCACCCCGGACACCGCCGAGGCGATGGTGAAGCGCGCGGCCATCGCGTCCGCGCGGCGGACGGTGCTGCTGGCCGATCACACCAAGATCGGCGACGACCACTTCGCCCGGTTCGGGGACCTCTGCGATGTCGACACCCTGATCACCGACCGCGGCGCCGAACCGCGGGAACTCGACGAGATCGGCCGGGCGGGCGTCAAGGTGATCATCGTTTGAAGCGTACGGGCGAGCGGCTCGCCGGATACCTGATGACAGCGCCGTTCTACGTCCTCTTCGGCGTGTTCGGTCTTTTCCCGCTGCTCTACACCGCGTGGGTGGCGCTGCACCACTGGCATCTGGTCAACGGTGACACCGGGTTCGCCGGGCTCGGCAACTTCGGTGTCCTGCTCCAGGATCCGCATTTCTACAACGCGCTCTTCAACACGGTCAGCATCTTCGTCCTTTCGACCGTCCCGCAACTGTTCGCCGCGCTCGGGCTCGCCGCGCTGCTCGACCGTCCCTTGCGGGCGCGGACGCTGTGGCGGGCCAGTGTGCTGTTGCCCAACGTCGTCTCGGTGGTCGCGGTGGCGCTGGTGTTCAGCCAGCTGTTCGCCGAGGACTACGGCGTCGTGAACTGGGTGCTGGGCCTGGTGGGGATCGATCCGGTGGACTGGCGGTCGGACCGGTTCGCGTCGCACGTCGCGGTGAGCGCGATGGTGATGTGGCGCTGGACCGGTTACAACGCGCTGCTCTACCTCGCGGCCATGCAGTCCGTTCCGCAGGAGCGTTACGACGCCGCGATGCTCGACGGTGCCTCGCGCTGGCGGAGCTTCTGGTCGATCACGGTGCCCGCGATCCGCCCGACCATCGCCTTCACCGTCGTCGTCTCGACCATCGGCGGGTTGCAGCTGTTCGCCGAGCCGCAGCTGCTCGACGAAACCGGCGTCAACGGCACCGGCGGCGCCGACCGCCAGTTCCAGACGCTGGCCATGTACTTGTACGAGAAGGGGTTCGGCGAGTTCGACGCCGGATACGCGGCGGCCATCGCGTGGTTGCTGTTCCTGCTCTCGGCCGTGTTCGCGCTGGTCAACTTCTCGCTCGTGCGCCGGATGCGGGGCGGTGAGTGACCGTGGCGGCGAGAGAACGGACCGGTTTCGTCGTCTACGGCCTGCTGCTGGCCGTCGTCGTCGCGTCGATCTTCCCGCTGTACTGGTCGTTCGTGGTGTCCTCGAAGGACAATTCGGCCCTCGGGGAGACGACTCCGCCGCTGGTGCCCGGCGGCAACCTGTTCGAGAACGTCGAGCGGGTGTTCGGAACCGTCGACTTCTGGCTGGCGATGCAGAACTCGCTGATCGTCGCCGGCACGGTGACCGTCTCGAACGTGCTGCTCTCCAGCATGGCCGGATTCGCCTTCGCGCGGCTGCGTTTCCCCGGCCGCGACTCGCTGTTCCTGGTCGTCATCGGCACCGCCATGGTGCCCGCGCAGCTCGGTGTCATCCCGCTGTACCTGGTGGTCGGCGAACTCGGCTGGTACGGACGGCTGGAGGCGGTGATCGTGCCGGGACTGGTCGGCGCGTTCAGCGTGTTCTGGATGCGGCAGGCGTGCGAAGAGGCGATCCCGGGCGAACTGCTGGACGCCGGACGCGTCGACGGCTGCTCGACGGCGCGGTTGTTCTGGAACGTCGCGATGCCCGCCATCCGCCCGCAGGCCGCGGTGCTCGGGATGCTGACGTTCATGACCGCGTGGAACGACTTCTTCTGGCCCCTGATCGTGCTCGACCCGAACGCGCACCCGACCGTCCAGGTGGCGTTGTCGCGGCTGGCCAGTGGGTACTTCACGGATTACTCGCTGATGCTGACCGCGGCGACCATCGGGGTGCTGCCGGTGATCGTGCTGTTCATCGTGCTGGCGCGGAAGGTGGTCGACGGGGTTATGCGGGGTGCTCCGCGGGCTTGAGGCTTGGTTTCTTGGTTGCCGGGTTTCGGCAACGGAGACCGACGGGGGCTTGGCAGCGGCGTCTGGGGTCGCAGGGTGGTGGTGTACGGCATTGTGGTCGTTTTTCGGCGACGGCTGGGGGCTCGCTCGTCTTGGGCGGCGGGCCATGCCGTATTTCGGCGACGTTGAGGAAGTCGGGGCGTTGACGTGCGGTCTGGTGCCGTGGTCATTTTTCGGCAACCGGGAGAGTGTCGATCGTGGTTGCCGGGAGGCGTCGTTCCGCCGCGCGGGGGAGCTTCTGGTGTGAGCTCGTGTGGATGTAGTCGCTTTTCGGCGATGGCTCAGGAAGAGAACGCGTCGGGGATCGCGGCGCCGTGGTCGTTTTTCGGCGACGTGGCCAATCTCGGTCGCGTACTCGGTGCTGTCGGCAGTTTTCAGCGATGTTGAGAACAGAGGGAGCCAGTCGGTGCGTGGAGGTGCCGTCCCGTGCTGTCGCCGTTTTCCGGCGACGGGTCAGAACGGTGGTGGTTCTTCGGCGCGGGGTTCGTGCAGCGGTGGTGGCGGACTGTCGTAGCTCTGTCCCGTGGGCGTGGTGATGGTGAGAGTTCCATCGGAATCCAGCCGGTAGTTCCAGCCGGGTTCGTCCTTCAAACGATGGTCACGGCGACACAGATCGATGAGCTCGGTATCGGCGGTGTGGCCGCCGATTGCCAGGGCAGTGAATGGTCGAGGTCGCAGGCCTGGGCGACGCGGTGGCAGCCGGGTCTTCGGCACTCACGATCCCGCACCCGAACGAACTCGCCCAGACCGGCGGTGGGCCGGTAGCGGTCCCGGCCGAGGTCGAGGACCTGTCCCGACAACGGATCCGTGATGATCCGTCGCAGCACCGTGTTCGGTCCGCCGGCGATCTCCCGGGCCAGTGACGCCGGGATGTGGCCATGCCCCGCCATCTCGGCGGGATCGTCATTCAGCCCGAGGTAAGTATTCAGGTCCATGTAGAGGAACACCTCGGATCGTTCGGTCTTTCCGCCCTGCCCGCCCAGCAGGAGGTCGAGGGCGACGTCGGCACGAAGCTGATCCAGGGTGCGTGTCTCCCCGCTGGCCCGCAGGGCGCGGGCTTCGCGGTCGATGCGGGTGTAGGCGGCGGCGACCTTCTCCACGGGGCCGTCTTCGACTTCGATGGAGGCCACTCCGGTGTCGCCGTGGCGTACCGTCAAGCGACGTCCGCTTCGGTTCCGTTCGGTACGGCGGGAGGCGCCGTCGCGGTCGGCCATCATCGCCGCATGACTAGCCGCTTTCCGGATCTGGTCGGAGTTCCGGTCCGGCAGACGGCCCTCCAGAACCGCATCCACCGCGCGGGCGTCCTCGTCGGAGAGCCAGGCAGTGGCCGCAGCGACTTTCATCGCCCCGAAACCACCCACCTTCCCGGCATCCAGGAGACCCAGCGTGCGGGGCAGTCGGGTGGTCAACGCCTCGGCGGTGGAGACCAGCCCGGCAGCGTGTCCGTCCACAACGGACAAAGCCAACGCGACCTCCTGCGTCACACTGGAGGCGCCATCACGATGCCGGCTCAACCGGCCCAAGGCGCGGAACCGGACAGCCTCCAGGCGTGCGATGCCTTCCGTAGCTGCGACAGCGGCATCCACAGCATCGTTGTCCCCCAACGTATCCAGTGAAGCATTGACCTCCCGAAGAGCTTCCGACGAGGTGATTTCCTTGAGTAGCGCCACAGTGGCGTTGAGTGTGTCCACACTCAGAACATACGACCGACCACCGACAGTTTCGGCAACAGCTGCTAAAGACCGTTGCGCGCCACCACATCCGCATAGAACAGGGCACTGTCCTTGAGTACCCGCTCCTGGGTCTCGAAGTCGACGTGCACGAGCCCGAACCGTTGCGTGTACCCCATGGCCCACTCGAAGTTGTCGAGCAGCGACCAGGCCATGTAGCCGCGGACGTCGGCGCCGCGCTCGATAGCGGCGTGCACGGCGGCGAGGTGTTCGGCGAAGTACCGTACGCGCTTCTCGTCGTGTACGCGGCCTTCGACGACTTCGTCCTCGAAGGCCGCGCCGTTCTCGGCGATCACGAGCGGCAGTCCGCCACAATGTTCGTGCAGCCACAGCAAAAGTTCGGTGAAGCACTCCGGTCGCTGCTCCCAGCCGAGCGAGGTCAGCTCGCCGCGCGGCGGCTGGACGTCCATTCCGCGCAGGCCCGGTAGAGGGCAGTTGCTGTCGGTCTCGGGGTCGTCGAGTGGGACCGCGCGGGCGGGCGCGTAGTAGTTGACGCCCAGGACGTCCAGCGGCTGCGCGATGATCTCCAGATCACCGTCGGCGATCGCCGGTTCCAGTGTGCCGACATGGGCCAGGTCCGCAAGCAGCTCAGGCGGATAGCCGCGGCCCAGCAACGGATCGAGGAAGAACCTGTTGTGCAGGAAGTCGAATTTGCGTGCCGCCTCGTGGTGCGAGGCGTCGTCCACATCGGTCAGCACCGGGGCGAAGTTGAGTACGATGGACACCTCCTGGTCGCCGCCTTCGGACCGCAACGCCTGTGTCGCCTTGCCGTGCGCCAAGAGGAGGTTGTGTCCGGCGACCAGTGCAGCGCCTTCGTTTCGAATCCCTGGCGCGTGGTCGCCGTTGCCGTAGCCGATGAAGGCGGCGCAGAACGGCTCGTTGATCGTGGTCCATTGCCGCACCCGATCACCGAGTACTTTGTGGACGGTCAGCGCGTAGTCGGCGAAAAGGTCCGCGAGCGCGCGATTCGGCCAGCCGCCTTCCGCTTGCAGTGCCTCGGGTAGGTCCCAGTGGTAGAGCGTCACCATCGGGGTGATCCCGTGGTCCAGCAACGTGTCGACGAGACGATCGTAGAAGGCGAGCCCGCGTGGCTCGACCGTGCGGCCGTCCGGCATGACCCGCGACCACGCGACGGAGAACCGGTAATACGGCACGCCGAGTTCGCTCAGCAGGCGGACGTCCTCGCGGTAGCGCCGGTAGTGGTCGCAAGCCGGGTCGCCCGTGGCCAGACCGGATCTCGCGGTGAAAGTGTCCCAAATGGACGGTCCTCGGCCGTCCGCCGTCGTCGAGCCCTCGATCTGGTATGCCGCCGTGGCCGTGCCCCATCGGAACCCGGCCGGAAACCCCCGTGTCACGCCGTCCCCGCTCAGTTGGCGGCCGCGGCGCGGCCTTCGGTGGCGGCCTGGTTCCAGGCCTCGTCGAGCGATTGCTTCCCCTCTTCGACGCGGCCGAGCGCGTGCCCGTACACCGGCCGCACCTCACCATCGCGCAGCCCGCGGTAGTTCGGCCGCAAGGCCTCGGCGGACGCGGCGAAGATCTTGCCGATCGGCGCACCGCTGAAATACGGGCTGGTGTGGGAAAGCACGGCACTGTCCTGGTAGGCGCCCAGCGCGCTCGGCAGCAAACCGCTCTCCAGGAAGATCCGCTTCTGCTGTTCGGGCGCGGTGAGCCAGACGGCGAGGTCGTAGGCCTCCTTGCGGTGCGCGCCCTGCTTCGGGACGGTCAGGAACGAGCCGCCCCAGTTGCCCGCCTTGCCCGGAACCGAGGTGACGTCCCATTTCCCGGCCAGCTCCGGGCCGCCCGCCTCCTGGATCTGCGTGAGCATCCAGGCGGGGCAGGTGATGGCGGCGAACCGGCTCTGCTTGATCGCCACCGTCCACGGCTGCGTGAAGGTGGTGACCGCCGCCGTCTCCTTCTTCAGCGCCATCCCGCCGGCCAGCTCGAAGGCCTTGCGCACGTTGGGATTCGTGTCGGCGATGAACTTGTCGTCCTTGGAGAAGTAGTTCTCCTGCGCCTGGTTGAGCATCGCCGTGTAGACGGTGCCCGCCGAGTCGGCGAACTTGACGCCGTCCGGCGCCTTGGCGCTGAACCGTTCCCCGGTTTCGGCGAACTTCTCCCAGGTCGGCCACAGTGCGGCCACCTGGTCGCGGTCGGTCGGCAGGCCGGCGTTCGCGAACAGGTCACGGCGGTAGCAGAGGGCGAGACTGCCCATGTCGGTGCCGAGGCCCATCACGAACTTCCCGCCCTCGGCGGTGCCCTGGTCCCATTTCCAGGCAGGCCAGTGCTCGCGGAGGCCCTGCGCGCCGAACTCGGACAGATCGCTGAACTTGTCCGTCGACTGGCGGAACTTGGGGAGGTACTGCTCTTCGATCGCCACGACGTCGGCACTGCCGCGTCCGGCGCCGAGCCCGGTGGCGAGCTGCCGGTGATGCGTCTCGAAGTCGGCGACCCGGCCTTCGACGGTGATGCCCGGGTGGGCCTTTTCGTAGTCGTCGAAGAGTCTTTCGTACCCGAACTCGCCGAAGGTGGCGACGGTGAGCTTGATCGGGCCGCCGGCTTCAGGCGTGCCCGAACAGCCGCTGAGCAGCAGCACGAGTGCCGTCAATCCGGCCAATACGCGGGTCATGGTTCTCCTCGGTCGTGCGGTCACGCGAGTCGTCTCGGCAGCTGGTCGCCGACGGTCAGGCGGGAATC
The DNA here is from genome assembly GCF_001620365.2 of Amycolatopsis keratiniphila subsp. keratiniphila. Lineage (GTDB taxonomy): Bacteria > Actinomycetota > Actinomycetes > Mycobacteriales > Pseudonocardiaceae > Amycolatopsis > Amycolatopsis keratiniphila. The sequence goes on from NZ_LQMT02000013.1 coordinate 135,330, forward strand.
GGCGTGCAGTTTGGTCAGCACCCTGGACACCAGCGACTGCACCGTCCGCCTCGGGAGGCTCAGCTCCGCGGCGATCTCCGGGTTGGACAGTTTCGCCGCCACCAGCCGCGCGACCCGCAGTTCCAGCGGCGACAGTGCCGCGCTGTGCCGGGGGCCTCGTTCCGCGCGGCTCAGGACGCCGTAGCGCCGCAGCCTGCTTTCCGCGCGGCGGATGCTCCACGTGGCGCCGACCCGCCCGAGCACTTCGCACGCCTCGGTGAGCGAGCGGGTGGCCTCTTCGAGGTACCCGGCGCGGCCGAGCAGTTCGGCGGCGTCCTCCAGGGCGGCCGCGAGTTCGATGGGACGGCGGACCTCGCGGTAGTGATCGGCCGCGGCGCGCATGCCGTCGGGATCGCCGTCGATCAGCGCCCGGCACCGCAGGGCGGCGGCGGTGGCCCTGGCGGGCACGGTCTCCTGGCTCGCCTCCTCGGCGCAGACGGCGAGCGCTTCGTCCGCGACGGCGTCGTTCCCGGCGGCGAGCGCGACACGGACGACGTCGGGAAGCCACTGGTGGCGCAGCATCATCCGGGCGTAATCGGGGCGCAGCACCGGCGCGATCAGGCGTAACGCGTCGTCGAGTTCGCCGCGTTGTTCGGCGGCCATCGCCAGTGCCGCCAGGTAGAAGTCGCAGCTCTCGCGTTCGGACGAGTTCGACGGCGAATGCGCCTCGGCCGCTTCCAGATGGGCGCGGACGGCGACGCGTTCGTCGCGATGGCCCGCGATGAGCGCGGCGACCCCGTGCAGCAACAGGGCGGCGGCACCCGGCTCGCGCACGCCGTAGAACGTGATCGCCGGGCCGTCCTCGGTGACCGAATCGAGTTCGGCCAGTGCCTCGTCCCAGCGCCCCGTCCAGTAGTAGTGCACGGCCGCCGAGACCTGCGGGCCGGTCGGCAGTCCGTGCCGCGCCGCGGTCTCGTAGCCGGCGTGCAGCGTGGCGTCGGCCTCGCCGAGCCGGTCGAGGTTCTGCAGGGTGAAGAGCCGGTTGTCGAGCAGATCGAACCGCAGCGTCGCCAGATCGGCCTCGTGGCCGGCGGTCTCCAGCGCGGCGTCGATCGCGGTCAGCGCCCGGTCGTGCTCCCGGCGGATCGAGTGCACCAGCCACAACGTCTGCTGCGCGTGCGCGGCGGGGTAGCGCTCGCCCGCTTCGGCCGCCTCGGCGTGCAGGCCCCGCGCGATCCGTTCGGTCTCGTCGAGATCGGACAGGTCTCCGCGGCGGAAGTTGGCGAGCAGCGTCCGTGTACTGGTACGCCACAGTTCCGGGATCGACGGGTCGTCCGCGGTGTCGCCGAGTGCCTCGATCGCGCCGGGAGTGTCGCCCCGTCGATAGCGCAGCGCGGCCAGGAAATGCCGCATCTGCGCCAGATCCGCCTTGTCCACGACGGTCTTCACCGCCTCCTCGGCTTCGGCCTCGGGGGTGAGTTCGAGCCGGAACAACACGCGCACCAGTGCGGCGATCAGCGTCTCCCGTTGCTCACGGGTGGGCACCGCGCTGTCGAGCGCGCCGCGCAGCAGATCGGCCGCGATATGCGGGGCGCGGTTGGACACCGCGACGTGGTTCGCGGTGAGCCAGCCCGCCAGCCACGGGTCGAACGGCACCGGCCCGGCGGCCAGTTGCTCGGCGACCCGTTTGACCGGCGCGCCCGCCCGCGCGAGCGATTCGGCGGCGCGCCGGTGCAGCTCGGCACGAGCCGGTTCGTCGATGGCGCCGTAGAGCGCCTGCCGCTGGAACGGATGATGGAAGGCGAGTTTGTCACCGGCGTACTCGATGACGCCCGCGGTGATGGCGGGCTCCAGTTCCTGCAGCACCTCGAGCGGGCTCTTGCCCGCCAGCGTGGCGATGTCCTCGACGGCGAACTCCGCGCCCAGAAGGGAGGCGGTGCGCAGGATCCCGGTCGTGGCCTGGTCGAGGGTCTCCAGCGTCCTGGCCACCGCCGCCAGCAGCGAACGCGGCGCGTTCTCGGTGCCGCCCAGCGTCACCTCGGCCAGGCCCGCCGTGATCCGCACCGTGCCGCTCCGGACCAGGTCGTGCGCGACTTCCCTGGCGTAGAGCGGATTCCCGGCCGCGCGCCGGACCAGCGGGCGCAGGCTCGGCCCGAGCTTCGCCGCCAGGATCGCCTCGAACACGGCGGCGATGTCGTCGTCGGTCAGCACCTCGACCGGCATGATCTCGCCGTCCCTCGCTTCGACCCCGCGACGCAGCTGGGCGAGATCCCGGCGGCCGTGCCCGGTGCGTGTGGCGGCGACCAGCAGCAACGGCAGCTGGCGGGTGGCGGCGGCCAGCCGCTGCCACAGCAGCACACTGGCCTCGTCGGCCCAGTGGAGGTCGTCGATCACCAGCACCAGCGGGCCCGCCGCGCAGGTCTCGTCGACCAGCGTGAGCAGTTTGTCCACAGTGGACAAGATCGGGTCGGTCGGGCCCCAGTCGCCGTGCGCGGGTTCGGCGTGCAGCTCACCGGCCAGCTTGGCCTTCGCCGGATCCGCCGCGCCGTGGTGCACGCCGAGACATTCCATGATCACCTGCAGCGGGAACCGTTGCTGCAGCTCGTCGGCCGCGGTCCAGGCGAGCTGGCAGCCACGTGCCGCGGCGCCGGCCAGCCCGGCGATCAGCAGTTCCGATTTGCCGATACCCGGTTCGCCTTCGAGCCAGACCGGGCGGCCGCGACCGGCGAGCACGTCGGTGACGAAGCCGTCGAGCCGCTCCACCTGCCGGGCACGGCCGGGCAGGTGGCCGTGCCCGCCGCGTTCGATCGCCTTGACCACCGGCGGCGGCACGACGCGGACGGGAACCGGTTTCGGTGCGGTGACGGGTTTTTCGCTGCCGTCGAGGATGCGCTGGTGCAGCTCCCGCAGCGGGGCACCGGGTTCGACGCCGAGTTCGGCGCGGAGGATCCGCCTGGCCTCGCGGTACGCGCCGAGCGCTTCGATCTGGCGCCCGCCGGCGTGCAGGGCGCGCATGAGCGTCTCGTGCAGGGACTCGCGCAACGGATGCCGCTGCACCAGTGCGGTCAGCTCGGCCACCACTTCCCGGTGATCGCCGGTGCCGAGCAGGGCCGTGGCACGCAGTTCGGCGGCGGTGAGCTGGAGTTCGGCGAGCCGGACGCGTTCCGCTTCGGCGAACGGGCCGGGCACGCCGGAGTAGGCCTCGCCGCGCCAGAGACCGAGCGCGGAGGTGAGCCGCGTGGCCGCGCCCCGCTGATCGGCGAGCGCCGCCCTGGCGGCCGCGACGTCCCTTTCGAACCGGTGGACGTCGAGCGCTTCACCGTCCAGCCTCAGCGAATAGCTCGATCCGGACGAACGCAGGATTTCGTGCGCGTCCCCGCCCGCCTTGCGGATCGCCCCGCGCAGGCCGGAGACATAGGTGTGGACGCTGCCGGTGGCGCTGGCGGGCGCCGACCCGCCCCAGACGTCGGAGATCAGTTCGCCGAGGGAGATCGCCTGGCCACGCCGCGTCGCCAGGGTGGCGAAGACCGCGCGCTGGCGGGCGGGCCCGAGCTTCAGCTCGACGTCGTCCAGCCAGGCACGAGGCGGCCCGAGCAGCTCGACGCGCAGCCCGTTCGTCACGCCGGCTCCATTTCTCGTCTTACAGCGAAAGTGGCCGGATCACTGGTGTGTCCCCGCAGCTTAGTGGCCACCACCGGACGTCCTCGGCGCGGTCGGGTTGCGCACCCGGGCGAGCGCGTGCAGCGGCGTGCACCAGGGCTGGGTGGGCCAGGAGGGCGCGGCGTCCGCTTCGGGCAGCAGGAGCGCGGCGAGCTCGCCGGTCAGCTCCTGGTGCTGCTCCTCGGTGAGATTCCGTTGGTGGGAAAGCACATCGAGCAGTTCGACGGCGGTCCCGGCGGACAGCGCGCGGACGTTGTCGAGCACCCAGCGGGGGATCCAGGGCGCGGTCAGCTCGTCGCCCGCCTGGAGCAGCTGCTCGGCGACACGGTCCGCGGGCGCGCCGGAGTCCGCCATGGTCGTGGCGATCTCCTGGTGCAGCACGGCGCGGATGGCGGGCGGGGTGTTCGCGGCGAACACCGCTCGAACGAGCGGGACGCGGAATCGCAGACGTTCTCCGTCGGCTTCGAGCACGTGCGCGGCGAGCGCCTCCTCCACCGCTCCGGTGAGCGATCGCGGTTCGCGGCCGGTGACCCCCGCCAGGTCCGCGACAGTGAACGACGAGCCGAGCAACGCGGCTGAATTCAGCGTTCGCTTGCCCGGTACGGAAAGCGTGGCGAGATGGTCCTCCACCACGGCGGTGAGCCTGCCGTGCGGCGTGGTGTCCGGCTCGTGGCCGTCGGCGAACTCGGCGAACAGCTCGCGTAGATAGCCGGGGTTGCCGGCGGTGTACTCGGCGGCGAACCGGAGGAAGTCCTCACCCGGATCCCTGGCCAGGGTCTCTTCGGCGAGCGCGGCGACGGCCGGGCCGTCGAACGGCGGCAACGGGACGATCTCGCCGTCGAACTCCGAGCGGAGGACGTCGAGCGTGCGGCGCCGGGGCAGCGGCCGCGCCGAGCCGATCAGCAGCAGCGGCAGATGCGCGGTGAACCGGTGGAGCCGCTCCCAGGCGAGCAGGCTTTCTTCGTCCGCCCAGTGCAGGTCTTCGAAGACGAGCACCTGTGGCCCGTCCTCGCACAGTTCGGTGACCGTTTTGCCGAGATCGTCGAGCGCCTCACCGCCGAGACAGTCGGCGACGATGCCCATCGGGACCGCGCCGCTCAGCTCGTCGGCCTCGACCCAGCGTGTCCGGCTCCTCGCCGTGGCCAGCGCCTCGGCCAGGAAGGTGCTCTTGCCGCTGCCCGCTTCGCCGTCCACCCAGATCGTCGCGCCGCGGCCTTCGTCCAGCAGCGCGGACAGGTGCCGTCGCAGCCGCCCGAGCTCGAACTCGCGGCCGACGAAAGCGGACGGCCGGACGGGGACGGCCTGCGCCCGTCGGGGAGGTTCCGGCCTGCCGTGCAAGGACGGATCGTCGGCCAAGATCCGTCGCCGCAGGTCCAGCAGGTCCGGGCCGGGTTCGAGGCCGGACCGCTCGATGATCGTCTCGCGGGCGCGGTCGAACGCGGCCAGGGCCTCGGCCTGCCGCCCCGAGCGGAACAGGGCGGTGATCAGCACGCGGTGCAGGCCTTCGCGCAGCGGATGCCGCTCGACCAGCACGGCGAGCTCGTCCACGAGGTCGCGATGCTCGCCGAGCCGCAGCGCGACCTCGGCCTGGCGTTCGAGCGCGCTCAGGCGCAGTTCGTTCAGCCGGGCACGCTGGGTCTCGGCGAACGGGCCGGGGATCCCGTCGAGCGCGGAGCCCCGCCACTGCCCGAGCGCGGACCGCAGCGACTCCAGCTCCCGCCCGTGCGCGCCCTCGAGCCGGTGTGCGCGGGCACGGTCCAGCTCGGCTTCGAAGACGTGGACGTCGACCTGGTGTTTCGGCAGGTCGAGGCGGTAGCCGGCGCGGCTGGCGACGAGCGGTTCGCCGGCCGGCTCCAGTGCGCGGCGCAATGCGGAGACGTAGTTGTACACGATGCCGGTTGCGCTGTCCGGGGGCCGCTCGCCCCAGACGGCGTCGATGATCTCCCGGCGCGAGACGAACTGGCCGGCGTGCAGTGCGAGCGTGGCGAACACCGCCTGGCGCTGGGCAGGACCCAGCGCGATCTCGCCGTCGCCGTGGCAGGCGGGGGAACCGCCCAGCAGCCGCACCGTCAGCGAGGAAACCTCGTCCATGACCTGCCGCCTGTGCGTCCGACCGCCGAAAAGAGTGTCCCGCTCGGCGAAAATCCTAGTGGCGCCGATGTGGGTTTCGCAATCAATCGGACACTCACCGTGTGGGTTTGCCCGGCCAGGACCGGATTTCGCCGGCACATGGACTGTCGGATGTCCGTTCATGTGGTTTTCGCGGCCCCGGACGGGTGACGGGCGAGTGGGCAAACCCGGGCGTTCGCAGGGGCAAAGTGTGCTCCGGCGCTGGTGGCGGACATGCGTGGCTGTGCATGCTGTGCCGGTGAGCCAGGATCAGGAGCTGTTCGCCGGTGATGTCCTGCTCAGTCTCGCCCAGAACGGCAGGCTGGTCCTCGACGCCGACGAGGCGGAAGCCCGCGTCGCCGAACTTCGCCGGACGCTGGCCTACGGCTACGCCCTCCTCGCCGACCCGGACTACACCGGCCCCGAGGGCAGGCTCCGCGAGCTGCTGGACGAGCTCCCCAAGTACGTCGAGGCGTTTCAGCAGGCCACGAAGTCCTTCACGCCTCGTTGAGAATTCGTGAAGAGCTCCTTCGCAGACTGTGTCCCATCCATCCGACTGGGGCCGCGGACAAGCGGAGGGGACGAAGTGGACACGGAAACCCGACAGATCACCGTGGCGGTGCACGCGCCCGACCCGATCACGACGGCGGGGCTGGCCAGCCAGCTGGGCACGCAGCAGGGGATCGACATCCGGGACTGGGACCGGCGCGCCGAGACCGACGTACTGGTGTTCGCCGCCGAATGGCTCACGCCGGAGATCGTGCTCTGGCTGCGACGGCTCGCCGCCGAGGACGGCAAGCCGGTGGTGCTCGTGGTGAGCCAGATCAGCGAGGCGGAGCTCGTGCCCGCCATCGAATGCCGGGTGGTGGCGGTGCTGCCGCGCTCGGCCACGACCGGCGAACGGCTGGCGCACGCGGTCCGCGCGGCGGCCACCGGCGGCGGGGTGCTCCCGCCGAGCCTGCTCGGTGAACTGCTCAAACACGTCGAACGGCTGCAGCGCGAGGTGCTCGACCCGATGGGCGTCAACACCGCCGGGCTCACCACGCGGGAGATCGACGTGCTGCGGCTGATGGCCGAGGGCAAGGACACCGTCGAGATCGCCGGTGAGCTAAGCTACTCGGAACGCAGCGTCAAGCACATCATCCAGGGCATCACCGGACGGCTGAAGCTGAAGAACCGGCCGCACGCCGTGGCGTACGCGGTCCGGGCCGGGGTGATCTAGCCGCACGGCTCGCCAGGCGTCCGGCCACGAGGGCCAGTTCGAGTGGCTGGTCTCGTTCGCGGGCCAGCCAGAGGCATTCGTCGGCGGGTTCCTCGCCGAGGCAGGCCCGGACCAGATGCCGATGCAGCAACACCCGTCCGGTCGGCATCGCGGCGGCGAGCGCTTCCAGCGCGTCGAGGGCCTGCTTCGCCGACGCCCGGTCGTTCCTCTGCAACGCGAGGTCGGCGAGGTCGGCCCAGGCGATGTCCGTGCCGACGGCCAGTCCGCGGGTGGCCGCGTGGAGGCGCCGGGTGGCGCGGTCGGTTTCGCCCTCCGCGAGGTCGACGCGGGCTTCGGCGATGTCGAGCAGATGCGCCAGCGCCGGTGCCGTGGCGCGGGCGGCGGTCAGCAGTTCCCGCGCCTCGGTGGACCGTCCCTGTGACAGCAGGACCGACACGGTCGACAGGTGCATCGCGGAGGCCCCGATGTCGTAACCGGGCCCAGAGCCGTCGGCCAGGCTCCGGTGCGCGAAGTCGATCGCCGGACCGGGCCGGCCGCGCATGGCCGCGAGCAGCGAACGTTCGCTGTCCCGCAGACGGGATTCGGGGAAGGCCTCGTCGGCGAGCAGCTTTTCCGCGCGTGCTCGTTCGCCCAGCACCAGCAACGCGGCGACGTACGAAGCGATCTGGTCGTCCAGGCATCGCGGTACCGTCCTCGACGGCCATCGCTCGCGCTCGGTCAGATTCGCGCCGAACCGCGCGGAACGGCCGTCCCAGAGCTCGGCCAGTCCGCCGAAGAGCTCGCCCGGCCAGGAATCGTTCTCCGCCAACAGTTCGGCCGCTTCCGTCCACCGGTCCCGCAGGCACAGCGCGATCGCGCGCGAGACCATCGAGTCGGCTTCCACGCGTGCCATCCTGAGCGGCCAGGACGGTGGCGACGTGCCGGGCGGCCGGGGTCGGCCCGTATGGACGCGGGGTCCGCCCGAAAGCCGTCAGACCGCCAGCGGGCCGAAGACGAGCGTGCCCGGCGCCTCCGCGTCGTCACCCGCCCAGAACTCCAGCCACAGCGCGGCGAACTCGTCCCGCGACAGCATCCCGTCACCGTCGGAGTCCAGCAGCGGGAAGGTGGCGTCGGTGTCGGTGGGACATCCGTTCCACACCTCGATCAGCTGGTGGTACTCCGCCGCGGAGATCAGGCCGTCGCGATTCTCGTCGACCGCCTCGAACATCGCGTCGGCCGTGGCGGTCACGGCCTCGGGCGTGTCCGGGAGCTTGTCGACCACCAGCAGCACTTCGTCGAGGGTGACCTTGTCGTCGCGGTTCAGATCCGAGGCCGCCAGCAACGTCGTCCACCAGCTCAGCATGATGCCGGTCAGGCGGCGTTCGTCACCCGGCCCGCGCCGTCGCGCCCAGCGGTCGGCCAGGGCCTGGAAGTCCTGCTCCTCAAGGAAACCGTCGCCGTCGACGTCCATCGCGGCGAAGACGCCCGACACCTTGCGCCGCTGCAAGTCGCTTGCCATGCGTCCGAACGATAGAACCGGACGCGGTAGCGGAACAGCGGCCATTCAGGGGCCCGGCGAGCCACGATCGAGGGACGGCCGCTCACTCACGGCGGGCATTCGCCACCAGGGATAGGGCACACCGAACAGCCTGTTGACCACCACGGCGAGCAACGCGATGAGACCCACGCCCACCAGCACCGCGACGATCTGCGGGGCCGTGTGCAGCAACCCGAGCGCGATGATCAGGGTGGTGGCCCCGGCGGGCGGATGGGGGATCTCCAGCGCGGCCATCGCGGCACAGGTGAGCCCCAGCGCGATCGCGGCGGACCCGATCCTGGCCCACGACGGATGCGTCAGGTCCGGGGCGGCGGACAGCAGCCCGGTGGCCGCGAGGCCGGCCAGGCCCGACAGGACCCCGGCCAGATGGCCGAGCACCGTGTTGCGGGGGCTCGCCCCGGGTGCCCGCGGGCTCGTGAACACCAGGAACGCGGTGGGCCCGAGCGAAGGGAACAGCAGGGGAGCGCCGGACAGGATCGCGCAGAACCCGATGAACACGATGCAGCCGAACGAACTCAGCGCGACGTAGGCGGTGCGGCGGATCCGGGTCATTCCCAGCCACGGCGGGGGTCGCGGGTGCCGACCCGGCCGGGGGCGCGGTGCCGGTAGACCACGTACGGGCGGAGCAGGTACCGCACCGGTGCGCTGAAAGCGTGCACCAGCCGGGAAAACGGCCACAGCGCGAACAACACCATGCCCAGCGCGACATGCAGCCGGTAGTCCAGCGGCGCCGACGCCATCAGTTCCGGTCGTGGATCGAACGTCAGGATGCCGCGGAACCAGGGCGCGACCGTCTCGCGGTAGTCGTAGCCGCCGCGGACGCCGTTGTCGACCACGGTGGTCGCCAGCCCGGCGAGCATCACCAGCACGAGCACCACGTACATGTACCGGTCGCTGACCGAGGTGGCGCCGCGCACCGCCGGCACCCGGATCCGCCGCCACAGCAGCAGACCGAGCCCGCCGAGCGCGACCAGCCCGGCGAGGGTGCCCATGCCGAGCGAGACCAGGTGGTAGCCGTGCTCGTCGAGTCCGGCGAATTCGGTGACGCCCTTCGGCACGAGCAGGCCCAGCACGTGGCCCCCGATCACCATCAGCAGCCCGACATGGAACACCGGGCTGGCCACGCGCAGGAGCTTGGCCTCGTGGAGCTGGCTCGACCGGGTGGTCCAGCCGAACTTGTCGTGCCGGTAGCGCCAGATGGTGCCGAACACCAGCAACACGATCGACGCGTAGGGCGCGGCACCCCACAGCAACAGGTCCAGTCCGGAACTCATCGGCCACCTCCGGCACCGGTCGGGAAGGGGTCGAGGCCGACCAGCTCGGCAGGCGGTTCGGCGGGCAGCGGCGCGGGGACGGCGGGCAGGGTGGCCAGCACCGCCGCGACGGCGTCGCGATACGGAGTGTCCATAGTGGACATGTTGCGGTGCAGGAGTTCCAGCGCGGGATGGAAGCGGGTGAGTACCTGGGTGGCCGCGCCGGGGCTCGCCGCGGCGGCGAATTCCAGGATCACGGGCAGGAAGTCCGGCAACTCGTTCTCGGCGGGCGCGAACCCGTGGGTGCGGTAGAACCGGCGCAGGGCGGCCAGCGTCTCGCCGCGGCGGCGGGTGTCGCCGTCGAGGAACCAGCTCAGATGCAGGGTCCGCCTTGGCTTCCGGTCGAAGACCTCGACGTAATGCGACGCCAGCCCGCCGGGATCGCCCTGTTCGAGGTGGGCCAGCGTACGGCCGAGTTCGTCGTGGCCGGGGCCGGTGGTCTCGTCGAGGCAGGCACGCAGCAGACCGAGTTTGCCGAGGACCGCCTCGTCGGGATATTGCAGGCACCAGCCGGCGATCTGACGCAGGGCCGCGGTATCCCGCGTGGCACGGGGGCGGAGGAGTTTCACCGGCTCTGCCCCCGCAAGGTCGGGAACAGCGCGTCCGGCCGGGCACCGTCGTCCCAGCTGACCAGGTCCACAGTGGACTCGCCGCCGCCCATACCCGGTCCGCCGTCGACGTCGAGGCTGCACCGGGTGGCGATGCCCTCCAGGTCGTGGGCCTGCCCGATGCCCGCGGTGGGGATCACGTACCGCTCGTCGTATTTGGCCAGCGCGAGCAGCCGGTGCATGGCGAAGATCTGCTCACCGGTGAGGCCGACGGACGCGGGGATGTCCTCGTCGGTCTCCTGGCCGAGGTTCACCGCCCGCATGTAGGACCGCATCGCGGCCAGCCGCCGTAGCGACCGCCGGACCGGCGCCGTGTCCCCGGCGGTGAACAGTTCGGCCAGGTACTCGACCGGGATGCGCAGGGCGTCGATGGCGCCGAACAGGTTGTCGCGGTGCTCGCCGTCGTGGCCGCTTCCGCTGACCGCGTCGACCACCGGCGACAGCGGCGGGATGTACCAGACCATCGGCATCGTGCGGTATTCCGGATGCAGCGGCAGGGCCAGCCGGTAGTCGTGGATCAGCTGGTACACCGGCGAACGCCGGGCCGCGGTGAGCCAGTCGTGCGGGACGCCCGCCGCCTCGGCGGCCCGGATCACGGCGGGATCGCGCGGGTCGAGCAGCAGATCGAGTTGCGCGGGGTAGAGGTCGTGCTCGTCCTCGACGGACGCGGCGGCGGTGACCTTGTCGGCGTCGTAGAGCAGGACACCGATGTAGCGCAGCCGCCCGACGCAGGTTTCGGCGCACACCGTCGGCTGCCCGGCCTCCACCCGGGGATAGCAGAAGGTGCACTTCTCGGCCTTGCCGGTCTTGTGGTTGAAGTACACCTTCTTGTACGGGCAGCCGGTGACGCACATCCGCCAGCCGCGGCACTGGTCCTGGTCGACCAGCACGATCCCGTCCTCCGCGCGTTTGTACATCGCGCCGGACGGGCAGCTGGCCACACAGGACGGGTTGAGGCAGTGCTCGCAGATCCTCGGCAGGTAGAACATGAAGCTCTGCTCGAACTCGAATTTGATCCGGATGCCGAGTTCCTCACGCAGCTTTTCGGCGATCGGGTCCTTGACGCCGTGTTCGGTGGACCCGCCGAGATCGTCGTCCCAGTTCGGCCCCCAGGAAGGTTGGGCGGGTTCGCCGGTGATGGCCGACCGGGGCGCGGCGGTGGGGACGTCGTCGCCCAGCGGCGCCTCGATCAGGGTGGCGTAGTCGTAGGTCCACGGCTCGTAGTAGTCGGAGATCTCCGGCAGTTCCGGGTTGGCGAACAGTTTCGCGAGCTTGGTCAGCCGTCCGCCCGCGCGCAGCCGCAGCCTGCCCTTCGCCGTCCGTTCCCAGCCGCCCTTCCAGCGCTCCTGATCCTCGTAGCGGCGCGGATATCCTTGCCCCGGCCGGGTTTCCACGTTGTTGAACCAGGCGTACTCGGTGCCTGCCCGGTTCGTCCAGGCCTGTTTGCAGGTCACCGAACAGGTGTGGCAGCCGATGCATTTGTCCAGGTTCATCACCATGGCCAGCTGTGCCATGACCCGCATCAGTAACGCACCTCCTGGGAACGGCGGCGGATCACGGTGACCTCGTCGCGCTGGTTGCCGGTGGGGCCCAGGTAGTTGAAGCCGAAGGAGAGCTGGGCGTAGCCGCCGATGAGATGGGTGGGTTTGAGCAGCAGCCGGGTCAGCGAGTTGTGCGTGCCGCCGCGTTTCCCGGTCGCCTCGCTGCGCGGTACGTTCACCGCCCGGTCCTGGGCGTGGTAAAGGAAGACGGTGCCCGCCGGCATGCGATGGGAGACGATCGCGCGGGCCACCACGACGCCGTTGCGGTTCACCGCTTCGATCCAGTCGTTGTCGCGGGCGCCGATGGCCTCCGCGTCCGCGGGGCTCATCCAGATCCCCTGCCCGCCACGGGAAAGCGTGAGCATGTGCAGGTTGTCCTGGTAGGTCGAGTGGATCGACCATTTGCTGTGCGGGGTCAGATAGCGCACGGTGACTTCGGCCGACTCGCCGGAGAGGTGCTGTGCGCCCAGCGGCGGCCGGTACACCGGCAGGGCCTCGCCGAGTTCGTGCATCCAGTCGTGGTCGAGGAAGAAATGCTGACGGCCGGTCAGGGTGTGCCACGGTTTCCCGTGTTCGACGTTGATCACGAACGCCGAATAGCGCCGCCCGCCGCTCTCGCTCCCGGACCACTCCGGGCTGGTGATCACCGGCGCCGGACGGGACCGGGTGTCGGCGAACGTGATCTTCTTGCCTTCGTGCTCGGCGGAAAGATGAGCCAGCTCGGTGCCGACCCGCTTTTCCAGCTCGCGGAAGCCTTGGGTGGCCAGCCGTCCATTGGTGGTGCCCGACAGCGCGAGCACGGCGTCCGCCGCCTTGATGTCGGTGTCGATCAACGCCTGGCCCTGGGCGGCACCTGCCATGGCGACACCGTTCTTCGCGCGTAGCCAGTCCACTTCCTCACCGACGTCGTAGGTGATGCCCTTGCTGGTGGCGCCCAGCTTCTCCAGCAGCGGCCCGAGCGTGGCCAGTTTCGCCGCCACGGCGGGATAGTCACGTTCGACGACGGTCAGCCGCGGCATCGTGACACCCGGGATCGGCTCGACGTCGCCGTCGCGCCAGCGCCGGACGACCCCGCCCGGCTGCGCCGTTTCACCAGGGGTGTCGTGTGTCATCGGAGTGGCCACGAGGTCCTTGCGCACCCCGAGATGCTTCTCGGCGAGTTGGCTGAACCGCTTCGCGATGGTGTGGAACGCCTCGAAGTCGGTGCGGGTCTGCCACGGTGGATCGACGGCGGCGTTGAACGAATGCACGAAGGGATGCATGTCCGTCGAAGAGAGGTCGTGCTTTTCGTACCAGGTCGCGGCGGGCAGCACGAGATCCGCGAACAGGGTGGTGCTGGTCATGCGGTAATCGATCGCCAGCAGGAGATCCAACTTGCCGACGGGGGCGGTGTCGTGCCATTTCACGGATTTCGGGCGTGCGTCCGGCGGCGCCTCGTCGCCACGCAGGTTCGCGTCGGTGCCGAGCAGATGACGCAGGAAGTACTCGTGCCCCTTGGCCGACGAGCCGAGCAGGTTCGACCGCCACACCGTGAGCACACGCGGCCAGTTCTCCGGTGCGTCCGGATCCTCGGCGGCGAAGCCCAGTTTCCCTTCGCGGAGCTGGGCGGTCACGTGCCGGACTGGGTCGAGACCGGCTTCCTCGGCCTCGTCGGCCAGGTCGAGCGGGTTCCGGTCGAAGGTGGGGAACGACGGCATCCAGCCCAGCCGCGCCGACAGCGCGAGCGTGTCCGCGGCGCTGGTCCCGGCGAGGTTCCCCGGCGCCAGCGGGGAAGTCAGTTCGTCGTTGCGCAGCGCGTCGTAGCGCCATTGGCCGGTGTGGAGGTACCAGTAGGCGGTCCCGATCATCTGCCGGGCCGGCCGCACCCAGTCCATCGCGCCCGCCAGGGTCTGGTGCCCGGTCAGCGGCCGCACCTTTTCCTGTCCGACGTAATGCGCCCAGCCGCCGCCGTTGCGGCCCTGGCAGCCGGTCATCGTCAGCAATGCCAGGAAGGACCGGTAGATGGTGTCGGAGTGGAACCAGTGGTTGGTGCCCGCGCCCATCAGGATCATGCACCGGCCGCGGGAGGCTTCCGCGGTCTCGGCGAACTCCCTGGCGATCCGGGCGACCCGGTCGGCCGGGACCGAGGTGATCTCCTGCTGCCACGCCGGGGTGCACGGCTCCGCCGGATCGTCGTAGCCGGACGGCCATCGGCCGGGCAGGTCGCCGCGCCGCACGCCGTACTGCGCCATCAGCAGGTCGAACACCGTGGTGACCAACCGCCCGCTCTGTTCCACGGCGGGTACCCCGCGCCGCAGGACGCCCTCCGCGTCGAAGCGGGGAAGGAGCACCTCGACGCCTTGATGACCGGGATCGGCGAGCAGGCTCAGCCGCGGCACGACGTCGCCGAGGTCGAGGTTCCAGCGCCCCTGGTCGTGCTCGTTCCAGCGGAAGCCGACGGAACCGTTGGGCACGACCGGTTCCCCGGTGCGGTCGTCGACCAGCACGGTCTTCCAGTCCGGTTCGGCTCCGGGGTCGCCGAGGTCGGCGGCGGTGAGGAACTTCGACGGGACGTACGCGCCGTCCCGTTCGGTCAGCGTGACCAGGAACGGCAGGTCGGTGAAGCGGCGGACGTAGTCGGTGAAGTACGGCACCTGACGTTCGGCGAAGAACTCGGTGAGCACGACGTGCCCCATGGCCATCGCCAGCGCGGCGTCGGTGCCGGGATGCGGGGCCAGCCACTCGTCGGCGAACTTGGTGTTGTCGGCGTAGTCGGGGGAGACCACCACGACCTTCTGGCCCCTATACCGCGCTTCGGCCATCCAGTGGGCGTCCGGTGTCCTGGTCACGGGGACGTTGGAGCCCCACATCATCAGGTACGCGGCGTCCCACCAGTCCGCGGACTCCGGTACGTCGGTCTGGTCGCCGAACACCTGCGGCGAGGCCACCGGCAGATCGGCGTACCAGTCGTAGAACGAAAGCATCGGAGCGCCGATCAGCGCCATGAACCGGGACCCGATGGCGTGCGAGACCATGGACATCGCCGGGATCGGCGAGAAGCCGGCGACCCGGTCCGGGCCGTAGCGGGAGATGGCGTGCACATGCGCGGCGGCGGCGATTTCCGCGGCTTCGTCCCAGCCGATCCGGACCAATCCGCCCTTTCCCCTTGCCCGTTGACAAGAAATTCTCTTCATCGGGTCGTCCATCACCGACGCCCAGGCGACGACGGGATCGCCGTGCCGTTTCAGCGCTTCCCGGTACATTTCCACCAGTACCCCTCGCGCGTACGGAAAACGTACTCTGGTCGGCGAGTAGGAATACCAGGAAAAGGAGGCACCACG
Source organism: Amycolatopsis keratiniphila subsp. keratiniphila (assembly GCF_001620365.2). Taxonomy (GTDB): domain Bacteria; phylum Actinomycetota; class Actinomycetes; order Mycobacteriales; family Pseudonocardiaceae; genus Amycolatopsis; species Amycolatopsis keratiniphila. The sequence goes on from NZ_LQMT02000013.1 coordinate 150,619, forward strand.
CGGGCAGCCGCGTGGTTCGTACTCCGGTTTGTCGGGGCCGGTGGAGGGATAATCGGGATCCTGGCTCTCCCAGGTTATGATCCCGTCCGAGACGTACACGTTCCAGCGGCAGGAACCGGTGCAGTTGACGCCGTGCGTCGACGGGACCACCTTGTCGTGGCTCCAGCGATCGCGGTAGAACACGTCGCCTTCCCGGCCGCCGGTGAGATGCACGGAACTCTCCGCGCGGGTGAGATAACGGCCGAGGCGCAGCAGTGCGGTGGTCGCCGCGCCTTCGTCGTGGTGGATTTCCGCGCCGTTTCCGTTGGCTTTTCGTGGCGAGCGCACGCTCGCGACCTCCCGACTTAAGTCGTGAATGAGGCAGACAGTGCGAACAGGACGTGCCGAGTCTGTCCGGAGAACGCTTGCGATGTTAGCGGTGCCGCGTGCCAGTTGTCTTTGCGCGAAGGTGATCATGGCTGTCGATCACTCGAAAAGACCAGCAAGTAAAGGTGTTGGTAATGTCCGGGTAAGTGCCGGTGGAAATTCGATTATTCCGTCCGGTCGGGCGATCGAAATATGCGTTTTCGGGTATTTCCGGAACCGGGCGGTACCGGGTGCACCCGTCAGGAGGTGGGGCCCTGCGGTCACGCCGGCGGCGAGAGATGACTGTGACGAACGCGCCGTTTTCGGGGCCGTGAGCCGGGTAACCGGAGGCGACGGACAACGAAGGAGGCTCCGATGAACGACAAGGCCGAGAACAAGATCGACGAGCTCAAGGGCAAGGCGAAGGAAGCCGCCGGGAACGCCACGGACAACGAGCAGTGGCAGGCGGAAGGCAAGGCCGAGCAGGGCAAGGCCAACGTCAGGCAGGCGGGCGAGAAGGTCAAGGACGCGGTGAAGGGCGTCCGGGACTGACCTCGTGACCGGCGGGGCCCGCCTGCCGAGGCGGGCCCCGGTACGGTCCGGGGCATGGAGTTCCGGGATTTCGACGGCGTCAAGGTGCGGAGGCCTTCGGTCGAGCGCGAAGACCTCGGAAGCGAACCCGCGGTGCTTCGCGGCGATTTCGACTTCGATTCGGTCCACCTCGACGGCGGTGAGCAGGACGGCGTCCGCGGTGGCGGCGAGATCGCGCACTGCCTTGTCACGGACGTGAGCTTGGCGAACGCCCGCCTCGACCGGCTGACGCTCTCCGACGTCGTCTTCGAAGGTGTCGACCTGTCCAACGCGGCGATCCGCGAACTGTCGGCCCGACGGGTCGAAATCCTGCGCTGCCGGGCGATCGGGCTCGGAGTGGCGATCACTTCCGCCACCGATCTGTACGTCGAGAACGCACGGTTCGACTACGCCTCGGTGACCGTCGAGCGGGTGAAGGGTCCGGTCGTGTTCTCCGGATGTTCGTTCCGGGAGACGGTGTTCTCGGGCGACCTGTCCCGGCTGACCTTCGTGGACTGCGATTTCACCGAAACCGAGTTCGCGGCGACGGCCGCGGTGGGCTGCGATCTCCGCGGCTCGCGTCTGTCCGGGGTCCGCGGTCTGCTGACCCTGCGCGGCGCGAAGATCACCGGTGAACAGGCCGTCTCGGTCGCGGGGATCCTCGCGACCGAGAGCGGCTTGTCGGTTCAGCCCTCGGGGTAGAAGACGAACAGCGTGCAGCCGGTCGCCGACGCGGGCACGTGCCACGAACCGGCCGGGGCGTGCAGGAAGGTCCCCGCCGGATAGTCGCGCGCGCCGTCGTTGAAGGTGCCGGAGACGACGAACACCTCTTCGGGGCCGGGTTCGTGGACGTCGCGGTGCGGCCACGAGCTGCCGGGATCCATTTCCAGCAGATTCGCCTGCGCGCCGTCCGCGCCTGTCCACAGTGGACGAAGGCGGATTCCGGGGAAGAGCTCGCGCGCGGGGGATTCCTTGACGGAGACGGAAGTGTAGCCCTCTTGGGCGAGGATCTCTGAGTGCATGTCCCCATGCTGCCTGGGCCGTCGCGCCGCTGGACAGTGTCAGGGAAGACACCATGGGGTACTTTCTTGCCATGCATCGCGTGAGGGCACTGGTGCGGCCGGTGCAGTCGACGTTCGAGCTCGGGATCGCCGCCGAGGTCTTCGGCACCGAGCGGGCCGGGGTGCCGAAGTACTACGAGTTCGACGTCTGCACGGAGAAGCCCGGCCCGGTGCCGACCACGGCCGGGTACGCGATGTCCGTGACGCGGGGCCTTTCCGCGCTGGCGGACGCCGACACCGTGCTCATCCCCGGCTGGTCCCCGGTCGAGGCACCGCTGCCGGCCCCCGTGCGCCGGGCGCTCCTGCGCGCGCACGCCAGGGGAGCGCGGCTCGTCACGATCTGCTCCGGTGTCTTCGCTTTGGCCCGCACCGGGCTGCTCGACGGCAGGTCGGCGACCACGCATTGGGCGCGCGCCGCTCAGCTGCGGGAGGAGTTCCCGCTGATCCAGGTGGAGCCGGACGTGCTCTACGTTGACCACGGCGACGTCGCCACGAGCGCCGGGGCCGGCGCGGGGATCGACCTCTGCCTGCACCTCGTCCGGCGCGACCACGGCGCCGCGCACGCCGCCCTCGTCGCCCGGCACATGGTGATGCCGCCGCATCGCGACGGCGGGCAGGCGCAGTTCGTCCCAGCCCCGCCGCCCGGCGACGAGCTGGACGGTCTCCTCGAGTGGGCGGGCACCCGCCTCGGGACGCCGTTGTCGGTGGCCGATCTGGCCGCGCACCTCAACGTCTCGCCGCGCACGCTGGCCCGGCGTTTCGCCGATCAGCTCGGCACCACTCCGGGGGCGTGGCTGCTGACGCGCCGGGTGACCGAGGCGCGCACCCTGCTGGAGGAGACCGGCCTGCCGGTGGAAGTGATCGCGTCCCGCGTCGGGCTGACGTCGGCCGTGAACCTTCGCCGCCGCTTCCGCGACCAGGTCGGCACGACGCCGGGCGCGTACCGGCGCGCGTTCCGTGACCCGGTTTCGCCTTGAGCGGAACGGCGTACGCGAGCCCCGGCCCGATGTCACGATGACCGTATGGCGGACATCCTTCCTTTCCAGCAGAAGCGCCCCGAACCCGAACCGCTGTGGCGTGACGTGCTGGGCCGGAGCCTGCGCGCCGCGCGGGAGGAACAGGGCGGCCGCCTCGTCGACGTCGCGGAACGCGCGGGGATCTCGCCGCAGTACCTCTCCGAGATCGAGCGCGGCCGCAAGGAGCCGTCGAGCGAGATGATCGCCGCGGTCACCGGCGCGCTGGGGCTCGACCTGGCGGATCTGCTCTTCGGGATCGCGGGCACGATCAGCCGGGGCGGCAGCACGGGCCTCGCGGTCGGCCGCCGTCCGCGAGGGCCCGTGCTCATGGCCGCCTGAGCCCCTGAGCTGTACCTACCGGACGGGACACACAGGGGCGCGGCGTGAGCAAAGGCGTAACTCACGTGATCAGGCACGGAACTCGTGTGTCTGGACGCCGCACTCGCGAGTTCCGCCTCTGATCACGCGAGTTCCGCCTTCAAACACGCGAGTTCCGGCTCCGGTCGGGTGAGTGCGGCGCAACGTCCTCGTGAGTGGCGTTTCGGGGTTAGACGGGTTATTGAGAGGTAGGTCGAACATGGCGTGATGGAGTTGGAGGCGAGAGCATGCTCACCACAGAGACCTGGCGCGCTCTTGACTGTCCACAAGGGACACATTCAGAGGCGAAATGCCCAATTTGGCCACTTTGGGCAGGGGTCGTGAGTGATTTGGGTGGTTCTAACCCGCATTATCACTCACGACCCCGTCTAGAAACGGACATAAAGGTATCAAATGGATGCTCGATCGACGCGATATGTCCCTTGTGGACGCTCGGGATCGGGCCTGTCTGCATCGCCACTCACGACCACCCGGACCGAGTTCCCGTCAGCCGATCTCCTCGTCTCACGCGATGAAGGGCGCCTCCGGGACCTAAGCCCGTTCGTCGAGGACCCGGTCCGCCAGCCCGTAGGCGACGGCGCCCGCCGCGTCGAACACGCGGTCCCGGTCGGTGTCGTGCCGCAGATCCGAGACGGCGCGGCCGGTGTGGGCGGAAAGGATCTCCTCCAGCTGCGTCCGCACCCGCACGACCTCGTCGGCCTGCAGGATGAGGTCCGGGATCGTGCCGCGCCCCTGCGCCGCGGGCTGGTGCAGCACCACCCGCGTATGCGGCAGCACGAACCGGTGCCCGGCTTCGCCCGCGGCCAGCAGGATCGCACCAGCCGCGACGGCCTGGCCGACACAGGTCGTCGCCACCGGCGCCTTGATGAAGCGCATGGTGTCGTACAGCGCGAGCATCGCCGACGGGTCGCCGCCCTCGGTGTTGATGTAGAGGTTGATCTCCTGCTCGGGGTTGTCCGCCTCCAGGTACAGCAGCTGCGTGATCAGGGCGTTCGCCACGCCGGAGTCGATCGCGGTCCCGAGGTAGATGATCCGCTCCGACAGCAGATGCGAGTAGACGTCCATGATCCGCTCGCCGGCGGGACTGCGGGAGATGACGTTGGGGATGGTGTAGGTACTCACTTGCCCGCACCCCTTTCCGTGCCGAGGCCGAGTTTGTGGGTGCGGACGGGGACGACCTGGTCGAGGCTTTCGACGATGTGGTCGATGAAGCCGTATTCGCGGGCCTGCTCGGTGGTGAACCAGCGATCGTGCAGCGAATCGGCGAAGATCCGGTCGATGGGCTGCCCGGTGTCCTCGGCGATGAGCCCGAGCACCGTGTCGCGCGTGTAGCGCAGGTCGTCCGCCTGCACCTCCACCTCGACGGCCGAACCGCCGATGCCCGCCGAACCCTGGTGCATCAGGATCCGCGCGTGCGGCAGCGCGAACCGTTTACCCGGGGTGCCCGCGGAGAGCAGGAATTGCCCGGCACTGCATGCCAAGCCCAGCGCGAGGGTGGCGACATCGCACGGCACGAGCCGCATCACGTCCCGGATCGCCAGCATCGACGGGACCGAACCGCCCGGCGAGTGGATCCACAACGCGATGTCCTTGCGCGGATCCTCGCTCGCCAGTGACAGGAGCTGCGTGGCGAGGACCGTCCCGTTGTCGTCGTCGAGCGGGCCGTCGAGGACCAGCACACGCTGGCTGAAGAACCGTTCCCGTTGCCGTTGGTCGAAGAGTGGCTGCTTCTCGTTGTCGCTCATGCCCCGACCATGCCGCCGGGTCCCGGCCGCCCGCCGGTTTCTCTGCTGTGAGCGGATCAGCCCACAGCAGGGCGTTTCGCCGGCACGAACCACACGGTGATGGTCAAGAGCATGGCGAAGACGATGGCGAGGAGGTCGAGGGTGAGTCCCGGTTGCAGGGGAAGGCCCAGGTACTCCGCCTCATCCAGCGCCTTCAGCAGAAGCAGGCTTAGCAGCGTCAGCCCGCAGCCGACGGTGATCATGACCTGCCCACGGCGGACGTTGGCGAGCAGGAGCCCGCCGCCGGCCACCGAAAACACCCCCGACAAGACGAGGGCGACCTGACAGAGCAGCAGTGGCACCCAATGCCAGTGCATCAGGTACACGTAGTGGACCAGCATCGCGTCCGCCAACACGAAGAAACCGAAGAGCATGCTCGCCACCCCGGCCAGTACCGCGAAGACCGACGGCGGTGTCAGGCCGGGACGCGTCGGCGGGGTCGGCACCGGCGTTTCGATCCCGCTCGCGGCCTGGGCCAGCAATGGGAGCGCTTGGTCCGGCAGCATGCGCGCGTGCGGCGCTTTCGCCAGCAGCCCGCGCAGGACGTCCGCGAGCGGGCGGGGCGTCCGGTCGATGGCGGGCTGCTCGTTGACGACGGCGTACAGCGTGGCCGCGACGTTCGCCCGCTGGAAGAAGTTCCCGCCCTCGCTCGCGCTGAGCAGGGTCACGCCGAGCGACCAGAGGTCGGAATGGGGCGTGCCGTCGTGCCCGGCGATCGTTTCGGGGGCGAGGAACGCCGGTGTGCCTACCGGGTCGAGGGCCTTGGCGATCCCGAAGCCGATCAGCTTCACGGCGCCGTCGGGACCCACCAGGATGTTCGCGGGCCGCACGTCCCCGTGCACGATGCCCGCCGTGTGCGCGGCGGTGAGCGCGCCGAGGACCTTCCCGCCGAGGTCGGCCACGAACCGCGGCGGCAGCGGACCCGTGGACGCGAGGTCCTCCAGGGTCCGTCCCTCCACCGGATCCATCACGATGAACGCGTTTCCGTCCGCGACCACGACATCGCGAACGGGCACCACCGACGGGTGATCCACCGCGACGCGGGCTTCTTTCTGGAGCCGCTCCACGCGGGCGGGTTCGTGCGTGGGAAGCGGCAGTTGCTTGATCGCGACCGGGGGACCGTCCGGCCCGTCCTCGCCGCGCCACAGCACGGCCGTCCCGTCGCCGCCCAGCTTCTCGAGCAGGGTGTAGCGCTCGGCGATCGTGCTCGAAACTGCCGTCACAGTGGGGCTCCTCGAATTCTGAAGGGTCTCCGAGGCACGCTAACCAGGGCTCATGACAAAACGATGAAATGGCCGTTCATCCATGAAAGACTGGCGCGACTGGATATATTCACAGTCATGCTGACCTTGGCGGCGCTGGTCGAGGACCCGGCCCTGGAACTGCGGGTGGTCGTCCCCGGCCGCGACGGGGCACTGGCCGGGCAGGTGTTGTGGGTGCACAACACCGAGCTCCCCGATCCGGGGCCATACGTGCGCGAGCACGAGGTCGTGCTGACCAACGGCCTGTGGCTCGACCGGGTCGATCCGGCGGATTTCGTCGCGAGGGTGGTCGGCGCCGGAGCGGCGGGGATCATCTTCGGCCTGCGCGTGGAACAACGCGACACCCCGCCCGCGCTCGCCGACGCCTGCCGGGAAGCCGGGTTGCCGCTGCTGGAGATCTCGGTGGCGGTGCCGTTCACCGCGGTCACGCGCGCCGCCGCGGCGATCCAGGCCACCGACCGGCAGAACGCGCTGATGTCGTTGGTGCGCCGAGGCGACGAGCTGACTTCGGCGCTGTCGAGGGGCGCGGGCGCGTCCGGGGTGCTCGCGGTCCTCCGCCGCGAACACGAACTCCCGCTGGCGGTCGTGGACCGGATGGGCCGGGAACTGGCGTCCGCCGGCGCCGAACTGGACGCCGGGCAGACGCGCGCCGCGGCGGAGGCACTGGCCGGGCATCCGCCGCCGCTGGAAGCGGATCTCGGCGCGGGGACGCGGGCGGCGTTGTTCCCCGTCGGCGCGATCGGCGACGCGGACGCCGCGCTGTTGTGCCTGCGTCCCGCGACGGAGCTGACTCGCGGAGAGCGGGACGCGCTGGAGCAGACCGCGCGCTACCTCAGCCTGGAGGTGGCCCGGCACCAGGCGGTGCAGGCGATCGAGATGCGGTTCGCCGTCGAGCTGCTGGACATGGTGCTCTCCGGCGCGCAGCGCGCCGCGGAGGTGCCCGGCAGGCTGCGTGCCTTCGGGGTCGACCCGGACGGGCCGCTGGCGGTGATCGCGCTGGCGTTCGCGGGTGAGGAAGCCGCGACCCCGCCGGGAATGGCCGAGGCTGTGACCGACTTCCTGCTGGCGGACGGCCTGCCCGCGGTCGTGGCGGCGGGCAGCCAGGACGTCGTCGCGGTACTGCCGTTCCGTTCAGGGAGGCAGTCGCCCGCCGCCTTCGCGCCACGGCTGGCCGCGTCCGTTTCGCACCGGCTTTCCGGTGGCCGCGTGGTCGTCGGACTCGCCGACCCGGTGCCGGGTGCGGCCGAACTGCGGACGCCGTTGTCACGCAGCCGCGAAGCCTGCCGCGTGCTCCGTGGCAGGCGGGGCGGGCCGATCGCGGCGAGTTTCGCCGAGCTGGGCAGCTATCGGCTCCTGCTGGAGTCGCACGACGAGCAGTGGCGGCACACTTTCGCCGACGCCCTGCTCGGCCCGCTGCGCGAGCACGACCGCGTCCGCGACGGCGAACTGGAGACGACCCTGCGGGCGTTCCTCGACCACGACGGCCACTGGGCGACCACCGCCGCGGCCCTGTTCGTGCACGTCAACACCTTGCGCAACCGGCTGGCCAAGGTCACCGAGCTGACCGGCCGCGATGTCGGGCGGACCGCGGACCGGGTCGACCTGTTCCTGGCGCTCGAAGCGGCTCAGTCCGGATAGACCGCGGGGTCGGCTTCGAGGCGCCGCAACGGTTCCACGGGCAAGGCCGGGTCGGCCAGCGCCGCGGCCGCCACATCGCGGCAGCGCGCGAACCGGACGTCACCGAGCCCGAGCCCGAACTCGATGAGCGCGCGCACCGCTTCCAGCCGCCCCGGCCTGCCCGAAAGGAACGGGTGCAGGCACAGGTTGAACAGGCAACGGTAGCGGCGCATCGCGTCCAGCTCGGCGCGCCACATCTCCAGCACCTGAACCGGTGGGGTGATCACCGAGCCGACGTGCGGCGCGGGAAGGAACGCGTACTGCTCCCAATCGTCGAGCGACCAGTGCACCGGCAATTCGGCGATCCGGCCCGCCCCGGTGTCGATCAGGTACGGCCGGTCGTCCGCCATCAGCGACGAGTCGTAGCTCAGGCCGTGTCCGGCCACCAGCGCCGGAGTGTCCCAAGTGGACTCCCAGCCCGCCGCGCGATGCCCGTTGATCTCGATGCCCTGTGCGGCGAAGACCGCCATGCCCCGTTCGAAATCGGCGCGCTGCTCGGCGGCGGTCATCGCGGTCGGCGGCCGGTGGCTGTAGGAGTGGTGGGCCACCTCGTGCCCCCGCTCCACGATCGTGGCGGCGAGGCCGGGCCGCTGTTCGGCGACCCAGCCCGGCACGAAGAACGTCGCGGGCACGGCCAGTTCGTCGAGCAGATCGAGGACGCGCGGCACCCCGACCCTGGGCCCGTACGCCTGATGGGACATGGTCGACAGGTGGTCCGCGTAACCCCGGCCCCGCGCGAGGATCGGGGACTCCGCGTCGACGTCGAAGGTCAGGGTCGCGACCGCGGCCGCGCCGCCGTGCCAGCTTGCTTCAGTCACGCCTGCCGACTCTCCCGCCAACGGCGCGCGTTCGCCACCGTGACCGTCGGGGAGACCATCGCCCGGTCGAACTCGGCCAGGGGTTCCGCCGCCGCGACGCGGGCGGGCAGATCGGGGTTGGCCAGCGCGCCGTGCCCGATCGACAGCAGGTCCGCGTGCCCGCCGGTGAGTACCTCGTGCGCCTGCGCGAGGTCGTGCATCCCGCCGTTGGCGATTACGGGCAGCCCGGTGACCTCCCGGGCGAGCGCGGTGATCGTGCCGCCGTCGGCCAGCTTCGCCGTCTCCAGCCAGTTCCGGCCCTCGCTGGCGATGTGGAGGTACTGCGCGCCCGCCTCGGCGACCGCGGCGAAGATCACCTCGGCGTCGGCGCGGCCGCCCGGCCACCGGTAGGTGAAGTCGTTGACCTTCGTCTGTGACAACCGCACGCCGGTCACCAGCTCCGGCACCGCCTCGGCGACGGCGGTCACGACCCGGGCGGTCAGCCGGATCCGGTTCGCGACCGGTCCGCCGTGGGAATCGGTGCGGTGATTGGTGTAGTCGGTCAGGAACTGGTCGAGCAGATATCCGTTGGCCGCGTGCACCTCGACGCCGTCGAAGCCGGCCTGACGGGCACGCACGGCCGCGGCCGCGAAACCGTCGATGATGTCGTCGATCTCGGCGGTGGTCAGTTCGCGGGGGACCGGCCAAGGCCCGGAACCGCCGTAAGCGCGCATTTTCTCCCCGCGCGGCTGGACGGCCGACGGGCCGACGGTGTCCGGGTTGCCCTGCGCGATCGCCCCGGCGTGCATGAGCTGCGCGATCATCCGGCCACCCGCCGCGCGGACTCCGGCGGTGACCACCCGCCAGCCCGCGACGTGCTCGTCCCGCGCGAGGCCGGGCTGGTTGAGGTAACCCTGGCTGGCCGCGCTGTCGGGGTAGGTGCCCTCGCTGAACACCAGCCCGAAGCCGCCGCGGGCGAATTCGGCGTAGTAGTCGGCCATCTCCCCGGTCGGGGTGCCGTCCGGCCGCGCGGAGACGCGGGACATCGGGGCGACGGCGTAGCGGTTGCGCAGCGCGAGACCGCTGAGGGTGACCGGGGCGAGCGCGGGGTGTTCGACGGTGGTCGTCATGATCTGGTTCCTCCATTGTGGACGGTTTCGATGGCGAGCGGGGAAAGTCCGGAGTCGCTGATCCGGACGAGGTCTTGCGGGCAGGCGGAGACCACGACGACGCAGTCCATCTCGGCCCGCAGGGTCACCGCGTCGCCCGGGCGCGAGTTCGCGGTGAGCCAGCTCAGGCGTCCGCCCTCGCCGACCGGGATGCGCATGAAGACGTTGATCGGCTGCGGGGTCGGACCGGCGAAGCTGAGCCCGGCCTCTCCCAGGGCCTCACGCAGATTCGCGGCGCAGGACCGGTGGTCCGGTGCACCCAGTGCTTTGTATCGGGCCGGGTCACACGCCGGGATGAGCATGTCGTGCTCACCGGGAGAGGTGTCTTCGGCCAGCGTGAGGATCGGGCGGCGCAAGTCGGTCAGGAAGGCCTCGCCGACCGCGGGGAAGAGCCTGTCGACGCCGGCGCGGGTGTGCGCCGCGCTGTGGTGCTCGGTCAGTTCGGCGTCTCCGCTGTCGCGGAAGGCGAACACGTCTCCGACCTGGCCGCCGTCGACGTCGATCACCCGCACCAGATCCCCTGCGGCCACCCGGACGGCCCTGCCGGTCCCGGGTGGCACTTCCGTTCTGCTCATGCCCCCAGCAAACAGGGACTGCCCGATGTCTCGCCATGGAGAAACCTCCATGATCAAGCATCCAGGATGGATAAACATCCAGGCCGATCACGCGTGATTGAAGCCGGAACTCGCGTGATCGAAGGCGGAACAGCGTGTTCCGGCTGGAATCACGCGAGTTCCGTCTCCAAGCACGCGAGTTCCGGATAAAAGTAGTTTCGACTTTGACCAGTTTCGCGAAGCCGGGTTAGTGTTCGCCGATGGAAGACGTGGATGCGGCCGGGCTGGACTTCTGGTCGTTCGTGGCGCTGGCGAACCGGCGGCTCGCCCAGGAGTACGGCTTCCGTCACCAGTTGGCGACCGAGGTGCTGCTGACCCTCAACCGCGCCTCCGACCTGGTGACCTACGACCTCGAAGCCGCGGTGCACCGGCCGCGCGGGCGGTCCTGGTCGGCGTTCCGGCTGCTGTTCGTGGTCTGGCTCGCCGGACCGCTCGAACCGACCAGCGCCGCCCGGCTGACCGGGATGAGCCGGGCCGCGGTGTCGAACCTGGTCAAGACGCTGGTCGCGGAGGGCATGCTCGACCGGGCACCGGACGAGCGCGACGGACGTTCGGTGCGGTTGTCGCTCACCGAGGCGGGGCAGGAGGAGATGGTCTCGGTCTTCCGTGAGCACAACGAGCGCGAATTCGGCTGGACGAACGCGTTGACCGAGACCGAACAGCGCATCCTCGTGATGCTGCTGGGCAAGCTGATCACCAGCCGAGCCGAGTTCGGCACCCGGAGCCGCAAGTAGGCCTTCCCGTCGCCCGGAAGACCGGACTACGCTGCCCGATGGATAGTCAAAGTGTGAACTAAATCGGCGAGGAGGAGACCATGGTGGACGGCGGACGAATTCCCGCGCTCTTCGCCGGGCTGTGCGACGACGCCGCGGTGTTCCCGCCGGGCCTGGCCCCGCTTCCGGACGCCGTCGCCGCACACGACGAGCACCTCGAGGCTTGGTACGCCGGCCTGGTCGGGCCCTTGGTCGTCGCCGCGACCGTGCTCGGCGACCTCGCCGAGGTGCTGGACGGCCGGGAGACCCCGCTGCCGGTCTCGGTGACCCTGCCCGGCGGACCCGCGCAGCTCGACGGCGTGCTCGCCGCGGTCGCCGAACTCCCGGTGAAGCTCGAAGCGCTCGAGATCGTCGTCCCGGAGGGGATGGGCCCGGACGAGGTGCTCGCCGCGCTTTCCCGCGCCACCGGGCCGGTCTTCGTCGAGATCCCGCGTGACGAGCGGCGCATCCCGCTGCTGAACGCCCTTTCCGGCACCGGTCACCGGGCGAAGTTCCGCACCGGCGGCGTCCGCGCCGACCTGTACCCGGACGAAGCGGAACTCGCCGCCGCGGTCCGAGCGGCGGCCGGGGCGGGTGTGCCGTTCAAGGCCACCGCGGGCCTGCATCACGCCCTCCGCAACACCGATCCGGAGACCGGCTTCGAACAGCACGGTTTCCTCAACCTGATGCTCGCCACCGACGCCGTCCTCACCGGCGGAGACGCCGAAGCCGTTCTCGCCGAACGAGACGGCGCCGTCATCGCCGAGCGGCTCCGGGCGCTGGACGCGGATCGTGTCGCCGCGGTCCGCGCGGGTTTCACGTCGTTCGGCACCTGCAGCATCACCGACCCCCTGACCGAACTGGCCGGACTCGGCCTGCTCGAGGCGCCCCGAGGAGAGGCATGACCACGATCGACATCCCCGCAGGCTCGCTGTTCGGGATCGACAACCTGCCGTACGGCGTGTTCTCCGTCGACGGTGATTCCCCGCGCGTCGGCGTGCGCGTCGGCGACTCCGTCGTAGACCTGGCCGCGGCGCTCGGCGACGACGTGTTCGCCGCGCCGACGCTGAACCCGTTCATGGCGCAGGGATACGACCGCTGGGTAGCGGTCCGCGATCGGATCCGCGACCTGGTCTCCGGAGAGCTCCCCGACGGCGCGGTCCACGCGATCGGGCGGGTGACACTGCATCTGCCGATCGAGGTCGCCGATTACGTCGACTTCTACGCCTCCGAACACCACGCCTCGAACGTCGGCAGGCTGTTCCGCCCCGACGCGGAACCGTTGCTGCCCAACTGGAAGCACCTCCCGGTCGGCTACCACGGACGCTCCGGCACGGTCCTGGTCTCCGGTACGGACATCGTGCGCCCGAGCGGTCAGCGCAAGGCCCCGGCCGACACGGCGCCGGTGTTCGGGCCGAGCGCGCGGCTGGACATCGAGGCCGAAATGGGCTTCATCGTCGGCACCGGGACGCCGCTGAACACCCCGATCACGCCGGACGACTTCCCTCGCCACGTCTTCGGCGCGGTCCTGCTCAACGACTGGTCGGCCCGTGACATCCAGGCGTGGGAGTACGTCCCGCTGGGCCCGCACCTCGGCAAGAGCTTCGCGACCTCGATCTCCCCGTGGGTGGTGCCGATCCTGGCGCTGGAAGCCGCGCGGATCCCGCTGCCCGGGCAGACCGATCCGGAGCCGCTGCCGTACCTGCGGGAGAGCGACCCGTGGGGGCTCGACATCGACCTCGTCATCGAATGGAACGGCGAGGAGGTCAGCCGCCCGCCGTTCCGCGAGATGTACTGGTCACCCGCGCAGATGCTCGCGCATCTGACGGTCAACGGCGCCTCGTCGCGCACGGGTGACCTGTACGGCTCCGGGACGATCTCCGGACCGGAGAAGCGTCAGCGCGGCGCGTTCCTCGAATTGTCCTGGGGCGGCAAGGAACCGCTCACGGTCAAGGGGGAGGAGCGCACCTTCCTGCAGGACGGCGACGAGGTCGTGATCACCGGCACCGCGCCCGGCGCGAACGGCTCGCGGATCGGGTTCGGCGAGGTGCGGGGACGCGTGCTGCCCGCACGGTGACTCAGCTACCGGCGATCCCGTTCGGCGGCGGCGCGTCGTTCGCCGCCGAGTCGTTCGCCTCGATGGGGGCGTCGCCGAGGTCTGTCACCAGTACCGGGGTCAGATCCTTGCCGACGCCTCCCTTGAGCTCGACCACCGACATCCCGGAAATGCCCAGGTGGTTGTCGCCGGTGTAGCGGAACGGCGCAAGGCCCGGCCCCGCGAAGGTCTTCCCGGACTGCTGGAGCACTTCGACGATCCGTTCCCGCGTCAGGTCCTTTCCGGCCGCCTGCAACGCCTGGACGAACGTGTACGCCTGCGCCATCCCGTAGATGCGGTAGTTCGTCAGGTCGCCGCCCTTGCCGTGCGCCTTCCAGACGTCCTGCCACAGCTTCGTCCACGCGTTGTCCGGCGCGTCGACACCGGGCAGGTATTCGGTGGTGACCACACCGTCGATGAGCGACGCGCCGTTGGTCACCTTGCCTTCGGAGAACCGCGCGAGCAGGGAGCCGACGAGCGCGGGATCGGAGCCGACGTTGCTGTAGAACCACTTCGGCTTGAACCCGATCTTCAGCGAAGCCAGCTGCGAGAGCGCGGTGTACGACGGAACGGTGAAGCCCAGCACCAGATCCACGCCCGCGGCCTTGAGTTTCGCGATCTGCGGCGCGATGTCGGTGTTGCCCGGCGAGTACTTCGCGACCTCCACGATCTGCTCGCCGAGGTAGCGCCGCGCGCCCTTCTCGCCGTCGCGGCCGAAGTCGTCGTCCTGGAGGAACAGGCCGATCTTGGCGTTCGGCAGGTTCTTGCGCACCCAGTCGCCGATGATCTTGCCCTCGATCTCGTAGTCCGGCTGCCAGCCGAAGGTGAACGGCGCCTTCTTCGGGTCGTCGCCCCAGCGCAGCGAACCCGACGACACGAACAGGTCCGGCACCTTCGAGTTGTTCAGGAAGTCGACGACGGCGCTGTGCGTCGGCGTCCCGAGGCCGCCGACCATCGCGAAGATCTCTTCCTTGAGCACCAGTTCGTTGGTCACGGCGCTGGTCGTGGTCGGGTTGTAGCCGTCGTCCTTCACCACGAACTCGATCTTGCGGCCGTGGACGCCGCCGTTCGCGTTCACGTAGTCGTAGTACGCCTGATGTCCGCCGGGGATCTCGCTGTAGCCCGGCGCGGCGACGCCGGTCAGCGGGAAATGCGCCCCGATCTTGATGGTCGTGTCGGTGACGCCGACCGTCGAGCCCTTCCGGTCGCCCTCGGGTCTGCCGCCCGCCCCGCAGGCGGCGGTGACCGTCACGGCCAGGAAGACGGCCACGGCCTTGGTCCAGCGTTTCATGAACTTCGCCTCCAGTGGATGAGTTTCCGCAGCCCGCCGGCGAGGCCCGCCGGTGCGAGCAGCACGATCAGGACGGTGACCAGGCCGTAGAGCAACGGCGCCAGATGCGCGGCCTGCACGTCCGACAGGCCGAGATCCGTTCCCGCGCCGGTCACCAGTGGCGGCAGGAAGGTCAGCAGCGCGGCCCCGGCGAGCGCTCCGGTGAGACTTCCGAGACCGCCGAGCACCACCGCGGACACCAGCAGCAGCGACAGCGTCAGCGCGAAACCGCTCGGGGCCGCCAACCGTGCGGACAACGCCATGAGCGCCCCGGCCAGGCCCGCGCATCCCGCGCTGACCACGAACGCCCGCACCCGGGTGCGGGCGAGGTCGATCCCGGCCAGTTCGGCGGCCACGTCCTCGTCGCGGACCGCCCGCCAGTCGCGTCCGACGCGACCGCGTGACAGGTTCGCCAGCAGGACGAACACGGCGATCACCGCGAACCATGAAAGGTAAGCGAGATAGCGAATCGACGTGAGATCCTGGCCGGTGACGAAGTACGCGGCGTCCGCGAGCCAGCCGGGGATCTCCGGCATCCGTACGGGCAAGCCCTGCTCGCCGCCGAGCGCTTCGCCGAAGAACAACGGGATCCCGGGGACGGCGACGGCGAGCGCGAGTGTCGCCCCGGCGAGATACGGACCATGCAGCCTGGCGGCGGCGACACCCACGAGCGCGCCGACCGCGAGGGTGATCACCATCGCCAGCAGCAGGATCACCAGAAGTGGCAACGCATCCGACCTCAGTAGGAGCGCCGTCGAATAGGCGCCGACGGCCATCAGCGCGCCGTGTCCCAAGGAGAGCTGCCCGTTGAGTCCGGTGAGGACGGTCAGACCGCCCGCCGCGATCGCGAGATACGCCATCGTGGTGAACTGCGCGGTGAGGAACGGCCCGGAGTTCTCCAGCACGAGCACGACGACGACCAACGCGGCGAGCGCGCTCAGGAGATGACGTCGCAGCACGTCAGACCCTCCGTTCGCGAACGCTCGTGAACAGGCCGCCGGGTTTCAGGAGCAGCACCGCCATGAGCAGCGCCAGCGCGGCGAGGGGCACCAGTTCCGCGCCGACGTAGCCGCTCACCAGGCTCAGCGACAGGCCGAGGACGACGCCGCCGACGACCGCGCCGACCGGGCTGTCCAGCCCGCCGAGCACCGCGGCGACGAAACCGTACACCACCACACCGTCCATATAGGACGGATGGACGAGGCCGCCGCCGGCGATCAGCAGACCCGACAGCGAACCGGCGAGCGCGGCCAGCGCCCAGCCGAGGGTGAGCATCCGCCCGACCCGCACCCCGAGCAGGCGGGCCACCTCCCGGTCGAAGGCCGCGGCCCGCATCCGCAGGCCCAGATCGGTACCGCGGAACAACACCACGAGCCCGATCAGCACCACACCGACGGCGGCGATGGTGAACACACCGAACCCGGTCAGTGCGATCGTCGTGCCGCCGACCTGGAAACCGGTGAGCCCGAACGGCGCGGGGAAGGACCGGTACCGCGAACCGAACACCAGCGCCGCCAGCGCGTGCAGCACGATGAACAGCCCCAGCGTCAGGATGACGGCGTTGATCTCGGGTTTCCCCGAGACGAACCGGATCACGAAGCGTTCCACCAGCGCGCCGAGCACCAGACCCGAAAGCAGGGCGCCGGCGAAACCCGCCCAGTACGACCAGCCCGCGTCGATCAGGACGAGCGCGACGTACGTGGTGATCATCGCCATCGGCGCTTGCGCGAAGTTCACGATCCGCGTCGCCCGCCAGATCAGCACGAGCGCCAGCGCGAACGCGGCGTAGACCGCGCCCAGCGTCAGGCCGGTGAGCGCGGTGGTGAGCAGTTGCTGCACGAAGCTCCCTTTCAGAATCCGAGGTAGGCGTGCCGGAGCGCGTCGTCCGCGACGAGCGCGGCCGCGTCCCGCCGGACGACGACCCGCCCGAGGTTGAGCACGACACCGTGATCGGCGATGGACAGCGCGCTGCGCGCGTTCTGCTCGACCAGCACGACGGCCAGGCCTTCGTCGTCGACGAGACCGCGCAGCAGCCCGAAGATCCGCGCCACGATCCTGGGTGCGAGGCCCAAGGATGGTTCGTCGAGCAGCAGCACCTTCGGCCGGGAGAGCAGCGCGCGGCCGATGACCAGCATCTGCCGCTCGCCGCCGGAAAGGACGTGCGCGAGACCGTTCTTGCGCTCGGCGAGCACGGGGAAGAGGTCGTAGATCCGCCGCAGGTCGGCCGTCTTCACCCGGCCGCGCGCCCCGAGCGCGCCGAGCCGGAGGTTCTCCTCGACAGTCAGTTCGGCCAGTACGCCGCGGCCTTCGGGAACATGCGCGAGACCCAGTGCGGGAAGGTCCTCTGTGGACACTCGGCTCAAGTCCCCGCCGCCGAGACGGATATGGCCGCCCGCAGGCCGGACGAGGCCGGAGATGGTGCGCAACAACGTGGTCTTGCCCGCGCCGTTCGCGCCGAGCACCGCGGTGATCTCGCCCTCGGCGGCCGAAAGGCTCACCGAATCGAGCGCGCGCACCGGGCCGTAGCTCGCCGAGAGCCGCTCAACGGTCAGCACCGGCCACCTCCTCGCCGAGGTAAGCCGCCTGCACCGCCGGATCGGCGCGGATCTCGTCCGGGGTGCCGCGGGCGATGACCCTGCCGAAGTCCAGTACCACGATCTCGTCGCAGACCCCCATCACCAGATCCATATGGTGCTCGACGAGCATCACCGACATACGCTCGGTCAGGCCGCGGACCAGCGCGCCGATCTCGTCGATCTCGGCCGACGAAAGGCCGCCCGCCGGTTCGTCGAGCAGCAGCAGGTCGGGTTCGCTCACCAGTGCTCGCGCCAAAGCGACCCTTTTCCTTGTCGGGTAAGGGAGACTGGTGGGGTAGCGATGGGCGACGTCGGCGATGCCGAAGTCCTCCAGCTGCGTCATCGCCCGCTCGGTCAGGGCCTTTTCGTCCTTCGACAGCCCCAGCAACGAAGACCAGAAGCCGGATTTCGCGTGCCTGCCCGCGCCCACGAGGACGTTCTCCAGCACGGTCATCCGGTCGAACAGGCCGAGCTCCTGCAGGCCGCGCGCGATGCCGAGGCCGGCGAGACGATGCGGGCGCAGCCGCCGCAGTTCCGTGCCGCGCCAGGACAGCGTGCCGGTGTCCGGCCTGACGAAACCGCACGCGACGTTGAACAGCGTGGTCTTGCCCGCCCCGTTCGGGCCGATCACGCCGAGCACCCGGCCCGGTGCGACGGTGAGGGAGACGTCCGACAACGCGACGAGACCACCGAAGGTCACCGATACGCCGGACATCTCGAAGGTCGACAGGGTCACGCAAGAACTCCCAACGGCGGAAGGGGGCCCCGGCGCGGGCGCGCCGGGGCCGAGGACACTCAGGCGTGCGGACACGTGTCCCGGTAGTCGCTGATCGCGCGGTCGTCCGGGGCGGGGCAGAGGAACTGCTCGTAGCGGGTGTCGTTGTCCACGAACCGCTTCAGCCACGAGATCGTGTACTTGGCCATGGTCGTGTTCGCCGTGTTGGGGAAGAAGTGGCTCGCGTTGTCCAGCTCCATGTACGCCTTCTCCGCGGTGGCGGGAATGCTGGTGTAGAACGGGATCGAGTGCGACGCCACCGGTGCGACGGAGTCGGACTCGCCGCCGATGATGAACGTCGGCACCCTCAGCGAGGACCACGACTTCTGCGTGTTCCACGGCGCGAGCGGCACCGCGGCCTGCAGCGACGGCCGGTCCTGTGCGGCTTCGAGCGAACCGCCGCCGCCCATGGAATGCCCGGCCACGGCGAGCCGGGAGGTGTCGATGCGGGAGCGCACGGTGCTGCGCTGGGTCAGGTAGTCGAGCGCGGCGAGTAACTGGTCACCGCGGCTGTCGGGCTGGTCGTAGATGGTGTTGGTGTCGATCGTGAACACGACGAACCCCTGCGACGCCAGCCGCGGGCCGATCCACGCGATACTCGATTGCGTGGCGGTGAACCCCGGCGAGATGGCGACCGCGCCGAACGTGCCCTGCGCTGTGCTGGTGGGGTAGTAGATGGTTCCGCCGCCGAAGCCGGTGACGGCCAGGCTCGACACGGAGGTCTGCGACACCGCGAAGGAGCCGCGCGAGGCTTCGATGCTGCTCTCGGTCGGGTCCGGTCCTCGTTCGTAGGGGTTCTCGGCGGCGTAGGCCGTGGGGGCGACAGTGAGTGCCGCGACGGTGGCCAGTCCACAAAGGATCCGGGTCGTACTACGCATGGTGCCGTCTCCGTTCGCCGTTGAACACAGTCCGTGGTGATGGACTCTGGCAAACGGACGGAGGCGCCTGCATCGGTGAAATCGCCGGTCTTGCTCCGCGGTCGCCCTCGCCGGCCCGGGCGCCCGTACGATCGGCGATCGTGAATCCCTCAGCCGAGGACATAGTCCGCGCGGCGGCCCGGTGGATCGATCGCGGCGTCCGCGTCGACACCTCCGCCTTCGCCCAGGATCTGGGCATCTCGCGCAGCACCCTGTTCCGTCGCGTCGGAAACCGGGAAGACCTGCTCGGTGATGCCCTCTACTACCTGTCCGAGCGCACCCTGACGGCCGCCGCGCGGACCTGGGAGCGCGAAGAGGGCGACGTGGTGCGCAACGCGGCCGGCGAACTGCGGTGTCTCGCGATCATGCGGGAGTACCGGTCGGTGCTCGCGGCGAGCGCGGGGTTCCGCCGCTTCCTCGACGACGAGCCGGTGCTGGCGATCAGGCTGCTCACCGACCCGGACGGCCGTGTCCAGCCGAGGGTGATCGCCGCGCACGTCGAGCTCCTGCGCCGCGACGTCGACGCGGGCGGCTTCGAGCCCAGCGTCGGGCTGGACAGCCTCTGCTACGCCATCGTGCGGCTGGGGGAGGCGTTCCTGTATTCGGACGTCCTCGCCTCCCGGACCCCCGATCTCGACGCGGCATCGACGCTGCTGGGAGCGCTCGTGGAGGGACGGGTGCCGAGCAAAGCCTTGTGAAACACTTGCGCCTGGTGTTTCATCGAGAGGGATCTCGAGGAGGCGTGGATGCCTGTGTACCCGTTGCGGGGCAGGGACGACCTCTTCGGCGGGCTGCGCTCGGCCGCCGGACGCGCGGTGCTGATCCGCGGCACGGAGGGCCTGGGCAAGTCGGCCCTGCTCGCCGAGCTGCGTGCCACCCTCGGCGTCCGGCTCGTCGGGGTGCGGGGCCTGCGGGCGGAAAGCACGCTGCCGTACGGCGCCCTGCAGCGGATGTTCGGCGCGTCGGTCGCCAGCGGCGCGGAAGCGCGAGACCGGCTCGGCGCAGTGTCGGTTCCGACGATCTGCTGGGTCGACGACGCGCACTGGATCGACCCGGAGTCCTTGGCGGCGCTGGGTTTCGCCGCCCGGCGCTTGGCGGGCGCGCCGGTCGGGATGGTGCTCGCGTCGCGATCCGGCTCGGACGAGTTCGACTCCGTCGAGCTGCCACCGTTGAGCGAATCCGCCGCCGATCAGGTGCTGCGTGACCGCGGTGTGCCCGCCAGTGTCCGGCCGCAGCTCGTCGAGCTGGGTGACGGGAATCCCGCCGACCTGGTCGCGCTGGCGGCCTCGCTGACGCCCGCCCAGGCGGCCGGACGGGAGCCGGTTTCGCCGATCCTGCGGGACCGCCTGCCTCGGTACACGGCCGAGCTCGACGCGATGCCGCTCGACGAACGTTTGCGGTTTCTCTGCACCTGCATGGACTTTTCGGCGCGGAAGGCGACTTGGTACGCGGCGGCGTCACCGGCCGACCGCCGTGCGGCGCACGCGCGGCTGGCCTCCGTCGAGGAAGGACCGGACGCGCTCTGGCACCGCGCGATGGCGACCGCCACGCCGTCCGAGCCACTCGCGGACGCGCTCGCCGCGGCACCCGCGGCGGATCACGCGGCCGCGGCGCGGCATCTCGAACGCGCCGCAGCGCTGACCGCCGATCCGGGTGCGCGGGCGGCCCGGCTGCTGGCGGCGGCGGACGCGGCCTGGCAGGCGGGCAGACCGGGGTGGGCGCGGCTGCTGCTGTCGAGGGCCGACGCCGAACCGGGTGCGGTGGCGTTGCTGCACGGGGAGATCGAACTGCGCGACGGCGATCCCGCCGTCGCCACCCATGAACTCGGCACGGCTGCGCGGTTGCTGCCCGATCCGGCCGCCGCGCTCCTGCTCGCGGGCGAGGCACGGAGGCTCGGCGGCGACCTGGGTGGCTACCGGGCCCTCGCGCGGACGGTCCCGGCCGGAGAAGGGCTGGCCTTCGCGCATTTCCGCGGCTTGACCTCGGTTTACGCCGGACGTCACGACGACGCGGTCGCTCCGCTGGAGGAAGCCGTCGCCAAGGGGATGGCCGACACCGACGTCGCCGGAGCCGTCTGGGCCGCCGAAGCGGCCTTCGCCCGCGGGCACGCCGAACAGGCGCACGAGTACGCGGCGGCCGCGGTGAGCCGCGCGCGGCTCGGCAAACGGCACGCGGAACTGCCGTGGGCGCTGGTCTACCTGTCGCTTTCGGCCATCGCGCTCGACCGGATCCCCTGTGCGCGGGCGGCTTCCCGCGACGGCCTGCACGCGCCGCACAACTTGCGGATGGAACATCTGACGCTGCTGGGGCTGGCCGCCGCGCTCCTCGGCGACCGGGCGCCGGAACTGGACGAAGCGGCCGAGGGCATCGCCGAACGCGGCCTCGGCAGGCCCGCCGCCGTCGCCGCGTGGGCGTACGCGTGCCTGGACCTGGCCGAGGACCGGCCCGACGACGCGCTGAGCAGGCTCGAAGATCTCGCTTCCGGCGTCTCCGGCGACCAGCCGGTGATCCGAGTGCTGGCCACTCCGCAACTCGTCGAGGCGGCCGTCAGCACCGGGCGGCCCGAACGTGCCCGTGCCGCGCTGGAGGTGTTCGACCGCTGGACCCTGGCCGCGGCGGAACCCTGCTGGCTCGCGTTGAGCCACCGCTGTCACGCGCTGATGGCGTCGGATCCCGGCGTGGCGGAACGGCGTTTCCGGCTGGCCGTCGAGGCGCACCGGCGCGCGGGCGGCGCGGTGGAACTCGCCAGGACCAGGTTCGCGTACGCCACCTTGCTGCGACGCCATCGCCGGACCCGCGACGCCCGCGACCAGTTCCGCGATGCCTTGCGCGGCTTCGAAAACGTCGGCGCGACCCGGTTCGCCGAACGGGCCCGGGCCGGATTGCGGGCTGCGGGCGAGACCGTCGACGTGCCGCACCGCTCGCTCGCCGGCCTCACCCCGCAACAGGACGCCATCACCCGGCTGGTGGCGGCGGGGGAGACCAACAAGGAGATCGCGCGGCGGCTGGTGATCAGCCACCGGACGGTGGACCACCACCTGCGGAACATCTTCACCGCATTGGGGGTGCGGTCCCGCGTGGAACTCGCGCGCCGCGTCGCCTCCGGCGAGTGACGCTGCCCGTGACTCACGTGATTGAAGGCGTGATTCGCGTGATTGAAGGCGTAACACGCGAGTTCCGCCTCCAATCACGCGAGTCACGTCCCTGATCACGAGAGTTACGCCTTCGCTCACGCCGCGCCCTGGACTTCCGCCACTTACGACCACCTGTACCGAACGGCGGCTTCGCGTGATGGAACGGACGACACGTGTGATCAGGCGGACGACACGCGTGATCGGATGGACGACACGACCGCGGCGAAGCCTCCGCCGCGAGTCGTCCGTCCAGACACACGTGTCGTCCGTCTGATCACGTGTGTCGTCCATCCAGTCACGCAAGACGTCCAAGTAGGTATCCAGGAGACGGACGGTTAGAACCGTCCTTGCCACTCGCGAGGTGGCGTCACGGGCAGGCGAGGACCGGGGCCTGCGGACGGCCGCCGCCGTGCAGGTCGCTCAGCGGAATCCTGGCCAGGCCCAGGATCGCCTGCGCGGTCGCGCGCGGGGCGGTCGAAGGGTTCAGGCCGGTGGCGTCGTAGGCGATCGCGCCGCGGTCGGGCTCGGCGCCGGCGCAGCCGGTCTGCAGTGAGCGCAGGAATTCCCGCGCCTTGCTCGCGGCGGCGGGACGGTGACCGGCCAGCGCTTCCGCGGCGAGGCCGGTGCTGTTGGCGTTGGGCGCGTTCGTGCCGAAGCCGAAACCGCCGTTCGCGTGCTGCTTCGTGACCAGCCACGACGTGCCCTCGCGGGCGTTCACCACGTCACCGGTGGCGCGCAAGGCCTGGACGACCGTCGCGGTCGCATCGACGTCGCTCGTGCACGTCGTTTCGCCGAAGTTGAGCGGGAAACCGCCGTCCGCGCACTGGGTGCCCGCGAGGAACGTCACGGCCGACGCCGGGACGCCGCCGGACGTGCGGTCCAGCGCCAGCAGGGCGAGCGACTGCGAGAGGGCGTTGGAGTAGTCGCCGTATTCGGACCGGTCGGAGAACCGGCCGGACGGCGTGAGCAGCGAGAGCAGGCCCGCCTTCAGGTCGACGCCGCCGAACGACGCCGGGTCCTTGCCCCGGATCTGCGCGGCGAGCATCAGTTTGGCGTGCGCGCCCGCGTAGGCCTCGGTGCCGCCGCCAACGTAGCCGGTGGTGATCTCCGGTTTCGCGAGCCAGGCGATCGCCTTGCCCGCGTTCGTGTCCGACACCCCGGCCGCGGCGAACGCGAAGATCGCGTCGATCGTCAGGCCCTGGTCCGGGAACTTCTGGCCGCCGAAGTCGGCCTCGAACCGTTCGCCGTCGGTCATCTGCCTGGCGAGCCAGCCCGCGGCGGCATCGGCCTTGTGGTGGGTGGCCGCGGCCGCCGCCGGGGCGGTGACCAGCCCGATGCCGCACAGCAGGGCGACAGCGAAAACCAAACGTCTCATGAGAACCCTTTCCCGCATTTCCACGACAGGAGTCGGTGACATCGCGCGACGTGGGTGACCGGGCTCGCCTGGAAGGCACACCGTTGCGGGACAGCGCCGGACTCTCACCGGACTTCCCCCACGACCGCGCGAGAAGACTCTCACCCCGGTCGAACGCGGGATACCGCCGGGTGCCGATGTGATCCTGGCAACCGACCTGGTCAGCGGTACCTGCCGGAGGTGAACGGGTGTTAACCTCGGCTGGCTCGACAACAGAACACCGCCGCCCGTGACGGGGAAGCCGGTCGAAATCCGGCGCTGTCGCGCAACCGTGGGCCCTTCGCAGGGCAAGCCGGGATACCGAACGGGCGGATGAACGAACCACTGTCGCGATAAACAGGGGTGACCGCGGCGTCCCGCGCTGTCCTCCGCCATGCCGCAAGGAGGAGTCATGCGCCGCGGGTACCTGGCCGCGTCGGCGTTCGCTGTCGGTGCCGCCCTGATCGCCGCACCGCTCGCCGGGACGGCGACGGCCGCGAACGATCCCGGCGCGGCGAAGGCGAATTCCCGCTGGCTCGCGACGAAGCTGAAGCCGGACGGCACGCTCGACAACCCCAGCGGCGGCTCGCTGCCCGACCACGGCCTGATGCTCGACGTGCTCTTCGCGATGCACGCCGCGGGCGAGGGCGCGCGGGCCGAGCCGATCGTGAAATTCCTCGACGACCAGGGCCACGCCACCGACTACTTCACCTGGGACGGGCTCGCTCCCGGCGCCGGCTACGACAAGATCGTCGTCGGCGGCGCCGTGGCGAAGACCTTGGTCGCCGCACAGGTCTCCGGCCGGAATCCCCGGGCCTTCGACGGCTACGACCTGGTCGCCGAGACCCAGGGCGCGATCATGCGCAAGGGCCCCGACAAGGGCCGGATCAGCGACTACTCCAAGGATCCCGCCCTCGCCGACGCGGTGAGCAACAACGCGAACATGTTCGGCCAGGCGCTCGGGGTGATCGGCCTCGCCGCCGCGGGCGCGAACGACCGGCTCGCCATCGACAAACTGCTGACCCAGCAGTGTTCCGAGGGCTACTTCCGCGTCCTCTTCGCCTACATCCCGACGAAGGAGACCGGCGACCACGTCACCCCGGACGGCCGCAAGGTCTCGACCTGCGACGAGGGCAAACCGCTCGGCCTTTCCCCGACCGACGGTGACGCCACCGGCCTCGCCCTCTCGGCGCTGCTGGCCGCGAAGAAGGCGGGCGCGGCCGGTCTCGACGCCCCGATCGCCAAGACCGTCTCCTGGCTCAAGGCGAACCAGACGCCCGGCGGCGGCTGGGGCGGCGGTGTCGGCACCGAGGCGCCGAACACCAACAGCACCGGCCTGATCGTCCAAGCGCTCGCCGACATCGGCGGCGCGGACGCGGCGGTGGACAAGGGTGTGCGGTACCTCAAATCCGCGCAGGCGAACGCCGCGGCCGACGCCGGGAACAAGCTCGCGGGCGAACTCGGCGCGATCGCCTACGACCCGGCTTCGTACGAGGCCGCGCGTTCCTCCGGCATCGGCGGCGCCGACACCTGGATCCGCGCGAGTGCCCAGGCTTCGCTCGGGTTGTCGCAGGTCGGCTTCTACGCGCTCGCGAAGGGTGAAACCCTGCCGCCTGCCACCGACTTCCCTGCTCCCGCGACGCAGGTACACAAGCCGAAGGCCGCGACGCCGAAACCCAAGAAGTTCGTCACACCCAGGGCGTCCACCGGCGCCCGGGTGTCGACGGCGGCGGCGATCACCACCCCGGTCGACGCGACCCCGGCCGCCCGCCTCGGTGCCTACCTGGCGAACCGGCTCGTCGGCGGCGACCACGTCGAGGTCACCGAGGACGGCAAGACCTACGTCGACTACGACGCCACCGCCGATGTGGTGCTGGCCTTGCGGGCGCTGGATCAGCAGCCGGACGCGGTCACCCGCGCTTCACAATTCCTGCTGAAGCCGGAATCCGTGCAGGCCTACGCCCACGGCGCGCCGTACGAACAGGGCGAGGCGTCGTACGCCGAACCGCTCGCGAAGCTCGTGCTCGTCGCCGAATTCGCGAAGTCGGACGCCGCCGGGCCGTTGCGTGCCGACCTGGTGAAACTGCGCGGTGCCGACGGGGAATTCACCGACACCGGATCGTTCGCCGACGCCGACCGCACGGTGGAGCGGCACGCTTGGGCGGTGCTCGCCACCGCCGCCGATCCCGGCCCCGCGGTCGAACTGCTCCTTTCCCGCCAGTGCGCGGACGGGACCTTCCCGAAGCACCTCGACACCGCGGAATGCGGTTCCGGCGACCTCGCCGCGACGGCCGCCGCGGTCACCGCGCTGGTCGCCCGTCCGCATACGGACACCGCGCCACCGACCAGACGCTCGGACGCCTGGACAGAGCGGCGTGTGTCGGCGTTCGTCTCCGCGGTGGGCGCGCTCGGCGTCCGGCCCACCGGCGAGGGTTTGGTGACCGGGGAAGGCGGCGAGACGGACGTCGCGCTCAGCGCCGCCGTCGCCGCCGCGCGGCAGACCGCCGGGCTCGACGCGAGCGGAACCGCGCGCTCGCTGGGCAAGCTCGTCCAGGCGGACGGCGGGTTCGCCAAGACATCCGGCGGCGAGACCGATTTCCCGACCAGTTCGGCCGCCGCCCAAGGGATCGCGGGCCGGTCCTGGCTCACCGCCGCGGATTCGCCGCTGTCACCCGCGATCCGGCTCCCGCTGACCACCGGCACCGATACGCCGGTGCTGGCCGCCGCCCAAGCCGACGACCAGCCGGCCTGGGTGGTCTGGGGACTCGCGGGGCTGGCCCTGCTGCTCCTGCTCACCGCGATCGCGCTCGTCTTCGTCCTTCGCCGTTTCACCAAGAAAAAGGGGGTAACACCATGAAGAGATTCCTCGCCGTCACGACCGTCCTCATCGGACTGATCGGGCTGTCCGCCGCACCCGCGAACGCGGTCGACACCACGAAGGGGTACAACGGGATCTGCACCGGCGCCGACGCGCGCACCGGGGTCACGGTCGTGCTCGACTTCCAGGAGCTCGCCGCGCCGACGATCACCCGCTGCTCGCCCAACGCCACGCCGGGTACCGCCCGCACGGGGATCAAGGCGTTGCAGGACGCGGGGATCGCGGTCGCCGGCACCGCACGCTGGGGGCTCGCTTTCGTCTGCCGTCTGGAGGGCCGCCCGTCCGTGACGGAGACGCTCCCGCTGACGACCAACCCGAACTACAAGGAAGCGTGCGTCACCACCCCGCCCGCGGGCGCGTACTGGGGTTACTGGCACGCCGACGGTTCCGGTTCCACCTGGACCTACAGCAGTTCGGGCGCGCTCAACCGCAACGTCGTCCCGGGTGGGTTCGAGGGCTGGTCGTTCTCGCTGAACAAGTCCGCGACGACCAACCCGCCGCCCGGCGTCACGCCGAGGAACCCGGCCATCCCGTGAAAAGGCTCTTCGGAGTGGTGGCGGCGATCGTCCTGATCGCCGCCACGGCGCCGTCCGCGCACGCGGTCGATCAGAGCAAGGGATATCCGGGGTTCTGCAAGGACGCCACCGGGGTCACCGTCGTGGTGGATTTCCAGCAGCTCGGCGGCACCACCATCGTGCGGTGCAATCCGCAGACCACCCGCGGCAGCGGGCTCGACGCGCTCAAGGGCGCCGGTTTCCAGATCGCCGGGGTCCAGCGCTGGGGCGAGTCGTTCGTCTGCCGGGTCGAGAACCGCCCGTCCGCGGCCGAGAACGTCCCCATCACGGGCCGCGGTGACTACCGCGAGCCGTGCGTCGACACGCCACCGGCTCAGGCCTACTGGTCGTACTGGCACGCCTCGAACAACTGCGCCTGGGACTACAGCCAGTGGGGCGTCAAGAACCGTGACTTCATCCCGGGCGGTTTCGAGGGCTGGTCGTTCTCCCTGAACGCCACCACCCAGAACAACCCGGTCCCGCGGGTCTCCGCCGTACGGCCGGGTACCGAGAGCCAGCCCTGTGTGCCGCGCGAGGAGGCGAAGCCGGTCACCGGTGACCCCGGCGAGCGGCAGCAGCGGCCGCCGTCGGGGAACGGACAGCAGGCCGACGGACCCCAGCCGACGACGGGGGCCGGAGAGGTTCCGGGTCCGAGTTCCGCCGCGCTGCCGCCGCCCAAACCGCGCCCGAGTGCTTCGGAACGGCCGAAGGCGCAGGACCCGTCGTTGAACGTCGCGTTCACCGGCGGCGAGAACGCCGAAGACGTCAACGCGGTCATCGACCGCGAGTCCGGAGCGGCGGGCTGGGCGCCCTGGGCTGCGGGCGCCGCGGTGCTCGCGCTGTGCGTGGCCGGATTCCTGATGGCGCGCAGACGCAAACGCGCACAAGGAGTTCGATGACGTCGTACTTCCTGCCGCGCGATCTGCATCCGGCCGCGTGGTGGGTGTGGGCGCTCGGACTCGCCGTCGCCGCGACCCGCACGACGAACCCGTGGCTGCTGCTGACCATCGTGGCCGTCGCGGGGTATGTCGTCGTGGCCCGCCGCACCGAGGCGCCGTGGGCGCTGGCGTTCCGGCTCTACCTGTACCTCGGCGCGTTCATCGTCGCGATCCGCGTGTTCTTCCGCGTCGTGTTCGGCGGCGCCGAGGGATCCACGATCATCGTGCGGCTGCCCGAGATCCCGCTGCCGGAATGGGCGGCGGGTATCCGGCTCTTCGGCGACGTCTCCGCGGAATCGTTGCTGGGAGGGCTTTACGACGGGATGAGGCTGGCGACGATGGTGATCTGCCTCGGCGCGGCCAACGCGCTCGCGAATCCGAAACGGCTGCTCAAGGCGATGCCGCCGGCGCTGTACGAGGTGGGCACGGCGGTGATCGTCGCGCTGTCGGTGTTCCCGCAGCTCGCCGAAAGCGTGCTGCGGGTCCGGCGGGCCCGCCGGCTGCGCGGCGGTTCGGGCAAGAAGAAGGTGAAGGCACTGCACACCATCCTCATCCCGGTGCTGGAGGACGCGCTTTCCCGCTCGCTGCAGCTGGCCGCGTCGATGGACTCACGCGGCTACGGCCGCGCGGGAGCGGTCGAAGCGCGGGCCAGGCTGATCACCGGAACGCTGATGATCATCGGCCTGCTCGGCGTCTGCGTCGGTGTTTACGCCACTTTGGACGGTTCGACGCCCCGATACCTGGCCGCGCCGGTGCTTTCCGCGGGGGTCGTCATCGGCCTGATCGGGTTCTGGTCGGCGGGCAAGCGGGTTCGGCGCACCCGTTACCGGCCGGATCGCTGGCAACCGCCGGAGATCGTCGTCGCCCTCAGCGGGGTCGCCGTCGCGGCCGTCCTGTTCACGACGTCGGAGGTGAACCCGATGAACATGAACCCGTCGCTGATCGGCCTGTCCTGGCCGTCGCTGTCGTGGGTGCCGTTGCTCGGGGTGCTGATCGGCGTGCTGCCCGCGTTCCTCACCCCGGCCCCCGAACCGCCTTACGCCGCACTGGAAGAAGAAGCCCGGGCATGATCGAACTGGACCACGTTTCCTTCACCTATCACGGCCGCGCCGAACCGGTGCTGTCCGACGTGACGCTGTCCATCGGTGAAGGCGAGCTCGTGCTGTTCGCGGGCCGGACGGGGGCGGGAAAGTCGACGCTGCTCGGCACGATCAACGGTCTCGTACCGCATTTCACCGGTGGTCACCTCGAAGGCACGGTGTCCGTCGACGGCGTGACGACACAATCCCGGCCGCCGCGCGAGTTCGCGCATCTGGTCGGTGTCGTCGGCCAGGATCCGCTCGCGGGCTTCGTCACCGACACGGTGGAGGACGAGCTCGCGTACGGCATGGAGCAACTCGGCCTGAGCCCGCAGGTGATGCGCCGCCGGGTGGAGGAGACCCTCGACCTCCTCGGCATCGCGGAACTGCGCAGGCGCGCGCTGCGGACGCTGTCCGGCGGGCAGCAGCAACGGGTGGCCATCGGCGCGGTGCTCACCACCCATCCCAAGGTGCTCGTGCTGGACGAACCGACGTCGGCACTGGACCCGACCGCGGCCGAGGAGGTGCTCGCGACGCTGGCCAGGCTGGTGGAAGACCTCGGCACCACGGTGCTGATGGCCGAGCACCGGATGGAACGCGTGATCCCATTCGCGGACCGGATGATCCACGTCCCGGGCACCGGGGGAGTGATCGACGGAACGCCGCCGGAGGTGCTGAAGGACATGCCCATCGCACCGCCGATCGTCCACTTGGGACGGTTGGCGGCCTGGGATCCGCTGCCGATGTCGGTCCGTGATGCCCGGCGGCGCGCTTCTTCGCTGACGCTGGGGAACCCGCCCGCGCGGAACACGGCCGTGGGCGAAGAACTGCTGGCCGCGTCCGGCGTCGTCGTGCGGTACGGGCCGAAGGTGGCGGTGCGGGAGGTCGACCTGACCCTGCGCGCCGGCGAGGTGCTGGCGATGATGGGGCGCAACGGTTCCGGCAAGTCGTCGCTGCTCTGGGCGGTGCAGGGTTCCGGCCCCCGCCACGGTGGCAAGGTCACCGTCGAGGGCAAGGATCCGAAGACGCTGAGCAGTGCCGCGGCCCGTGCCCTGGTCGGGATGGTGCCGCAGACCGCGAGCGACCTGCTGTACCTGCAGACCGTCGCCGCCGAATGCGAAGCCGCCGACGCGGAATCGGACGCGGAGCCGGGGAAGTGCCGGGACCTGCTCGACAGGCTCGCTCCGGGCATCGATCCCGCGTCGCATCCCCGTGATCTCTCGGAGGGACAGCGACTCGCGCTCGTGCTCGCGGTCCAGTTGTCGGCCGCCCCGCGGATCATGCTGCTGGACGAACCGACCCGTGGCCTCGACTACACCGCGAAGGCGGCGCTGGCGCGGATGATCGCTTCGCTGACGGCCGAGGGCAAGGCGATCGTCGTGGCCACTCACGACGTCGAATTCGTCGCGACGATCGCGGACCGGGTACTCGTGATGGCGGAAGGCGAGGTCGTCTCGGACGGCCCGACCGGTGAGGTGCTGGGCGGCTCCCCGGCGTTCGCCACGCAGATCGCGAAGATCCTCGGCGAGCCCTGGCTCACCGTCGAAGAGGTCCGCTCGGCGCTGCCACAGGAAGTCCCATGACGGCCCCTGCGGTCCGGCTCGGCCCCCGGTCGGCGACGGTGCTCGGCCTCGCGTCGCTGGCGGGGCTGATGATGTTCGTCTGG
Source organism: Amycolatopsis keratiniphila subsp. keratiniphila (assembly GCF_001620365.2). Taxonomy (GTDB): domain Bacteria; phylum Actinomycetota; class Actinomycetes; order Mycobacteriales; family Pseudonocardiaceae; genus Amycolatopsis; species Amycolatopsis keratiniphila. The sequence goes on from NZ_LQMT02000013.1 coordinate 181,379, forward strand.
CCGCTGCTGGTCCGCGTCGAGCCGCAGTCGATGCAGCACGGCCCGGACGCTCCGTTCGTGTTCATCGGGATCCTGCCGATCCTGATCGTCATCGTGCTGGCCGAGATGTCCGAAGGGGGTATGGATTCCAAGGCCCTCGCGATGCTCGGGGTGCTCTCCGCGGTGAACGCCGCCCTGCGGCCCCTCGGCGCGGGGACCGCGGGCATCGAGACCGTGTTCTTCCTGCTGGTGCTCGCCGGGCGGGTGCTCGGCCCCGGTTTCGGTTTCGTGCTGGGCTGCACGTCGATGTTCGCTTCGGCGCTGCTGACCGCCGGGGTGGGGCCGTGGCTGCCGTTCCAGATGATGTGCTCGGCCTGGATCGGGATGGGCGCCGGGCTGCTGCCCCGCCGCGTCACCGGCAAGGCGGAGATCGCGATGCTGGTGGCGTACGGGATCTTCGTCGCGTACGTCTTCGGATTCCTGATGAACCTGTGGTTCTGGCCGTTCATCACCGATGCCGAAGTGCCGTATCACGACGGGCACATCTCCTACGTGCCCGGCGCCCCGCTGCTGGAGAACCTGCACCGCTTCGCCGTGTTCACCCTGCTGACGTCGACGGCGGGCTGGGACACCGGCCGGGCGATCACCAACACGGTGGCGATCCTGGTGCTGGGGCCCGCCGTCCTCGCGACGTTGCGCAGGGCTTCGCGGAAGGCTTCCTACGGCGTGATCCCCTCGTTCACCGATGAGCCCGCTTCCGGCGCAGGACGTGGAAGGACACGGCGAACGCCACTCCCACGGCCACGATGATCGCGGCGAAGACGGGATGCATGTCCTTGGACAGGCTCTGCGCCCGTTCGGGGCCGATCGCCCACAGCGCCAGGGGAGTGGCGTAGGCAGCGGTGAGGGCGATCGCGCCCCAGCGGAGCGTTCTGAGCCGGGCGTCGCGCAAAGTGCCGATCAGGACGAGCGCGACCGGGACGATCGCGAGCATCGCGAACTGGCCGGCGACCATGATCGGCACGGCCCAGGCCGACACGATGACGGAACGCGGGGCGCGGCGGACGGTGGTTTCGCGGTCGAGCGTCTGGGGGGACATCGGTTCCTCCGAGGGGTGAAGTGCGGTCAGCAGTGGGATTCGGCGGCGGTCTTGAGGTCCTTCAGCCAGGCTTCGAGGCCCCAGCCCAGGAATCTGGTCGCGGTGGGCACGTCGGCCTCCACCTGGTCGCCGGACCAGTTCTCCTCGGTGCGGACGAGCACGCCGCCCTTGACCTCGGTGAAGTTCCAGACGTGGATCCCGTTGTCGATGCCGAGGCCCTCGCCGACCGCGGGCCCGCTCCACCGAAGGCATTTGCCCCGCTGGATCTGGTGGACGGTCGAGGTGATCGACAGCGTGGTGGCCGGGGTCGTGGCCGTGGCAGGCGCCGGGGTGGTCCAGTGGAACCGGGAGTTCTTCCGGAGCGGGCCGTGGTCAAGGCGTTCGCTGCTCAGCACCGGCTCCTGCCAGGACGGCCAGCGTTCGACGTCGGTCTGAAGGCGCCAGATCTTGCTCAGCGGGGCTTTGATCAGGGCCTCCGTCCGGTAGTGGATCGGGGCCTTCGTGTCGATGGTCTTGCCTTGGCACGAAAGCGGGGCGGGGGACGCGGTGGTGGCGTGCGCGGGTGCCACCGCACCACCCAGCAGGCCGATCGTCAGCGGGAGGGCGAGCGCGGCGGTGCGGTAGAGCGACTTCACGAAGACTCCTTGTTAGCTGTGATTGCGATAGTTAGAAGCTATAACTGTGACGAGGTGAGTGTCAATAGGGAAAGTGATAGCTTCTAACTGAACGGAAGGGAGTGGCCGGTGGAGACCTCGCGGGAGCGGTACCGGGCCCAGGTGCGCGCGGAGATCAAGCGGCACGCCTGGGAGCAGCTGGCCACGACCGGGGTGTCCGCGCTGTCCCTCAACGCGATCGCCAAGCACGTCGGCGTGAGCGGTCCGGCGCTGTACCGGTACTTCCCCAGTCGCGACGACCTGATCACGGACCTCGTCCGCGACGCCTACCGAAGCCTCGCCGGCGCCGTCCGGGCGGCGGTCAGCGTGACTGAGGTCGCCTACGCGATCAGGGAATGGGCTTTGGAGGACCCGCAGCGATACCTGTTCGTCTATGGGACGCCGATCCCCGGCTATCACGCGCCTGGCGACACCAGGGAGATCTCGGACGAGATCATGGCCGTGTTGCTCCGGGCGTACGCGGCTGAGCCGGACGACGGCCGGGCGCTCCTTCGTGCCGTCACCTTCTGGACCCGTGTTCACGGCGTTCTTTCGCTGGAGCTCGCCGGGCATTTCGCCGGCATGGGGTTCGACCCCGCCCTGCTGTTCGCCGCCGAGGTCGACTCCTTGTCCATAAAGGACAATTCCCGCTGAGCGGTGCATCAGTAGCCGCTTTCGGCGCTGTGCGGCGGTTTTCGTGTTCGCCGTGCTAACTTCCGGGAATGCGCGGAGGATCCAGGATTCGTACGCTCGCGGTGCTCTCGTCGATGCTCCTGGCTTCGCTGATCGGCCCCGGTGCCGTCGCGAACGCGTCCGGCGGGCACGGCTGCGAATGCGCCACCCCGTCGATCGACCGGTTGCAGCAGTGGCTCGCCTCCGGTGAGGGCACCACCCTGCCGCCGACCGGCAGCCTGCTCGTCCGCGAACGCGGCGGTTACGCGGCCAAGGTGACCTTCTTGAACGCCGAATGGCACGTGGTCGTCGTCTGGCTGGGAAACCAGTTCGAAGCTCAGGCCGATCTCTCGAAATCCGCCGGTTTCTGGATGACCTACAGCGCGACCGACGACCTCTACGTCCAGCTGCGTCCTGCCTCGCATTGGAGCGGCGGGGACAAGTGGCTCACGAAGGTGCCGTCGACCGGCGGAAGAATGGTGAAGAAGTTCTTCAGCTTCAAGCCCGGCGCCTGGACGACACTGCCAGAGCTGGGTACGCCCGGCTACTCCTTCGCTTCGGCGCTCACCGAGGCGCGGGGCCTGGTCTTCGTCGGCAAAACGCCGAACGAACTCGACTTTCGCGGCCTCTCGATCGACCGCTACCGGCCGCCCTGTCTCTGACCACTCCTCGGTATTTCACCTGTCCGGAGCGACGGCCATCGCGCACCGTGCCCGATTTGTCCTGTACGGTGAACCTTCAGCCGCCTTCGCAAGACCGATCCGAGGAGTACCCCTGATGAGCCTGTTCGACTCGCTCAAGGAAAAGGCCGCCGAACTGCTGGGCGGCGCGGGCGACAAGGTCGGCGAGCTGACCGGTGTCGACCTTTCCGGCGCCGCCGACCAGGTCACCCAGGCGACCGGCGGGCTGGCCGAGACCGGTCAGGGTCTCGCCGAGAGTGCCACCACGGCGGGCCAGGACGCCGTCGACTCGGCCACCGCGGCCGGCCAGGGTGTCGTCGACTCCACCGGCGCGCTCGGTGACGCCGCCACCGGGCTGGCCGGCGACGTGATCGATCCGAACGCCCGGGGCTGACCGCCCCCGGTGCCCGGTGCCTGCGAAACCTCGCGGACACCGGGCACCGTCATTTCCGCCTCAGGTGAGCGGGTTGTCCTGATAGGTGCTCCGGAAGCAGTTTCCCCCGTCGACGCAGGTCACCACGCGCACGGCTTTGACGTAGTACCCGGCGTCGTAGGTGAGATCGCTCCACGAAGCGGTGCTTCCGCAACCGCCGCCGTTCTCGCGGTGCTTGGTCTGGTAGATCTGCCCGGTCGTCCGTTTCACCTCGAAGAAGACGAAGACCTTGTGCGCGTCGCATTTGGTGTCTCGTACCGCGACGTTGGCGGTGTTGAACCCGCTCTTGGTCCACACCCAGTTGGCGGAGCCGAAAACCCCGGTGCCCGACGCGTAGGCCTCACCGGAAGCCGCCGAAGCGACTCCCGTTAATCCCAGCAGCGCCATCGAAGCGGCGGCCGTCACGGCCCCCGCCCGCTGTAGATTCCTGCCGAAGAAACCCCTCATGAACCCCTCCTCGTGGTAGGCGGGACGACTCCGTTGGGGGAGGCGTCCCGCTCGTATTCACTTCGACGGCCAGGGGCAAAGACTGCCTGATGCGGGTGAGCGGGGACGACACTTTTGCGGCTACGCGCAAAAGGCCTGGCAGCGGTGCGAACAGGCGCGCTCTTCGCCCTTCCGTGGGCCGTGCCGGGAAAAAACGTGTCCGCTCGAGTGCCGTCCGCCGCTAGTCTGGTCGGAACCGACCGATCTGCGGGGGAGCGGACCATGGCCGTGATCTGGATAGTGCTCGGGATACTGGTGCTGGTGATCGGCATCGCCGTCGTCACCGACATACGCGATCGAGGGCGGGGCGGGACGCGCAAGATCATGTTGCCCGGCTGGGCCTCACGGCGCGCCGATTACACGGAGAACGACCTCGTCCACGGTCGCTGGTCGGAAAAGTCGCCGCGTGAACAGGACGAAGAACTCCAGCGCCGGTACAAATCGGGCGACGAATAAGGGGTCAAGCGGCCGGTCTGGTCCAGCGCCACGCGGCGTGCAAGGCGGTGATCAGCGCCTCGTCGTCGGCGAAGGTGGGTTCTTCCCCGACCGGTATCCAGGTGCGGCCGACTATTTCGCCCTCGGTCCGCAGGACCACCGAGATCCCGGGGTACGACAAGACCGCGTGGCCGCCGTCGTCGGCCACGCGGCGGTGCTCCCAGCGCAGCTGGACAACGCGATCAGCGCTCATCGACCACAACTTTCCGTACTTGCGTATCAGGTAAGTCGTCTGTCGAGCCCCGCGCGTTTCACGTCGCCCTTGTGATCTGCGCCCTTCGCACTGCGGAATCCCGCACCGGATCCGATTCTTTTCGTGAATTCCGTGGAGAGTGACCCTGATCACAAATCCGCTCTCCGATCGTGAGAACATGAAGACCAAGCAGCCGGATCCCGGAGGGTGAATGCTCCGCAGAATGCGTCGCTGGCTCGAATTGCTCAGTCTCGGCGGGTTGGCGGTGGCCGGCTTCGCGGTCGGGATCGCGGAACAACTCGGCCTGCTCGACAAAGTCGCGCCGAAAGGCGTCACCACCCTGACCCTGATCATGGTCAGCGGGGTGGTCGTGGTGCTGCTCGTCGAGCTGACCCCGTTGCGCGCGCTGGAGGACATCCGCGACCGGCTCGCCGGCCTCGACATCGACACCATCGCCACGAGCCTCCGCCGTTCGCACTACGGCGGCGTGGTCGAAGTGCACAAACGCTTTCCGGACGACGAGTTCGCGGCACATGTCGCGAAGGCCAAACAGGTGACGATCCTGAACACCTGGATCCCCAACCTGCAGCGTCTGGAAAAGGAACTCGAAGCCGCGATCGTCGACCGGCGCGCCGAGGTGCGGATCATGCTGCTGCACCCGAACTCGATGCTGGTGGGGCTGCGGGAGGCGGCGCTGGGCCGGAACGACGGCGCGGGCAACCCCTTCGTCAGCACGGGGATCGCGGAGTGCCTGGAGATACTCTCCCGGCTGCACCGGCGGCTGGCCAGGCGCCAGGGCAACCTGAAGGTGCGGGTGTTCAACTCGCAGGCCTCGGTTTCGGTGTACCGGGCCGACGGGCGCTACCTGGTCAGCATGTTCCTGCACGGCCAGCTGGCGGTCAATTCGCCGCAGTTCCAGATCGAGGGCACGCACGACACCGTGCTCGGCGAACAGATCCAGCGCGAGCTCGACACGTTGTGGGACATCGGCCGCGACGTCGACCTCGCCGACTGGAACCGAAGCATCGACATGATCCGTTTCTGAGCAAGAGGTGTACTGATGCGCGAGCTCGACGAGTTCGAAGACGGTTTGATCGAGCGGTTCAGGAATCATCCCGCGCTGCGGGGCGTCACCGAGCTTCCGGAGGAGGACCTCCAGGCCGTCCTGTTACAGCGCCGGTTCCTGTCACTGGCGTTCACCATGGCCTACGACCTGGCGATCGACCTGCTCACCGACGAGCAGTCCAAACGGATCGCCCGCGTCATCGTGCGCGAGGAGTACCCGGACAACACTTCGCCCGGCAGCACACCTTCGCACCGCGAGGATCTGATGACGGACATCCTCGCCCTGGGCGTCCCGCGCGAAGTGCTCGTACGGTCACGGAAGTCCCTGGCGACGTCGGCCTGCCTCGACACCACCATGGAGCTGATCGCCTCGGCCGGCGACTCGAAGTACGCCGACATCGAACTGCTGACCATCCTGCGGTTCTGGGGCGAGGTGCTGGTCTCGGTCGAGTACGGCGAACTCTGGCGCCGGATCGGCCCGGTGCTCGGCGACAGGTCCGTCTTCTACTACCCGCACCACGTGCACGACGCGAAGTCGCGCCCGCTCGCCGCGGCGTCCCCGCTTTCGCTGACGCATTCCGACCAGCTCGGACTGCGGCTGGTGCAGCTGATCGACTCCAGTGAGGCGCGGGAGCGGTTCCGGGAGACCGAAGAGGCGGTGGTCGCGGTCAAGACGGCGTTCTACGACCAATTCCTGCCCGCGTCGTGAGTGGTAAGGACGGCTCCGAAGTACGTGAAGGCCCCCTTCATGTACCTAGGCGCAAGCAAGGGGTCCTTCATGTACTCGGCAAGCCGTGAAGGCCTCCTTCCCTACCTTCAGGGTAGGCAAGGAGGCCTTCACGGACTTCAGTCGAGCAAGGGCAGGCGTCACTCGCCCACGAGACCGGCGAACCGGCCCAGCGTCTCCTCACGCCCCAGCGCCTGGGTGATCGAGTGCAGGTCCGGGCTCCGGGTCGAGCCCGTGATCGCGATCCGGATGATCTGCGAAGCCTCGCGGATGGAGCCCGGGAAGCCTTCGGGGTTCTTCTTGAACTCCTTGGCGTTCTTCGCGAAGCCGTGCTTCGCCGCCACGTCGCGGATCTGCTGGAACCACTCCTGGCCGTCGTCGAGCTGCTGGTAGTTCCCGACGAAGTCCCGCACCACGGCCTGGACGACCGCGGGGTCGACACCGAGGGCGGTGATCCGCTCGTCGCCGGGGCTCGCGACGGCCGCGTGCAGCTGCGGGAAGAAGAAGCCGTAGACGGCGCGGAACTCGCTCCACTTCTTCAGGTCCTTGCGCGGGTTCTCGGCGCCGTCACGCTCGACGGCGAGCGCCCGGAGCGCGAGGTCCGGCTCGGCGTCGAGGACGGTCCGCAGCTCGGGATCGAACCGCTCCGCCCAGCCGCGGACCTCCTCGAGGATCTCGGCGCCGGACAGCGTGGCGATGTGGTCGGCCGAGATGTCGTCGAGTTTGACCAGGTCGACCAGCGGGCCGGCGACCCCGCATTCGTCGAGGTTGATCGGCTCGGCCAGCGCCTGGTCGAGCGGCATCTCGGCGAGACGGCCGTTGGCGAGGCCGCGCAGGTAGTAGAGGACGGCCTTGGTGGGGTAGCCGGACTCGATGTAGAAGTCGACGCTCGCTTCCGGGTCCTTGCGCTTCGACAGCTTGCGCTTGCTGCCGCCCTCCTGCTTCATCAGCGGCGCGATGTGCGCGTACGTGATCGGCTCGAAGCCGAGCGCGTCGAACAGCTGCTGGTGCACCGGCACCGACGAGATCCACTCGTCGCCGCGGATGACCAGGTTGACCCGCATGAGGTGATCGTCGACCGCGTGCGCGAAGTGGTAGGTCGGCAGCCGCGGGCTCTGGTCGGAGCTCTTGAGGATGACGACGTCATTGCGGTTGGCCTCGGCCTCCAGCGGGCCGCGGATGGCGTCGGTGAACCGGGCGCGGGCGCCGGTGTCGTCCGGCGCGCGGAACCGCACGACGTACGGGTCGCCGGCGTCGAGCTTGGCCTGCACGTCGGCGGGGTCGGCGTCGCGCCAGATGGCCCACGAGCCGTAGTAGCCGGTCGGCAGCTTCGTCGCCTGCTGCCGGGCGGTGATCGCCGCCAGCTCGTCCTTGGTGGCGAAGTCGAGGTACGCGCGGCCGGTGCGGAGCAGGTGGCGGACGTAGGTCAGGTAGATCTGCTCGCGCTCGGACTGCTGGTACGGGCCGTAGTCGCCGCCGCGGTGGATGTCCTCGTCGGCGGCGAGGTCGAAGTAGGCGAAACCGCGCTCGAACTGCTCGATGGCGCCTTCGACCTCGCGGGAGCGGTCGGTGTCCTCGACCCGGACGAGGTAGCGGCCGCCGCTGCGGCGGGCGACGTCCTGGTCGATGGTGGCGACGTAGACCCCGCCGATGTGGACGAACCCGGTCGGCGAGGGCCCGAACCGGGTGACCAGGGCGCCCTCGGGCAGCTCGCGGGCGGGGTAACGCTGTTCCCAGTGCTCGGGCTCGGGCAGGTCGGCGGGGAAGAGGGCGTCGATGACTGCTCGGTCCAGCATGGCGGTTCAGATCTCCCGGCGTCGTGGTGCATGGCGGTTTTCGCCACCGAAGAGCCTAACCGCCCGGCCTCCGGGCCTGGTGAGGGTGGTCCCGAAGCCGGATCGAGACGTGCTTTTCCGTCGGTGCTCCCCGGTAAAATGGGCGTGCCGGACATTCGGGGAGGAAATCGGTGACCACCGATAGCTCGCTTCGTGAAGAACCCCAGCTCACCATCCGACCAAAACCCTCGGCGTTCTTTCTGCGCCGCCGCTTTCTCCGCACTTTCGGGCCCGCGCTGGCCCTGGCCGTCGGCGGCCTGATCGCCCTGCTCCTGAGCGGGACGGTCGTGGTCCCGTTCCAGCAGACGCTCGTCCTGCGCGGCAAGATGGGCTCCAAATCGGATCTCTTCGAAGACGCGAAGATCCAGGAAATCCTGATGCGCCACCACATCCGCGTCCACGTGACCAGGGCGGGCTCGCGGGACGTCGCGACCCACGACCTCAGCCAGTACGACTTCGTGTTCATGTCGGGCGAGCCCGCCGCGAGCCTCGTCCGCCGGTCGAGGGCCGACCAATGGACGGGCAGCGCGCGGCAGCCGTTCACCAGCCCGATCGTCCTCGCCACGTATCGCCGCTACGCGGAAACGCTGGAGAGCAACAAGATCGCCACGAAACCACCGGGAGAGCAGGATCCGCTGTACTACACGCTGGACACCGAGAAGTTCATCGAGACGCTGAGGCAGGGGCGGACCTGGGACTCGCTCGGCATCAGCCGCTTCGGCGCGCAGAACGGGAACAGGGTGCTCGCCCAGACCTCGAACGTCTGCGACTCCAACTCGGGCGCGACGTACCTGATCCTGCTGGCGTTCCTGGAGAACGGCCGCCATGTCCCGGTCGCCGACCCGCAACCGGCGGGCGCGCCCGCCGGTCCGCCGAACCTCTCGTCCGCGAAAAAGCTGGCCAACCGGATCAAACCGCTCGTGGCGGCACAAGGCTTCCCGTCGGCGGATCTGTCGGAGTCGTACGCGAATCTCGCCGAGGGCGACAAGCCGATCGTCGTCATCTACGAGCATCAGTATCTCGCCATGCAGTTGCGGGCCAAGGCGCAGAGCGGGCGCCCGGATCTCGACCGGGTCCTGCTGTACCCGAAGGACGACATCCTGACCAAACCCCAGTTCCTGGCGCTGAAACCGGAAGCGGAACGGCTCGGCGAGCTGATCACCTTCGATCCGGAGCTGCAGCGCCGCGCGATGGAGCTCGGCTTCGGCGTCGCGACGCCTGCGGGCAGCACGAAAAGCGCGCGACTGTACGACTTCCTCCGCGAACAGGGGCTGCCCGCGCCGCAGATCGCCGGTGACGACAGCACCACGCCGTTGCCGGACAGCCCGGTGCTCGAAGAGATGATCAAAACGGTCGGGGACTGCCCGTGAAGCGGCTTCTCGTGTTCCTGTGCTGTCTGCTCCTGGCGGCCGCCGCCTGTACGAGCAGCGGGCAGAAGGTGAAGCTGCGCGTGCTGGCCAGTTCGGAGCTGGCCGATCTCGGACCGATTCTCGATGACCTGCGCGCGGAAACGGGAATCGAACTGGAAATGGATTTCCGGGGAACGATCGACGCCGCCGCCTCCCTCACCCCGGGAAAGGCCACGCACGATCTCGCCTGGCTTTCCACCGACCGGTATTTCCAGCTCAAGCACCGGCAGTCGGGGGACAAGGGGGAACGGCCGCTCGCGACCAAGACCATGGTGTCGCCGGTCATCGTCGGGATCACCCCGGCGAAGGCGGCGGAACTGCGCCGCGGCAAACCGGACGGGAAGCTCTCGTGGGCGGATCTGGCGGACGCGGCGGCGGGCGGCGGCTTCCGGTTCGCGATGGCGGATCCGGCCAAGTCGACCAGCGGGCTCACCTCGCTCGTCGGGGTGGCGACGGCCGCCGCGGGCACGGGCGCGGCGCTGCGCCTCCAGGACGTGAAATGCGACAAGCTCCAAGGCTTCCGCATCGGGCACACGCTGACCGCGGACACTTCGGCCGCCGTGGCCGATCGGTTCACCGAGCGCCAGGACGTGGACGCGATCATCGGGTACGAGTCCACCTTGCTCTCCCTCAACGCGAGCGGCAGGCTCAAGACCCCGTTGGAACTGGTGTACCCGCGCGACGGCATCGTCCAGTCCGACTACCCGGTCCTGCTGCTCGACCCGGCGAAACGGGAGGTGTACGACAAGGTCGTCACCTGGCTCAAAAGCCCGGCGACACAAAAGAAACTGATGGAGCGGACCCTCCGCCGCCCGATCACCGGCGAGGTGGGGCTCGACCGGAGGCTGCCCGCCTCGATCGGGAACTCCCTGTACTTCCCGGACGAACAGGCCGTCGTGGACAAACTCCTCGACGACTACGCGGCGGCCGCCTCCCGCGCGCCGGGGCGCGTGATCTTCGTGCTGGACTTCTCTGGTTCGATGAAGGGCTCGCGTATCGCCGCGCTCCGGGCGACCTTCGCCGGGCTGAGCGGCGGTCCGGACGGAGGTTTCGACCGCTTCTACCGCGGCGAGCGCCTCACGGTCCTCCGGTTCGGCGGGAAGATACTGGGGGACAAGGAGTTCACCATCGACGGACCCCGTGATCTCGAAGCGTTGCGGGCCTTCATCGCGGCCGACGAGTTCGACGGCAACACCGCGGTCTGGGCCGCACTCGGCGAGGCGTACGCGAAGGCGAGCGCCCATCGCGGCGCGGAGCCCGGCAGCGGCGTCTCGATCGTGCTGATGACCGACGGGGAGAGCAACACCGGCCCCGGTATCGAAGAATTCCTGCGCGCGCCAAGGGATCCGGGCGTGCACACGTACACCATCCGGTTCGGCGAGGCGAATCCCGCCGAACTGGAGCGCGCGGCCGTGGCCACCGGTGGCCGGATGGTCGACGCGAACACCACCTCCCTGCTCGACGCCTTCAAGGAGATCCGTGGCTGCCGATAATCTGTGGTGGGACGTCTGGGGCTGGTGGCTGGCGGTCTGGGTGCTGACCGTGGTCGCCTTCCTCGTCGCGATCGTCGTTTTCGTGAAGCACTGGCGCCGAGCGCGCTCCGACGGCGATCAGGGCATGATCCGGGGCATCGGCTTCTACCTGCACACGAAATCCGTGATGGGTCTCTATCAGTTGCATCGCTACAACGAGGCGCTGGAGCAGGAGGTCGAGAAGCGGACGAGCCGGGGCTGGCGGTTCTGGGGTTCGGGCGGATTCGGCCCGCTGAAAGGGGAATCGGAGCGCACCGACACCGACGAAGAGTTCCGGCGGTACATCCGCAAGGCCGAACCGATCACGGTGATCGGCATCGTGACGAAGGTGCTGGAGAAGCACCACGACATCATCTACGTCGACTTGACGAAGCAGGAACTGGTCCACAATCGGGCACTGGTCAAGGAACTCGGCTGGGCCGACGGCCCCGAAAGCACCCGGCAGCTCAAGACCAGGCTGCGCGGTGTCGAGGCCTTCGTCTCCGTGAAGGGCCTGTTCCGTAAACGCTCCCAGACCGACACCGAGACGGTTTTCGTGGCACCGTACGGGAATCCGGACGATCCGGAGCGGAGCAGACGGATCCGGTTCACCTGTGTGACCAGCGACTTGCGCGACTCCGCGCCGGCCGGCGCGTTCCGGGCGCGATGCCTCGGCAAGGTCGAGGACTGGGACCCCGAAACCGGGGAACTCGTCGTCCACCCCATCGCCATCTTCAAGTAGCAGGCTGCTCCACTCGCGTCGTCCGGTTGACACGAGTGGAGCAGTCGAAAGCCACACGTCGCCCGTGTCGCTTCGCACTGTCGGCACCGGGGCCCGAACCTGCACGATTTCGGTATCCAACACCGCAGGTTCGAGGGAGATCTTCGATGAAGACCACCGTTTCCGACGATATCCGCAGCTTCTTCACCGACGCCGGCATCGATGTCACCGCCGCCGGGCAGGCCGAGGTCGAACTCGTGATCGACCACTTCGACAACTGGAAGAACGCGTCAAGCGGAGGCGCCTTCGGCTGCTTCACCGGCGCCTGCTGCCTCATGGCCTGAGTGGTCGGCGCAGAAGCAGCCGACGCCCTTCGCGATCCAGTCCTGGCCCTCCCACTCGGGGTGGCGTTCGATCATCAGCGCTTCGACCTCCGCGGCGATCGTCTCTTCGGGAAGCGCCGAGTCGCGCCGCTTCCAAGTCTCGTCGCGCAGCAGTTCGAGGTATTCGCGGACGTCGGTCAGGATCCGGCGTCCGGAGACGTCGCCGTGACCAGGGACGACGAGGTCCGGTCCGGCGGCGGCCAGCCGTCCCAGCACTTCGATCCAGCGCACTCCCGAGACATCGGTGTCGTACGGCGGGAACCACGGGAAGATCGAGAACTGCCCGGTCTCGACCAGGTCTCCGGTGAACAGCACGCCGGCGTCGGGCACGGTCATCACCTGATCGCCCCTGCTGTGGGCGCGTCCGGTGGCCGCCAGGCGCACGACCCGCCCGCCGAGATCGAGGTCGTACGTGTCGTCGTAGACCACGTCGGGGGTGGCGAACTCGACACCGTCCAATGCTCGGGCGACCGGGGTGCCTAGGCCGCGGAACATCTCGAGGTAACCCGGTCCTTTGTGGACCAGATCCGCGGCTTGGGCGCTGTTGACGAGGTAGGTCGAGTCGTCCGCGAAGACCTGTGCGCCGAAAGCGTGCTCGGGGTGGAAATGCGTCGTCGTCAGGTACAGCCTGCGGCCGCGGGCGTGTTCGGCCGCGAAGGCGAGCACCTTCTCGGCGTTACGAGGGCCGAGTCCCGTGTCGACGACGAGCACCGAGTGCGAGCCGCCGATGACGCCGATGTTGGGCACGAGCTCGACGCCGAGATTCGGGATCACCACGACGTCGCGGGCGATCTCCCTGGCCTGGGCGGGGTCGACGGCGGGTTCGTGGGTGAGTGGTTCGAAGGGCATGTCCCCACCTTCGCGCCGGGCTCCGAGCGCCGTCCAAGTCCGATCTCCACGGGCCGATACCTGATGGGTATCATCGCTGGTGATGGAGCTACGCCTGTTGCGCTACTTCGTGGCCGTCGCCGAAGAGCGGCACTTCGGCCGGGCCGCCGCGCGGCTGCACATGACCCAGCCGCCGCTGAGCCGGGCCATCCGGCAGCTGGAGAACGACCTGGGGGTCGTCCTGCTGCTCCGGTCGGCCGCCGGCGTCGAGCCCACCGCGGCCGGAAACACCCTGTACGCCGAGGCCCGCACCCTGCTGGACCAGGCCGAACGCGCCCGCGTCCGGGTGGTGGAGGCGGCAGGCCCCGCGACGCTCACCGTCGGCACCCTGTCCGACGGCGCGGGGGAGGCGGGCACCCGCCTGGCCGCGGCGTTCCGGCGACGGCATCCCGAGGTCTCGATCCGCTTCCGTGAGGCGGATTTCACCGATCCCACCACCGGCCTGCGCGCCGGGCTGGCCGACGTCGCGCTGACCCGGTCGCCGTTCGACGAAACCGGCCTCACCGTCCGGGTTCTGCGTGAGGATCCGGTCGGGCTGGTGCTGCGCACCGGCGACCCGCTCGCCTGCCGGGCGACGCTCCGGCTGGCCGACGTCGCCGATCGGCCGTGGTTCCAGCTGCCGGAGGGCACGGATCCCCGGTGGCGTGAGTACTGGAACGGGGCGACACCCATCGGCGGGCGGCAGGCCGGGCCGGTGGTGCGCACGGTCGGCGAATGCCTGCAAGCCGTCCTGTGGAACGGGTCGGCCGGTATCGCGCCGCTCGGGCACGCCCTGTCCGACGGGCTGACCTGGGTGCCGCTGGCCGACATGCCACCGAGCCCGCTGGTCGTCGCGTGGGTGACCGAGCGGGAGAACCCGTTGATCCGCTCGTTCGCGCGGATCGCCGTGGAGGCGCACTTGTAAGTGCGTACTTCCCTCCGGAGAGCGGCTCCCCGAAAGTGAGTACAGCTTCGCTCACCATCCACAAGGGAGTCACGACATGTCCAGACCTGCCGCCAGGGCCCAGATCCGGGTCGGCCGGACCACGGTCACCTACCTGCCCGACGGCCACGCCTGGCTCAACCCCGGCGTTTTCCTGCCATCGAGTGTCCCGTCCGGCTGGGCGGCCCACGACGCGTTCCTCGACGAACGCGGCTGGTTCCCGGTCAGCATCGGTTCCTTCCTGATCAGGACCGACGACCGGGCCATCCTGGTGGACCTGGGGCTCGGCGCGGCCGACTTCAGCCTGCCGGGTGCCGCCGAGTTCCACGGTGGTGGCCTGCTCGACGCCCTGGCCGCGGAAGGCTTGAGCCCGGAAGACGTCGACACCGTGATCTACACGCATCTGCACCACGACCACGTCGGCTGGACGACGAACGTCCCGCCCGCGCCGGACGGCACGGGCGGGACGGTGACCGGGCTGACCTTCCCGGCGGCGCGGCATCTGGTCAGCGAGGCCGAATGGGCACACTGGTCCGGCACGAACGACCCGGTCGGCCCGGATCCGCTCGCCGTACAGGAGCCGCTGGCCGAGGTGATCGGGTTCTTCGGTGACGGCGACGTCGTCGCGCCGGGTGTGCGGATACTCGCTACGCCCGGGCATACACCCGGCCACAGCAGCGTGGTGGTCACCGATCCGGACGGGGAGGACCCCCGCCGCGTCGTCGTGCTCGGCGACGTCATGCACTGCCAGGTGCAGATCACCGAAAGCCACTGGACGTTCGCGTTCGACGTCGATCCGGCGGAGGGTGTCGCCACCCGCGAGCAACTGCTGAAGGAGATCGAGGACGACCGGACGATCCTCGCGGGCGGGCATTTCGCCGGCCAGGTGTTCGGCCGGGTCCTGCCGCCCGCGCTGCGCCGGACCTGGGCCGCAGGCCAGGCCACCGGATAACGTCGCGGGTATGCCGGAACCACACCGTCGTCGTCCCCGTCCAGGCACTCCGGGCCAGGTGCTGGCCTGGTTGCCGGACGGGCGGCCGGCCGATGTGTACAGCGCGCCGTGTCCCTCGCGACAGGTACTGGATCGCATCGCGGACAAATGGACCGCGCTGATCGTCGGCTGCCTCTCCACGGGGACCAAGCGCTACAGCGAACTGCGCGCCGCGATCGACGGGGTCAGCGAGAAGATGCTCACCCAGACCCTGCGCGGGCTCGAACGCGACGGCCTGGTCACGCGCACCGTGCATCCGACGGTGCCGCCGAAGGTCGAGTACACGCTGACCACGCTCGGCCAGACCATCACCGCACCGCTGGCGGTGATCCGGGACTGGGCCGAACTTCATATCAACGAGATCAACGACGCCAGGACACGGTACGACGCCGGGGTGTAGGAACGCCGCGCTCGGGGCATTCCCCGGCATGCCCGACACATCTCCAGAACCCGACCAGGCGACCGTCGACGCCGTCGGGAAGCTGACCTTCGCCCTCGAAACGGTCGAGCAGGCGCGTGGCCACCTGTACGCCTTCCACCACCTCACCGGAACCGCCGACTTCGCGCTCGGCGAGGCCGTCGAAGCGCTCCGGGAGGCCGGGCACGCCGAGTGGGCGGAGCGGATCCAGACCGAACTGGTCGGGCTCAACGTGCTGCCGGAGCGGTGGACCTTCCAGATGATCGAGGAGTACGACGAGGGCTACTACGCGGCCTACCGCCAGATGGCGCGTGACGTCACCGGTGACCTGACCGGCGGGCGGCGGCACCTGCACGAAGAGCGGATCAAGCGCCGTCGGCGTACCGAGGGACGGCCGGGGCACGAGATGGGCCGGCCTTCGAGCGGCTGACTACTTGCAGGGGTCGTGGCCCGGCTCGCCGCCGTCCTTGACCGTGCTCACAGCTTCTCCAGCGCCTCGGGCTTGTGGACCGCTTCGCCGCCGCTCTTGTCGCTGCGGACGAGGTACTGCGGCTCCTCCTTGGACGCGCGAACCGTGCGGCCGCCCGCCTCGGTGTCCGAAGTGATCTCCTTCAGGACCTCGCCTTCGGCGTGCCCGCCGTGGCTGTTCCAGCGGACCTTGTCGCCTTTGCGGAATCGCTTGCTCATCGCACTCCTTCTCGTCGTGGACGGTCCGACGCGGGCCAGACGTAGGGCAGGTCGTCGGGGACGTCCGGGAAACTCGCGCGGTAGTGCCCCGGCTCCTTGCGGACGAGCGCGGACTGGTGGCTGCGGTGGAAATCCGGATCGCCGAGCCAGGGCGGCAGTTCCTTCGCGTCGGCGAGCCGATCCTGGGTGCGGACCTCGTCTAGCCCGGTGGCGCGGAGCAGATCGAGCCGCAGCGTTTTCCGGCAGGTGTCCTGGCGGCCGGTCTCGCACCAGACCTCGCAGACGTCGAAGCCGTACCGGACGAGCGCCTCCTCGTAACCCGCCCACATCGCCGCGGCCGGATGATGCCGCCAGCCGTATCCCGGCACCGTCAGCGCGCGCAGCACCTGGATGGTCTCGACCCGCTGCTTCCCGAGCCTCCGCTGGTCGAGGACGGAAGCGGAGGCCCGGAAATCAGCGCACGGGAGAAACGTCTGCACGCCGTCGGCTTCCCCGTCGGCGAGGATCCAAACCGCTCAGAAGATCGACCAGCCGGTCAGGGTGGTGAACCGGTCCAGCGCCGCGACGCCAGCGACGGAGTTGCCGCGCGGGTCGAGGCCGGGGCTCCAGACGCAGATCGCGCACCGGCCGGGGACGATCGCGACGATGCCGCCGCCGACCCCGCTCTTGCCCGGAAGCCCGACACGGTAGGCGAATTCGCCCGCCGCGTCGTAGGTGCCACAGGTCAGCATCACCGCGTTGACCCGCTTGGCGGCGCTCTGTTCGAGCAGCCGGCTGCCGTCGTTGCGCACGCCGTGGCGGGCGAGGAACACCGCCGCCCGCGCGACGTCGCCACAGTTCATCGCGATCGAGCACTGGCGCACGTACTGGTCGAGGACGGCGGGCACCGGATGCCGCATGTTCCGGTACGACGCCATGAAATACGCGAGCGCGCGATTGCGGTCGGCGTGCGCGGCCTCCGACGCGGCGACCTCGGCGTCGATTCCGATGTCCGCGCGCCCGCTTTCCTCCCGGAGGAACCGGAGCAGTGTTTCCGCCGCGTCGCCGTGGTGCGCCAATTCGTCGGTCACCACGAGCGCGCCGGCGTTGATGAACGGATTACGCGGGATTCCGTCCTCGTTCTCCAGCTGGACCAGCGAGTTGAACGGGTTCCCGGACGGCTCGCGACCCACCCGTTCCCACACCCCGTCGCCGTGGGACAGCGCGAGCGCCAGGGTGAAGACCTTCGACATGCTCTGGATGGAGAACGGCACTTCCCAGTCGCCGACCCCGTGCAGCCCACCGTCCACTTCGGCCACCGCCATGCCGAACCGGCCGGGATCGACCCTGGCCAGGGCGGGGATGTAGTCCGCGACGGAGCCGCGGCCGATCTCCGGCGCGACGTCGTCGGCGATCCGGTCCAGCAGCGCTGCGAGGTCCACGGCCGTAGCGTAGAAGCGGCCCTTCGCGCGCGAAGATCGGGGTTCGCGGGTGAATTTGTCAAATCGAAAAGGGAAATTCCCGTAAAACCGGCGGAGTGACGTCCCGCACACCTTAAGTCTTCCTTAGCAATGTTGGGTGACGTGCCGCACACGCTCTAGCGTCTGGCAACCATGGATTCCTCGCTGCTCACCGAAAAAGGTGAAAGCTACTCAAAAGCACTGGGCAACCGCCAAGTGCAGATGATCGCCATCGGCGGCGCGATCGGCGTCGGGCTGTTCCTCGGTGCCGGTGGCAAGCTCCACCAGGTCGGGCCGTCGCTGGTCCTGTCGTACGCGCTCTGCGGTATCGCCGCGTACTTCGTGATGCGCGCCCTCGGTGAGCTCGTGCTGCACGAGCCGTCCTCCGGCAGTTTCGTCACCTATGCCCGTAAGTTCATCGGGCCGTGGGCGGGTTTCGCCTCCGGCTGGATGTACTGGGTGAACTGGGCGATGACCGGTATCGCGGAGATCACCGCGGTGGCGATCTACGTGCACAAGTGGCTGCCCGACGTGCCGCAGTGGATCACCGCGCTGGTCGCCCTCGGCGTGCTGCTGGCGGTGAACCTGCTTTCGGTGAAACTGTTCGGCGAGTTGGAATTCTGGTTCTCGGTGGTCAAGGTGCTGGCCATCGTGGTCTTCCTGGTCACCGCGGCCGGGCTGGTGCTCACCAGCGCGGACATCGGCGGCACCACGGCGGGCGTGCACAACTTGACCGCCCACAACGGCTTCTTCCCGGCCGGTGTCGGCATCGCGCTGATGACCCTGCAGGCGGTCATCTTCGCCTACTCCGCGATCGAGGTCGTCGGCATCGCGGCCGGCGAGACGAAGGACGCCCGCAAGGTGCTGCCGAAGGCGATCAACGGTGTCGTCTGGCGGATCGGTGTGTTCTACGTGGGATCCGTGCTGCTGCTGGCGATGCTGCTGCCGTGGCCGTTCTACAACGGCGGCGAGAGCCCGTTCGTCACCGTGTTCAGCCGCCTCGGGATCCCGGGTATCGGCGACGTGATGAACGCGGTCGTGCTCACCGCCGCGCTGTCGAGCTGCAACTCCGGGCTCTACTCGACCGGCCGCATCCTGCGGGCGCTCGCCGACAAGGGCGAGGCGCCGAAGTTCGTCGGCCGGATGAGCAGCCGTCACGTGCCCTATGGCGGCATCCTGTTCACGTCCGGCGCCTACGTGCTGGGTGTGGTGCTCAACTACTTGGTGCCGAAGGACGCTTTCGACATCGCGATCGCCATCGCCTCGCTCGGCGTGATCACCACCTGGGCGACACTGATCTTCTGCCAGCTGCGGCTGCGTCAGGCGGCGCTGCGCGGGGAGCTGGAACGGCCGTCCTACCGGATGCCGTGGGCGCCCTACAGCGGCTGGGCGACGCTGGGCTTCCTCGCGCTGGTCGTGGTCCTGATGGGCTTCTCCGACGGCGCCGAGAAGATCGCCTTCTACTCGATCCCGGTGCTGGTCGTGGTCCTGGCGGTCGGCTGGCGGATCGTCGGGAAACGGCAACGGCAAGAGGTGCGCTGACCGTCGTCGCCCCCGCAGTACATGAAGGCCCCCTTCTTTGCGTCTGGCGCAGGGTCCCGGCGAAGTGGCCTATTCGCTGGTCAAGTGGGCAACGGAGGGTGCGGGTCTCGGTGTTCCAGGTGCCGACGATGTAGGAATCGGGACGTTGAATGTCCTGATTCCTACATCGTCGAGGGGGTGCTCGGGTCGGGAGCTTGATCAACGGAAGATCGGGGACGTTGAATGTCCCGAATCCTCCGTTGATCAAGCTCATGCCGAGCGGGGAAGATTCCGGACCACCCATTTCGCCATGAACAGGACATTCGGCCGCCGAGAAGTGGCCACAGTGGACGGTTGATTGCCCTGCGCTTGTGCGACTTCGCCGGGACGCTGACCTAAACGCAAGGAAGGGGCCTTCATGTACTGGTGTTACAGGTGGGGCACACGTGGCGATCGCGTAGGCCTTCGCGGACCTGCGCAACCGCATTCAGAGGACGAAACGCGCTCGTTCAGCTGGACGTCGGGAAGTTGAAACCCGCCGCGCTGTGCGGCCATCGCGTCGTGACGACCTTCGCCCGCGTGTAGAACCGCACGCCGGCCGGACCGTGGATCGGGCTGTCCCCGATGAGGGAGTCCTTCCACCCGCCGAAGGAGTAGTACGACATCGGCACCGGGATGGGCACGTTGACCCCGATCATCCCGACCTTCACCTCCCGCTGGAACCGCCGCGCCGCCTCGCCGCTGCCGGTGAACACCGCGGTCCCGTTGCCGTACGGGTTCGCGTTGATCAGCTCGATCGCCTCGTCCAATGTGGACACCCGGATGATCCCGAGCACCGGGCCGAAGATCTCGTCGCGGTAGGCGGCCATCCCGGTGGTCACATGGTCCAAAAGGGACGGTCCGACGAAGAATCCGTCCTCGTGCCCGGCGACCCGCAGCTCCCGCCCGTCGACGACCACGGTCGCGCCCTGCTCCGCGCCGAGGGTGACGGAGTCGATCACCCGCCGCCGCGCGGCCTCCGTGACCACCGGGCCCATGTCGTTGCCCGCCTCGTGGCCCGGGCCGACCTTGATCTCGGCGGCCTTGCGTTCGAGGATCTCGATCAGCCCGTCACCGGCGGATCCCACGGCGACACCGATGGAGATCGCCATGCAGCGCTGCCCGGCCGAACCGAACGCGGCCGCCGTGAGATGGTTCGCGGCGTACTCCAGGTCGGCGTCGGGCAGGACGACGGCGTGGTTCTTGGCCCCGCCCAGCGCCTGTACGCGTTTGCCGGTGGCCGTCGCGCGCTCGTGGACGTACTTGGCGATCGGCGTCGACCCGACGAACGACACGGCGGCGACACCTGGATGCTCCAGGATCGCGTCGACCGCGACCTTGTCCCCGTTGACCACGTTGAACACGCCGTCGGGCAGCCCCGCCTCGGCATACAGTTCGGCGACCAGCCGGGACGCGGACGGGACCCGTTCGCTCGGCTTGAGGACGAACGTGTTGCCCGCCGCGATGGCGATCGGGTGCATCCACAACGGCACCATGATCGGGAAGTTGAACGGCGTGATCCCGGCGACGACGCCGAGCGGCTGCCGGAAATCGTGCACGTCCACGTCGCGCGAGACCTGGTCGGAGAAGCCGCCTTTCAGCGCGTCGGCGATCCCGCAGGCGTACTCGACGATCTCGCGGCCGCGGACGATCTCGCCGCGCGCGTCGTCGATCACCTTGCCGTGCTCGGCGGAGATGATCCTGGCGAGTTCGTCCTCGTGCTTCACCAGCAGCTCGCGGAAGGCGAACATCACCTTCGTCCGCTGCGACAGCGACGAATCGCCCCATGCCTCGAAGGCCTTGGCCGCGGCGGCGACCGCGGTGTCCACATCGGACGGCTCCGCGAGGAGCACCTCCGCCCGCGCCTGTCCCACGGCCGGGTCGTACACCGGGGCCGTGCGGGTGGAGCCGGCCGTGGTCGCGGCGCCGTTGATCCAGTGGTCGATGGTCTTCACGCGTTGTCCTCCACAGGTGTTCACAGCAGTCCGACGGCCGTGTCGACGGCCTTGGCGACGTCGCCGTCGTGCGGGTAGAGCAGAGACCGGCCGACCACGAGGCCCTGCACGGTCGGCAGCGCGAGCGCCCGCTGCCAGGCGGCGAACGCGGCGTCGGGATCCTTGACCTCGCCGCCCAGCAGGACCGCGGGCAAGGTCGACGCGGCCAGCACGCGCTCCATGTCCTTCACCACCGGGAGCTTCAGCCACGTGTACGCCGACGAGCGGCCGAGTGCCGAGGCGATGGTGATCGAGCGGATCACGGCGTCGGGGGAGAGGTCGTTGCGGAGGCGTCCGTCGACCCAGTCGGAGAGGAACGGCTCGACCATGGCGATCAGCTTGCGGTCGGCGAGGTCGTCGACCGCCTTCGCGGTGTTCTCGAGAACGCTCGGCGTCGCCGGGTCGGTCAGGCAGATCCTGGTGAGCGTCTTGCCGCCGTCGAAACGCATCCGCTCGATCGTTTCGGCGTCGTAGCAGGCGAACCGGTCGTCGATCTCGAAACTCGATCCCGCGAGCCCGGTGCGGTTCATCGAGCCGATGACGGTCTTGCCGTCGAGTACGCCGAGGAGCAGCAGGTCGTCGATGATGTCCGGCGTCGCCAGCACGCCGGTGACCCCGGGGCGTTCCAGTGCCAGGCCGAGGCGGTCGAGCAGTTCGCCGCGGTCGGCCATCGCGAGCGGGTCGGAGCCGACGCCGTTGGCGCCGCGGGCCGGATGGTCCGCGGCGATGATCATCGTGCGGCCCTTGTCGTTGAACGGCGACTTCGCGCGGACCCTGGTGGCGGCGGCGACCGCGACGGCCCCCGGATCCCGCACTCGCGCGGCGACTATCCGGCGCACTGTGTCCGACACGTTCGTACCTCCCGGCTCGCGTGGTCCTTCGACCATCGCAAGCGCTCGGAGACTTTGTCAAGACATATGGACATAAGGTCATAGTGGTCGAGCGCGGTAGGCTCCGCGCATGAAACCCTGGGCACCCGGCGAGATCGTGGTGGATCCGAACGGCCCGGAACCGCTGTACTCCCAGGTCGCCCGGCAGATCGGCGCCGCCATCGAAGACGGCAGGCTGCCCAACGGTGCCCGGCTGGACAACGAGCTGGATCTGGCGGCGCGGTTGCACCTGTCGCGGCCGACCATCCGGCAGGCGATCCAGTCGCTGGTCAACCAGGGATTGCTCGTCCGTAAACGGGGTGTCGGCACGCAGGTCGTCCGCACCAAGGTCGCCCGGCCGCTGCGGTTGAGCAGCCTCTTCGACGACCTCAGCGAACTCGGGGACAAGCCGGAATCCGTCGTCCTCGTGAACCGCGTCGAGCCCGCGGGTGACGAGGCGATCGAGCATCTCGAGACGCCGGGCTTGACCCACGTCCGGCGGTTGAAGCGGGTGCGCTCGACCGGCGGCGAGCCGCTGGCGATCATGAACAACTACCTGCCCGACGGCCTCATCGATCCGGCCGACGACGAACTGCGGGACAAGGGGCTCTACCAGTTACTGCGCTCGGCGGGTGTCCGTCTGCACGCCGCCCAGCAGAACGTCGGCGCCCGGCAGGCGACCGAGGAGGACGCCGAACTGCTCGACGAGAAGCCGGGCGCGGCGCTGCTCACCATGCGCCGCACCACCTACGACGAGTCCGGCAAGGTCGTGGAATACGGGTGGCACGTCTACCGGGCCTCGCGGTACTCGTTCAACCTCTCACTGACCAACAACGTCTGACGGTTCGCGTTCCAGGTCGGTCTCCAGCGCCTCGTACACCGAAGGACGGAACCGGCGCAGCCAGACGGCGAGCGCGAGCCCGGCCAGCGCGACCACCAGGAGCAGCCACGGCAGGTGCGGTACGACGCCGTTGCTCGATCCGGCGAGCGTCGGGAAATTGAGGATCGCCAGCGTCACGATGAGCCCGAGCCCCACCGCGCCCAGGCCGGGGGCGATCAGCGTCTTCACGACCCGGCGGTCCCGTGTCCGGCGGAAGTAGACCAGGATCGCCACGGCCGCGAACAACTGCAGGGTGAGGATCCCGAGCGTGCCGAAGCCGGTCATGCTCGCGGTGAGGTCGGCGACCGGGTCGAGCCCGGCGAGCCGGAACGCCAGCGCCACCACCGAACCGAAGACCAGCTGGACGATCGAGGCGTAACGCGGCGCGCCGTTGCGCGGGCTGGTCTTGCCGAGCAGACGCGGCAGCACACCGACCCGGCCCAGCGCGTACAGGTAGCGGGTGGCCGAATTGTGCAGCGCCAGCAGCGCCGCGAACAGGCTGACCACCAGGAGCAGCAACATCAGCTTGGTCAACGGGCCGCCGAGGTACTCCTGGGCGACCGAAAGCACGAGATCCCCGCTCGACAGATGTGCGGCGGCCACGTCCTGCGCCTGCTCGGCGCCGATCGCGCTGACCACGGCCCAGGTCGTGAACGCGGCGAACACCCCGATGAACCCGATCGCGATGTAGGTGGCCCGCGGGATCGTCCGCTGGGGATCCTTGGCCTCCTCGCCGAACAGCGCCGTCGCCTCGAAACCGATGAAAGCGTTGGCGGCGAACAACAACGCGAGTCCGCCGGCACCTTGGAACATCACGGACGGGCTGAACGCGGCGAACGAGAAACCGTGCCGGAACAGCACGCTGAAGTCCATGATCAGCAGAATCGACACTTCGAGGATCAGCGAGACACCCAGTACCTTCGCGCTGACCGCGATCCCGCGACGGCTGAGCAGGAGGACCAGCGCGACCGAAAGCGCGCTCCAGAACAGCCAATCGAGTTTCAGGCCGAAGACGTCGTCGATCGCCGTGGAGGTGAAGAACCCGCTCGTGCCGATCGCTCCGGCGACGAAACAGTTGTAGCCGAGCATCGCGACGAAACCGGCGACGAGACCCGGCGTCCTGCCCAGGCCCTTGACCACGAAGGCGTAGAAGCCACCCGCGCTGGTGAGGACGCGCGACATCTGCGCGTACCCGACCGCGAACAGCAGCAGGACGACCGTCGCCAGCAGGAACGCCGCGACCATGCCGCCGCCGTTGCCGACCGCGATGCCGATGGCCGCGATCACGATCATCCCGGTCAGCGGCGCGACCGCGGCGAGTACGAGGAAGACGATGCCCGGCACGCCCAGGACGTTCTTGGCGAGCGACGTGTCGTCACGGCTCATTCGGTGCTCCTCGTCTCGGCTGGACGGCCAGTATGGGAGCGGAGGCGGGCTGGGGCTTTGCCTTTGCGCGCGCGGTGCTTGTTCGCCGGCGCTGAGTGCTCAGAGTGGGTGTCCGCGTTCGAGGCCGGTCGACCGGGATCGACGCGTTCAGAGCACGCGCGAGTATTCATCCGGACCTTCCGGAGAACTTCAGGTAGAGCAGTGCCCCCATCGCGAGCGCCACCGCGAACAACAGGTACCAGCCCGCCAACAGGAGCACGCCGAACACCAGGACCGTCGCGATCATCGCGAACCACCGTTGTTTGCCGCCGGACGGCAGAAGTCGGACCCCGGCGGCCATCGCCACCAGGTAGATCGCGATCAGGCAGGCGTTCTCCGCGAGCAACGCCTGTTCCAGTTCGAATCCGGTGAGGATCGCGACGAGGAAGCTGATCGCGGTCCCGGCGGTCACCACGAGCAGACTGCGCCTCGGAACGTCACCCGATCGGCTGCCCTTGGCCAGCCAACGCGGCAGGGCTCCATCACGGCCCAGCGCTGCGCCGAGTTTCGCCATACTCGCCACGAACACGTTGAGGACCCCGAGCGTGACCACGACGGCGATCACCGCGGCGACCACGCGAACGGAGGTATCGAGCCCTTCGCCGAGCAACGCGGCCAGTGGTGCTTCGGTTTCCCCGGCTCGCGGGCCGAGCACGAGAATCGTCATCCCGCCGACGGCGAGATAGAGCACACCGATGACGACGATGGAGATTCCCGTGGCCAACGGCAGATCCCGCCGCGGATTCCGGAAATCGGGGGCCAGATGAGTCACGGTCTCCCAGCCGATGAAGGCCCACATCAGCAGGCTGATCGCGGTCGCGATACCGGCGACCCCGTGCGGCGCGAACGGCTGAAGGTTGGCCGTGTCCGCTTTCGGCGCCGCGAGCACCACGGCGCCGACCAGGAGAAGTGCCAGAAAACCGGTGAGCACCAGTTGTACACGGCCGGACAGGTGCACGCCGAAAAGGTTCACCCCGATGGCGATGAGCACCAGCACGGCGGCCAGGAACATCGTCATCGTCTGGCCGCCACCGACCAGTTCGGTGATGTAGGCCGCGCCGAAAGCGCTGGCGGCGGGCATTCCCGCCAGGGTGCCGAAATAGAACCACCATCCGGTCACGGCCGAGGTCTTCGGCCCGAACGCCCGCAGGGCGAACGTCGCCGGCCCGCCGGCATCCGGATGCCGTCCCGCCAGCGCGCCGAAGGTCGCCGCGACCGGGGCGGAGACCAGAACCAGGACCAGGAAGGCGATCAGGGACGCCGGACCCGCCGCTTTGGCCGCCAGCGACGGCAGTACCAGCAGACCGGTGCCGAGGACGGCGCCGACGTATAGCGCGACGCCCTGCGGCACGGTCAAATGCCGGGTGTTCGACCGGTGCTCGACTGTCGATCGGCTCATGACCTTCGGATACCCCGCGCGCGCCCGGGGTCAACTTCGCCGTGTGCCTTCAAGACTCCCGCGGCGCGGGAAAAGAAGGCCATCCGTGCGGCTTGTCCAGAATCTCGATCGTCGCCTGGTCGACCAGGAAATACTGGCCGCCGTCCTCGCGTGGGTTCGTATAAGCGGCCGTGGCCACCGACTTGCCGAAATCGGCCATCACCGCGATGGGATAGCCGCCGTCGAAGATCTCACCGTGCGCCGCCGTCGCGACGGTCCCGGATTCGTACCAGGTCACGAAATACTGAGCCGGACCGGTTTCGAAGACACACAGCGTCGATTCCTTCTGGCGGACACCGGCGAAATCGCCGGACACGCCGGTCCAGATCATCGTCGTCCTGTCCGCGTAATGCTGCTCCAGCACGTTTCCCGAGCCGTAGTGGAAGTTCGCGCGGAGCCCGACGAGGTCGGTGCTGAGCCGATGGGTCCCGGTCACGGGGAAGAAGCGGACGTCGAGTTGCACGGGCTGAACCTCCGGATCGCTGGTATCCGCAGGTTTAGCAGCCCGTCGCACCTCGATCGTTGTCCGGCGAAGCGATCCTGTTGTCGATGAACGCGAGGATCAGTCGAACATGCCGGGCTGGTAGTCGCCCGCCGGCGTCCGGGCGATGACGTTGAGCCGGTTGTACGCGTTGATCGCGGCGATCAACGCGATCAGGGCGCCGATCTGCTCGTCGTCGTAGTGCTCGCGCACCTGCGCCCAGGTGTCGTCGCTGACGCCGTGGTGCGCGTCGGCGATCCGGGTGCCCTCCTCGGCGAGCGCCAAGGCCGCACGCTCGGCCTCGGTGAACACGTTCGCCTCCCGCCAGGCGGCGACCAGGTTGAGCCGCACCGAGGTCTCGCCCGCCTTCGCGGCGTCCTTGCTGTGCATGTCGGTGCAGAAGCCGCAGCCGTTGATCTGGCTGGCGCGCAGCTTCACCAGGTCCTGGGTCGCGTGCGGCAGCGAGGATTCCTCGATCGGGCGGTTCGCGGCGCCGAGACGCTTGACGTACTTGAGGATGACTTCGTTCTCGAACAGGTTGACTCGCGGTTCCATGATCTTCCCTCTCGGTCGATTGCTGCCTACATGACGAGCCGGGCGGAGAGGTTGTGACAGCTTTCGGAGTGACGCCGGTCACGCATGTCGAGGCCGTGTCCATCACGCACATCCGAACGCATCAAATGCGTGAAAGTGCGCTAACAGAGCATTGACGTTGCACAAAACTGCACCTAACGTGACAGCTATTGCGCACAACTGGCACGGATGGGGAGTTCATGAGCGGGACCTTCATGGCGGCGGAGATCGCGAGCCAGCCCGGCCGCTGGCGGGAAGCGGCGGCGCTGGCCTCGGCGAACAGTGAGCTGCTGCCGCCGCCGGGCGCGCGGGTCGCGATCGTCGGCTGCGGCACGTCGTGGTTCATCGGCCAGGCGTACGCCGTCCTTCGCGAGTCCGCCGGGCTCGGCGAGACCGACGCCTTCGCCGCGTCGGAGTTCCCGGAGGGGCGCGGCTACGACCACGTCGTGGCGCTGACCAGGTCGGGCACCACGACCGAGGTCCACGCCCTGCTGGCGAAGCTGCGGGGCAAGACGCCGACCATCGCGATCACCGGCGTGCCCCGCGAGATCGAGGCCGCCGCGGACACGATCGTCGACCTGTCCGTCGTCGACGAACGCTCGGTCGTGCAGACCCGCTTCGCCACGACGGCGCTGGCAATGCTGCGTGCGCACCTCGGCGAGGATCTGACCGCGGTCGCCGACCAGGCCGAGCGCGTGCTCGCCGAACCGTTGCCCGACGAACTCGTCGGCGCCGGGCAGTTCAGCTTCCTCGGCACCGGCTGGTCCGTCGGCATCGCGAACGAGGCCGCGCTCAAGTTCCGGGAGGCGTGCCTGCTGTGGACCGAGTCGTATCCGGCGTGGGACTACCGCCACGGGCCGATCAGCATCAGCGAACCCGGCCGCGTGACCTGGATGTTCGGGAAGGCGCCGGAGGGGCTGGCCGAAGACGTCGCCCGCGCGGGCGGGCTGTTCGTCGAGAGCGGCCTGGACCCGCTGGCGGATCTGGTCCGCGCGCAGCGTGTCGCCGGGGCCATCGCCGCCCGCAAGGGCCTCGACCCGGACAACCCCCGCAGTCTCACCCGTTCCGTCGTCCTGACCTGAGATCATCATGATCGTCACCGTCACGCCGAACACCGCGCTGGACGTCACGTACACAGTGGACGGTCTCCGGCCGGGTGACGTGCACCGGCTGCGGGAGGTGCGGCACCGGGCGGGCGGCAAGGGCGTCAACGTCGCCCGTGTGCTGCACACGCTCGGCGCAGACGTCCGCGCGATCTTCACTGCGGGCGGTGCGACGGGTGCCACCGTCGTGGGCGATCTCGCGGCGGCGGGCATCCCGGCCACCGCCGTTCCGATCGGCGGCGAGACCCGGCGCACCATCACGGTTCTCGCGGACGACGGATCGGTCACGCTGCTGAACGAGCCAGGGCCACGGCTCGCCGGAAACGAGTGGCAAGCGTTTGCGACAGCCGTCCAAGCCCGCCAGCCCGACGTGCTCGTCTGCTCGGGCAGCCTTCCGCCGGGAGCCGGGGGATACGCCGGGTTGTTCGGCGGCGCACCGTCCATCTTGGACACTTCCGGCGAGGCGCTGCTCGCCGGACTGGCCGGGAAGCCGTCCGTCGTCAAACCGAACGCCGACGAACTGCGCGAGGTCACCGGCCTCCGGGATCCGGTGGCCGCCGCGACCGAACTGCGCAAGGCCGGGGCCGGCGCCGTCGTCGTCTCGCTGGGTGCCGAAGGGCTGCTGGCGGTGACCGGCTCCGGCACCTGGCACGCGGCACCGTCCACTGTGCTCAGTGGCAACACGACCGGCGCGGGTGACGCCGTCGTCGCCGCGCTGGCGCTGGGGCTGAGCCGCGCCGAATCCTGGCCGGACATCCTGCGCCGCGCCGTCGCGTTGTCCGGGGCGGCCGTGCTCGGCCCGCTCGCCGGGGACGTCGACCTCGAGCACTACCGAGCCGAACAGGGGCTGGTCGCCGTGCGCGCCCGCCCGGACTAGGAGAACAAGTCATGCCTCTGGTGGGAACCGGGGAGATCGTCGGCGCCGCCGCGGCGGCCCGGCACGGCTGCGGCGCGTTCAACGCGATCCAGCTCGAACACATCACCGCGATCATCGACGGCGCCGCCGCGGCGGAAGCGCCGGTGATCGTGCAGCTGAGCCAGAACGCCGTGAAGTACCACGGCTCACTGGCGCCGGTCGGTACAGCCGCTCTCGCGGCGGCCAGAGAGGCCCCGACGCCGGTCGCGGTACACCTCGACCACGCGGAATCGGCCGACCTGGTCCGCGAGGCGGTCGCGCTCGGCTTCGGCTCAGTCATGTTCGACGCGTCCAAACTGGACTACACCGACAACGTGCGCGCCACGCGGGAAGTCGCCGCGTACTGCCACGACCACGGCGTATGGGTGGAGGCCGAACTCGGCGAGGTCGGGGGCAAGGACGGCGTCCACGCACCCGGCGCGCGCACCGATCCCAAGGAGGCGGCGGAGTTCGTCGCGTCCACCGGGATCGACGCGCTGGCGGTGGCGGTGGGCAGTTCGCACGCCATGCTCACCCGGGACGCCGCGCTGGACTTCGGACTGATCGCGCGGCTGCGGGAGCGTGTGCCGGTGCCGCTGGTGCTGCACGGATCGTCCGGCGTGCCCGACGACGGGCTGGCCGAAGCCGTACGAGCCGGGATGACGAAGATCAATATCGCCACCCAGCTCAACAAGGTGTTCACCGCGGCCGCGGCGGAGGATTGGCATGCGCATCCGGAGCGCGTCGACCCGCGGAAGTACCTCGGTGCCGGGCGCGACGCGGTCGCCGTCGAGGTGCGACGGCTGCTGGGAGTGCTCAAGCTTGATCATGTTGAACCGGTCAAGGTGACGATTGAGCAGACTTTGCGCGATTGAGTGTTGACATGTGCGTGAAACCTCACAAAACTGCGCAAGAACAAGCAGAACTTGTGTGATCTTCGATCCAGGTGGTGGCGGATGCGGGTAGGCAGGCTCACGGTATTGGCGGCAGGGGCGGCGCTCCTGCTCGCGGGATGCGGCGGCGGGGACACGGCCGGTGGCACCGGCGAGAACGCCCTCCCGGGCGTCGATCAGTTCCTCAACGCGCCCTGTCCGGAGGCGGGGGTGAAACCCGCGACGGACAAGGAATTCACGTACTGGTCCATGTGGACGGCCGACGAGCCGCAGGGCAAGGTCCTCCAGAAGGCCTTCAAATGCTTCCAGGAGAAGACCGGCGTCAAGGTCGACGTGCAGTGGCTGGGCCGCAAGGCCTACACCCAGAACCTGGTGCCCGCGCTGAACACCGACGCCGTGCCGGACCTGTTCGATCAGGACGTCAGCAAGGTCGGCGCGGCGGTCATGACGCCGGGCGGCACGCAGAGCGTCGACGACGTGTTCGCGATGAAGGTCGGCGAGGGCGACAAGACCGTCAAGGACGTGCTTTCGCCCAGCTCGTACGACTTCCCGCAGAACAAGGACCGTGAGGGCCACAACTTCATGGTCCCGTACACGATCCAGTCGAGCGCCTGGTGGTTCAACAAGGACACCGCCGGCGACATCCAGCAGCCGAAGACGATGGACGAGCTGATCGCCCTGTTCGACAAGGCGAAGGCCGACGGCAAGGCCGCGATCAGCCTCGACGGCGACATCCCGTTCTACAACATGTACTTCTACACCCAGCTCGCCGAGCGTTACGTCGGCGCGGGCGGGCTGTACAAGGCCGCGACCGACAAGACCGGTCAGGCGTGGAAGACCGACCCCGGTTTCCTCAAGGCCGCCACCGAAACCGCGAAGCTGCCCAAGTACTTCATCGACGGCTGGGACGCGGCGAAGTTCCCGCAGGTGCAGCAGCGCTGGGCCGACGGTGACTCCCGGTTCCTCTACGTCGGCAGCTGGGCGCCGAGCGAGACCCGCGAGTACCTGGACAAGCAGGGCGCCGGGACGAAGATCAACTACGGCTCCTTCCAGTTCCCGATGCCCGAAGGCGCCACGCACGACACCGTCGAGCAGATGTCGATCGGCTTCTCGGTGACCAAGAAGGCCAAGCACGCCGAGGCGGCCAAGGCGTTCATCGCCTACTTCCTCAACAAGGACCTGCTCGCCGGGATCCCGATCGTGGCCGACAACCTCGTGCCGCGCGCGGACCTCGCCGTGCCGGACGACCTGAAGCAGGTCAAGGCCGCGCTGGACGACCCGAAGAAGGAGCACGTCCTGCAGTACGACGGGATCGACGGTATCGCCGGCGGCAAATGGCAGACCGACGTCTTCGACCCCGCCGACATCGCGCTGCTGAAGGGCCAGATCACCCCGCAGCAGTTCGTGGACCAGCTCGCCACCAAGGGCGCCGAATTCTGGAAGAACCAGGGCTGATGACGGTCACGACACCGCCGGCGCGGGCCGTGAAGGCCGGCGCGCACCTGAGCCGCAAGAAACGGCTGTTCTGGCCGTTCGCCGCGCCGGCGCTGGTGCTGTACCTGGCCTTCCTGGTCCTGCCGACGATCGCGACCGTCGTGCTGAGCTTCACCAGCTGGGCCGGAGCGGGGGACACGCCGGAACCCAACGGCGTCACCAACTACACGCAGATGTGGGCGAGCGACTCGTTCCAGTACGCCTTCCGCAACACGCTGATCTACGTGTTCCTCGGCGGGATCGGCACGTTCGCGCTGGCGTTCCTGTTCACCATGGTGCTGAGGGACATGAAGGGCGGCAAGATCGTCCGCGCCATCCTGTTCTTCCCGAACATCGTGGCGCCGGTGGCGCTCGGCATGTTCCTCGGCTTCGTCTTCAAGTACCAGCCGGGGAAACAGGGGCTGGCGAACTACGTGCTGGAAAGCCTCGGCGCGGACGCGGCGAAGTTCCTGGCACCGTCCAATGTGACCGGTGTGGTGACGGCTTCGCTGATCTGGGCCAGCTCGGGTTTCTACATCACCATCCTGATGGCCGCGGTCGACCGCATCCCGCCGTACCTGTACGAGGACGCGGAGCTGGGCGGCGCGTCGCCGTGGCAGAAGTTCAAGAACATCACGCTGCCGATGACCTGGGACGTCGTCGGCGTCGCGGGGGTGCTGTGGACGATCAACGCGCTCAAGATCTTCGAGCTGGTGTTCGTGCTGGCCGGGCCGGGCACCTACGCCCCGCCCAACGAGGCGTGGACGCTGGGGATCTACGTGTTCGACCGGACCTTCGGCTCGAACGGCACCCCGGACTTCGGCGCCGCCTGTGCCTGCGCGGTGGCGATGATCGTGCTGGTGTCCGTGCTCGTCGTCCTGCTCCGCCGGTTGATGCGCCGTGACGCGATCCAGTTCTGAGGGAGACGAAATGTCCGTCACCGACGTCGAGGCGCCCGCGCGGCGAGCGGCGAAACCGGTGCGCAAGCCGCCACGCAAACCACGTCCGGCGCCCGGCGCGAAACGGTTCAGCCCGTTGCGCGTCCTGGGTTCCACGATCGTGTGGCTGTTCACCGCAGGCAACATCCTGGTGCTGTACTGGCTGCTCACGGCTTCGTTCAAGACGCCGGTGGAGATCTTCACCAAGCCGTTCGACCTGCCGTACCAGTGGTTCAAGGTCGGCAAGCCGTTCCGGAACTTCATCTACGCCTGGAACAACGCCGGTTTCGGCGAGGCCGTGCTGACCACGGTGGTCCTGGTCGGACTGGCGACGGTCGTCACGGTCGCCGTCTCGGCGCCCTGCGCGTACGCCCTGACCAGGCTCGGCGTCCGCGGCGCGGGGCCGATGACGAACGTCGTCGCGATCGGTATGGGCGTGCCGTTCCAGACCGTGATCATCCCGCTGTTCGTGGTGCTCAGCAAAGTGCACCTGGACAACGAATACGGCCTGTTCGTGCTGTACGTGGCGCTGTCGATCCCGTTCACGGTGTTCCTGATGACCGGGTTCTTCCGGTCGCTGCCCGACGAACTGGAGGAGGCGGCCGCGCTCGACGGCGCGTCGCCGACGCGCACGTTCTTCTCGGTCATGCTGCCGCTGACCCGGGGCGGCATGATCACCGCGCTGACGCTGAACGCCATCGGGCTGTGGAACGAGACGCTGCTGGCGATCGTGTTCCTCAAGGACCAGGCGCATTTCACGCTGTCGCGCGCGCTCTTCACCTTCTACGGGGCCGCGAGCTACCAGTCGGAGTACGGCGGACTGATCGCCGGTGTGGCGATCGTGGTGCTCCCGATGCTCGTGCTCTACCTCGTGCTCGCCCGCCGGATCATCACCGGCCTGACCCTCGGCGCCGGAAAGTAGGACCTGATGGCCACCGTGACCTTCTCCGACACCACCCGGTTCTACGCCGGGGTGGACCGTCCCGCGGTCGACGGCCTCGACCTCGAGGTCGCCGACGGCGAGTTCCTGGTGCTGGTCGGCCCGTCCGGCTGCGGGAAGTCGACCACGCTGCGGATGCTCGCCGGGCTGGAAGGCGTCGACGACGGCTCCATCCACATCGGCGACCGCGACGTCACCGAACTACCGCCGAAGGACCGGGACATCGCCATGGTGTTCCAGAACTACGCGCTCTACCCGCATATGACGGTGGGGGAGAACATCGGCTTCCACCTGAAGCTGGCCAAGATTCCCAAGGCCGAACGCGACCGCAAGGTGCGCGAGGCAGCGGCCGTGCTCGACCTGACCGAGTACCTGGACCGCAAACCCGCGAAGCTGTCCGGTGGCCAGCGGCAGCGCGTCGCGATGGGGCGGGCGATCGTGCGCGAGCCCAGTGTGTTCCTGATGGACGAACCACTGTCCAATCTGGACGCCAAGCTCCGGGTGCAGACCCGCACCCAGATCGCCTCGCTGCAGCGGCGGCTGGGCATCACCACGCTCTACGTCACGCATGACCAGGTCGAGGCGATGACCATGGGAGACCGGGTGGCCGTGCTGAAGGACGGGATCCTTCAGCAGTGCGACACGCCGGTCGGGCTGTTCGCCAAGCCGCTCAACGTGTTCGTCGCCGGGTTCATCGGCTCGCCCGCGATGAACCTGCTGGAGACCACTGTGGACAGCGACGGTGCCGTCGCCGGTGGAACGCGGCTTCCGTTGACCCCGGCGCAACGTTCGGCGCTGACCGGGCCCGGTATCGTCGTCGGCGTCCGGCCCGAGGGCTGGACGATCGGCGACGGCGGTTTCGAGGCCGTCGTCGAGGTCGTCGAGGAACTGGGCAGCGACCAGTACCTCTACTGTCGTGACGGCGACCGCGTGCTGACGGTCCGAACCCCGGGGATGGCCCCGTGGCAGCGCGGCGAGCCGATCTCCCTGACCCCGCAACCGGGTGCGGTGCACCTGTTCGACGCCGCCACCGGTGACAGGCTCCCGGACGCATGACCAGCTTGTACCGCACCGGGCTGGTTCTCCCGGCCGCCGACCTGGGCCCGGAGAACCCGTTGCCGCCGCTCCGGAAACCCGAGGCGGTGGTCAGGGTGTCCAATGTGGACGAGCTGCCGCCGGATCTGGCGGAGAACGTCGGCTACGGTCGTCTGGACACCACGCTGCCGTGTCTCTTGCAGGACGGCTACACCCGTGAGCGCACCGACCGTGAACTCCCGGCTGTGGTACTGGAGAACGACAAGCTCCGGGCCACCGTGCTGCCGTCGCTGGGCGGGCGGCTGTACTCGCTGGTCCACAAGCCGTCCGGACGCGAACTGCTCTACCGCAACCCGGTCTTCCAGCCCGCGAACCTCGCCCTGCGGGACGCGTGGTTCGCCGGTGGTGTCGAGTGGAACCTCGGCAGCACCGGGCATACGACGCTGACCTGCGAGCCGATGTTCGCCGCGGAGATCGAGGGGCCGGACGGCACGCCGGTGCTGCGTCTGTGGGAGTGGGAACGCACCCGCGACCTGCCGTATCAGGTCGATTTCTGGCTGCCGGAAGGGTCGGAGCAGCTGCTCGTGGCGGTGCGGGTGCGAAACCCGCATCCCTACGACGTCCCGGTGTACTGGTGGTCGAACATCGCGGTGCCGCAGAACGAAGGCACCCGCGTGCTGGCGCCCGCGACGCAGGCTTGGCACTACGGCTATTCGGGACGGCTCGACCTGGTCGACGTGCCCGGCGAGCTGACGTATCCGGCCCGCGCGGAGGCCGCGGCGGACTACTTTTTCGAGGTGACCGGGCGGCCGTGGGTCGCGGCCGTCGAGCAGGACGGGACGGGGCTCGCTCAGCTGTCCACCGGCCGGTTGCGCGGCCGGAAACTGTTCCTGTGGGGCGAATCCGCGGGCGGCCGTCGCTGGCAGGAGTGGCTGGCTCCGGGCGCCGGTGGCTATCTGGAGATCCAGGCCGGGCTGGCCCGCACCCAGCTGGAGCACCTGCGCTTGCCGCCGGGGGAGAGCTGGGACTGGCTGGAGGCCTATGGTCCGGTCGCCGTCGATCCGGCCGCGGTACACGGCGAAGACTGGACGGCGGCTCGCGAAGCCGTCGCCGCCGGTCTGCCGTCGGCGGAGACCATGGACGAACTGCGCGACGCGTGGCGGAAGATCGCCGACGTCACCCCGGAATCCTTCCTGGCCACCGGTTCCGGCTGGGGTGCGCTGGAGAACCGGCGCGCGCCGATGTGTCTCCCGGGCACGCCGTTCCCGGACGAGTCACTCGGGCCGGACCAGGAGCCGTGGCTCGCGTTGCTCGACGGGACTCCGCCGGACGGCGATCCGCTCGCCGTCCCGCCGGCGACCCTGGTGAACCGGTACTGGGCGGATCTCATGGAATACGCCCCGAAGAACTGGCTGACCTGGTATCACCGCGGCGTCGCGCACTGGGCGGCCGGACGACAGTCGGACGCGGTCCGTGCCTGGCGCGAATCCGTGTCGGCGTCCGAAAATCCTTGGGCCCTGCGGAATCTCGCGATCGCGACGGCCGGGCACGAGGCCGCGTGGCTGTACCGGCGGGCGGTCGCGCTGGCGCCGTCACTGCGTCCGCTGGTCGTCGAGGCCATCGCGGCGCAACTGGCCGCCGGGCTTCCGGACGAAGCGAGCGTGCTGCTGGAGGGGCTGCCCGTGGAAGGGCGGATCGCCCTCCTGACCGCCAGGACCCGGCTCGCCCTCGGCGACACCGCCGGGGCCAAGGCCGTGTACGACAGCGGTTTCGAGGTCGCGAACATCAGGGAAGGGGAAACGTCCTTGTCCGACACCTGGGCGGCGGTTTCCAATGAACCGCTGCCGGAACAGCACGACTTCCGGATGAAGTGACCGGCCGGGCCACTCGACCGGCGTGCCGCTCGCGGCGGACAACCGCGATGCAGCATACTGCTCGAAACAGTGGCCAACAGCGCACCGGTATGCGCGATAGGCCGCAGCGAGCTAGGAGTGGCGCCGATGGCCCGGCACGAACGGCTGAGCACCCTGCTGGACCTGCTGGGGCAGCGGGAGAAGATCGACGTCGAGGACGTGGCGGAGGAACTGAACGTCTCCGCCGCCACGATCCGGCGCGACCTCGATCATCTGGCGGAGCAGCAGTTGCTCACCCGCACCCGAGGTGGCGCGGTGGCCAACGACCTCGCCTACGACCTGCCGTTGCGCTACAAGACCGCGCGGCACGTACCCGAGAAGCAGCGGATCAGCGTCGCCGCGGCGGCGCTCGTCGCGCAGGGCATGGTGGTCGGCCTCAACGGCGGGACGACGACGGCCGGGGTCGCGCGCTCGCTGGCCACCCGGTCCGATCTGGCCGGACGCGGTGATTCGCCGGGGCTGACCGTGGTCACCAACGCGCTGAACATCGCGCACGAACTCGCGGTCCGGCCGCATGTGAAGATCGTCGTCACCGGTGGTGTCGCGCGTCCGCAGTCGTTCGAGCTCAGTGGACCGCTCGCCACGCGCGTGCTCAGCGAACTGACGATCGACCTGCTGTTCCTCGGGGTCGACGCGTTCGACGCCGACGCCGGCGCTTTCGCCCACCACGAGGGTGAGGCGAGTATCAACCGGCTGATGGTCGAGCGGGCGGAACGCGTCGTCGCGGTCGCCGACGGTTCGAAGCTGGGCCGCCGGGCGTTCGCGCGGATCTGCGCGACGCCGCAGGTGCACGCTTTGGTCACCGATTCGAACGCCGATCCGAAGGTGCTGCGGGCCTTCGAGGCCGCGGGTGTCGAGGTCCAAGCCGTCTGACCAAGTCCGTGAAGGCCCCTTTTTCTTGTCGCGATAGCGCAGATCTGGTTCTGAGCGGGCAACTGCAGCGAGTGTCCACAAGGGATACTTCTTGCCGACTGAATGTCCATTGAGGCACGTATGTCCGGTTCAGCGGGAGGGTCGTGAGTGGCAAAGAGGGTTAGAACGACCCAAAACACTCACGACCCCCTCGTGAAGACGAGCAAATCGCCCGAATCGGGCACCGCGGCCTCGATTCGAGTCCCTTATGGACAGTCGGGATCCAGATCTCTTGCCTGAGCCCGCTCGTACGAGCCCCGTCGGCGGGGGCGGAGACCGGCGGCTCTGACTTTGTCGGGGCCCTGGCCCTGAGGGCAGGAAAGTGGGACCTTCACGTCTTTTGGGCACACCCGTTGCCCCATAAGGATCTTCGCGAGACCCGACGAAAGTCGGCAGCACCGCTTCGGCGGATGACTTTGCGCGAACCGTGCGCTATACAGAGACCCTATTGCGTATTCATGCGCGAAAGGTGTCTTGAATGAGCAGAGTTGCGCAATCCCTGAGTTGTTTGGCCGCAGTGGCCCTTCTCGGGCTTTCCCCGGTGGCCGCCCACGCCGACCCGGCCGCGGCGGCGGCGGGCAAACTGGGCGATCTGACCGGCATCTCCGCCGAAGGCCCCACGGTGACGCTGAAATCGGGAAGTGCCGCCGTGCGCGTCGGCTTCCCGGCCGAAGGCGCCGTCCGGGTCTGGCTGGCGCCGGACGGCACGTTCACCGATCCGGCCGGGAGCAAGATCGTGCTGCCGCGCACCGGCGCCCCGGTGACCCCCAAGACGGCCGACAAAGGGGACTACTGGGCGGTTTCCACGGCCAAGGCGACGTTGCGGGCGTACAAGCATCCGCTGCGGCTCGCGTTGTACGACGGCGCGGACCGCAAGCGGCTCTGGGAGGAGTCGGCGCCGCTGTCCTGGACCGACAAACAGACCACGCAGACCCTGGCGCGGACGGCGACCGAGCAGTTCGTCGGCGGCGGCGAGCAGAACGGCCGCTTCAGCCACCGCGACCAGACGATCCGGATCTTCGCCGACTACAACTGGAACGACGGCGGGGCCCCGAATTCGCAGCCGTTCTACGCCTCCACGGCGGGATACGGCGTGCTGCGCAACACCTTCGCGCAAGGCACCTACGCCTTCACCGAGCCGGTGCGCACCACGCACGACGAACGCCGCTTCGACGCGACATACGTCGTCGGCGAAGGGCTCAAGGACGTCATCACCGGCTACACCGATCTGGTCGGGAAGCCTTTCCTGCCACCGCTCTACGGGCTCGAACACGGTGACGCCGACTGTTACCTGCACAACGCCAACCGCGGCGAGCGCCACACGCTGGACGCGGTGAAGATCGCGGAGGGCTACACCGAGCACGGGATGCCCAACGGCTGGATGCTCGTCAACGACGGCTACGGCTGCGGGTACGAGAATCTCCAGCAGACGGGCGAAGGCCTGCGTAAGAACAACATGCAGCTGGGCCTGTGGACCGAGAACGGCGTGCCGAACCAGGTCGAGGAGGTCAAGGCCGGGGTCCGCGTCCGCAAGCTCGACGTCGCGTGGGTCGGCCCGGGTTACCAGTTCGCGCTCGACGCCTGCGACACCGCGCACAAGGGCATCGAGGACAACAGCGACGCACGCGGTTTCGTGTGGACACCGGTCAGCTGGGCGGGCGCGCAGCGTTGCGGCGTCCTGTGGAGCGGTGACCAGGCCGGTTCCTACGACTACATCAAATGGCAGATCCCGACCTACGCCGGCGCCACGACGTCGGGGATCGCGTACAACACCGGCGACATCGACGGCATCTTCGGCGGCAGCCCGCAGACGTATGTCCGCGACCTGCAGTGGAAGGCCTTCCTGCCGGTCTCGATGACGATGGACGGCTGGGCCGCGTCGGACAAGCAGCCGTGGCGCTACGGCGAGCCGTACACCTCGATCAACCGCAAGTACCTGCTGCTCAAGGAGCGGCTGCTGCCCTACACCTACAGCCATTCGGTGGAGGCGCACAAGTCCGGCGTCGGCCAGGTCCGCCCGCTGGCGCTCGAATACCCCGACGACCCGAACGTGTGGGGCGAGAAGGCGAAGTACGAGTTCCTGTCCGGAAAGGACTTCCTCGTCGCGCCGGTGTACGAGAACTCCACCGTCCGCAACGGCATCTACCTGCCGAAGGGCACCTGGGTCGACTACTGGAGCGGCAAGACCTACACCGGTCCGACCACTGTGGACGGTTACGACGCGCCGCTCGACACGCTGCCGTTGTTCGTCCGCGCCGGTGCCGTGGTGCCGATGTGGGCCGAGGGCACGAAGTCGTGGCAGACGCGGGACAAGGGCGTGCTCGATCTCGACGTCTACCCGCAGGGCAAGGGTTCGTTCACGCTCACCGAGGACGACGGCGTGACCAGGGCGTACAAGAACGGTGACCAGGCGAAGCAGACGTTCACCGTGGACGCGCCGACGTCCGGGCTGGGCACGGTGACCGTCGGGATCGGCGCCAGTTCCGGTTCCTACGCCGGAAAGCCCGCGTCGCGGAACTACCAGTTGACCGTCCACACGGGAAGCAAGCCCGCGACCGTACTGGCCGGGAACTCGGTCCTGCGGCAGTACGGCAGCAAGGCCGAACTGGACGCGGCGCCGTCGGGCTGGTGGTTCGATCCGGCCACCGGCGGGGTCGCACGGGTCAAGACCGGCAAGATCGGCGCCGGTGACCGGCAGGACATCCGGCTGTTCGGCACGAGCGCCGTCGGCGGGATCTTCCCCGAGGACCGCAACGGCTCGGTCACCCTGTCCGTCCCGGCTGTCGCCGGTCCCGGACAGACCGCGACGGGCACGCTGAGCTTCACCAACGGCACGCCGCTTCCGGTCCGGGACGTCTCGTTCTCCCTGCCGGCCAACGGCTTCCGTGCCGAGGTGCCCGCCGGTCCGCGGCTGGTGATGCCCGGCGCGACCGTGCGTGTCCCGGTGAAGGTGACGCCGGACGCGGGCATCAAACCGGATGACTACCAGCTCACCGCGTCGGCGTCGTACAAAGCGCGGCTGGGGGAGAACCGGGTCACCGACTCGGTGACGGTCACCGTCCCGCACGGTTCGCTGGCCGCGGCTTATGGGAACGTCGGCGTCACCGACGCGGCCCACGTCGCGGTGGGGGACATCGACGG
This sequence comes from Amycolatopsis keratiniphila subsp. keratiniphila, assembly GCF_001620365.2. GTDB lineage: Bacteria > Actinomycetota > Actinomycetes > Mycobacteriales > Pseudonocardiaceae > Amycolatopsis > Amycolatopsis keratiniphila. The sequence continues at coordinate 221,528 of NZ_LQMT02000013.1, forward strand.
TGGCGGCAGCAGTTTCCGGGCGGAAGGCCTCGCCGAGGCGGGGCTCAAACCGGGCGCGGGCTTCTCCGCCCTCGGTGCGCAGCTGACGTGGCCGCAGACCGGTTCCGGGCAGAAGGACAACGTCCTCGCGGCCGGCCAGACCATCGCGGTGCGCGGTACCGGCGCGAAGCTCGTGCTGGCCGGAACCGGTACCGGTACGGCGAAGGGCACCGTCGTCGTCCGCTATGCCGACGGCAGCACGAGTCAGGCCGAACTCGGCTTCCCCAACTGGTGCTGCGCCGATCCCGCCCAGTACGGCGCGACCACGGTGGCGACCGTGCTGGGTAAGCACACCCGCGCCGGGGCCGCGTATCCGACCACGCCGTACCGGGTGTTCGCGAACTCCGTCCCGCTGACCGCGGGCAAGGAGGTCGTCGCGGTCACCTTGCCGTCGAACAGCGCGATGCACGTGTTCGCGGCGGGCATCGGCTGAGTCCTCGTGAGTGGCAAGGACGGTTAGAACCGTCCTTGCCACTCACGAGTCAGGCGGCCACGGGAGTCCACAAGGCGTCGATGGCGCGTTCCGCCTCGGCCTGGCTCTCGTCCGCCAGCGGGATGAGGTCCGCCATCGCCGGGTTGGTCTTCGCCATGGTCAGCTCGGCGGTGACGAACCGCGGCTCGAGGCCGGTCAGCGAGAGACCGTGGGGGATCCAGGACTGCGCGTGGTCCCAGCCCTCGCGCGGCGTGCCCGCGCCGTATCCGCCGCCGCGGGCGGCGAGGACGATGAAATCGCGGCCGCCCAGGACGCCTTCCCTGGTCTCCATGTCGATCGACAGCCCGGGCGCGATCAGATGGTCGACCCAGGCCTTGACCGTGCTCGGCGGGCCGAAGTTGTACAGCGGCAGGCCCAGCACGATCGTGTCGGCCGCTTTGACCTCGTCGACGAGCTCCTTGATCAGCCGCCAGGCGGCCGCCTGCTCCGGGGTGTGCTGTTCCGGCGGGACCGTCCTGGCGACGTTGGTGACCGCGTCCAGATGCGGCAGCGGGTCGGCGCCAAGGTCGCGATAGGTGACGGTGCCTTCCGGATGCGCCGCACGCCAGGCCGCGGCCGCCCGCGCGGTGAGGCGGCGGCTGGTCGAGTGCTCGCCCGTGATGCTGGAGTCGATGTGCAGCAGGTTCGTCATGAGTACTATCTTGCATAGATAGTTTGTGTAACGCAAACCATTGATGCTGTGGCGGTCATCATGTGGGAACGTACACTTGACGAGTGTCCGAACTCCCGGTCGTGAACCAGCCCCCGCACCGCTGCGGCGCGCTGCTCGACCACGTCACCCGCCGCATCCGGCTGCGCAGCGAGTCCGTCCTGGCCCCGCTCGGCCTGCGCCCCCGGCATCTCGTCGCGCTGACCGTGCTGCGCGACCTCGGCGGCTGTTCGCAGCAGGACCTCGCGAAGACGCTGGAGATGGACAGCACGAATGTCGTCGGGCTGCTGAACGACCTCGAGTCCGCGAACCTCATCGAACGACGGCGGTCACCGGCGGACCGGCGCCGCCACATCGTCGAACTGACCGACGTCGGCCTGAAGCAACTCGTCAAGGCCGAGTTCGCCCTCGCGGCGGTCGAAGACGAGGTGCTCGGCGCGCTCGACAAGGATCAGCGCGAGACGCTGTACACCCTGCTGTACCAGGCGGCAGGCCATGCCGAACCCGCCGCCTGCGTCGAATCCGCGCATCTCGACGACTGCTAGCCGCCGGAACCTCGTTGCCCGCCACCCGTGCCGCGGACCGGGCAGAATCGACGGGGTGAGTGAATGGCGCAACACCACGCACGACTGGGCCGGTTCCGTGGACCTCGACCATCTGGCGCGTATCCGCCGGAGCCCCGGGGAGTTCGCCCCCGGCGGGGTCGCGCACCTCGTCCTCGAGGTGCTCGCCTACGCGGCGGAGGAGGCCGAAAGCACCGGCGACGGGCATGCCGTCGTCACGGCCCACCCCGACGGCTCGATCTCGGTGTCGGACGACGGGCGGGGCACCGCTACCCGCGCCGACGGGCATGGCGGGTTCGTGAAGAAGCCGGTCATGTCGACCAAGGATCTGCGTTTCTTCGATTCCCCCGAGGCGCAGAAGCTGCCGGACGGTCATCCGCGCCGCGGTGTGTCGGTGGTGGCCGCGCTGAGCGACTGGCTCGTGCACACCAACCGGCGTCGCGACGGTTCCTGGACCCAGCGTTACGAACGTGGTGTCCCGGTCACCGACCTGTCGCCGATCGCCGACGACGGGACGACCGGCACGACGGTGCGTTTCCGGCCAGGGGAGGAGATCGGCCCGCTACGACTGCCGGAAGTCGACGGCTGGCCGTGCCTGAGCGTGGAGGTCGTCCGATGAGAAAGTGCCTGACAGCGGCGGTTTCGGTCCTCGTCCTGCTCACCGGCTGCTCCGCCGGGCAGGAACCGCCGCCCGCCAAACCTGTCTACGACCTCCCCGCACGTGAGGTACGCCCGGACGAGACCGCACTGCACCTGCCGCCCGCGCTCAACGGGGAGACCGAGTTCTCCCTCATCGGGCTGGCCGCCGGCCTGCCCAGCCTCACCGGCAGCCACACCGAGTTCGAGGCGAAGGGAGGGTTCGTCCGGCTCCGGCTTGTGGTCACGGGCAAGGGCGTGTCCGGCATCCTCTTCGACACCCGGCGCCAGCAGCTGGTCACCGATTCCGGCGCGGTGATCGCGGTCGACAACCAGGCGATGACGATCAAACGGCAGCCGGACAAGTTCGAGCTGGGGCGCGGTGTGCGGGTCGAGTTCGACCTCTACTTCGACCTGCCCAAGGAGGCGAAACCCGTGGTGCTGCGGGCTTTCGGCGGTCCGACGCTGACCGACATGAAGAACCTCACCGGAACCGACATCAAGCTGGCATGAGAAAGGGCCCCGCCGCGGAAGCGACGGGGCCCTTCCCGGAAGGCGTCAGACGCCCAGATCGCCACCGAGGTAGGCGGCCCGCACCTGCGGGTCGTCCAGCAGCTCGGCACCGCGGGCGCTCTTGACCACTTCACCGGTCTCCAGCACGTACGCGCGGTCGGAGAGCTTCAGCGCCTGCTGCGCGTTCTGCTCCACCAGCAGGACCGTGGTCCCGCGCTTGTTGATCTCGCGGATGATGTCGAAGATCTGCGCGATCAGCATCGGCGCCAGGCCCATGGACGGCTCGTCGAGCAGCAGCACCTTGGGCTTGGTCATCAGCGCGCGGCCGATGGCGATCATCTGCTGCTCGCCACCGGACATCGTGCCGCCGAACTGGGTCTTGCGCTCGTTCAGCCGCGGGAACAGCTCGTAGACCTCGTCGAGGTCGGCCTTCAGGTCGTCCTTGCGGGTGTAGGCACCCATCAGGAGGTTCTCCTGCACCGTCATACCGGGGAACACACCCCGGCCTTCCGGTGACTGGCCGATCCCGAGCTCGACCCGCTTGTGGCCGGGCGTCTTCGAGATGTCCTTGCCGTCGAAGAGGATCCGGCCGCTGGTCAGCGGACGCAGGCCCGAGATCGTCTTCAGCGTCGTGGTCTTGCCGGCGCCGTTGGCCCCGATGAGCGAAACGATCTCGCCCTCGCCGACCTCGATGCTCATTCCCTTGAGCGCGGCGATCTTCCCGTAGTGGACGTTGATGTCCTGAACCTCAAGAAGCATCTTCCGCCACCCCCAGGTAAGCCTCGATCACCTTCTGGTTGTTCTGCACCTCGTGGGGGAGCCCTTCTGCGATCTTCTGGCCGAAGTCGAGCACGGCCAGCCGGTCGGCGATCTGCATGACCAGGCCCATGTCGTGCTCGATGAGCAGGACGGTACGGCCGTCGTCACGGATCTTGCGGATCAGTTGCTGCAGCGAGTTCTTCTCCGCCGGGTTCATGCCGGCGGCCGGCTCGTCGAGCAGCAGCAGCTTCGGGTCGGTGGCGAGCGCACGCGCGATCTCCAGACGGCGCTGATCGCCGTAGGAGAGGTTCTTCGCGGTGTTGTGCTCGACCCGGCCGATGCCGACGAAGTCCAGCAGCTCCCTGGCCAGTTCGCGGCCCCGCTTCTCCTCCTTGCGGTGGATGGGCAGGCCCAGCGTCGCCGAGATCGCGCCGGTCTTGTGGTGCGAGTCCGCACCGACCATGACGTTCTCGAGCGCCGACATGTTGTGGAACAGCCGGATGTTCTGGAACGTGCGGGCGATCCCGGCCTGGTTGACCTTGAACCGCTTCATCCCGTCGATCCGGGTGTCGCCGAAGCGCACCTGGCCTTCGGTCGGCCGGTAGACGCCGGTGATCACGTTGAAGACCGTGGTCTTCCCCGCGCCGTTCGGGCCGATCAGGGCGAAGATCTCACCCTGGTTGATGCTGAGGTCGACTTCCTTCAACGCCGTGACACCGCCGAAGCGCATCGTCACGTTGTCGAATTCGAGCAGCGCGCTCATTTCGTCACCTCCGCCGAAGCCTCGGAATCCGGACCCGCGACTTCGGCGCCCATGGCACCCATCCCGCCCGTTCCCTCGTGTAGTTCCGCCTTGCGCTGCCGCGACGGCAGCAGACCCTCCGGCCGCAGCGCCATCATCAGCACCAGCACGCCACCGAAGATCAGGATGCGGTACTCGGACAGGAACCGGAACCGCTCCGGAAGCCAGGCGACCAGGAAGGCACCGAGCATGACGCCGGGCAGGTTGCCCGCACCGCCGAGCACCACGGCCGCGAGGATGGTCGCGGACAGGATGAACGGGAAGTTGTTCGGCTCGATGAAGACGGCCTTACTGGCGTAGACCACACCGGCCATACCGCCGAGCATGGCGCCGATGGCGAACGCCAGCAGCTTGAACTTGAACGTCGGGACACCCATCAGCTCGGCGGCGTCCTCGTCCTCGCGGATGGCCGCCCACGCCCGCCCGACCCGGCTCTTGTGCAGCCGCACCGAGAAGATGATCGCGATCACGATCGCCGCGAGGATCAGGTAGTAGTACGGCGCCGGGTCGAGCAGGAACTCGGTCCCGAAGATGGGCTCCGGGTGCGGGATGTTGGTGATACCGCGGGCGCCGCCGATGCCGTCGGTGTTCGTCGCGGTGATCCGGACGATCTCACCGAAGCCGAGGGTCACGATGGCCAGATAGTCACCGCGCAACCGGAGCGTCGGAGCACCGAGGATCACCCCTGACATCGCCGCCAGGAAGATACCGAGCACGAGCGTGCCCCAGAATCCCCAGCCGTGCAGGGTGCCCATCACGGCGAGCGTGTACGCGCCGATCGCGAAGAACGCGACGAACCCGAGGTCCAGCATGCCCGCGTGGCCGACCACGATGTTCAGGCCGATCGCCAGCAGGATGTACACCCCGACCGGGAAGATCAGGACCGTGGTCCAGTCCGATTCCGGCGACATGAACGACCCGATCGCGGGCGCGGGCAGGATCAGCGCGCCGATGATCAGGGCGATGTACACGCCATAGCGTTGCCAATGCGGAGCGCGTGCCCACCAATCCCGCATACCGTCCACGGGGTGGAAGCCGGCGCGCGTCGGCTTTCCGTTCTCTGGGGACTTTTCAGCCACTTCTTCGTTGCCCTTCATGCGCGTGCCCGCTGCAGCGATTCACCGAGGATGCCGGTGGGACGGAACATCAGGACGAGCACCAGTACCACGAAGGCGGTGACGTCCTTCCAAGCCGAACCGAAGAAGATGGAACTCCAGTTCTCCACCAAACCGAGCACGATGCCACCCAGCAGGGCGCCGCGCAGGTTGCCGATACCTCCCAGCACGGCCGCGGTGAACGCCTTGATGCCGAGGAGGAACCCGATGCGGTAGTCGGTGTTCTCGTACTCCATCACGTACAGCGCGGCGGCGACACCGGCCATCGCGCCGCCGAGCAGGAAGGTGAGGCGCACGATCTTGTCGATGCTGACGCCCATCAGCACGGCGGCTTCGGGATCCTGCGCCGTGGCGCGGATACCTCGGCCGATGCGGGTGCGGCTGACCAGCTGGTCGAGCACGACCATCATGATCACGGCACCGACGACGACGAACACGTGGTCCGTGCGGACCACGCCGTTGCCGATGTGGAACAGCGGTTCGTGCGGGATGAAGCGTGGCGCGTTCTGTTGCACGCGGCCGGATTTGTCGGTGATCCATTCGATGATCTCGAGGCCGAACAGTTCCTGGAGGAACAGCGAGGCGCCGATGGCGGAGATCAGGGCGGCGAGCCGGGTCGCGCCCTTCTTGCGGAGCGGCCGGTAGGCCACTTGCTCCAGAAGGACCGCCGCACCACCGGATACGGCGGCCGAAGCGATGATGATCAACAGCAGTACGGCGATCATCCCGAACACGCCGAGCGTGATCGGGGCGGTGCCACCCGCGATGGTGATCAGGACGAACAGGGACGTGACCGTCCCGATCATGAAGATTTCGGAATGCGCGAAGTTGATGAGCCGGAGCACGCCGTAGACCATTGTGTAGCCGAGGGCGATGAGGGCGTAGATGCTTCCGGCGACCAGTCCGCCGATGGTGCTACCGAGGAACTGGGCTTGCAGGTCTTGAAGCATGACGTGGATGCCTTACGGGACGGGGCGAGGATTTCTTTCGCCACATTTGCGGGAAGCGGGGGTGCTGTGATCGCACAGCGCCCCCGCTTCCGTTAGGTGTTCCTATCTGCTCCGTCAGCCGTTGAGCTTGGCTTCGGTCGAGACGCCGAGGTTCTTCAGGACACCACCGGTGACCTGGTAGATGTTGATCGCGTCCGTCGACGGCTCGCCGTTCTCCTTGAACTTGATCTGCTTCGAGGCACCCTTGAAGTCGATCGTCTTGAGGGCCTCGTTGATCTTCTCCGAGGTGTTGGCGCCGGACTTGACCGCGTTGATGATGGCGGTCGCGGCGTCGTAACCCTCGCTCGAGTAGATCGCCGGGTCGACGTTGAACGCGGCCTTGTACTTGGTGCTGAACTCGTCGGTGGAGCCGGCGTCCGGGATGTTGCACGGGCAGCCGACGACGGCCTTCTCGGCGGCCGCGGCACCGGCACCGCTGATCAGCTGGGCGTCGAGCGAACCGTCACCGGTCGCGAAGGTGGCGGTCACGCCGCCGTCACGCAGCTGCTTGAGCAGACGGCCACCCTGGGCGTAGTAGCCACCGAAGAGGATGATGTCCGGGTTCGCGGCCTTGACCTTCTGGACGGTCGAGGAGTAGTCCGACGCGTCCTTGGCGAACTTGTCGCGCTCGGTCGGGACGTTCTTCTCCTTCAAGGTCTTCTCGAAGTTGTCGGCCAGGCCGACGCTGTATTCCTGGTCGTCCGAGATGATGTAGGCCTTCTTGGGCGACTTCGCCGTGACGAGGAAGTTGGCGATCGCCGGTCCCTGGCTGGCGTCGCTCGCGACGACGCGGTGCCAGTACTTCCATCCGTTCGAGGAGAGGCCCGCGTTGGTGGCCGAGGGCGAGACACTCGGGATCTTGTTCTGCTCCAGCTGACCGCCGATGGCCTTCGACTCACCGGAGAACGCCGGGCCGATCAGCGCGGTGATCTTGTCCTGGCCGACGGCCGTCGCGATCAGCGACGTCGCCTGCTCGGGCTTGCCCTGGCTGTCGTATTCCTTGAGCTCCAGCTTGATCGCCGGGTTCGTCTTGTTGTACTCGTCGATAGCGAGCTTGGCGCCGTTACGGGGTGGGATCACGATCCCGGAGTTCTCACCGGTGAGGTCACCCATGAACCCGATCTTCAGCGTGCTGCTGTCACCGCTGCCGGACGAGCTGCTGCCGCCTGCACAGCCCGCCAGCGCCAGCGACGCAGCCGCCGCGACGGCGAAAACCCGTCCAAAACGCACTCCTGACACCGACTACCTCCCATGACCAACCAGCCGCCGGTAGGCGTTGCCCCCGACACAGGGGCTAGGTTAGGGCAGGAAGATATCCCCCTCCGCCATGATCTGGACAGACGCCCATCACTCTGTGTCCACATCGTGACGGTCGAAACCAGAACGAATTGCACGAAAAGGCGAATGTTGCCGGTTGACAGGTCTTCGCTGGTCACGCTGGGGATTCACCGCTACCACGTCGATCATGCTCGTGGGTAATGATCATGTTTCGGCCGCGTATCTTGCGGTTTTTCAGCTCCTTCGTGGGCGGCCGTTCGTCGTAGCAATGCTGCCCCAAAGGGCGCCAACGGTGCCCCCACTTCCTCGGCGCCATGACAACCGATGGTTGTCGTCGCGGTCCGAACGGCTGTTGGATCTCGGCCCTGACCTCGCGATTAGCTGTTCCCATGACGATGAGTACCGAAGCGATCGAAGGCGTGGCGGCAGGGGTTCCGTTCGTGGCGTTGCCGCCGTCGGACGGTAAGCGCCCGGCGCCACTGGTGCTGACCTGGCATCTGCTGGGCGCGCCGTTTTCCGAGGCGGCCATGGCGGCGGCGCTGCCGATGCGGGAACTGCACGCGTGGCGGGTGCACCTCGGGTTGCCGCTGACCGGGAAACGTTTCCCCGAAGGCGGTTTCGAGGGCTTCTTCCGCCTCGCGAGCGAGGACAACGTGCTCAACGTGGTCGAGCCGCTCACCAAGCAGGTCGAGGCGGAGTTCCCGGCGGCGGTGGCGGAACTGCGCTCCCGGCTGTCCATTGAGGACGGTCCGGTCGGGCTGGTCGGCGGTTCGCAGGGCGGCGGGGTCGCGCTGCAGATGCTGACCCACCCCGAGATCGAGGTGGCGGCCGCCGCACTGGTGAACCCGGTGACCCAGCTGGCGCCGGTGATCGCGGCGAACGAGCGGGTCTACGACGTCACCTACCCCTGGTCGGACCGCTCCCGCGCGGTCGCGGACGAATACGACTACGTGCGGCGGGCGGACGAACTGACCGCGCCGGTCCTGCTCGTCATCGGCGAGGAGGACGACGTCTCCATCACCGAACCGGCCGCAGCGCTGCACAAAGCGCTGGGGGAGCGGGGATCCGAACTCGTCACCATCCCGGGGATGGCGCACGAATTCGCCGAGGCGCCCGGCCTCGAACCCGCTCCGCAGACCGAACACGCGAAGCTGGTCGACGCCGAGCTCACGCGCTGGTTCGCCCGGCACCTAGCTGTCTGAGGTCGTCGTCCGGCAGCCAGGACCGGTCGGGATCGTAGGCGCACCAACCTTCTTCGTGGCTGGTCCGGCCCGCGAGCGCTAGCAGGCGCCGCAGGGCCGGGCCTTCGCCGCGGCGCCACACCACCGACCACGGGAACAGCGGCGACGGCTCGAACGGCAGGACTCGCAGATTGAGGTCGGAAGCGAGGTCCATGTCGGCGCCGGCGAGCGTGACCCGCTGCTTTCCGTAGCGCGTCTGTTCCAATGTGTGCCGGAGGTCGTAGCTGACCCCGGAGTCGTCGATCGGGACGTCGAATTCTTTGCATAGGCGTTGCAAATAAGAAAGCCATTCGATCGGCCCGCCCAATTGCGGAATCCAGATGCCTTCGTGCCGGAGATCGGACAATTTCAGGACATCAGGGGCATCGCCGCCTGCGAGCGGGTGTTCCGGCGCGAGAAGGGCGACCAGTGGCTCCAGCCGGACGAGCCGATGTTCGAGTTCGGCGGGCACCTCGCGGCCGAGGTCCGCGACCCGGCCGAAAGCGAGGTCGATCTCGCCGCGGACCAGTGGGTCGAGTGCGTTGGCCAGCCCGCGACCGGCGACGCGCTCGACCGCCAGCGCCGGGTCCCGCTGGGCGATGCGCCGCAGCATGTACATGGGGGAGAGGCGCGGGTCGATGATGTCGAGGCGGGGTGGGCGGTCTTGCAGGCCCATCGCGGCGACGGCGGCGTCGGCCGCGCGGATCAGCTCGCGCGCGTGCGGGAGGAAGCGGTCGCCGTCGGCGGTCAGCTCGACGGACCTGTTGGTGCGGCGGAAGAGCTGAACGGAGAGGGCGTCCTCGAGCTTCCGGATCCGCTTCGACAGCGCTTGCTGGGTGAGGAACAGGGATTCTGCCGCGCGACCGAAATGGCCGTGGTCGGCGGTGGCGACGAACGCGCGCACCTGGGCAGTGTCGAGATCCACGTCGCTCAAAGTACGTGAAGGCCTCCTTGCCTACCCTCAAGGTAGTGAAGGAGGCCTTCACGGACCTCCGGCGCCCACCCGCGGCGGTCGCCTATGTCATGAAAGGGTCGTTCAGGACGAAAAACGTCCTGAACGACCCTTTCATGACACTTCGGAGGGCCGGACGGCTCAGGCGCCCGGCGGCCGCTCCCGCACCACGCAGGTCAGCCGTGCGGTGCACGACCGGCGCCCCTGGTCGTCGGTCAGCACGATCTCGGCGGTCACGGTCCCGCGTCCGACGTGCACCGGCGTCGCGACACCGGTCACCCGCCCCGACCGGACCGCCCGGTGGTGCGTGCACGAAAGCTCGAGCCCCATCGTCGCCTTGTCGGTGCCGGCGTTGAGCGCGCAGACCATCGAACCGAGCGCCTCCGCGACGACGGCGTTCGCGCCGCCGTGGAGGAGGCCGTAGGGCTGGAGGTTGCCCTCTACCGGGATGCTGCCCACGACGCGTTCGGGACCGAATTCGCTGATCTCGAGCCCGAGCTTGTCGTTGAGCTGCTGTCCGGCGAAGGCCGGGTCGATCCCGGCGAAGGATTCGAGGGCTTGTTCGGTCACGCAGAGCTCCTTAAACATTCGTGAACCCGCGACCACGATCGCGTCGCCAGGGCGCACGTTATCGAGTTTTACTCACGTCCTGCCCAGGGGCGCCCTGCCGCCGCGATCGCGGGGCCTCCGGCCAGGCGGGTTCCTGCGCCAAGGGGGTCTGAGCAGCTCCGCCGACAGGCCGCAAACGACACGACAGGTAGGACTGTCAGACCCTCACCCTAGACTCGCTCCCGTGAGCCCGAGTGAGAACACGACCGTTGCCAACGCCACACCCGCCACCGCACAGGCCGAGCGGCCCAAACTGCTGCTGATCGACGGCCATTCGATGGCGTATCGCGCCTTCTTCGCGCTGCCCGCGGAGAACTTCAAGACGAAGACCGGGCAGACGACGAACGCCGTCTTCGGGTTCACCTCGATGCTCATCAACCTGCTGCGCGACGAGGCACCGACCCATCTCGCGGTGGCGTTCGACCTTTCGCGCAAGACGTTCCGGTCGGAGACGTACGCGGAGTACAAGGCCAACCGCAGCAGCACCCCGGACGAGTTCAAGGGCCAGGTCGGGCTGGTCGAGGACGTGCTCAAGGTCCTCGGCATCCCGGCGCTGACCAAGGAGAACTACGAAGCCGACGACATCATCGCCACGCTCACGACACAGGCGACCGCCGAAGGTTTCGACGTCCTGATCTGTACGGGCGACCGTGACGCGCTCCAGCTGGTGACCGACCAGGTCACCGTGCTGTACCCGAAGCGCGGCGTGTCCGAGATGACCAGGTTCACCCCGGAGGCGGTCGAGGAGAAGTACGGCCTCACGCCGGCGCAGTACCCGGACTTCGCCGCGTTGCGTGGCGACCCTTCGGACAACCTGCCGAGCATCCCCGGCGTGGGGGAGAAGACGGCCGCGAAGTGGATCAGGCAGTTCGGCTCGTTCAACGAGCTGGTCGACCGGGTCGACGAGGTCAAGGGCAAGGTCGGCGACGCGCTGCGCGAGCACCTCGGCGCGGTGATGCTGAACAGGCAGCTCACCGAGCTGATCCGTGACGTCGAGCTGGAGCTCGGCCCGACCATGCTCGAGCTGCGCCCGTGGGACCGCGAGGCCGTGCACGCGTTGTTCGACGAGCTGGAGTTCCGCGTTCTGCGGGACCGGCTCTTCGCCACCTTGCAAAGCGCCGAGCCCGAGGCCGAGGAGGGTTTCGAGGTCAGCGGGTCGAAGCTCGCGCCGGGTGCCCTCCCGGAATGGCTGTCCGCGCACACCGGCACGGACAAACCGGTCGGCCTGGCGTTCCGCACCACCGGTGCGTCGGTCCGCTCGGACCTGAAGGCCATCACCTTCGCGGCCGCGGACGGCGAAGGCGCGTACGTCGACGTCACCACGATGGACGCCGAGGACGACAAGGCGCTCACGGCCTGGCTCGCCGACGAGAAGATCCAGAAGATCGGCCACGAGCTCAAGGTCCCCCTGCACGCCGTCAAGGCCCGCGGCTGGACGTTCGCCGGGCTCGTCATGGACACCGCGCTCGCGGCGTACCTGGTCCGTCCTGGCCAGCGCACCTTCGAGCTCGACGATCTCGTCCTGCGGTACCTGCACCGTGAGCTGCGGTCCGAGGCCGACACCGGGGACGGGCAGCTTTCGCTGCTCGACGGCGGCGCCGAGGACATGGAGCAGAAGGAGATCCAGGCCGAGCTTGTCAAGGCCCGCGCGGTCGCCGAGCTCGCCGGCGCGCTGACCAAGGAGCTCGAAGAACTGGGCGGCGCGCAGCTGCTCGCCGAGCTCGAACTGCCGCTGCTGCAGGTGATCACCGGGCTCGAAGCGGCGGGTATCGCGGTCGACATCGAGCACCTGACCGATCTGGAAGCGCATTACCTCAGCCGGGTGACGCAGGCCGCGGAGGAGGCGTACGCGGTCATCGGCAAGCAGGTCAACCTCGGTTCGCCGAAGCAACTGCAGGTCATCCTGTTCGACGAGCTCGGCATGCCTAAGACCAAGCGCACCAAGACCGGCTACACCACCGACGCCGAGGCGCTGCAGAGCCTGTTCGAGAAGACCGAGCACCCGTTCCTGCAGCATCTGCTGGAGCACCGGGACGCGACCCGTCTGCGCACCACGGTCGAGGGCCTGATCAAGTCGGTCGCCGACGACGGCCGCATCCACACCACGCTGCTGCAGACGATCGCCGCCACCGGACGGCTCTCGTCGGTCGACCCGAACCTCCAGAACATCCCGATCCGCACCGAAGAGGGCCGCCGCATCCGCGACGCGTTCGTCGTCGGCGACGGGTACGCCGAGCTGATGACGGCGGACTACAGCCAGATCGAAATGCGGATCATGGCGCACCTTTCGCAGGACGAGGGCCTGATCCAGGCCTTCAACAGCGGCGAGGATCTGCACACTTTCGTGGCGTCGCGCGCGTTCTCGCTGCCGCCGGAGGAGATCACGCCGGAGCTGCGGTTCCGGGTCAAGGCGATGTCGTACGGCCTGGCGTACGGGCTTTCGGCGTACGGCCTTTCGCAGCAGCTGCGGATCTCGACCGAAGAGGCCAAGGAACAGATGGAGGCGTACTTCTCCCGGTTCGGCGGCGTGCGCGATTACCTCCATTCGGTCGTGGGCGACGCGGCGAAGGTCGGCTACACCGAGACGATCTTCGGCCGCCGCCGTTATCTGCCCGATCTCAACAGCGACAACCGGCAGCGCCGCGAAATGGCCGAGCGGATGGCGCTCAACGCGCCCATCCAGGGCAGCGCGGCCGACATCATCAAGGTCGCCATGCTCAACGTGCACAAGGCGCTGACCGAGGCGAAGCTGAAGAGCCGCGTGCTGCTGCAGGTCCACGACGAGCTCGTCCTCGAGGTCGCCGATGGCGAGCGCGAGCAGCTGGAAGCGTTGGTGCGTCAGGGAATGGGGTCGGCGTACGAGCTGGCCGTCCCGCTTGAGGTCTCCGTGGGATACGGACGGTCTTGGAACGACGCCGCGCATTAGGCCTCGTGAGTGGTAATGACGGTTCTGACCGTCATTACCACTCACGATCGGTAGGGTCTTCCGCGTGACTTCCGAGCGCAGACGCTGGCGGGTGCGGCTGCGCGATCATCGTGGGCGGATCCTGGGCGCCGGGACCATGCTCGACAGCGAACATCTCCTCACCTGCGCTCACGTGATCGAAGACCAAGACGGTGTCACGGTGGATTTCGTGGCGCTTCCCGGTGTGGAGCCCGGAATCGCCACGATCGTCGCGCAGGCGGCGCCCATCGGCGACGACGGCGGGGACATCGCGCTGCTCCGGTTGCGTGACCCCGAGGAACAGATCGTCGGCGCCCCGCTTCACCGGACCGCCCTCGAAGACGACCAGCGTGTCCGGGCCTACGGCTTCCCGTGCGGTTCGGACGGCATGTGGTCGCTCGCGACCGTCGTCGGCGACGGCGGGCACGGACTCGAACGCGTCCAGTTGCACCGCGATCCCGACGCCGAGCCGATCACCCACGGCTTCAGCGGATCCGCGGTGATCGCGGACAAGACCGGCCACGTCGTCGGCATGGTCGCGACCCGGTACGCGACCGAGGCCGCCCGCGTCTCCTGGATGATTCCCGTCGAGACCATGCTCGGCTACCTGCCGGAACTGCGCCGCTGGGCCGAAGGCAGCCCCGCGATCGACCCGAGTTTCGTGCGGTACCCGGAGCCGCCCGCGCTCGATCCGCGGTTCGCGCGCGAATTCGCCCGATGGCTCGGCGGGCACGGCCGGGCCGACGTCCGGGTGATCATCATGGGGCAGGACGATTCCGCCGTCGCCGGCTCGTTGCGGCGCGCCGTCGTCCTCGCCGACCGCGAACGCGGCGCGGGCCGGACCGACACGGGGCCGACGGTGCCGCCGGTGGGCAGTGTCGCGCTCGCCGTGGACGCGATCGGCAAGACCGCCGACGAGGTACGCCGCCGTATCTCCGACCGGCTCGACGTCGCCGCGGATTCGCCCGCCGGCCGTCACGGCTCCGGCCGCACCGTGGTCGTCTACGGGATCGACGAAGCTGCCGAACCCGACGAACTCGTCGGCGACGTGCTCGTGCCGCTGGCCCAGCGCGCGCACGAACTCGGGCTGCGGCTCGCGCTGGCGTTCCGCGAGGCGACCTCACCGGGGGTGAGCGTGGTCAGGTCGAGTACGGACGTGCTGCCCGCGGACGAGGACGACATCGAGGGCCGGTTCGCCCTCCTGGAAACCCGGTTGGGTGAACTCGCCAAGCTGGAGAAGAACAACGCGAGCGACTCACCCCGCTTCTCCGACGTCCCGCACGTTCATCCGAAGGAGCGGCGGCTGCGGGGCGCGTTGACGCAACTGCGTTCGGCGGAGCGGGGCGAAGACACGGATTGGGTGAAACGACAGCTTCCGGTCTGTGAGCGCGCCGTGGCCAAAACCCTCGATCGCGCTCGCGACCTTCGCCGTCTTCTCGACGAGAACCTCGCCCGGCGCGCGGAACTGCGCGCCCGGCTCGACGCGTACGGGGAAATGGCCCGTAACAGCGGGCTCGTCGAAGACGTCGAACTGGATGCCGCCTACGCCCCCGCCTGGCGGATGCTCTTCGAAGGACCGTGCGACCTGACGGCCGCGGCGGCCGCCGTCGAGCGGTACGCGGACACCGTACGGAAACGGATCGACGGATGACGGCCTGCGGACAGGACGGCTGCCCCGGTGTGCTCGGCAAGACCGGCTTCTGCAGGATCTGCGGATTGCCGCCCGGGACACCGGAAGTGCCGCGGGAGAAACCCACCCTGGTGATCCCCGGCCCCGGTGAGCTGCCGACCAGGATCACCAGCACGATGGTCACCCGTTCCCAGCAGCTCGCGGGCCACACCGGCACGGACGACCGGGTCCCGCTGCCGGTCGTCGAACTCCCGGACGTCGCGGGCCGCCTGCTCACCGAGCCGCATGTCCCGGAGGAGGAACGGTTCTGCGGCAAGCACGGGTGCACGGCCACCCCGGTCGGCCGCTCGATCGGTGGCGGGCCCGCGCCCGCCGAGGGGTTCTGCCCGGTCTGCCGGACGCCGTTCTCCTTCTCACCCAAGCTCGCGGCGGGCGACGTGGTCGACGGCCGCTACCACGTGCTCGGCTGTGTCGCGCGCGGCGGGCTCGGGTTCGTCTATCTGGCAACGGATTCCGGGCTCGGCGACCGGTACGTCGCGCTCAAGGGCCTGATCAACACGAACAACACCGCCGCCGTCCGGATCGCCGAGACCGAGAGCCAGGTGCTCACCGCGCTGGATCATCCGAACATCGTGCGGATCCTCGACGTGGTGGAGCACGACGACTTCCGGTACATCGTGATGGAATTCGTCGACGGCCTTTCCCTGCGGGAGGTCAAGAACCGCGGCCGGGCCGGGCTGGACTCCAGCGAGGGACGGCTGCTGGTCGAGCACGTGGTGGCGTACGGGCGCGAGATCCTGACCGCGCTCGACTACCTGCACGGCGAGGGCCTGCTGTACTGCGACATGAAGCCGGACAACGTGATCCACGGCGAGAAGCGGATCAAGCTCATCGATTTCGGCGCCATCCGCAAGATCGACGACGACGAAAGCCCGATCGTCGGCACCGAGCACTATCAGGTGACCCCGCGGGAACGGGCGACCCACGGCCTCACCGTCCGCTCCGACATCCACACCGTCGGCGTGACCTTGCGGGAACTCTTCCAGGCCAGCGACGGCTGGTCGGTCACCACCGACGCGCGCGGCGTGCGGTTCGGCATCGAATCGTTCCTCCGCGTCCTCGACCGGGCGACCGCGCCGTTCGAACAGCGGTTCGCGACCGCACGCGAAATGCTGGTGCAGCTCGATGGCGTGCTCGGCGAGATCCTTTCCTTGCGGGACAAGCAGTCCCGGCCCGGCGCGTCGACGTTGTTCGCCGAAGGGGCGGTGCTGCTCGACGCGGGACTCGGCCAGGCACCGCCGCTCGAGCACTGGACGCGGGGCACGGCCGTCTCGCTCGGCGCGCGGCCGTCCGCCGAGGAGATCGCCCTCGGGCTGCCGGTGCCGCGGGAGGATCCGGACGACGCACAGGCGAACTTCCTCCGCGCCGTCCGCGCACCCGACGCTGCGCGGTTGCTGAAGAAGCTCGACAAGGTGCCCGGTTCGCCGGAGGTCGGCTTCCGCCGGTGCCGGGCGCATTTGGAACTCGGTGCAGTCATCGAAGGCACGCTGGCGGTGGCGGAGGCCGAGCGGCTGCTCGGGGAACGCGCCGCCCACGACTGGCGGGTGGCGTGGCACCGGGGCCTGCTCGCGCTCGGCGAGGGCGACTTCGCCGCGGCCAAGGAGAAGTTCACCGCCGTGTACCGCGACATCCCCGGCGAGGAGCCGCCGAAACTCGCGCTGGGGCTCTGCGAGGAGCACCTCAACGGCGCGGCCGCCGCCGAGCGGTACTACGACGCCTTGTGGGTGCGGGACCGGGCGCAGGTGAGCGCGGCGTTCGGGCTCGCGCGGGTCCGCCTGTCCAGGGGCGACCGTGCGGCCGCCGTCGAGATCCTCGACCAGGTCCCGGAATTCTCGCGCTACGACGAGGCGGCGCGGATCGCCGGCGTGCGGGTGCTGTCCGCGCCGATGCCTGGGACGGGTGACCTCCCGGCGTCGGCGGAACTCGACGACGCCGTGGTCCGCCTGACCGCGTTGGACCTCGACGGCGACGCCTTCGACCGGCTCGTGACGGCGGTGCGCGAGACCGGGCTGGCGGGGGTGCTGCTCGGGCAGGACGGGATCACCGACGGGAAGATCCTGCGCGCGGACGAGACGGGTGCCCGCACCGTGCTGGACAAGTCGTACCGGCGGCTCGCCCATCACGCGCCCTCGCCGGAAGCGCACGACGTGCTGATCGATCTCGCGAACTCGGTGAGACCGGTGACGCTGGTGTGAAAGGGGAGCGATGAGCGGGGAGCCGGGTCTGGGCCTCGAAGTGCACCAGAACAAGTTCCTGGCCGAGGGGGACCGGACGATGACCGCGATCGTCCGGGTCGTCTCCCGCGGCGGCGAGGCGGCCGTGTCCAGGACGGCCGCCGAAGTCCTGATGATCGACTGTTCCAGTTCGATGCGCTTCCCCAGCACCAAGATCGGCGAGGCCCGGCGCGCGGCCGCGGCGGCCATCGACGTCCTCCCCGACGGCGTGCGGTTCGCCGTCATCCAGGGCACCGACCGCGCGAAGATGATCTACCCGGCCGAGGACGGTCTGGTGACCGCTTCCGACCGGACCAGGGCGGAGGCACGCGCCGCCGTCGAGCATCTCGCGGCCGTCGGCGGCACCGCGATGGGTGCCTGGCTCGCCAAGGCCCGCGACCTCTTCGACGGCGTGCCCGACGCCGTCCGCCACGCGATCCTCCTCACCGACGGCCGCAACGACTCGCAGACCAGGGCCGAGCTGATGACCGTGCTGAACAGCTGTGAAGGCCGGTTCGTCTGCGACGCCAGGGGGATCGGCGACGGCTGGGAGCCCGCCGAACTCACCCTGATCGGCCGGGTTCTGCGCGGGAACGTCGATTCCGTCGTCGAGGACGACAAGCTCGCCGTCGATTTCCGGCAGCTGGTCGAGAGCGCGATGACGAAGGTGCTGCCCGAGGTCCGGCTGCGGATCGGCACCATGCCGTTCAGCAGGCTGCGGTCGATCAAGCAGGTGTTCCCCGACGAGTACGACCTCACCGACCGATGCCGGGAGGTCGGCCTCCGCGAGCAGGAGCTGTCGCTCGGTTCGTTCGCGAGCGACGAGACGCGGGACTACCAGCTGATCCTGGATCTCGACCCGGACCTGGAACCCAGCCACGGACAGGACCGCCAGCTGGCGTGGACGGAACTCGTCCCGGTGCCGGGAGCCGCGGTCGAGGAGGACGCGCTGGCCATCGCGGGGCGGTGGACACGCGATCCGATCCCGCCGACGCTGATTCACCCGATGGTCTCGAAGTACGCCGCGCAGGCCGATCTCGGCGAGGCGCTGACCTCCGGCGGTGACGCCTACGCGGGAGGTGACCGGGCCGGGGCCGAACGGGACTGGGGACGCGCGGTCGCCCTGGCCACCGCCGCGGGCGACGAAGAGACCCTCGGCCGCCTTTCGGGGGTCGTGGAGATCCTCGACGCGGAGAAAGGCCTGGTGCGGCTGCGACCGGACGCGACCCGCAGCCACGCGTTGCACGTCGTCATCCCGTCGAGGGTTTCGGAAATCGCTCTTCCGCAGGAAGATCGGCCGATGCCCGAAGGAACACCGGTCGCCTGCACCGCCTGTCCCGCGCTTTCGCCCGCCGGGGCGAACTTCTGCGTGGGTTGCGGAAGACCGTTCGGCGAGGCGGTTTCGTGACGGCCACGCGGGTGCGGCTGGTCCGGCTCCGCACCGCCCTGCTGGCACTCACCCTCGCGGTACTGGTGGTCTCGCTGTGGGCGTTCCAGAACGTCCAGAACACGGCGGAGACCGTCCGCGACCGCACCGCGCAGGCGGTGCTCGAAGTGACCGCCGCGCGGGCGGCGCTGGTGGCCGCCGACGCCGCCGCGATCGCGAGTTTCGCCTCCGGTGAGGCGAAACTCGCCGGGCCGGGGCAGGAGTACACGAATCAGCTGGCGCTGGCGAGCCAGAGCCTCGCGCGGGTCGCGGAGTTCAACCAGGCGGGTGAGGTGGGCGGTAACGCGCTTCAGGTGATCGAAAGCCAGGTCGCGGCCTACTCGGGCTCCATCGGACAGGCCGACGTGCACTTCCGTCAGCCGGACGCCGCCGTCCTGGGCGCGGTCGATCTCTGGCACGCCTCACGGCTGCTGCACGCTTCGGGCGGGGTCCTGGAAGAGCTGGAAATATTGCAGGGCAGGCAACGTGACGCGCTGAACCGGCAGCTGTCGGACACCGGGATGAGTCTCGCGATGCTCCCGCTGTGGCTGCTGCCGGTGCTGGCCCTGCTGGTGCTGCTCGTTTTCACCCAGCTGTACCTGCGGAAGCGTTTCCGGCGCGTGGCGAACGTCCCGCTGCTCGTGGCGACCGTGCTGATCGCCGCCATCGGGGTCGCCCTGGTGCTCACCCTGATCAGCCGCGAGCGGCTGGATTCGGTCGGGGAGCGGCTCGACGGTGTCGCCGCCGCGCGATCGCAGCAGATCCGGGCGGCCGACGATGCCGGTCAGCGACAGCTCGCCGAGCTGCTGACCGGGTACTGCGACGAGGAGCAAGGATGCGGGGTGACCGTCGACGAGTTCCGGGCGCGGGCGCTACGGACCACGACATTGGCGACGGACAACACCCGGGTGGCCACCGCCGGCGCGAAGGCGGTGGCGGCCGACGCCTCCGCCGCGGCCGAATCCGGCGGACGCGAGTTCCTGATCCCGGCGGGCACCCTGCTCGCGGGCGGACTCGTCCTGCTCGGGCTGCACGCCCGGATCGACGAATACCGGTATCGACCATGAAGCGCCTGATCTCCGTGCTGACGGCGCTGTCGCTGGTCGCGGCAGGCTGTTCGGCGTCGGCGGAGGACGAACCGGTCGTCGTCCTCGCGTCCTGGACCGACGGCGAGGAAACGGCCTTCCGCCAGGTGCTGGACGCGTTCACGGCCGAGACCGGGATCGGTTACCTCTACGAAGGCACCCGGGCCGTCGACCAGGTGCTCGCTTCGGACGTCCAGCGCGGCACACCGCCGGATGTGGCCGTCCTGCCGAACGCCGGGGTGCTGGCGAAATACCGGAAGTCGGGCGACCTGCTGCCGCTCGGCGAAGATCTTTCCGCCGCCGTGACGCGGTCCTTCAGTTCGCCGTGGGTCACCCTGCAGAAGATCGGCACGGAGCAGCTGTACGCGGTCGCGGTGAAGGCCGATCTCAAGAGCCTGATCTGGTACGACCCGGCGCGGATGACCGGGGTCCGCCCGACGACGTTCGCCGCGCTCCGCGAATACTCCGCCGGGCTGACGGCGGCGGGCGGCACACCCTGGTGTGTCGGGATGGGCGCCCCGCCCACCTCGGGCTGGCCGGGGACCGACTGGATCGAAGACATCCTGCTGCACGCGGCGGGGCCGGAGAAGTACTGGCAGTGGGCGTCCGGCGGGCTGGCGTGGAGCTCGCCCGAGGTCAAACAGGCCTGGCTGGACTGGGGTTCCGTGCTCGAACCCGCCGCGATCCGCGGCGGCACCGCGGCCGCGCTGCTGACCGATTTCGGCGATGCCGGCAAGCCGATGTTCACCGACCCGCCTGGCTGCGCGCTCGAACACCAGGCGTCGTTCATCATGAGCCGCTACCAGAACTTCAAGCGTCCCGACGGGACCTTTCCCAAGCCGGGTACCGATTTCGACTTCCTCTCCTTCCCGGGGCGCGACGTCTCCGAGGTCGCGGCCGACCTCGCCGGGATGTTCCAGGACACCCCGCAGGCGCGAAAGCTGATGGAGTTCCTCGCTTCGGAGAAGGCACAGCGGATCTGGCCGTCGATCCCGCGCGCGAACGCGTTTTCCGCCAACCGGAAGCTCGGTCTCGACGTCTATCCGGACCAGGTGAGCCGGAGGGTCGCGGACACGATCACTTCGGCGTCCGCGCTGTGCTTCGACGCGTCCGACCTGATGCCCGCGACGATGACCGGCGCCTTCCAGCGCGCCGTCCTGGAGTACCTGAGCAACCGGGACCGGCTGGACATCCTGCTGAAACAACTCGACGACGTCCAGAAGAGCATCCAACCCGGCGAATGGTTGAAAATCCCCTGTGGACAGTGAGGAGCATCGGTGAACGACCTGGCACGGTTCCCGCTCGAAGGCGGCGGTTCGGTGGTCGTCGAGATCGACCCGGTCCCCGGCACCGCCCGGGTCTCCCGGCGCGACGACCTGATCGAAGACACCAAGGGGTCCTTCGAAGCGGCGCTCGCGAACGTGAAGGACGCGGCCACGGCGGCACTGGACGCCTTCCGGTCGATGCCGAGGGGACCGGACGAGGTCGAACTCAAGTTCGGCGTCAAGCTGACCGCGCAGGCCGGTGCCGTCATCGCGAAAACGGGCCTGGAGGGGAACTTCGAGGTCAAGCTGAAGTGGGCCCGGGAGACCGAAGACGCGTGATCCAAGCCGGAACTCGCGTGATTGAAGCCGGAACACGCTCCGTCACGCGAGATCCGCTCCCAATCACGCGAGATCCGCCCCCAATCACGCGAGATACGGGTCAGCGCCCGAGGCCGCGGATCAGCACCATCACCGATTCCCGCACGTCGGCCCTGGTCCGTTTCGGCTGGAAGACCTGCCAGTCGAGCGCGACCACCAGCATCGTGCCGAACAACCCCGCCGCGGCGGTCTGGATCTGGACGCCGTCGGGCAGCCGCCCGGCGGCGTCCAGCCGGTGGAGTTGTTCGCGCACGATCGAAATGATCTCCTCGCGCAGCAGCGTCAGCGTCTCGTGCCAGGTGCCGGGCGTGCGCCACATCTCGCTCACCAGGATCTGCGAGAAACCGGGGTATTCGGCGATGAACTCCAGCGCACCGTCCACTTGCGACTCGATCACGTCCATCGGGTCGCCGTCGCCGGTCGCCGTGCGCAGCCGGTCCGCGAGCACACCGACGCCGTAGCGCAGCAGTGCGTCGACAAGACCGTCCTTGCTGCCGAAGTTGTAGTAGACGGTGCCCTTCGCGACCTTCGCCTCGGCCGCGATGTCGTCCACCGTCAGCCCCACGAGGCCGCGGCTGGCGGACAGCCGCAGCGTCGCTTCGAACAGCTTCTGCTTCGTCGCCTCGCCCCGGGGGCTCACAACGCCAGCTCGGGTTTCAGCGCCGAAACCGTCCAGGTGCGCCGTTTCCGCGCGGCCAGCGTCGAGACCAGGATCCCGCCGACGAGATAGGCGAGAAGGACACCGATGTCACCGAGGATCTCCATCGAGGCGCCACTGTAGAGCAGGTGCCGGAACCCGTCGATCGCGTAACCCATCGGCAGCACGATGTGCAACGGGTACAACGCGTCCGGGATGGTCTGCCACGGGAACGTGCCGCCCGCGCTCACCAGCTGGAGCACCAGCAGGACCAGGCCGAGGAACTTACCGACGGCGCCGAAGAACGCGTTGAGCGCGTGCACCACCGACGTGAACGTCAGCGACACCAGCACCGCGAACCCGATCGCGCCGGACGGATGCGCGACGTCGATGCCGACCAGCCAGGTCACCGCGCCGAACAGCACGATCACCTGCGCGATCCCGAGCAGCGCCGAGGACAGCCAGCCGCCGAGCGCGACTTTGAACGGCGACGCGCCGGCGGTCAGCGCGCGGGTCGAGAGCGGGCGCAGCAACAGGAACAGCACGAACGCGCCGATCCAGGTCGCGAGCGAGATGAAGAACGGGGCCAGACCCGCGCCGTACGTCCCGGCCGAGGCGACGCCGGAGGAGTTGACCGCCACCGGGTCCGCGATGGTGTTGGCGGTCGCCGCCCGGGTGGGGTCGTCCGGGTTCGGGATCTCCTTGAGCCCGGCCGCGAGCCCGTCGCGCAGCTGCACCGCGCCGTCGGCGAGCTGGTTCGTGCCGTTGACCGCGGTCTTCTCGCCGTCGTTCAGCTTCGCGGCGCCGTCGCGGATCTGCGCGGAGGCGTCGGCCGCCTGCGCGATACCGCTGGTGAGCTGCGGGGTGGCCGAGGCCAGCTGGTGCGCGCCGTCGGACACCTGCCGGGCACCGGACGCGAGCTGGATCAGCTGACTGTTCGCGCCCTGGATCTTCGTGTTCGCCTGGTCGACCGGCGACCGGAGGGTGTCGAGGCGGCTCAGGATCTCCTGCACCTTCGCCTCGGGGACTTCGGCGGCACGCAGATCCTGCGCGAGCTGGGTGCGGTAGCCGTCGAGCTTGGCCTGGATGTCCCCGGAGGCCGTCGCCGCGAGCGAGGCGGCGTCGGCGACCTTTTGGTTCCCGTCGGCGACCTGACCGGCGCCGTCGGCGAGTTTCTGGGTCTGCGCGGGGAGCTGGGCGGTACTGGATTTCAGCGTGCCGAGCCCGGTCGCCAGCTGCGAGCTGCCGGAGGCGAGCTGATTGGCGCCGTCGGCCAGCTGCTGCTGTCCGGTCTTGAGCTTCCCCACGCCGTCGGCGAGCTGCGAAGCACCCGTCGAGGCCTCCTGGATCTTGCCGTAGATCGTGGAGAAGCCGACCAGGAACTTGTCCGCCGCCTCGCTGCCGACCTTCTCCGCGATCGTCTTGCGCACCTGCTCGGCCACCTGTTTCGCGATGGTCCCGGACAGATAGTTGTTCGCGTCGTTGGTGGTCAGCGTGATCGTCGCCTGCTGGGGCTGGAAGTTGCCCGAGGACAGCAGCGCCGTGGAGAAGTCGCGCGGGATGCCGATCGCGAACGAGTACTTGTCGTCGCGGACGCCCTTCGCGGCTTCGTCCTGGGACACCTCGTGCCACTGGAACGTGCCGGACTTGACCAGTTCGTCGGTGACCTCACGGCCGACGTTGCGTTCCACGCCGGCCGAGTCCTTCGCGCCGGTGTCGGAGGTGAAGACGGCGGCGGGCAGCTTGTCCAGGCGCGAGTACGGGTCGTAGTTCGCGTAGAGGTAGAAGGACGCGTAGAGCAGCGGCACCAGGACGAGCGCGGCCATGGCGAGCTTCGGCAGGGTGCCACTGCTCAGCCGGCGCAGCTCGTTGGCGGCGATCCGGACGGGATTCATTCCTGGTCTCCTGAAGTCTCTTCGATCTCAGCGGTCTCGACCGGCGCGCAGCGCACGGGGTCGGGCTGCTCGAGGGCACCGCAGCGGGCGGGCTTCTCCGGCAGGGCCGAAACCGGGGTGGTGGCGGTCAGCACGATCACGGCGAGGCCGCGCTCGGCGTGCTCGCGGGCGAGCCGCGCCCAGCTGTCGACGTCGCTGGTGTGCCTGTCCGGGGTGTCGAGCACGAGGACGCCGACGCCCTCGCGGCCCGCGGCGAGCGCGGTGAGCAGCCGGGTGCGCGTCACCGGGTCGATGTTCTCGAAGCGGGTGGTGGCGAAGGCGGCGGCGTCGTGCTCGGCCAGCCAGCTCGCGACGGCGGCCTTGTTCGCCGGGCGCTTCGCCAGTTCGAGTTCCTCCCCGACGACGACCTGCAGCGACAACGCGCCGTCCGGCTCGCTCACGCCGGGGGAGTCGACGATCGCGACGACCTTGTGCGGGTCACCGCCCTCGACGGTCACCGTCCCGGTGGCGGGCTTCAGCCTGCCTGCCAGCGCCAGCCCGAAGGCGGTGACGCCGACCCCCGGCTCGCCGTGCACGAGCGCCAGCTCACCGCCCGAGACGGTGAGCGAAGTAGGCGACAGCAACGTGCCGTGAGGTCCGGTCACGGACACCCTGTCGGCTTGAACCCGCACGAAGAACTCCCAGGTCGGTGACTCGTGGAACTTTTGAACTGACTGGTCAGTTCAAAAGTTAGCCCTGACCTGGGAGGCGCACAACCTTGGGGGGCTCACGTCACACACAAGAGTGACGAAACCCCCGCAAACCGGACGACTAGCGCAGGGCCGAAGCCGGATGGACCTCCCAGGACGTCCACAGTGGACGATAACCCTGCCGGTGCCAGAACACCGAGGAGAGCGGGTTGGTCGGGTTGTAGTAGAGATAGGTGCCGTCCGCGCCGTCGGCGGTGAACTCCTTGTGCACCACCGACATCAGTGTGCGGCCGAGTCCGCTCCCGCGCAGGCCGGGCACGGTGACGACGTTGTTGACGTAGCCCCAGCGGCCGTGGGGGAGCAGTTCGGCCTCGGCCGACCCCGGCGACGAGGTGATCCACGCGCCGTGCGCGAACGCCGCGATGCGGGCGTCCCGTTCGGCCAGCCACAGCAGCGGGACGTCCTTGTCGAGCGCGCGTTCCAGTGCCGGTGCGAGCAGTTCGGCGGCGTTCGGACGATGCCGGGTGGCGACCTGGCCGATGTAGTCGTGGGTCGACACGGCCATCGCGAGCACGGTGTCGAAGTCTTCACGCCGCGCCCTGCGGACGGCCACGCCTTCGGTGGCAGGGGAATCCCGGTGGCTCCCGGTGCGCACGGCGAGCGCGGACATCGGCACCAGCCCGTGGTCGAGGAAGGCGCGGATCGCCTCGGCGTCCCGGCTCGGCCAGTTGACCACGCAGGACGAGTCCTCGCCGGGGGATTCGGCGTCCATCCACGTCCGCCACGCGCGCAGCAGCACGTCCATGCCCTCGGTGCCGGTGTCCCCGGTGAACGGGAAGAGCTGGCGCACGTCGGCGGCCGACCACAGCAGGGGGACGTCGTCCGGGCCGTGCAGCTGACGCTGCACCACTCCGGTGACCTGGACGCCCGCCGCGGTGGCCGCGTCCACGCGTTCGCCGGCGACCGGGGGCGGCGCCGCCTCGGGCAGGAGCCTGTCGATCGACGCGAACCGGGCGCGGTGCGCGTCGAACAAGGTCTTCTCGATTTCCATCCCGTCCCCAGGGTCGACCGCGCCGGGCACCGCTACCGAAGGGCCGCGGCCGGGGCGGCCGCCCACGTCGTCCACAGAGGACGATAACCCTGCCGGTGCCAGAACACCGGGGACAGCGGATTCGCCGGATTGTACGAGACGAAGGTACCGCGCAGCGACGGCGAGAACAGCTCGTCGTGCACGGCGGCGGTCAGCGCGCGCCCGATCCCGCGTCCCCGTGCGGCCGCGGTGATCGAGAGGGTTCCGACGTAGCCCCATTCACCCGGCGGCAGGCGTCCGGCGAGCGCGTCACCGGGGATCGGGGAGCGCTTTCCACCGGTCACCATCCCGACCGTGAGCCCTTCCTCTTCGGCGATCCAAATTCGGCCGCCGAACTGCAGGCCCCGCCGGACCTCTTCCGCCAGCAAGGCCTTGGCGCCGGGCCGGACGACACCGTGACCGACGAGCGAGGTGTAGCGGAGTTCCTCGAACCGGAGGTCGACGATCTCCTCCAGGTCGCCCCGCGTCGACTCGCGGATGGTCACGCCGGGTACGGAATGCGCCTCCCCCGCCGCGGGCGCGCGGACGGCCAGCGCCAGTTGCGGCGCGAGCCCGTGGTCGAGCAGGGCCCGCGAGACCGCGGCGTCACGGCTGGGCCAGGTGACCGTGCACGACGAATCCGGTCCGGTGTCGGCGAGCGCGATTCGCTCGCGCCAGGCGGAAAGCAACGCGCTCATGCCCGCGACGGCGTCGAGGGGGAGGACGGCGGACAGGATCTGCAGATGCGCGGGGCTCCAGAGCCGCTGCCAGGAACCCGCCGCGAACCGCACATGCGTGATCGTCCCTGTCGCGCCGCCCGCTTCGAGGGGATCGCCCGGCGGGAGCGGGGGTGGCGGCGGAAGCAACGGGTCGAGCGCGGCGAACCGCGCCCGCTGCCGTTCCTCCGCCGGGGTCATCCCCGCTGGGTGCAGAAGATCGCGGTGCCGGGGAAGAGCTTGCCGCGCAACGGGCTCCACTGTCCCCAGGTGCGGGTGTGACCCTCCGGCCAAGCGGGCTCGATGAGATCCGTGAGCGCGAAGCCCGCGTCGGAGAGCGCGCGGACGTAGTCGCCGAGGGTGCGGTGATACTCGACGTACGTCGCGACGCCCTCTTCGTCGACCTCGACGTACGGCGTGCGGTCGAAGTACGGCTGGGTGACGGTGAGGCCCTGTGGTCCGGGATCGTCGGGGAAGATCCAGCGCATCGGGTGGGTCACCGAGAACACCCAGCGGGCACCCGGCCGGAGCACCCGGCGCACTTCGGCGAACACGACGTCCACCGACGCCACGAACGGCACTGCGCCGAAAGCCGAGCAGGCCGCGTCGAAGCTCGCGTCGGCGAACGGGAGCGACTCCGCCGTCGCCTGCACGAGCGGGACGGGGGTGCCGGTCCGGTCGTTGCCCTCCCTCGCGTGCCGCAGCATGCCCGCCGACAGATCGGTCGCCACGGCCTCGGCGCCCTGTGCGGCGAGCCAGCGCGAGCAGGCCGCCTGTCCGCAGCCGACCTCGAGGATCCGCTTGCCGGCGACCTCACCCAGAAGCGCGACATCGGCCTCGCGGACGCCCTCCGGGCACCAGACGAAGTCCGCGTCGCCGAGGAATCCGCCGTGGGTCGCCTGGTAGTCGTCGGCGTCGGCGTCCCACCACGCCAGGTTCGCGGCGGTCGCTTCCGGCGCCGAGACCGCCCGGTAGGCGACCCCCGCGGTGCCGAGCCGCTCCTCGGCCTGTGCGTGCCGATCGGGCTCGGCGACGGACTGCTGGCTCAAAACCGATATCCTTTCCCCAGGTCAGGGCTTCGCGGCACAGCTTATCCGCCCGCCGTGATCGTGGGGGCGACCCTGATTGTGCCGTGTACAGGGGGCCGCGTAGGATATCTGTTAGCGCAGTGGGTTCGCGCTACTCTTTCCCCCGGTTCGCTCAGCGTCCGGGTCAGGGGGTCGCGTACCGGATGCGGTGATGCTCGCGGTCGTTCCCTGTGGACGTTTGCTTATGCGGTCGCCTCATGTCGGAAGAGCCCATGGTGCCCTAACTGCAAACCCACTACTTCCCATCCACCGGAGCAACCCGCCTAATGACGACCGACACCGCCACCGCCCCGACCGCCCCCGCCGGGCCCCAGCAGGTCGCTATCAACGACATCGGGTCGGAGGAAGACTTCCTCGCTGCGATCGACAAGACGATCAAGTACTTCAACGATGGCGACATCGTCGAAGGAACCATCGTCAAGGTCGATCGCGATGAGGTCTTGCTCGACATCGGCTACAAGACCGAGGGTGTCATCCCCTCGCGCGAGCTCTCCATCAAGCACGATGTCGACCCGGCTGAGGTTGTCACCGTCGGCGATGAGGTCGAAGCCCTCGTTCTCCAGAAGGAGGACAAGGAAGGCCGTCTGATCCTGTCCAAGAAGCGTGCGCAGTACGAGCGCGCCTGGGGCACGATCGAGGAGCTCAAGGAGAAGGACGAGCCCGTCAAGGGCACCGTCATCGAGGTCGTCAAGGGCGGCCTCATCCTGGACATCGGCCTCCGCGGCTTCCTGCCCGCGTCGCTGGTCGAGATGCGCCGCGTGCGCGACCTGCAGCCGTACGTCGGCCGCGAGCTCGAGGCGAAGATCATCGAGCTGGACAAGAACCGCAACAACGTGGTCCTGTCCCGCCGTGCCTACCTGGAGCAGACCCAGTCCGAGGTGCGCAGCGAGTTCCTCAACGCGCTCGCCAAGGGCCAGGTCCGCAAGGGCGTCGTGTCGTCCATCGTCAACTTCGGTGCCTTCGTGGACCTGGGTGGCGTCGACGGCCTGGTGCACGTCTCCGAGCTGTCCTGGAAGCACATCGACCACCCGTCCGAGGTCGTCGAGGTCGGCCAGGAGGTCACGGTCGAGGTTCTGGACGTCGACATGGACCGCGAGCGCGTCTCGCTGTCGCTGAAGGCGACCCAGGAAGACCCGTGGCGTCAGTTCGCCCGCACCCACGCGATCGGCCAGATCGTGCCGGGCAAGGTCACCAAGCTCGTCCCGTTCGGTGCGTTCGTGCGCGTCGAGGAGGGCATCGAGGGCCTGGTGCACATCTCCGAGCTGGCCGAGCGCCACGTGGAGATCCCGGAGCAGGTCGTCCAGGTCAACGGCGACGTGATGGTCAAGGTCATCGACATCGACCTCGAGCGTCGTCGCATCTCGCTCTCGCTGAAGCAGGCGAACGAGGGTGTCACGCCGGAGACCGAGTTCGACCCGACTCAGTACGGCATGGCCGCCGAGTACGACGCCGAGGGCAACTACATCTACCCCGAAGGCTTCGACCCGGACACCCAGGAGTGGCAGGAAGGCTTCGACAAGCAGCGTGAGGAGTGGGAGCGTCAGTACGCCGAGGCTCACACCCGCTACGAGGCTCACATGAAGCAGGTCGTCAAGGCCGCCGAGGCCGACGCGGAAGCCGCGGCCGACGCCGCGACCGGTGTCACCTCCGGCGACTCGGGCGAGCAGAGCTACACCTCCGCTCCGGCCGAGGCCAAGAGCGGTGGCACGCTCGCCAGCGACGAGCAGCTCGCGGCTCTCCGCGAGAAGCTGTCGGGCGGCGCGTGATCCAGGCGCTCAGCCAGTAGCTGACAGACAGCGGCCCCGGTCCACACGGACCGGGGCCGCTGTCTTTGCCCGCATTCAGTCCTCTGAATGCGTTCCTTGCACGCGCAACTACCGCATCCAGAGGACTGAATGCGGTAGGGGAGGGAAGAGCGTCAGGAGGTGGCGGGCCGGACGGCCGGCACCCAGACGCGTTCGAGCGCCGCGGCGCGGGCCTTGCGGCGGAGTCCGGCGAAGCTGTGCTTGGCCGGGACCAGGAGCGCGCTCAGCCACGTGCGCCGATATTCGGCGAGGGCCTCGGCCACGGGACGATGGAGGACACAGTGCACCAGGCCCGGCGTTCCGAGCCGGTGCCTTCCGACGTGCTTGCCGTCTGCCATCTTTCCTCCGTGTGGGCTACCTTCGCCGCGCACGGTACGCAATCAGGCGCCTGATGCGGCGTAACCGCCCGGCGTGTCACCCATAAAGGTCGTGTAACGCGTCACTATGAACTTGCCTTTTGCATCCGTCTGTGCCGGTTGCGTACATCTCGTGACCCTGCGCGGTCACCCCAGGTCGCGCCACTAGGCTGATCGACATGCTGCGTGTGGGCCTGACCGGCGGGATCGGCGCCGGAAAATCGACGGTGGCGAACCGGCTTTCCGAGCACGGCGCCGTCCTCATCGACTCCGACAAGATCGCCAGGGAGGTCGTCGAGCCGGGGACGCCGGGGCTCACCGAGCTCGTCGAGGCATTCGGGGAAGACATCCTGGGCCCCGAAGGCACCCTCGATCGGGCCGCGCTCGCCGCGAAGGCGTTCGCCGACGAGGACTCGCGCAAGCGGCTGAACTCGATCGTCCATCCGAGGGTCGGCGCCAGGACCGCCGAACTGATGGCGGCCGCCGCGCCGGACGCGATCATCGTCCACGACATCCCGCTGCTGGTCGAGGGCGGGCTGGCACCGATGTACCACCTCGTCGTCATGGTCGACGCGCCGGAGGAGGTCCGGGTCCGCCGCCTGGTCGAGGCCCGCGGCATGGCCGAACCGGACGCGCGCGCCAGGATCAAGGCACAGGCCACCACCGATCAGCGCCGGGCGGTGGCCGACGTGTGGTTCGATAACAGCGGAGCGCCCGACATCGTGCTCGCCGAGGTCGACGCGCTGTGGGCGGACCGGCTGACCCCGTTCGAGGCGAACGTGCGGCTCCGCAAGCCGCGGGCGCCGATGTCGCCGAAGATCGCCCCGTACGACGAGACGTGGCCCGTGCAGGCCGAGCGGGCGCTCGCGCGGATCCGCGTGGTGGCAGGCGACAACGCCGTGCGGGTCGATCACATCGGCTCGACGTCCGTGCCGGGGCTGTCCGCCAAGGACATCCTCGATCTCCAGCTGACGGTGTCCACTTTGGACAAGGCCGACGAGCTGGCGGACGCGCTCTCCGACGCGGGGTTCCCGCGGGCGGAAGGGGAGTGGTACGACGACGCGCACGGCGAAGACGGCACCTGGCCCAAGCGGTTCCACTTCGGCGGCGACCCTCGCCGTCCGGTCAACCTGCACGTCCGCTCGCAGGAGACCCCGGCCTGGCGGCTCGCGCTGCTGTTCCCGGAATGGCTGCGGCAGAACCCCGGCGAACGCGACGCCTACGCGGCGGTCAAGACCGCCATGGCCGCGAAACACGCCGGCGACGGGACTGTCGAGCAGTACACCGACGAGAAGCAGGTCTGGGTCGACGCCGCCTTCACCCGTGCCGGCGCCTGGGCGGAATCGACCGGCTGGACCCCGTAAGCGCAGGTCAAACCCGGAATTCCCGGAGCGTGGGCCACGCCGCCGCCCAGGTTTCGGTGTGGCCGGTGAGCAGCCAGATCGGCATTCCGCGGCTCACATTGCGCACACCGGCCTCGTTGTCCACGCGGGAGACGATCCGGGCTTCGGTGAACGAACGCAGCAGCCGCGCCGGATCCGGCCCGACGAACAGGACGCTGTCCGCGGTCTCGGGTGGATGCCCGAAGTACCAGAACCCGCGGCTCGGGCTGTACACGGCGGGCAGCCCGTAGTCGGCGCCGTACCGGTCCAGCGCTCCGGCCTGCCAGTAGCCCGCCGTGACGAGGGTGGTGCGCTCCCGCTGTTCCGGCGGGAGCCGGTGATAGGCGTCGGCGACCGAACGGGCGAGGTCCGGCCAGCCGATCTCTTCCAGCGCGTACGCCGGGCGCGGTACGTCCCGGCCCTGGGTGAGCCAGGCGGACGGCCACACCGGCAGCGCGTACGGGAGGGTGTACAGCGCGGAAAGCAGGAACACCGGCCAAGTCGGGATCCAGCGGAACCACAGTGACGGCTTCAACTGTCCGAAGTGGACCGCCGCACCCGCCCACAGGACGCCGAACATGCCCGCTGCGTAGTAGTACCGGCCGTTGGACAGGATGAACAGCGCGATCACGCCGACGGTCGTCCAGCCGAGGAACCGGTACGCGCGCAGCCTGGCCGAGAACGACAACACCCAGAGTCCATAGAGGACACCGACGACACCGATGCCGAGCCCGGCCCCGGTCAGGAGGGCGGGCAGGAACCCGGCGCGCCCGCTCCAGCCGCCGGTGGCCTCGTGGGCGATGACGTCGCCCATCTCCAGCTGCGGCCAGCCGTTCGCGGCCTGCCACCACAGCGTCGGCACCATCGACAGCGCGGCGATCCCCGCGCCTGCCCAGAGTTTGGGCCTGCGCAACAGATCCCGGGGCCCGAAGAGCACGATCGCGATCCCGGCCGCGACCCAGAACGTCGCGATGAGGAGCTTGACGTTCAGCGCGACGGCGGTCGCCACACCCAGCCACAGCAGCAGGTTGTCGTCACGCGTCCGCATCCACCGGACGAGCAGCCAGGCGATGAGCGTCCACAGTGCCGGATCGATCGTCGAGGTGGCAAGGTAGTGCCCGCTGCCGAGGAACTGCCCGCAGATCGCGTACGCGGCGGCGGCACGGGTCTGCGCACGGCGGTCCCCGCCCATCTCGTAGGCGATGAGCCCGGTGAACACGACACCGGCTGCCGTCGCGAGGACGGCGGGCAGGCGGAACACGAAGACGTTGCCCGGCGCGAGCGTGTCCATCACCAGCGCCAGGAACGGGAGCACCGGCGGCTGATCCGCGTAACCCCAGGCCAGCCGCTTGCCCGCGGAGAGGAAGTACAGCTCGTCGCCGAAGTAGCCGTAGCGCCACGCCGTCGCCAGCAGGACCGCCGTGGCCGCGGCGGCGAGCAGCCCCACCGGGAGCCGGGCGAACGCCGCACTGGACACGGTCGGTGTTTCGGCCGCGGGGGCGGCTTCCATCCATTCCTCGCAGATCCCTCGGGTGCCGGTCCTCTCGCACCTTACGTGCCACCGGCGTGGCGCGTCGGTCGTGAGAGGACCGCTGGAGCATCAGAACCCCCAGTCCGTGAGCTTCGGCCATACCGTGTCCCAAGGCCCGTTCCTGCCGGTGGCCAGCCAGATCTTCATGCCCTGACTCGTGTTCGTGATCCCGGCCCGGTTGTCGAGCGCACCGACCTCTTGGATCCGCGTGAAGTACGGCACAAGCCCCGAAGGGTCGTTCCCGACGAACAGGACGTCCCGTGCCGATTCCGGCGGCCTCGGCAGCGTCGCGTAGCCGCGGTTGGGGCTCGACGGCGACGGGAGCCCGAGCTCCGGTCCGTAATGGTCGATCGCGCTCGCCTGCCAGTATTTCGCCGCCACGATCCCGGTCCGGGCCGGATCGGGCGCGGTCCGGTACGCCCGCGCCACCGACTCCGTGATCTCCCGCCAGCCGATCTCCTCGACGGCGAACACCGGCCGGGCCCACTCCGGGGCACTCGCCAGCGCCGCCCGCGGGAGGACCGGGAGCGATTGCGGGATCGCGACCAGCGCGGCCACGACGTACACCGGCCAGGTGGCGACCCAGCGCCAGTACTTCGACGCCTGACCCGCTTCGATCTCCACCGCCGCGGCCGCGAACAGCGGGGCGAACATCCCCGCCGCGTAGTAGTAGCGCCCGTTCGCCAGCAGGAACAGGGCGAGGACGCCGAGCGCGGTCCAGCCGAGGAAACGGTACGGCCGCAGGCGTTCGGACCGCAGCAGCCGCCACAGCCCATAGCCGACCAGGACCATCCCCACCGGAATCCCGGCGCTGAGCACCAGTGTCGGGACGAACGTGACCCGCCCGCCCCAGCCTGCCGAGACCTCTTGGGAGATCGCCGCGCCCATGGTCAGTTGCGGCCATCCGTTCGCGGCCTGCCAGACGAGCGTGGGCGCGATCATCGCGGCGGCGATCAGCGCGCCGCACCACAGCGCCGGACGGCGGACGAGGTCGCGGGGCCCGGACACCGCCGCTGCGATCAGCGCGACGAGCCAGAAGCCCCCGATGAGGAACTTCGTGTTCAGCGCGAATCCGGTGACCACGCCGCTCCAGACCAGCAGCCCGTCCGCACGGGTCCGCGTCCACCGGACGAACAGCCAGATCAGCAGCGTCCACAGGAACGGGTCGATCGTGCTGGTCGCCAGGTAGTGCCCGCTGCCCAGCATCTGGAGGGACACCGCGAACGCCGCCGCCGCGATCGTCTGCGCTTTGCGGCCACCGCCCAGTTCCCTGGTGATGAGCGCGGTCAGCACGACGCCGGCGACCATCGCCAGCATCGCCGGGATCCGCAGGACGAACGGCGAATCGGCGCCCAATCCGTCCATCAGCCGGGCCAGGAGCGGCAACAGCGGCGGCTGGTCGGCATACCCCCAGTCCAGATGCCGACCGGCCGCCAGGAAGTACAACTCGTCGCCGAAATAGCCGTATCGCCCTGCCGTCGCCGCGAGAACCGCCCCCATCGCGCCGGCGATCGCCAGCACCGGTGCTCTCGCGAACGGTGTGGCCTCCGCGCGTTCCCGGAGCCCCTCGGCCTCGATGACCACGGGTATCCGCCCCCTCTCGATCGGTTACTCCGTGATCGAGAGTCCCGCAGGGGAGCCCCGCCGGGTATCCATCGGCCGGTCGGAATCCGTCTCTTCCAAAGGATGAGCGAAGATCAACCGAACGATGGATGCCGGTGGCTCAGTGCCGTCGCCAGCCGAGTGTGATGTCCTTTGTGGACAGCCAGCCGCGCAGGTCGTGGCCGTGGGAGGCCAGCCCGTCGACGGTCGCATGACTGACCTCGAGCGCGCGTTCGCCGTCGGCGGGGGAGACCAGCCCGGCGACGACCGCGGCGAGGAGTTCGTCGGTGTCGATCACCTGGACGGACTTCTTGTCCCGGAGGACCAGGTCGAGATAGAGATCGGTGGCCACCCAGACGCCGTCGTCGCGGCGGATGTCGACGACGTCGAGGTAGAAGTCCTGATCGCGTTCGTGGCCGGGGTTGAACCAGAAGTCGGTGATCCGCAGGCCGAGATCGGGCAGCAGCCAGGACTCGAGATAGTGGAACTGCGCCCGCCCCGGCGTCGGCCGCGCCATGTAGAGGCCGAAGGGCTCTTCGCGGTATTCCTCGACGTCCCTCACGACGCCCTTGGGGTCGGTGTTGGTCTTCGCGGCCGGGTCGAAGTACTCGACCTTCGGCGGATGCAGCGCGGTCATGCGCCCATCTTGGAAGGAGCCGACGCCCGCGAACACCGCCCAACCGGGTGGACGATCACGGTTTCGCGGTTCCGTGGGAGTGGCGCCGCCCGGCCGGATAAGGTGCGCTGGTTCCGCCATAGGGGTGAGTGGGGAGTCGACGTATGTTCGGGATCATCAGGCCGTGCCGCCATCGGCTTTCCGCTGGTCTGCACGCGGACTGGCTCGCCCATCTCTGCGGTCTTTGCCTGGCACTGCGCGACGAACACGGACATCTCGCCCGAATGGTGACGAACTACGACGGCCTGATCATCTCGGCGCTCGT
This sequence comes from Amycolatopsis keratiniphila subsp. keratiniphila, assembly GCF_001620365.2. Lineage (GTDB taxonomy): Bacteria > Actinomycetota > Actinomycetes > Mycobacteriales > Pseudonocardiaceae > Amycolatopsis > Amycolatopsis keratiniphila. The sequence continues at coordinate 256,857 of NZ_LQMT02000013.1, forward strand.
CGAAGCCCAGTCGCCGCGTGCGGAGGGGCGGCGCGACGCCGGCCCTTGCCCGCTTCGGGCGATGAAGGGAACGTCGGTCGCGAAGGGCGGCGGTGCCCAGCTCGCGGCGGCGGTCTCCCTGGTGCTGGCGTCGGCCAAGATCAGCGACCACGTCGAAGACCGGGACGGCGCTTTCGCGCGGCGTTCCGTCGCTCTCGCCGCGAGGCGGGTCGCGACGCGCTGGGCGGACCAGGGGAGCCGCACGGGCACCCGGATCGGCTTCGACACGGCGGTCCTGACCGAGGCAGTCGACCGGCAGGGCGAGATCGAACGCGCCCTCCACCTGGGTGATTCGGCCGTGCTCGCCACCGAACCCGCCGAACTGGCGACGGCGGCCGCGTTCGCGCACACCGCGGTCATCGCGGGCCGTCCGGAGAACGCCGCGCCGCTGGCCGAGGCCGGGCGCCTGTTCGGCAGGGCGGCCCACCTGCTCGACGCCGTCGAGGACCTCGCCGAGGACGAGGCCGCCGGGGCGTGGAACCCGCTGACGGCCACCGGCACCGGCCTCGCCGAGGCGCGACGCCTGTGCGACGACGCCGTGCTCGGTGTCGAGCTCGCCCTTCGCGAAGTGAAGTTCGACCAGCCGAAGCTCGTCCACGCGCTGCTGGTGCACGAACTGCGCCAGGCGGTGCGACGTTCCTTCGGGCACAACCTCACCGGTCACGGGCACGGCCCCCAGCAGCCGCCGCCGGGCTGGATCGGGCCCGGACCCCGGCCGCAACAGCACCCCCATCAGCCGTATCGGCAACAGCCTTATCCCCAGCAGCCCTACCCGCAGGGTGGGCACCAGGCGCCGCCACCGGGGCCGGTCCCGCCGCAGGGCGCACCCGGTGGCGGAGGCCCGCCGCAGGAGCCGCCGAACAAGAAGCGGAAGCACGGCGGCGCGCCGACCGACGGCCAGGGTGGCTGCTGCTGGACGCCGAAGTTCCGGGTCCCGCCGAAGCCGAGGGGTTTCTTCTTCGGCTGCGCCGTGGCCACCTACATGTGCTGTTCGTGTCAGTTCTGCTGCCGCGACCCGTTCCCCGGGCCGTGGAGCGGCAAGCCGCACGAGGCGGCGTGCAACAACTGCGACGGTTGTGACTGCTGTAACTGTTGTGACTGTTCCTGCTGATCCGACCAGGCGAAACGGAAACTGTCGGACCCAGCGCCTACTCTGGTTCCCGTGGCTTTCGCATCCGAACACCCCGTGCTCGCCCAGTCGGACTTCCGCCCCGTCACGGACATCCCCCGGACCGGCGGCCGGTTCGAGGTGGTCAGCGAGTACAAGCCCGCCGGTGACCAGCCGGCGGCCATCGACGAGCTCGAACGCCGGATCAACGCGGGCGAGAAGGACGTCGTGCTGCTCGGTGCCACGGGTACCGGCAAGTCGGCGACCACGGCTTGGCTGATCGAGCGCGTCCAGCGCCCGACGCTGGTCATGGCGCCGAACAAGACGCTCGCCGCGCAGCTGGCGAACGAGCTGAGGGAGCTGTTCCCGCACAACGCGGTCGAATACTTCGTCAGTTACTACGACTACTACCAGCCCGAGGCGTACATCGCGCAGACGGACACCTACATCGAGAAGGACTCGTCGATCAACGACGACGTCGAGCGGCTGCGGCACTCGGCGACGATGAACCTGCTGTCCCGGCGGGACGTCATCGTGGTCGCGAGTGTCTCGTGCATCTACGGCCTCGGCACGCCGCAGTCGTATCTCGACCGGTCGACGAAGCTGAAGGTCGGCGAGCAGCTCGACCGCGACGTCTTCCTCCGCGCGCTGGTGGACGTGCAGTACACGCGCAACGACATCGCCTTCGCGCGCGGCACCTTCCGCGCCCGCGGCGACACGGTCGAGATCATCCCGGCGTACGAGGAGCTGGCGATCCGCGTCGAGTTCTTCGGCGACGAGATCGAGAAGCTGTACTACCTGCACCCGCTCACCGGCGACATCGTGAAAGAGGTCGACGAGGTCCGCATCTTCCCGGCCACGCACTACGTCGCGGGCCCGGAGCGGATGGAGAAGGCCATCCGCGGCATCGAGGCCGAGCTGGAGGAGCGGCTGGCCGAGCTGGAGAAGCAGGGCAAGCTGCTCGAGGCGCAGCGGCTGCGGATGCGCACCGCGTACGACATCGAGATGATGCGCCAGGTCGGGTTCTGCTCCGGCATCGAGAACTACTCGCGGCATATCGACGGCCGGGCCGCCGGGTCGGCGCCCGCCACGCTCATCGACTACTTCCCGGACGACTTCCTGCTGGTCATCGACGAGTCGCACCAGACCGTCCCGCAGATCGGCGGCATGTTCGAGGGTGACATGTCGCGGAAGCGGAACCTGGTCGACTTCGGGTTCCGGCTGCCCAGCGCGGTCGACAACCGGCCGCTGACCTGGGAGGAGTTCAGCGACCGGATCGGGCAGACGGTGTACCTGTCGGCGACGCCGGGGCCGTACGAGATGGGGCAGGCGGGCGGCGAGTTCGTCGAGCAGGTCATCCGCCCCACCGGCTTGGTCGACCCGAAGGTCGTCGTGAAGCCCACCGAGGGCCAGATCGACGACCTGGTGCACGAGATCCGCGAGCGGGCCGAGAAGGACGAGCGCGTCCTGGTCACCACGCTCACCAAGAAGATGGCCGAGGACCTCACCGACTACCTGCTGGAGCTGGGCATCCGGGTGCGGTACCTGCACTCCGAGGTGGACACGCTGCGCCGGGTCGAGCTGCTGCGGCAGCTGCGCGCGGGCGATTTCGACGTGCTGGTCGGCATCAACCTGCTCCGTGAGGGTCTCGACCTGCCCGAGGTGTCGCTGGTCGCGATCCTCGACGCCGACAAGGAGGGCTTCCTCCGCAGTGGCACGTCGCTGATCCAGACGATCGGCCGCGCGGCGCGAAACGTGTCGGGCGAGGTGCACATGTACGCGGACAAGATCACGGACTCGATGCAGCACGCCATCGACGAGACCGATCGCCGCCGCGCCAAGCAGGTCGCCTACAACGAGGAGCGGGGTGTCGATCCGCAGCCGCTGCGGAAGAAGATCGCCGACATCCTGGACCGCGTGTACAGCGAGGCCGAGGACACGGAGTCCGTCGCCGTCGGCGGTTCGGGCCGGAACTCCTCGCGCGGCAAGAAGCCCGAGCAGGGAGACCGCGTCCGCAGCTCCGGGATGCTCGCGGACAAGGACGTCGCCGGGATGCCGCGTGCCGAGCTGGCCGACCTCATCCAGCAGATGACCGACCAGATGATGCAGGCCGCGCGCGACCTGCAGTTCGAGCTGGCGGCCCGGCTGCGTGACGAAGTCGCGGACCTCAAGAAGGAGCTCCGGGGAATGGACGCGGCCGGCATCAAGTGACCCCGCGTTTCGTCCTCTGGACGCGATCCTTGCGTGTGCAAGTACCGCATTCAGAGGACGAAACGCGTGAGGGGATCAGAGGCGACGGCGTTCCAGCATGGTCAGGTCGGCGTCGAAGTCCGGGAAACCGGCGGGCGCCGAACGCGTGCTGACACCCGGCGAGACCGGAGGCAGACCGGCCCACCGCCGCACGGTGTTCGTCGCTTCGGCCGCCTGCTCGGCGGGAAGCTGCGAGATCCGGGCGCCGTGGTTCCCGCCTGGCACCGTGTAGCTGTAGGAGTCCTTCGTGCCGAAGCCGAGCTTGAACGGCTCCGCACTCCACGGGTCGTTCTCGCCGTTGACGAACATCAGCCGCTTCCCGCGCGACTTCACCCAGAAGTCGATGTCCGGCATCGCCAGGTGGTCGAATCGCGGGATGTCGACCGACTTCGGCACGAAGGTCCGCGACACGTTGGAGCCCGGGTAGCGCAGCAGATCCCGGAGATAGCCCTCGTAGGACTCGGGGGCGCCGAGCTGGTAGGCCGCCTGGAAGTAGTACGGGACGTAGACCTCGAGGTTCTGGTCGGAGTAGGTGTTGAGGCTCTCGACGCGTTCGAACCAGGCGTAGACCTCGGCCGCCGGGGCGCCCGCCTTCGGGATCGTCGCGCAGTCCGACTGCCTCTGGTACTGCCAGAAGGCGAAGTACGAGTCGATCACCGAGATCTCCAGCGACACGTCGGCCGAGCCGACGGTGTTGAACGTGAAGCCGTTCTTGGCCGCGTCGGCGGCGGCGAGCGCCGCGAACTCGGAGCGCCGGGTCAGCACGTCACGCTGGATCGCCTTCAGGGCCGAACGGCAGGCCGGATCGTTGCCGACGTTCGCCAGGAAGGCGTTGTAGCGATCGTGCGAGTTGATGACGTCGTTGGGGGCGACGTAAGGGATCGTCGCGTCGACGTCGTCCGGGAAAAACCTACGGAAGTAGGTCGCCGTCATACCGCCTTTGCTGCCGCCGGTCGCGAGCCACTTGCCTGGGTAGAGCCGCTTGAACGCCTCGACGGCGCGGTGCTGATCGGCGGCGGCCTGCCAGATCGTCAGCTGCTTGCCCCAGTTCGGCCGGTCCGGTCGTGAGGGGGTGAAGAAGCGGTATTCCATCGACAGCTGGTTGCCGTCGACGATCTGTGTCGGCTCCGAGCGGTTGGGCGATTGAGAGACGTTGTACCCGCTCGTGTACACCACGGTCGGCGAGCGGAATTCCTTGTGCAGCAACGTGAACCGCTGCTGGAAGGTGCCGCCGCCGGGCCTGCGGTGGTCGACGGGCTGGGTGTAGGTGAGTTTGAAGAACCGGTATCCGGTCGGCGCCGGGTTCTCCGAGACGACGGTCAGCCCGGGGATCCGCCCGAGCGCCTCCTTGATGTCGTCGGGTGCCGCCTGCGCGGCCGGGGTCAGCCCGGCCAGTGCGAGAACGGTGGTCGCCAGAACCGACCACGCGGCCGTGAGCTTCCGCATCCATGCCCTCCCCATCGGGACCTGTTGAGCGGTCGGATACTCACAGAGTCACCGCCGGTGGGCAATCGCCTATCCGGTCGAGCCGCGCAGCACCTTGTCGACGTAGGCCTTGATGGCCGCACGGGCTTCGGGGGAGCTCCACAGTTCGAGGACGTGGGCGTCGTCGCCGGTGCGGTGTTCGGCGATCCGCTCGTGGAACGGCCGGTGGAGCTGCGCCTTCGTGTGCGCGTACGCGGCCGCCGGGATCTCGGCGAGTTGTCGGGCCACCTCCACCGCGCGCTCGACCACGTTCCCGGGCGCGGTCACCTCGTTCACCAGGCCGAGCCGGAGCGCGTCCGCCGGAAGGTGGGTCTCGCCGAGGAACGCGAGTTCGGCCAGGATGTCGGCGCCGAATCCGGAGCGCAGGATCTCCAGCGCCGCCAACGGGAACGGCACGCCGACGAGCAGTTCGGTGATCCCGATCCGGCCGGGGCCGTCGGCGAGGACACGGCGGTCGCACGCGGCGGCGAGCACCGCCCCGCCGGCGATCGCGTGACCGTTGACGGCCGCGACCACCGGACCGGGGAAACCGAACACCGAGAGGAAGGCGTCCGACAGCGCGGGCAGGAAGTCCTCGAGATATCCCGGGCCGCCGTCGTGCACCCGGCGCAGGTCGACGCCCGCGGAGAAGATGCCGCCGGTACCGGTCAGCACGACACCGCGATGGCCGCCGAGCTGCACGTCTTCCAACCGGACGATCAGTTCCTGGCAGAACTCCGTGTCGAGGGTGTTCGCCTTGCCGTGCTGCAGGGTGACGACGGCTATCCCGCCTTCGTCGTCCACGCGGATCGAGGAGGTGGCCATGGGCCGACCGTACCCGAGCCGTCGAGGATCTACAGTGGACCGCTAATCCTTGAGGCGCACGGTGACCGTCGGGCTGAAGGACCGTTTGCGGTTCCAGCCGGTCTCGGCGCCGATGCTGAGCTGGATGGCGCGGTCGGCGGGTGCCCAGTAGCCGGTGCGGACGAAGTAGGCGTCCATCGAGCACAGCCTGCTGCACGACTTGCGGTTGCAGATGGTCTCCCAGCCCCACTGCCTGCCGCTCTCCTCGACGCCGTTGCGGCGGACGAACAGATGCGGGTTGCCGATCTCACGGCAGTAGGTGCTGCCCTCGGAGATGTAGAGGACCCCGTCGATCTTGTAGAAACGATTGTTGTCGAGAAGCGTCACCTGGCCCGAGACGGCGAATCCGACCCGGCCGCCCTTGCCGGCGGTCATGGTCCAATCGAGAAAGAATTCTTGGACCGGAGTCTCGACTGACTGGGTCATGGTGACGTCCCCGCTTTCTTCTCGCGTCGGCACCTTCGCACTGAAGATAAGGATTTCCCGGAGGTCCGGCGAAGATGAATGGGAACATTTCACCCAATGAGTCGATGATCGGAAAACCGATGTTCTCATGCGCATGAAACACCGGTTACCGGCGCTAATGGGTGAAGGTCGCCACGGCCAGTGAAAACCGGGGCCCACCAGGGAAGAGGATTTCGTCTTCCCGGTGGACCCCGGTCGTTTGTTCAGTGCGAAAACGCTCTCAGCTGGTGATGTCCTTCGTCGCGAACCGGCGGCCGGCGAGGAGGAAGAACACCGTGCCGTACAACGCCGCCGACAACATGCCGTTGGCCATGTTCGTCCAGTCGATGTCGGTCGAGATCAGATCCATCCACGAGAACGCGAAATGCGTCGGCAGATAGTCCCGCAGCCCTTCGAGCGCGGTGATCTGGTCGAGGATCTGCGAGACGATCGCGACGATCACCGCGCCGCCGACGGCGCCCAGCGGGGCGTCGGTGGCGACCGAGAGCAGCATCGCCAGCCCGGCCACCCACGCCAGCTGCAGGATGATGTAGACCGTCGCCAGCCCCATCGCGATGAGACTGTCGCCGAACGACACCGCGTCCCCGGTCGGGCTGATCGCGTCGCCCGCGCCGTACCAGATGACGCCGACCACCAGCGAGACCAGCGGCAGCAGGATCAACGCGACCGCGGAGAGGATGCCGGAGACGATCGCCTTCTGCCGCAGCACCCGATGCCGGGGGACCGGCATCGCGAGCAGGTATTTCAGGCTCGACCACGACGCCTCGCTCGCGATCGTGTCGCCGTAGAACAACGCCACGATCATCGGGAGCAGGAACGTCCCGGACACGAACAGCGCGAGCACCACGAAGTTCGGCGCGCTCGCGGTGGCGAGGTCGACGAAGCCGCCGCTGCGGCGGTTCGGGTTGGCCTGCCCGATCTCGAACGCGATCACCAGGATGAACGGCAGCAGCGCGACGAACCCCAGCATCAGCTGGGTCCGCCGCCGTTTGAGCTGCCGCTTCAGTTCGACGCCGAGCCGTAGCGTCCGGTCGGCGCGGTAGCCCGCCACCGCCCCGTCCGGGCCGACCTCGGTCGGCTCGTGCGACGCGACCTCGGTCAGCTCCAGCAGTGCCGCCGGATCGGTGTGCACGCCGTGATCCGCCCGGGTCGCCGGGCCGGAACCATTGCTCTTACTCACCCTTCGAGTCCTCTCCGACCAGCTGCAGGAACGCGTCTTCCAGCCGCCGCCGCGGCCCGGCCTGCTCGACCGCGACCCCGGCCCGCACGAGGGCGGCGACCGCCTCGGCGCGCGCGAGACCGTCGAGATCCGCGTGGACCAGTTCCCCGTCGACGTCGACGCCGGAAACACCGCCGACCTTTCGCAGCGCTTCGGCCGCTTCGACGGGCTTGTCGACGCGGAACGTCGCCTCGCCGCTGGACGCGGCCAGTTCGCCGACCTCACCCGAGGCGACCAGCATGCCGCGGTGCATCACGACCACGTGCGTGCAGGTCTGCTCGACCTCGGCCAGCAGGTGGCTCGAAACCACCACGGTGCGCCCGGTCGCCGCGTAGCGCTGGAGCACCTCGCGCATCTGGTGGATCTGTGGCGGGTCGAGCCCGTTGGTCGGTTCGTCGAGCACCATGAGCTCCGGCAGGCCGAGCATCGCCTGCGCGATCGCGAGCCGCTGCCGCATCCCCTGGCTGTAGGTGCGGACCCGCCGGTTCACCGCGTCGCCGAGCCCGGCGATCTCCAGTGCTTCGGCGAAATGCGCCTTGTCCTTCGGGCGTCCCGTGCTCGCCCAGTACAGCTCCAGGTTCTCCTTGCCGGACAGGTGCGGCAGGAAGCCCGAACCCTCCACAAAGGACCCGATCCGGGAAAGCACCGGCGCGCCGGGCGCGATCAGATGGCCGAACACGCGGATGGTGCCCGCGGTCGGCGTGATGAGCCCCATCAGCATGCGCAGGGTCGTCGTCTTGCCCGCGCCGTTCGGCCCGAGCAGGCCGAGCACCTGGCCGGGTTCGACCCGGAAGGACAGATCCTTCACCGCGACGAAACCGCCCGCATAGGCCTTTCGCAGACCTTCGATCACCAGCGGTGTCTTCGCCAGGCTCTCGTCGACGTCGTGCGCGCGGCGGCGGCGGAACGCGGCGATCACCGTGATCGCGATCCCCGCGAGCAGCGTCCCGGCGATCCCGAGCAGCTGCGCGGTGGGCGCACCCGCACCGACGGAGTTGCCGGGCACGACCGGGACGGCGAGCCGCCCACCATCCGCCAGCCCGATGCGGAACACCGCCGGCTCGACCGGTGTCGCGAACGCCTGGTCCGTCGTGCCGACGACCAGCCGGAGCGTATGCCCGGCCTCCAGCGGCCGCACGATGCCCGGCAGGGTCACCGTCACCTCGACCGGGCTGCCGTCGGCGGGGAGACCGGAAACGCGGAACGGCGCGACGGCGTTGGCCGGAAGCGTCCGGACGCCTTCGGAGTTGACGTCGTAGAGCTTCGCGAACAGGACGGCTTCCTTCTGCGGAACCCCGGCGGACGGATCCGCGGAGACCTGCAGCCGGACCGTCGAGGAACCGGCCGCGATCGTCTGCGCGTCGAGCGGCGGCGTCGCGAACTGCGCGGCCTGCCCCGGCGGGTCGAGACTGAACAGTCCGGAAAGCCGGGACGAGCCGGCCACCGCTCCGTTCAAACCGGGGATCCCGCTCACCGCGGCGGGATTACCGCCGGCGGGCCGGACGACGGGCTGAGCCGGGCCCGCCAAGGTGAACGGCCGTCGCTCGGTGGCGTCGCCGGTCGCTCCCGGGTACGCCGGGGCGCTGACCGTCCGGACCGAAGGGGCGCCGTTCGCCCGCAGCGTGCCCTGGATGTCGTAGCTGAACCCGGTGCCGGGGTCGGTGCCCTGTCCGGTGAGGGAGAACTTGAGGAAGTCGGCGATCTGCGCGCGCAGTTTCTGTCCCGGCTTCCCGCCGTCGTGGCCGCCGGTGTACCAGATCGTGCGGACCTTGCCGCCCGCGGCGGAGATCTGCCGGGCGGTCGCGTCGGACTGGTCCAAGCCGAACAGCGTGTCGCTTTCGCCCTGCACCAGCAGGGTCGGCACGGTGATCTTGTCCGTCACGGACGCGGGGGAGACCCGGCGGAGCAGCTCGACGGTCTTCTGGCTCGCCTTCCCGGTGGTGGCGAGTTCGGTGTAGGCCTGGCAGACCTCGGCGGTGAACCGTCCACAAGGGTCGGCGGGGCCGGACGGCGGGCGCTGTCCATTCGGGCCACCGAGCGGCAGCGACTGCGCCGCGGCCGCCGCCGCGCCCGTGCCCTGTGCCGCACCGGATTCGCTCGTCTCGTCCCCGGCTTCGGGGGCGTCGTTGGCGGGGGAGCCGGTCTGCGCCGCGCCGGAACCGGCGGAGAAGAAGATGCCCGCCCACGACTTCTTGAAGACGCCGTCCGCGGTGAACGCGCCCGCCGCCGGGGTGGTGGCGTTCGGCGCGGCCGGAGAAGCGGCGTTCGGGAAGAGACCTTGGGCGAGATCGTTGTAGGTGATCACCGGCGCGATCGCGTCGACGCGCTTGTCGGTCCCCGCGAGTAGCAGGGAAAGCGCACCGCCGTACGAAGCGCCGGACACGGCCACCTTCGGGTCGCCGTTCTCACTGAGGACCTCGGGCCGAGCGGCCAGGATGTCGATCAGCTTCCGGGCGTCGGCGACTTCGCGGTCGGGGTCGTTCAGCGCGATCTTCCCGGTGCTGCGGCCGAAACCGCGTGCGGACCAGGTCAGCACGACGAAGCCCTTGTCGGCGAGCTCGCGCGCTTCGGTGGCGACACTGTTCTTGTCACCGCCGAAACCGTGGGCGAGCAGCACGGCCGGGGCCGGGGTCTGTTCGGGCAGGTACGTGGTCGTGTCGATCTTGACGACCTCGGAAGAGCCCGGCGTTTCGGGCAGATCGAGGGTCGCGTCCTGGGTTTCGACCGCGGACGGAGCGGGATCGCTGTTCGTCCACACGACGGCCGCGGCGGCCAGGACCACCACGACCGCGGCGAGCGCGATGAGCTTCGCGCCTCGCGTGCGAGGGAGCGGGATTCGGGGCACGGAATGACCGTATTTCACCGAACCTGAGAGTCGCTCCTCCAGCACACAGGGACCACACAAGCGTGACGTTCAACCGCCACCGGAACGGGTACTCGAAGAAGGAAAAGAGGTGGGTGTGACGGGAGTTACGCCATCATCTTGGTGACAAGGGCAACCTTAACTGGCGTCGGACGTACAGACAGGTCAAACTGGACCAGCTGTGAGGGGAGTATTCCTTCGCGGCGGTGTCGTCAGCACGGTGGCCTTCGCAGGCCCCCGGCACCGTCGGCCGGTTTCGCACCGGCGGAAGAGACCTCCGGTTAGTTGCTGCTGTGCACTATCCGGAGGGTTGGATACATGTCTGTTCCCCTGTGGCTATGGATCGCCACGGTCGGTGGCCTGCTCGCGCTCATCGCGCTGGACCTGGTCATCGTCGATCGCAAGCCGCATGAGGTCACCACCGGCGAAGCCGCCCGGTGGGTCATCTTCTACATCGCCGTGGCCGTCGCGTTCGGCGTCGGTGTCTGGGTGTTCGCCGGACACGACCCGGGGGTCCAGTTCTTCACCGGGTACATCACCGAGTACTCGCTGAGCGTCGACAACCTGTTCATCTTCATGATCATCATGACGTCGTTCAAGGTGCCCGCGATCCACCAGCACCGCGTGCTGCTGATCGGCATCCTGCTCGCGCTCGCCATGCGCAGCGTGTTCATCGCCGTGGGCGCCGCGCTGATCGCGCAGTTCGTCTGGGTCTTCTTCCTCTTCGGCGCCGTCCTCATCTGGACCGCGATCAGCATGGTCCGCAACAAGGACGAAGAAGAGGAATACGAGGAGAACGCGCTCACCCGCTGGGTGCGCAAGCTCTTCCCGGTCACCGAGGAGTGGCACGGGCACAAATCCTTCGTGAAGAAGGACGGCAAGCGCTGGATCACCCCGATGTTCCTGGTGATCGTCGCGATCGGCAGCGCGGACCTGCTGTTCGCCGTCGACTCGATCCCCGCGATCTTCGGTATCACGCAGGAGGCCTTCCTGGTCTTCACCGCCAACGCGTTCGCGCTGATGGGCCTGCGCCAGCTGTACTTCCTGCTCGGTGGCCTGGTCACCAAGCTGGTGTACCTGTCCTACGGTCTCGCGGTGATCCTCGCCTTCATCGGCGCCAAGCTGTTCCTGCACGCGCTGCACGAGTACCACGTCGTCCCGGACTGGCTGGACATCAACAACTGGGTCTCCCTGGGTGTCATCGTCGTGGTCCTGACCGTGACGACGCTGGCCAGCCTCGCGAAGGCGAAGAAGCTGGAAGCCGCTGAGCAGGAATCTTCGATCAGTAGTTAGAGCTGCTAAGGATCGGGTACCGTCGGGGCCGTGCGTCCCGTTGACATCGAAGCCCTGACGGTCCCCGGCATCCTCGCGCTGCACGGCGACCTGCTGCTCACCGCCGTGAGCAGGCCTGATCTGAAGACGAACAGCTACCGCGGCGGCCTGCGCAAGGTCGACCTCGGCGGTGGCGGGGAAGGTCCCTGGACCCACGGGGCCAAGGACTCCGCCCCCGCCATCTCCCCGGACGGCCGGTGGGTCGCGTTCCTCCGGGCCGGGGAGGGCTCCGGGCGCGTGGCCAAGCCGCAGGTGCACGTGATGCCCGCGGCAGGCGGCGACGCGAAGCGGATCACCGATCTCCCCCTCGGCGCGGGCGCACCGGTCTGGGCACCGGACTCCCGCCGCGTCGCCTTCGTCGCCCGCGTGCCGGAGCCGGGCCGCTACGGCACCGAGAACGCGGACGGCGAAACGCCGGAGCCGGCTGAAGAAGCGCCGCGGCACATCAAGAACCTCTTCTACCGCGTCGACGACGCGGGTTTCCTCAACGACCGTCCACAACGTCTGTTCGTCGTGGACACCGCGGCCGCGCTCGACGACGATGAGCCCGCCGAGCTCACGCCGCTGACCGACGACCGGGCCGACGTCGATCATCCTTCGTGGACGGACGACGGCGAGCACGTCCTGATCACCGCCCCGCGCGACTGGGCCGCCGAAGACACCGTCCGCTCGGACGTCTACGCCGTGCCCGCCGACGGCGGTGAACCCCGGCTGCTGGTCCGGTCCCTGGGCACCGCGGACCGGCCGGTCGTCGCGCCGGACGGTTCGATCCTGTTCTACGGCACCGAGTTCTCCGGGCAGGAGGAGATCGCCCGCAACACCGGGCTCTGGCAAGCGTCATGGCCCACCGGTGCCGAGCCGTCGTCCCCTCGGCGGCTGACCGACGTCGAAACGGTCGACTGCGACAACGCGGCGAGCCCGCCGGTCGTCCTCGGTGACGAGGTCCTCGTCGTGGTCCGCACCCGCGGCGCCGCCGAGCTGCGCGCCGTCCCCTTCTCCGCCGACCTGGCCGAGCTGAAGACGTTGCGGCACCTGGCAGGCGAGCGCACCGTGGTGAAGACGTTCGCCGTCGACGGCGAACGGATCGTCGCGGTGATCGGCACGCCCGAGAGTTCCGGTGACGTCGCGCTGCTGTCGGACGGGGCACCGCGCGTGCTCACCGATTACTCGAAGGCGTTGCGGGACACCGGGATCCTGCCGCTGGAGGAACTGGACACGACCGCTCCCGACGGTTATCCGGTCCACGGCTGGATCGTCCGGCCCGAGGGCGACGGGCCGCATCCCGTGGTCCTGATGGTCCACGGTGGACCGTTCGCGCCGTACGAGTGGAAGGTCTTCGACGAGGCGCAGGTGCTCGCCGCCGCGGGGTACGCCGTCGTGCTGGGGAACCCGCGCGGTTCCGCGGGCTACGGCGAAAGCCACGGCCGGAGCATCGTGCACGGTTTCGGCACCGTGGACGCGGACGACCTGCTGGCCTTGCTGGACAAAGCGCTCGAACTGCCCAACCTGGACAGTGACCGCGTCGGCGTGATGGGCGGCTCGTACGGCGGCTTCATGACCAGCTGGCTCGCCGCGCATCACGGCGGCCGGTTCCGCGCCGCGTGGAGCGAGCGCGCGGTCAACGCCTGGGACTCGTTCGTCGGCAGCTCCGACATCGGCTGGTTCTTCGCCGGGGGTTACGTCGGTGACGACCCCGACGAGCAGCGCAAGCGCAGCCCGTTGACCTACGCGGGGAAGATCGACATCCCGTTCATGGTCGTGCACTCCGAGCAGGACTGGCGATGCCCGCTGGAGCAGGCGCAGCGGATGTACGTGGCACTGCGGCAGAACGGCGTCGCGGCCGAGTTCCTCCTGTTCCCCGGCGAGGGGCACGAACTCACGCGGTCGGGGCTGCCCCGGCACCGGGTGCAGCGGTTCGACGCCGTGCTTCAGTGGTGGGGCCGCCACCTCTGAGTGTCATCACGGCACCGCCGCGGGCTACAACTCGCGGCGGTGCTCGACGACCCAGGCCGCGACGTCGAGCAGTTTGATGTTGGTGTTCTGGGACGACTCGACCAGCAACCGGAAGGCCCCCACGGCGTCGATGTCGTGGTGTTGCATCAGGATGCCCTTCGCCATGCCGATCACGTCGCGGTTCTCGACCGCGACGTGCAACCGGGCCTCGGTCTGCGCGCCGGCGAGCGCGATGGCGGCGTGGGTCGCGAACAGCCGCCCGTCGTCGGCCTGATCGCCGAACGCGTCGCGTGCCCGGGCGTAGAGGTTCAGCGAGCCGAGGGTCTGATCGGTGACGAACAGCCGGTACACCAGCATCGACCGCACGCCGGTCTCGGCGGCCTTCGGCGTGAACTCCGGCCAGCGCGACTCCGAGGTCAGGTCGCCGGTCCGGAAGATCTGGTGCTCTGCGATCGCGTCGAGGCACGGGCCCTGCTGGGTTTCGTACTGCAGTTCGTCGATCGTGGAGACGACGGCGGCGGTCGGAGCGACAGTCCGGATCCGGCCCCCTGGCTCGATCAGGGAGATCCCGGCGTACTCCGCGCCCGGGACGTGATCGAACGCCGCCTTCACGATCGCCGCGAGGGTGGATTCGACGTCCGGCTCGGCCTGCAGCGTGCGCGCGATCCCGCCGAGCGTCGCGCTCAGACCGCTGCCGACCGTGTGTTCATGATCGTTCACGAAGCGCCCCTCCCCGTCGCCGACAGGGACCAGAATAGCCAGCGCGGACGCTTCGCTCAGCTCAGCAGCGTGTAGTTCAGCTCTTCGCAGACCCGGCCCAGCGGCACGTCGAGCCCCGGATGGTCCAGGGGGAGCAGCACGTCGGGCGCGATCGGCAGCGAGTTCCCGGCAGGCGGGTCCCACAGGGCGAGCGCGGGGCCGCCGGAGTCCATGGACGACCGGTACCAGACCCCGTCGAGGTCGCCGAACGCGGCGCGGATGGCGCGCGCCCAGGCCTGGGTGATCTTCTTCGGGCCGCTGGAGATCTCCTGCGAGGCGCCGACGCGGGTCGGCCACAGGCCGGCGAGATCGAGCAGCCGCAGCGTGCGGGTCGGCCGGACGACCACCAGCCGCGGGCCGCGGGATTTGCGGTCGACCGTGGACGTGGTCTGGAAGACCTCCGCGATGCTGGTGCGCACGGTGAGCCCGAAGTACAGGACACCGTTGCCGGGGTCGGTGACCGGGCGACCGCCGCGTCCGGGGGTCTGCGGGTCGAAACGGCCGTGCGGGAGCGGGCCGCTGTAGCGGAACGAATTCCACTGCTGGGGGTGGTTGCCGTGCGCGGTGAAGATCCTGACCAGCCTGGTGCCGGGGTGCACCGTCACCACGTCGTTGGTGCGGTGCAGCTCCTTGACCAGGACAGAGCGTGCGGGCGGCAGGGGGAGCCGGGCCATACCTCGGGAGTCGTCCGTCCTTGTCGGGTGATCTTGCTCGATGGGGTCAGCCTACGGCCTACCCCCGACTGAAATTCCGTCGTCGGGCAAGGATCTCAGAACGGCGAGCCCAGCGTGGCCACCAGTCTCGCGACGTGCTCGGGATCGCCGCCGGAGAGGAGCCATTGGCGCGGGGTCGCGGGGTGATCGTTGATCACCAGATCGGCCTGCGGGGTGCTCATGAACGCGGCGACGACGAGCGCGGGCTGGTCCTCGGGGACGGCACGCAGCACGACCTCCAGGCCGGGCAGCACCCCGGAGCCGGCGAACTGCCAGGCGGGCAACCGCCAGCCCTGGTCCTTCCAGCCGGTGAGCCTGCCCTCCTTCAGGCGGTGGCGGATACGGCTGTCGTCCACGCCCAGCGTTTTCGCCGCTTCCAGCACACTGAGCGCGGAATCGGCGAGCACGGCGTGCGCGGCGACCGTGCGGGCACGGAAGTCCGGCTCGTCCTCGCCGCGGGGTGAGAGGTCCAGGCCGACGTCGGTGAGCGCGGCCCGCTGGTCCGCCGAGAAGTAGTGCGACGGGTCGGGGTTCGGTGGGGTCAGCCTCCGCGCCGCGTCCTCGACGAGGTTCAGGAACTCGTTGGCGTCGGCCTTCAGGCCCGCCTTGGCGAGAACGTTCTCGAGCGCTATCGACATAGCGCCTAGGGTAACGCGTCTGTGCGGGTTCGTGCGGTCTCATCTCGATTTCGTGGGTGAATTCACCAGAGACGAATACAGAGTGCACGGAATCAAACACGTGCAGTAGGGAATATCGCCATAGTGTGCCCGCATCGGGCGAGCTTGTCCAGGACTTCGGCTTGACAGGTGGTAAGCGGGAATTTACCGTCCGGAAGGTAAACGATTTCTTCCCACCGCTTCGGAGAACCCGGCTGGTGTGGGGCCGGCTTGGGGGAACAAGGGGGTGGGGCGTTCCTGGGCGGCCGGTGCGAACCGGTCGCCCAGGCACGTCGTGTACCCGGGTCAGTCGCGACGTGAGCTCCGGCGCACGATCAGCTTCGCCTGCAGCGTGGTCGTCGTGGCCTTGCGCGTGCTGTCGCCGATGCGGGCGAGCAGCAGTTCGGCGGCGACCCTGCCCACCTCGTTCGCCGGCTGCGCGACCACCGTCAGCGGCGGGTCGATCAGCGTCGTCCACGGCGCGTCGTCGAACGACACGATCCCCACGTCCTGCCCCGATCGCAGGCCGCGTGAAGCCAGCGCCTCCAGGACGCCGATCGCCATCGTGCTGTTGCCGATCAGCAGTGCGTCCGGCGGTTCGGGCTCGTCGAGCAGGCTGAGCGCGGCGAGCCTGCCGCCTTCGGCGCGGAACTCGGCACGCCTGGTGAGCGCGTTCGCCTCGCCGACGGCGTCGGTGTAGCCCGCCAGCCGGTCTTCGGCGGTGCGCACCCCGGGCGGCCCGCTGACACAGGCGACCCGCCGGTAGCCGCCGTCGAGCAGATGCCGGGTCGCGTCGCGGGCGGCGAGGCGGGTGTCCACCAGCACCTGGTCGCCGGTGTTCTTCAGCAGCGGCCGGTCGACGGCGACCACGGGGGTGCCGCGTTCGGTCAGCCGGTCGACGTTGGTGGCCCGGCCGGTGGGGGAGAGCACCACGCCGGCGACCCGCTCTTGGAGGGCGACGTCGATGTAGCGCCGCTCCTTCTCCTCGTTGTCGTCGGCGTTGCACAACACCACCGAGTAGCCCGCGGTCTGCGCGATGTCCTCCACACCGCGGGCGATCGCGGTGAAGAAGGGGTTCTCCACGTCGGAGATGATGAGTGCGAGGACCGCGGTCTCCTGACGGCGCAGATTCCTCGCGAGACCGTTCGGGTGATAGCCCAATTCCGCGGCGGCGGCCTGCACCCGTGCCGCGAGTACCGGGTCCACAGTGGACTTCCCGTTGAGCGTCCTCGACACGGTCGCCGTCGAAACCCCGGCCTTCGCCGCCACGTCGTTGATGGTGGCCACCGTGACCTCCCCTTCTGCAGGTGTATTGACACCTTCGCACGGGAAGAATAGCTTGACCGACAATCGTTACCATCCGCTGATCGCGCTACTCGCGCGGAGGAGTTCGGAGGGGTCGTGGGGGAACCGGGCCTGGTGCTCGGCATCGACATCGGCACTTCGAGTTCCAAAGGTGTCCTCGTCGATTCCCGGGGTGCCGTGGTGGCGCGGGCCTCCCGCCCGCACGAGACTTCCCGGCCCCGTCCCGGCTGGTTCGAGCACGACGCGGAAACCGTGTGGTGGCAAGACTTCCTCTTGCTGGCGAGAGAGCTTTCGGCGGGCGCGGAGGATCATCCCATCATCGGGGTGTCGGTCAGCGGGATCGGGCCGGTGCTGTTGCCCGCCGACGCTTCCGGGAAACCGTTGCGCCCGGCTATCCTTTACGGCGTCGACACCCGCGCATTCGACGAAATCCGGGAATTGAATCGGGAATTCGGCGAAGAATCCATTGTGGAACGCGGTGGGAGCGCGCTCGGCTCGCAGGCCGTCGGGCCGAAATGGCGCTGGCTGGCCAAGAACGAGCCGGACGTGTTCGACCGGGCGAAGCTCTTCTTGATGGCGAGTTCGTTCCTCGTCCTGCGCCTGACCGGTCAGTACGTCCTCGACCATCATTCCGCGAGCCAATGCGATCCGATGTACGACCTGCGCGAGGCCCGCTGGGCGGCTGACCGGGTCGCCGCGATCGCCCCCGGCGTCGAACTGCCCAGGCTCGCGTGGCCGACCGAGGTGGTCGGCTCGGTCACCGCCGAAGCCGCTGCGGAAACCGGCCTGCCGCAAGGGATCCCGGTGACGGCGGGCACGGTGGACGCGTGGGCGGAGGCGACCAGTGTCGGGGTCACCGCGCCCGGGGACACGATGCTCATGTACGGCACCACGATGTTCCTGGTCCAGATGCTCTCCGATCCCCGCCCCGGGCAGGGGCTGTGGACGACCCGCGGCGCTTTTCCCGGTACTTATTCGCTCGCGGCGGGCATGGCGACCTCCGGCGCGATCACCGACTGGCTGCGGGAGCTCGTCGGCGGCGAGTTCGGCGATCTGGCCGCGGCGGCGGGCGAGGTCCCGGCGGGCAGCCGCGGCTTGCTGATGCTGCCGTATTTCGCGGGGGAACGGACACCGGTGCCGGATCCGGACGCGCGGGGTGTCGTCGCCGGGCTCACCACCTCCCACGGTCGCGCCGAGCTGTATCGCGCGGCGCTGGAAGGAACGGCGTACGGGGTGCGGCACAACCTGGAAGCCATGCGGGAGGCCGGTGGCGGCACGGGACGGTTCGTCGCCGTCGGCGGTGGGACGCGAGGCGGGGTGTGGACGCGGATCGTCAGCGACGTCGCGCGGATCGACCAGGAGATCCCCGCGGAAACCATCGGTGCCGCGTTCGGGAACGCCGTTCTCGCGTCCGTCGCACTGGGGCGGGAGCCGGATGTCGAAGCCTGGAACCCCGTCGCCGAAATCGTCCGTCCGGGCGCGGACGCCGATGTCTACGACGAGTTCTATCCGCACTATCGCGCGCTGTACGAGTCCACAGTGGACATCGCTCACTTCCTGGCGCGGAAGAACTCGCTCGCCTTCAGCCCGGAGAACTCCCGGCAATCCCGGCTCAAGTGAGCTTGATCGGCGTAGCCCGCCGAGAACGCCAGCGAGGCGAGATCCGGCGCCGATCCCGCGAGGCCGATGGCGCGCTGGAACCGGCTGACCCGCAGGTAGGTCGCCGGGCCGTAGCCCACCGCGAGGGTGAACCGCCGCCGCAGCTGCCGCTCCCCGGTGGTGAACGGCTCCAGCGCGGCGGAAACCCTGGGCGCCCCGCCGTCCAGCCTGGCGATCAGCTCCGAAACCTCCCGGTCGGCCCGTCCGGCCCGCCGCCGCGCGACGACGTCGGTCAGCGAAGCGGCGCCGGAGAGCACCTGCTCGGCCAGCAGTTCGCCGTCCTTGCCCCAGAGGTCGGCGAGGGGGACGCGCTGATCACGCAGCTCGTCGGCGCCGAGCCCGAGGACGTCGCCCGCCCTGCCCGGGGCGAACCGCACGCCGCATGCCCGTTCACCGGTTTCCCAGGTCCAGGGCGCCGTGTCCGGCCCGGCGACGAAGACCTCGCCGCCGCATTCCACGAGGTCCACACAGCAGTCGGGCACGATCCGCTTCGGAGCTCCGCCCGCTTCCTCCCACAGGCAGCGCACCACGTCGTCCAGGCCGGGCACCGTCGTCTCCCGATACACGGTTGCCATGATGCCCCCGGGGCACGACAGAATCAGGCCGTGTCCGAAGCAGAGATCGATTCACTGGCCTGGATCCACGTCCGCGATCGCCGCCTCCTGTCGGTGCGGACCGAGGGCAAGGCCAAGTTCTACTTGCCGGGAGGCAAGCGGGAGCCGGGAGAAGGCGACGTCGCCGGGCTGTGCCGGGAGATCCGGGAGGAGCTCGGCATCGAGCTCGACCCGCTGAGCTTCCGCTTCTTCGCGGTGCTGAACGAGCAGGCCGACGGTTACGCGGACGGCCGCCGCGTACGCATGACCTGTTACACCGCCGGGCATCGCGGGGAACCCGTGCCCGGACGCGAGATCGCGGAGTCCGCGTGGCTGTCCTCGGCCGACGCCCACCTCTGCCCGCCGGCGGGCAGGCGGGTGCTCGGGCTGCTCGCCGACACGGGTCTCGTCGATTGAGGCGGTGTCACTCAAAGTGAGCTGTTCGGCTCACTGTGTTTACGCCGATCGCCCCATGACCAGGCGCTCCCCACTCACTGGGACACCCAAAAGGGTGAATATCGGGTTTCTTCCCGATAACGGCTAACGCGGAGTCACCTTCGAGCGAGAAGTAGTCGACGCACTCGACGGAAGTGCGCTCGGACGAGAGAAGACCTCTCCATGGGTGTTCCCACCGCGACCCCTCCGGCATCGGCGCCGGAGCAGGGTGCCCCCGGCAGGCTGAAGCCGCTGGGGACCGTCGTGGTCGTGCTGGGTGTGGTGGCCGTCGCCATCACCCTCACCAGTTACGTGCTGCCGAAGGCCTCGCGGCCGGTGCAGAGCCCGCCCGCGCCGCGGGTCGAACAGGCCGCGGCCGCCGTGCGCACGGTGATCCATTCGGTCGTCTACGAGCTTTCCGGCGCGAAGGGCGCCCAGAACGTCACCTATGTCGCGCAGGGTTCCGAGCTCCTGCAGAAGACCGAAGTGACGGCGCCGTGGAGCACCACCTTCGAGCGCGAGAGCCAGGAAGGCCGCGACGAGTTCTACAGCCTCTCCGCGCAGGGCTCGGGCGGCGGCGCCTTGCGGTGCCGGATCGTCGTCGACGGCGAGGTCGTCAGCGACCGCACCGCCCCCGCTCCTGGCGCGCCGGTGACCTGCACGTCCTGATCCCTGCGGCAGGATCATCCGGGTGACGGATGGTGCGATCGCGTTCGGCCCGGTGCTCGCCGTGGTCTTGGCCGTGCTGGCGATCTTCGGCGCGGCGGTGGTGCAATTCGGGCGGCTGGGCCAGGGCAAGGCGGTGCTGTTCGCGGCCGCGCGCGCCGTCGTCCAGCTCGCCGCCGTGTCGCTGGTGATCGTCGGGATCCTGAAATCGGGCTGGCTGACCGGCGGTTTCGTGCTGCTGATGTTCGCGATCGCGGCGGTCACCTCCGCGCGCCGGATCGGGGTGGCGAAGGATCTCGCGTGGGTCGCGCTCGCCATCGCGTCCGGCGTGGTGCCGGTGCTGACACTCGTGCTCGCGACCGGGGTGGTCCCATGGCGGCCCATCGCGATCGTGCCGATCGCCGGCATCGTCATCGGCGGCGCGATGTCCGCGACCTCGCAGGCGGCGAGGCGTGCCCTGGACGAGCTCGTGACCCGGCACGGCGAGTACGAAGCCGCGCTGGCACTGGGTTTCTTGCCCCGCCCGGCCGCGCTGGAGATCTGCCGCCCCTCGGCGGGACACGCGCTGATCCCCGCCCTCGACCAGACCCGGACCGTCGGCCTGGTGACCTTGCCCGGCGCCTACGTCGGTGTCCTCCTCGGTGGCGCCGGGCCGGTGCAGGCCGGGGTGACACAGGTGCTCGTGCTGATCGGGCTGCTGGCCGCCGAGGCGGTCGCGGTCCTGGTCGTCGTGCACCTGGTCGCGGCGGGCCGGATCAGCCGAAAGGCGACTGAAGATGCGACGTGTCGTTGAACCGCCGCACCATCCAGGTCTCGCCCGACACCACCAGATGGGAGATCGAGCCGTTGTCCGCCCCGAGGAAGGCGAACCGGTTCGTCGCGCCGCTCGCCTGGGCGAAGACCTCGCCGATGACGCCGCCGTGGGTGAACACGGCGATCCTCCGGTCCGGGTTGGCCGCGGCGAGCCTGCCGATGGCCGCCTTGATCCGCCCGCCGAACGACTCCATCGTCTCCGCGCCGGGGATGACGTCCCAGCGCTGTTCGCGCCACAGCTCTTCGACGATCGGGTGACCTTCGTGGGTGTAGCGCCGGAAGAGGCCGTTCTCCCAGTCCCCGAGGTGGATCTCCCGCAGGTCCGGCTCGACCTCCGGGGTGAGCCCGAGCTTCGCCGCCAGCGGTGCCGCGGTCTGCGGCGTCCGGCGCAGCGTCGTCACGTACAGCGCGGAGATCCGCTCGTCCGCCAGGCGGCGGCCCACCCGCTCGGCGTGGTCCCTGCCCTCCGGCGCGAGATCCGGATCGGCCTGCCCGTCGACGAGGTCGAACGGGTTGTCGCCCTTTGCCGGGGCGGATTCACCGTGGCGGACAAGGAAGATCTCGGTCGCGCCCGGGGGAGGTGAGAACCGGTGCTGGCGGTATTCGACTTCCTGCTCAGGGGTGCTCATACCCCGGACCCTACCGAGCTAACCGAGCTGCTTGTCCACGAAACACCAGCGCCAGGTCTCGCCGGGCTCGTGGCTGCGCATCACCGGGTGCAGGGTGTCGTGGAAGTGCTCGGTCGCGTGCTTGCCCGGTGAGGAGTCGCAGCAGGCGACGTTCCCGCATTTGACGCATTCGCGCAGGTGCACCCAGGTCATCCCGTTCTCGACACAGACCGCGCAGACGTCCGGGGAGCTGGGCTCGACCGACGGCCAGTTCTTGGTCAGATGCTTGCACGATCCCGCCGTCGCGGCGGGGGTGCGCAGTTCCCGGTCGGAATCCGGCACGGTCTCTTCCTCCCTGTCCAGCATGGATTCCTCGATGTCGAGGCGTTCGAGGATCCGGCGCAGGACATCATCATCGGCCATCCCGGAGTCGCGCGCCTCCAGGAACTTCTCCCGTTCGACTTCGAGCAGCCTCAACCGAAGGCGCCGGTACGCGTCGCTCGGGGTTTCGGTCAGCGTGCTCTGCCTGCCGAGTTCCTCCCACGCCGAGTCCGACCGGTGCTGGAGCCTGCTGCGCAGCCGCTCGACGATGTCTTCCGGGTCTTCGGGGGTCCGGATCTTCTCCAGTTCTTCGAGCGCGGCCCTGGTCATGTCGTGCAGTACCGCCGCCTCCTGCAGCGCGTCCTCGGCCGGGTCGGGCGGCGGCAGCTTCAGGCGGCGGACCAGCACCGGCAGGGTCGTCCCGTGCAGCAGCAGTGTTCCCGCCACCACGACGAAGGCGACCAGCACCAGCACGGCCCGCTGCGGGGTGTCCGCGGGCAGCACGAACGCCGCCGCGAGCGTGACGACGCCGCGCATCCCCGCCCAGGCGATCACGGCCGAGTACCGCCAAGGCCAGGCGTGACGGCGGAACACGCGGCGCGCCAAGCCGATTCCCGCCATCCAGACGATCCGGGTGACGATGGTCGCGGCCAGCGTGGCGGCGCAGATCAGGATCAGTTCCATCGCGGTGAGCCCGCTGTCGCCGACCTCGGTCATGATCCGGCGGACCTGCAGCCCGATCAGCAGGAAGACGATATTCTCCAGCAGGAACTGGATGGTCTGCCAGTTCAGCCTGCTGGCCAGCCGCGAGCGCCCCGAAAGCATGCTCGGTGCCTTGTGCCCGAGGATCAGCCCCGCCACGACCACGGAGATCACGCCGGAACCGTGGATCGCCTCGGCGGCGAGGTAGGCGACGAACGGCACCACCAGCGAGAGCGCGGTGTCGGTGACCGGATCCTCCAGCCGGGTGCGGATCAGCGCGGCGAGCGCGCCGACGGCGAACCCGATCAGCAGCCCGCCGCCGGCCGCCAGCAGGAAATCGCCGCCGACCTGCAGCAGGCTCACCGAACCCGCGATGGCCGCGATGGCGGTCCGCAACGCGACCAGCGCGGCCGCGTCGTTGAACAGGCTTTCGCCCTCCAGCAGCCGGGTCAGCTTGCGCGGCATCCCGACCTTGCGGGCGACGGCGGTGGCCGCGACCGCGTCCGGCGGCGCGACCACCGCGCCGATCGCGAGCCCGGCGGCCAGCGGCAGACCGGGGATCACCAGCCACGCCACGACTCCGACCGCGGCCGTGGTGAAGATGACGAGCCCCACCGACAACAGCAGGATCGGCCCGCGATTACGGCGGAAGTCGATGAGCGACGTGCGGATCGCGGTGGCGTACAGCAGCGGGGGCAACAGCCCCAGCAGTACGACCTCCGGGTCCAGTTCGTACTCCGGGACACCCGGGATGTACGAGGCGACGACCCCGACCGCGATCAGGCACAGCGGCGCCGACCAGTCGAGTTTCCGCGCCGCGGCGGTGACCAGGAGGACGGCCACCACCAGTGCCACGAGTTCCACCGCGATCTCCACGCCGCTCATCATCACCCGGGAGCGTCACGGCGCGCGCACCGAGGCCCGGCTACCGCTCTTCGAAACGCACCAGATTGCCCGCCGGATCGCGGAAAGAGCAGTCGAAAGCGCCCCAGGACTGCTTCATCGGTTCTTGGACGACGTCCGCGCCCTTCGCCTGGATCCGGTCGAAGGTGCCGATCAGGTCCGGGGTGGACAGCACGATGATCCCGTGGACACCCTTGGCCATCAGTTCGGCGATCGTCGTGCGTTCCTCGTCGGTGAGCTCCGGATCGGCGGCGGGCGGGCGGAGCAGGAGCGACGTCCCGGGCTGCCCCGGCGGGCCGACCGTGGCGTGGAGCGGGCCCTCGTCACGCACTTCGAAGCCCAGGATGTCGCGGTAGAAGGAAAGTGCGGCGTCGAGATCGTCCGCGGGAAGGTAGGACGCCTGAATCGAAAGGGTCATACGACTCAAGGTAGGTCGGCGCGCGGCGGCGTCGCTTCTCGATTCCTGATCGGTCGCATGACCTGTTTGACGACGCAGCCGGGCATGCCCCGGCCGTCTTCCGCGGCCTGCTTGCGGTACACGCTCGGCGAGACGCCGACCAGTTCGGAGAACCGCGTGCTGAACGTGCCCAGCGACGAGAAACCGACGTCGAAGCAGACTTCGGTGACCGACATGTCCCCGCGCCGCAGCAGCATCATGGCCCGCTCGATCCGGCGGGTCATCAGGTAGCTGTAGGGCGACTCGCCGTACGCGGCCCGGAACTCGCGGCTCAGATGCCCGGCGGAGACGTGCACGCCGCGAGCCAGCGCTTCGACGTCCAGGGGCTGCGCGTAGTCGCGATCGATCCGGTCGCGGACGCGACGCAGCATCGCGAGGTCCCGCAGGCGCGGGTCGGGTTTGCCGGTCACCCGGAAAGCGTAACCCACGCCGGACGCCGAAAGGCCCCCTTCGCCGGGCGGCGAAGGGGGCCCTCTCAGGCGACTCCCGGGCTAGAGCGTGATCTTGTCGACGTTGGGACCGCCGTTCGCCGTGGTGGCGACGGCCTTGATCTTGTTCACCCCCGCCGCCAACGTCACCCTGACGGTTCTCGTCGTCCAGTTCGGCCAGGCGCCGGTGCCGCCGAAGCCGACGCCGGACGCGCTGATCGAACCGTTGACGGAGAAGTCGAGCGGCCGGTTCGACGTCGTGCCGTTGGCGTACCGGACGACGACGTCGTAGGTGCCCGCGGCTGGCACGTTCACCGTCCACTCGACCGAGCTGCCCGCCACGTTGTCGTAGTTGACGAACCCGGTGCCGGTGAACCCGGCGTGGTTGGACTCCACCGCGCCCTGGTCGATCGTGGCGTCCTCCGCCTGGTAGTCGACCGGGTCGCTCGGGCCGGAGCCGTCGGCCGGAACGGTCTGCGTCCCGGTGTTCCAGCCCGAGACCCGTACCGAAGGCTTGGAGCCCTTGAGATCGGCCGTGCGGTACTTCGCGGTCAGCGTGGTCGTTTCACCCGGCCAGAGGCTCACCGCGTTGTCGTTCCACTCCACCGGCAGCACCGGCTTGCCCGCGGCGTCCACGACCTTCGAATCGACGTAGAACGCCGGGAGCTTGCCGCCCGAGGTGTTCTTCAGCGTCACGGTGGTCGTGGTGGTGCCGTCGGCGCCGGCCACCGACTTCGCCGTCGCGCTGACAGCGGACTGGCCGAGGTTCTTCAGCCCGGTCAGATCGGCGTAGCCCGACTGCGGCGTGTAGTACCAGTCGCTGCCGCCCCAGTTCAGCGTGTCGGCCTTGGTGGAGAGCCAGTACACGTTCCGGCTGACCTCCTTGCCGGACGAGTCGGTGAGCACGAGCTTCGCCAGGTAGGTGCTCGACAGCCCGCTCACCGCCGGGACGGTGACCGCGGTGGCCTTGGCGCCCAGCGCGCCGACCGACAGCCCGGTCTTGGTGTTGCTGTACTTCTCGGTGCCGTCGAGGTTGTACAGCTTCGTGGTCGCCGTCAGCCCGCTCACCGCGTTCGACGTCTGGTTGATCACCACGACCGACCGGTTGTCGTGCGAGTACTGGATGTGCAGCGGCTCGTTGGCCTTCTTCGCCCCGTAGTAGGCGCCGTTCTGGTCCATGTAGGCGTCGAACAGCTGCCAGTGCAGCGAGGTCCACGGGCTGTTGAGCATCCAGTAGATCAACCCGGTCGACGGGTTGGTCGAGTCGGTGTAGTTGCGCGAGTGCGACTCGAACTCGGCGCGGACGTTCTCGTACTGCGCGAGCTGTGCCTTCCGCACGAAGTCATTCAGGTCGGCGGGCGCGCCGTAGCGCTTGGTCAGCGCGTTGGCGAACAGCTTCAGGTTCGCGAACGTCGTCGACGAAGAGCGGTGGTACTGGGGCGCCGACGGGTCCTTCCACATCGTTTCCAGCTCACTGGCCGACATCATCCGCTTCAACGTGTCCATCGTCGGGATGTCGACACCCGCGCTGGTCTCGGAGTTGAAGCTCCACGCGCCGCCACGGTCCTTTTGCGACTTGTCGTACCAGTAGACGGGCGGGACGTAGTCGTACGGGCCGTTCATCTTCATCCCGGACGCGCCCGTGATCGGCGACGGGCGCTTCGACGCCGACGGGATCACCGGGAGGGTGAAGTCGGCGGCCTTCATCGCGTCGAGGTAGCCCTGCTCGATCCGCCGGTCCGGCGCGAAGTCGCTGCCGATGTGGAAGGAGATGACACTCGGGTGGTCACGCAGGCGTTCGGCCTCGGAGAACATCGACGCCTTGGCGATCGGGTAGTCCGACTCGACCCACGGCTCGCCCTTCTCCTCGCCGTTGACGTGGCCTTCCCATTTGTCACAGCATTCCCAGCCGGGCATGGTCAGCACGCCGAGGTCGTCGGCGAGGTCGAAGAACTCGTCCGGCTCGATGTGGCCTTCCAGCCGGACCGTGTTGAGCCCGAGGTTCAGCACGTACTTGAGCTTGTCGGCCGCCGCGGTCTCGTTCCAGCGCAGGAACAGGTCCGGCGTGTAGCCGCCGCCGCGGATCAGCAGCGGCTTGCCGTTGACGCTGTACTGCCGCCCGCCGCTGGAGTTCAGCGGCGCCTTGACGTCGCGGACACCGAACTTCGACTTCGAGCTGTCCGACGGCGTGCCGCCGACACTCGCGGTCAGGTCGAGTTCGTACCGGTGCTGGCCGCCCATTCCGGCGGGCCACCACAGGTTGGGCTTGTCAAGGCCGACGACTCCGAAGGTGACCGTCTTGCGCTCCTTCGCGGCCAGCGAGACGGTCTGGCTGACCGGCTTGCCCGCGACCGTGCCGGCGACGGTGGCCTGCACCGCGGCGGCCGAGTCGTTGCGGACGTCGGCCTTCACCGTGAGGTCGGCGTGGTCGAGCGCGGAGTTCAGCTTCTGGACGACGTGGGCGCTGCGCAGCGCGACCGGGCCGCCGCGCCGGACGAGGACGTCACGCACGATGCCCATGTTCTGGTCCGGCGGGGTCTGCGCCCAGTCGATCCAGCCCATCGAGAGGTCGTTGTTGGGGTCGTTGGGGTAGACCTTGAACGCGACGCTGTTGACGCCCTGGCGCACGTGTTCGGTGATGTCCAGGTCATGGCGGGTGTAGGCGCCGTTGACCTGGTCCTTCGTCGCGATCCGGACGCCGTTGACCCAGACGTCGGCCTTGGAGAGCACGCCGCTGAAGTCGAGGTACGTCCGCTTCGAGGTGTCCTCGACGTTCAGGTCCGTGCGGTACCACCACGGCACCGAGAACTGCGCGGTCGGGACGTTCTTCATGTTCGTCGAATAGAACGGGTCGGCGTACTTGCCGTTCTGCAGCAATCCGGCGTAGACCGTCGAACGCGCCGACACCGGGTACCAGCCCGCGGTGGGGAAGCCCGGCTTCGACACCGCCGAATCATCGCTGACCTGTGCCGAAGACTGGATCACGAAGCCGGGGATCGGGGTGGCGCCGGTGGAAAGCGGGACGGCCACTTCCGCGCCGGTGGCGGCGGGGGCGGTGGTCACCCCGCAGACCGCGGCGGCCAGTGCGGTGACGGTCAAGGCCAGTAACGGGATCCGGGTTCTCTTCTGCCGAAAACTCACGAGCGCGCCTCCTCGGGCACACGGCGGCGGACCTGGGCGGAAATCGTTAAGAAAGTTCCCTAACAATGTTGGGGGAGATAGTAGCCGCCTCGTGGCGCGGAGAACAGACCCTTGCGCCGGACTCAGCCGACGGGTGCCACGTAGATCCACTGCCCGTCGACGCGGACGAAGTGGCTGTTCTCGTACATGCTGTCCGCCCGGCGATCCTGGCGGTAGTGGGCCCGGAACTCCACGGTGCCCTCGTTCTCCAGCAGGCCGCCGCCGGTCTTGCCGAGGATCTCCAGGAACGTCCAGCGCTGCCCCGGGTCGAGTTCGAGATCGGCCGGCCGCGTCTCCGGATGCCAGGTCTTCGTGAGGTAGGCGGTGTCGCCGACGGCGAACGCGCTGAACCGCGACCGCATCAGGAGTTCGGCGGTCGGCGCGGTCGCGGCGCCCCGGTGGAAGCGGCCGCAGCAGACGCCGTAGGGCTCGCCGAGACCGCAGGGGCAACGGGAATCGTCGGTGATCACAGGCACGCCGCCGATTGTGTCATCGCGCTGTCGCGGTGGTTTCGAGGTCTCGGGCCTGCTCGAGCCACCCGGTGAACAGGCCGGCGTCGATGTCTTCGACCGAGCGCAGCTTGACGTGTGCCATCTCCCGCGCGCTCGGCTCCAGCCTGCCGGACTCGTCGTCGACGTGCTGCCCCTTCCAGAGGGCGAACGTGACGTACGACGAGTACGCCTTCATCAGGCAGACGAGGTTCTTGCCGACGGCTTCGCCGGCGCTCCAGGTGGGGGAGGCGTGGTACATCGCCTCGATGGAGCCGGGCAGGGCGGCGTTGACGATCGGGCGCAGCGCGACGGCGACTTCACGCAGGTTCTCGGGCAGCGCGGCGATGTAGTCGTCGACGTTCGCGAACTTGGCCATGACTTGGATCCCTTCGGTCGATGTGCTGCGCTCAGCAAACCGTCCGAAGGGTGAAGTTGTCAAGACAAAAAAATTAGTCGGTGGGTTTGAACGTCTGACCTCGCGTTTCCAGGGCTTCGCGGATGATGCGGAGCGCTTTGGGGCCGACGCCGTGCAGGCTCGCGAGCTCGGCATCGGTGGCGCGGGTGAAGTGCTCCAGCCGGGTGTAGCCGGCGTTCGTGAAGGCGCGCGTCGCCGGTTTGCCGATGCCGGACGGCAGGTCGGTCTGTTCGTCCATGGGTCCTCTTCGGTCAGTGGCCGTGGCGTTTCATCCATTCTGGACTGCAGCAGAACTCGCACGGCTCGAGCTCGCCCGGAGTGACGGAACCCCAAGCGAGACGTGTGACGTCGTGGACGTTCTTACCTTGCCGGTGCGCGCGTCCTTGACCCTTTCGTAGCCAGGTGCAGTCCGGGTCGTTGTGGTACGCGTTCCCTCCGGAGGTCCGGTAGCCGTGGGAGAGAACGCCCGGCGGTGGTCGACGGCATAGCGAGCACCAAGAAATGGGCATGTCGTGAATGCAGTCGCCCTCGGCTTCCGTGGGCTTCTCGGCCTGCTTGGGCGTGCTGTCGTCGAGAACGCCCCACCAGAGGAAATCCCGGGCCCGGGTCGCCGCGACCAGATGTTGCCTGCCGCGCAACTCGCGGCGCTCCTCTTCGGCCTGGCCGCCGGTCACGCTCTCGTGCGCGTTCTCCAGCACCAGGACGGCTTCGAAGTCGAGGCCCTTCGCCCGTTGCACTGTGCCGATCTTGAGCTTGCCGTCGGCCGCACCGGCGTAGTGCTCCAGCGCCAGCGTCGGGATCCCGGCCTGGCGCAAGATGTCGGCGCACCGGCGGAGATCCTTGTGATGGAAGACGATCAGTGCCGAATGGTCGCGGCGCACCGGTAGCTTCCGGACCGCTTCCACCAATGCATCGGACAGCTCGCCGGAAGTGCCGCGCCAAGTCTCGGTCGCGCCGCCTTCGCTGGCGGACTCCGCCGCGCGAAGGGCGACGCCGTCGGCGCCGTCGAGGTCGTCGACCCGGTTGGTCGCGTCGAAACGGCGTGCGAAGCCGAGGACCCCCGCACGGTTGCGATAGTTGACCCTCAGGATTTCGCCGCGGCCCTGGACCGGGATACCGGCGTCGGACAATCGCCAGCCGCCGGGATAGACCTGCTGCTGACCGTCCCCGACCAACAGCAGTCTGTTCGGTCCGTCACCGGCCAAGTCTTTCAGCAGGCGAAGGCCGCACAGAGGGATGTCCTGCACCTCGTCGACGACGACACCCGCGTACGGCGTTTGGAGCGGCCGTTCGGCGAGTTCGGCGCGGCCGAGCTCGATCAGGTCGTTGTAGTCGTGCACCTCTCTTTCGGCCAGCTCTCGCTGATAGCGCGAGTAGAGGTCCCAGACGAGTGCCTTTTGGTTCGCATCGAGCCGCAGAAGCCTGCCACGCCGCGGTACCGCGACATAGTCGCCGAGTGTCGTGATCCCCCTGCCCTTGATCACCCGGTCCACTTCGGTGCGCCAGTAGTCGAAGGTGGGTTCGATGACTTGCAACTTCTCTCGCGTGGCCATCCACGCGAAGCTGAATGCCGTGTCGATCTTGCTCCTGTCCACGCGCACCGGCACGTCACGCTCGGCGAGAAAACGACGGACCCAGGCATGCAGATTCGTGAACTCGACACGGCCGTTCAACTCCGGGGCGAGCCGGTCGAAGGCGGTCTTGATCACGGAGGGCAGCGAGTGGACGTACGTCGTGAACAGCAGCGGCCCCGTGTTGAGCCGGGCCAGATGCCTGAGCCGGTGGAGGGCGACGACGGTTTTACCGGTCCCCGCCGGGCCGCTGATCCGTGCGGGGCCGGAGTAATCGCGTTTGACGATCGCGTTCTGCTGGGGATGCAGAAAGGTGAGCCACGAATCGAACGGCCGTTGCTGAGCCGCGCCGAGCTGGTCTTCGATCAGCTCGGTGACGTCCAGCAGCCCCTCCGTGCCCGGACTGCGGTCCGGCTGCTGGAGGGCCAGGGAACGGTAGCCGCGTAGCCGTCGTTCCGCCTGCTCCGCGATGATGGCGACCAAGCGTTTGTCGAGATGGAGAGCGTCCCGCCGGAAGATCCGGTCGAGGCTCGACTCGGTCAGCGACCAGTGGACCCCGTCCCGGCGAGCACTCCCCGCGCCTCGTCCGATCACCGCGAGATGGATGGCGCTCTCGGCCAAGGAGCGGCCCTGCGGTCCGGGAATACCGGCGAAGCGTTCTTTCGCATGACGGAGGATCTGGTTCGCGGTCTCGTTGTCCGGTCCGTCGTCTGTGATCAGGAGAGCGAAAACGCCGGTGTATCCGATCAGGAACGCGTCCGCGCTTCGGCTGTCCTCCGCGGGAAGCGCCGTTTTGGCCAGGATTCGCCAGCCGGCATCGGTCCGGCTGAGCAAGGCGGTGAGCACATTGCGTTGTAGCGAGTCCAGGCTGGGGAAGGTTCTCTCGATCAGCTGCCGGGCCTGGGTTTCGAGTCGCCTTCTGGCGTGTGCGCTCCTGTTCACATGCGTTCCGTTCGTCGGTGGCGGTTCAAGGCGCGGGGAACTCGACGGCGACTTCGACGGCGGTCTCCAGCGCCGTCTCGCTCGGTCGTCCGCCCGCGGGAGCGGACTCGGCGACTACGAGGACCTTCTTGGCCAGACGCGAGTCGTAGTTCTCGCCGGTGAAGCGGCTACCGGGCGGGGTCTCGCCGATGAGGAGGACGTTACCGGTGCCGTCCTTGTCGATGAGCCGTTTCAGATCGCTCGCTTCGCGCGCCTTTGGCATCTTCACCCACGCGACGGAGACGTCGATGGTGTTCCCTGTGCCGTCGTCGACGGTGACGAGCATGCGGTCGAGATCGACGCAAGGGTGGCGGACGAAGAAACGCTGGACCTCGCCGAAGGAATGCGGTCCGCATTCGAGTTCCCGCTTGGCCTGCTTCTTGATTTGGCGCCAGCCCAGGCGTTGCCAGGCTTCGGAATCGCGGCCCTTTTGCGCGGATTTCTTGCTGGAGTTTTTGCCTTTGAGGGCTTGGCTCGCGGCGGAATCAAGGGAGGCGGTGGCGCCTCCACCTGCACTGACGCTTACGCCGCCGACCGCCACGACACCCGCGGTGGCCGCCGCCGCGAGGTCGCCACGGGTGGTAAAGCGACCTTTTTCATCGCGCGGTGGCAACTGGCCCATATGGCTCCGTCCCCTCCCAAGTCCGGAGCGGTCGATCTTGCTCTGGGCTCGCTGAAGGGACGAGATCTTCCGTGTGAATACGCCCGAATGGCGCAGTCGATCTTCGAGTTTTCGCCGGTACCGAACAGTTTTGGGCATGACGAGGGGCCCGTCGCCTGGGTGGCTGGCGGGCTCCTCGGGTTCAGCGGTGGTGCAGGGTGTTGCGCCGGGGTTTTCGGAGCGGGTCCCGGTACTGCGGTGGGATGAACTCCGGTAACCCATCGGCCGCCATCTGTACTTCCCAGTCACCGTGGTGGATCAGCCGGTGATGAAAACCGCACAGCAGCACGAGATTCCGGAGATCAGTGGGACCGCCGTCTGCCCAGTGCTCGATATGATGAGCGTGGCAATTCTTCGGTTTCCGATGACAGCCCGGGAACGCACAACCACCGTCGCGGATGTTCAACGCCCGTCTTTGGCCCGGGGTGACGAACCGTCTCAGGCGCCCCATATCCAACGGCTCACCCGAGGTGCCCATCACGACCGGCACCATCAGGCAGTCGCAGGCGGCGAGCCGGGCTTCGCGGGCGGTCATCGTCCCGACGAAGTCCAGGCACGCGGTCCCGAGACCGGACTTCAACTCCTCGAGTCCGATGGTGACGTGTACCAAGGTGCGGTAGCCGCTGGTGCCGGGCTGATCGGGGCAGGCGATCGCCAGGTCGAGGAGTTCGGCCCAGGCGTCTCCCATGCGTTCGCACTTCATCCGCAGATCCGCCTGCCCGAACTCGTCCACCGGGCGAGGCTGGGCATGCGCCTCCAACGCGGCCGCGGTCCGGGCCCCGGTCTCATCGTCGAGGAGGCCGGTCAGCTTCCAGAACCCGTCTTTCCGGCGATCCAGCGTGATCTCGCGGCGTGGTTCCTTGGGTTCGGGGTCTTTGGGTTCGTTGCCGTCGGGGTCGAGCCAGCCCAGCAGTTTCGCCTCAGCCTCGACGAGCTGGCGGGGACCGGCGTTCGGGGCAAGCTCACCCAGGATCTTCTCCGCGACCGCCCGATCCTCAGCGGTGGTGTCGGCCGGGAGCCGTTTCAAAATGTCCAGGATCTGATCGATCCGCTCATCCCCGACCAACCCCTGAGCGGCAACCGCAGCAGTGCGGGGAGCAACAGGCGGAACCTCCGTGCCATCCAGAGCGAGGGTGGGGTTCAGAGCGAGAGCCCGTTTCACCACCGCGCCCGCTTCACCGCGCGACAACCCGGCCATCTCCGCGAACCAACTCGCCGTACTGCCATGCCCATACAAGTCCTTGGCGCCCCGATTCTCGATCTCCGCCAGAAACTGCCCCAACCCGGCAG
>NZ_LQMT02000013.1:290101-300184 GCF_001620365.2 Amycolatopsis keratiniphila subsp. keratiniphila
ACACGACTCCATAATACACCACGAAATCGAACACGCGTTCGTAATTTTACGCAACAAGCAAAACGCGCCAACAACGCTGAAGAGTGGCGCTGCCACACGCGAAATCACGCAAAGAAAACCCGTCGCGGTTAGTCG
This sequence comes from Amycolatopsis keratiniphila subsp. keratiniphila, assembly GCF_001620365.2. Taxonomy (GTDB): domain Bacteria; phylum Actinomycetota; class Actinomycetes; order Mycobacteriales; family Pseudonocardiaceae; genus Amycolatopsis; species Amycolatopsis keratiniphila. The sequence goes on from NZ_LQMT02000013.1 coordinate 290,237, forward strand.
ACTAAATGCGACCCATCGAGCGAAAGCGAGTAGCCGACCGAACGCGAACAGCGGTCGCCTAACATCCACATCATGACGACAGGCACCACGACGACAGTGGAACTGACCCGCTTCAAGGTCCCCGCCGACCGCGCGGACGAACTGCTCCAGGCCCGCCCCGCGATGGTCGCCGACTTCCGGGCCGACCGGGAGGGGTTCCTCGACGCCCAGCTGATCCGGGTCGACGAGGAGACCTGGCTCGACGTCGTGTGGTGGCGTTCCTCCGAAGACTTCGCGGCGTCCAGGGAGAAGGGCGCCAATCTGCCGGGGATCAAGGCCTTCTTCGCGCCGATCGCCGAGCTGGTCTCGGCCGAGGAGGGTGTCACGGGCGACCACATGCCGGGACAGGAAATATCGCCGCCGCCAGTCCGTTGACCGGGGAGAACGAGCAAGGTCACGGAAGGGATCGGCGATGAGCACGGACACGTTCACCCGGAACTGGCAGGACTGGAAGACCCAGCGCGAGCGCGATCTCGCCGATCCGCTCGGCTGGCTCGCCCTGGTCTCGCTCGACTGGCTAGAGGACAAGCCACGCGCGTACGACGGGCTGCCCGGGTTGTGGTGGCAGGACGCCGACGCGGCGTACCTCGATCCGCAGGGCGCGGACCTCTCGCACGACGGCGAACGCGTCACCGATGTCCGCCGCTTCGAGCTGGTCAACAGCGGCGCGACCACCCGGGTCGTCGCCGGTGACATCGAGATCGAGGTGGCGCGTCGTGGCGGGTATCTGATCCGGGCTCACGACCCGAAGGCGCCGGTGCTCAACGCTTTCCGCGGTGTCCCGGCATACGAGCCCGACGAGGCCTGGGTGCTGTCCGGGACCTTCGAGCCCTTCGACGAACCGCGGCCGACGACGGTCGGAGCGGTCGTCGAAGGGCTCAGTCACGTCTACGTCTCCCCGGGCATCGTGCGCTTCGAGCACGACGGCGCGGAGCACACGCTCACCGCGTTCAACGGCAAGAAGGACGGCCTGCTCATCCTGTTCACCGACGCCACGAGCGGTGTCACCACGTACGCGGCGAACCGGTCGCTCGCGGTACCCGAGCCCGCCGAGGACGGGGCGGTCGTCCTCGATTTCACCCGTGCGACGAATCTGCCGTGCGCGTTCACCGATTTCGCCACCTGCCCGTTGCCGCCGGCCGGCAACGATCTGCCGTTCGCGGTGGAAGCGGGGGAGAAGCTGCCCTACGAACGCGCACGCTGAACCGTCGCGAGCGCCGTCATCGCCTCCTGTTCGCGCTGGGCCAGCTCGGACAGGACGGCGGACGCGTCGTTCAGCGGCCGGGCGTCGCCGGTTTCCCCTGCCTGTGTGAACAAGCGCGCGACCTCGGTCCACAATGGAGTGATGTCGCGGTACTTTTCATACGCGGCATGGAGACCGGCGTCGTCGACAAGGCTCGTGCACTCTTCGAGGAAGTCGCGGTAGATCCGGCGGAAGAGTGCGCCGCCGGTGCCCGCCCGTTCCATCAGGATCGCCGCCTGCGGCAGGTCGCGAGCCGGATCGTCGGTGCGGTCCAGCCATTTCCGCACCTGGACGGCGGCCTTGCCGATGCCGCGATATCCGAGGTTCGCGATGGGCGGGTCGAGAAACTCCGCCGCGTTGGCCCGCACCGCGGTCCGGATGGCATCCGGAAGCGGCACGCGAGGCCTATTCGCGGTGATGGTGTACGAACGGTTCTTCGCGGTCATCGGGCCTTTCTCCGCGCGGGCGCGTTCCACGCTCTCCAAGGATGTCGAGACCGCGCCACCCTGCTGTGCCGTGTCGACGACAAAGGCCCGCTCGTCGTCATAGCCGTACAAGGCGACGAAGTGCCCTCCAAAGTGGACTTTCGTGGTGAAGTATTCCAAGTGGTACGAGTCGAGTTGCAGGCCGACCGGCACACCGGCGTCGATCGCCTCGGTCACGTTCCGCCAAGCCGTGCGCACCGACGACGTCTCCTTGACCCGCAACGTGAGTCCGAGCCGGTCGGTCAGCTTCCGCGTGATCTCGGCGGGTTTGGCGCGCCCGCCGAGGAAGGGGAACGGCAGGTTCTTCCCGTCCCAGTAAATGAAGCCCAGGCCTTCGCCGAGCCCGAACAGCATCGGCTCGGAAAGCTCGATCCCGGCGTGCCGCAGAAGGACATCGAGTGTGCTGGTCTCGCAGTGCTCACCGCCCGTCGTCTTGATTCCGTCGAGGATCACGAGGCCACCGGCCAGGCGATCTCGGTGCGGTACGCCTCGGGGGCGACCGACGGTCCAGGTGCCACCAGGTACAACTCCTCGGCGGGCCCCGCGGGGACGCGGTCGCGTTCGGCGATCCAGCGGCCGAGTGACCGGTACGCGGTCTCGACCTCCTCGTAACCACCCTCGTGAATTGTCGCCACCAGCAGCCCACCGGGAAGCTCGGTGGTGCCGATGTCGCCGTCGTCCCGCACCGGTTCGTCCACGGGCACGAACAATTCGGCCGTCAACTCGTCGGGATCGGTGGCGAGGTAACGGGTCCCGGGCGGCCCGGACGGCTTGATCCCCTGCACGTCGAGCGCCGCGAACAGCCGCGCGTACGCGGGCCCGATCAGTTCCGCCAGGCCGTTCAGCGGAGTCCGGATCGACAGCCGGGCGACCTGCTGCGGCGCGCGCACGCGTTCGTAGACGTGCAGCCATCGCGTCGGTTCGGCGAGCACGGAGTCGAGTTCGTCGCTGATCGCCGCGAGTTCCGCGGCCCGCGCCGCCACCCGGTCGTGATGCCGTTTGATCGCCGCCTTCACCTCGTGCGGGTCGCCCGCGTCCAGGATTTCGGCGATCTCCGCCAGCGGCACTTCCAGCTCCCGGAGCCGCCGGATCAACCCCGCGCGGGCGAACTGGCCGAGCGAATACCGGCGGTACCCGGTGCCGGGGTCGGTGACGGCGGGCACCAGCAGCCCGATCCGGTCGTAGTTCCGCAGCGCGCGGACCGACAGCCTGGTGGCGTGCGCGAACACGCCGATCGGCATCAAGGTCGTCATGGGACCAGCCTGAACCCTCTCCCCGGGAGAGGGTCAAGCCGGTACCTCACCCCAGTGACAGCCGATCGAGATCCGGGGCCGACGCGTGGTCGTTGCCCAGTTCGATCGTGTTCGGCCCCGCCTTCAGTTCGACCGGCAAGGTCGTCGTGAGCCGGGTGTTGTTGCCGGCACCGTCGACCCTGACCTCGATCGGCGTACCGCTGTTGACCGTGACGAAGTACGAGCGCGGCCCGTTGACGGTGAAGTCGATGTAGAGGGTGTATCGCCTGGTCTCGGGCACGGTGACGCCGTCGAAGCGCACGACCGAACCCGGGTCGCCGCCGATGTTGCGCACCTTCTGGCCGCCAGAGCACACGCCGCAGTTCGTCACGCCCGCGTCGCCGACGTCGTTCGCCGAGTCTTCGGCCTCCCGCATGAAGACCCGGTCCGCCGGTCGTGGGCCCACCCGGACCGGTTTGCTCACCGTTTTCGACCGTCCGAGCAGGTCGAACGACGCGGTGACCGGGATGTCGGCCGCGGTGACGCCTTCGGAGGAGACGAGCGTCCAGGAGGCTTCCAGCTCATCCCCGACGCGCATGGACTCCGCCGTCGCCGGAGCGCCTCGCAGGGTCCAGCCCGCCGGGACGACCGGTGCCAGGGAGACCTTCCCGATCGCGTCATCGGCATCGAGCCGGAGCTTCGCCGTCACCCGCAAGGACTGCTGCCCAGGCGAGAGCCATTGGATGCCACCGGGTTCGACGGTCAGAGTCGTCTTCGGCGTGTAGGACGACGGCGGAAGGGGAGCGATCGCGATCCGGTCGAGGCCCGGCCCCGAGCGTGCGTCGCTGAACACCCTGACGCTGTTGGCGCCGGCGTTCAGCGCGACAGGGATCGCCGTCGACGCCACGACTCCCGGCGTTCCGGCGCCGATCGTGGTCTCCACGGGGGCACCGCCGTTGACGCTTACCGCCACCGAGGTCGCGGGCCCGCCGGTGGTGTCGAGCTGAAGCCGGTGGCTTCCGGTTTCGGCGGCCATCACGGTCGGAAAGGTGACCGAGTTGCGCGGACCGCCGCCGAGGCCGGTGACCTGGAACGATCCGGAGCAGGACGAGCAGTGGCCCAGGCGGGCGCGGCCGTCGTGATCGTTGCGGGAGGACTCGGCCTCCAGCGGAACCTGTGTGCCCAGAACCGAACTCGGATAGCCGTACGCCACTTTGATCTCGTCGATGGCCAACTGCCGGTAGAAGGGTTTCGCCTGCGGTCCCGACCAGGTGTTCAGCACCTCGAGCTTGATGAACCGGGTCTGCCGTTCGCCGAAGTCGATGAACTGCACGCCGCGGGCGCTCGGCATCGCGCCGGTGCGGACCGGCTCACCCCAATGCCGCCCGTCGTCGCTGACGTAGAGGCGATAGTCCTGGATCCGGGCCGAGTCCTCCGGCCTGCCGAACGATTCGCGGGCGTGGGTCGGCGACATCTCGCGCTGATTCACCGCGAGGTAGGCAGCGGTCCGCCGCCTGCCGAGGTCCAAGGTCACCGAGACCGGCTGCTTGCCGTCGGCGTCCCAGTAGTTCTCGAAGTTCCCGTCGACGAGGTTCGACGCCGGATGTCCTTCGCGTGCGGACGAAGCGGTCGCCTTGATCGTCCGGGAGTCGTGGAAGCCCCGCTGCCCGGCCGTCTCCACCTTGAACACCGTGTCGTAGGTGTCCCAGTCCTTGATGTCCACAATGGTCAGATAGCCGCCGGATTGGCTGAACCGCAGCTTCTTCCCCGTGCGCACGTCCGACACCCTGGTCACCTTGTAGCCGTTGTCGCGCAAGCGGAGCAGGTCGGTGCGCGGCCGGGTGACGACGTGGAGGTACTGCGTTCCGGCGCCGGGCTCGACGGTGATGACGCCGTGCGCGCCGTCGTTCCAGAACCCGGGTTGCATCCCTCCGTACATGTACCCGCCGCCCTCCTTGCCCTGCAGGGAGGATTTGATCGGCGGCACCCAGCTCGCCATGAAGTTGTTGTACGCCTCCTGCTGTGGCGGGAACTTCCCGTTCACCATCGGGGTTTCGGCCATCAGCGACTTCATCGACGAACCCGCGTTGGCGATGTAGCGTCCGGTGGACAGCCGGAAATCGACGGCCTGATCGGTGCCGTCGTACCACCAGCCGCCGTTGGTCGGCAGTTTGTAGTCGGCCTCGGTGAGCCTCGGCATCGGGGTGAAGGCGGCCTGTGGATAGTCGTACGACGGGGTGATGCCGGTCTTCTGCTCGTTGCTGACCGTGTCCATGATCGGGGTGTCCTCGTTGTTGTTGCTCAGCAACCAGGACGGGCGCTTCTCGCGGATCTGTTCGTAGAGCTTGTTCTTTTCCCAGTACTCGTTGTCGTTGTCGATCCAGAATCCGGCGAGATCCGCGTAGCGGTCCATGACCTCGTGGAAGAGGTCGTAGCTGTACTCGCCGAAGCCCGGGCGGGTGGTGAGGTCGACCTGCTTGCCCTTGTAGGCGGAGTACGCGGCGGAATCCAGCGACTCGACGCCGGTCTCCTTGTGCCACTGGGGGTCGTCGGTCATGTAGAGGATCGTCCGGACACCCTTCGCGTTGCCTGCCTTGACGAGTTCGCCGAGGAGGTCGCGACGGGTGGAGCAACTGCCCGGGATCGCCGACGGCCATGGCCGTGCGTAGCCCAGCCTGCTGTGGAAGGTGGCCAGCACGATGTAGGAGGCGCCGAGTTTGCGGGCCTCGTCCACCCAGTAGTCCGCGCTCCAGCCGCCTTCGGTGACGGCGCGTTCCCAAGCGGCGCAGTCGGTCTGGCGTGGCGCGGTGAACATGCCCCAATGGAGGAAGAGCCCCGCGGTGGCCTCGCGCAGCCACTTCTGGCGGGGATGGTGCACTTCCGCGCTCGCCGCGGTCGTGGTGAGCAGGCCCGCCAGCAGGGCGAGGACCAGGGCGAGCCAGGCAGCGCGGTGAACTCTCATGACCATCCGCTCTCATCCGGGGCATGGTTACCGAGAGATCCGATGATTGCGGCAGAAATCGTGGTGGTCAAGCCCCGATGAGCGGAACACCCGGCTAGTCATCCGAGGTATCTCGCTGGCGTGGCCCTCTCGTCTGCAGTACGAGAGGGCCACGCCGGTCGTGATTCAGATGTTGAAGCCCGGATGGGTCGCGAAGGCGTTGTCGATCACGAGGTTCCCGCGCTGGCGGGCCCGTTCACGCAACGCCGACGTCGTGCGGGCGCCCTGGGCGTAGAACCACCACAGGTACAGCGCGCCGTACATCCAGGCGCCCTCGTAACCCCAGGTGGAGTCGGCACCGCTCTTGCCGGCACCGAACACCGACCCCGCCGGGAAGTTCGCGTTGTGCGGCTTCCCGCCCTGATGGCGCGATTCGTGGATCAGCGTCTCGGCGCGGCCGGGAACGTCCTTGGAGTACCAGAAACCCAGGTACAACTCGATCCGGTCGTCGACGAACGCCCCTTTGAACGAGCGCGCGATGGCACTGCCGTCACCGCAGAGCGAGCGGAGGTCGTCGCAGTTGTCGCGGACGTAGCGGCGTGCCCAGTTCAGCATCGCGCCGGAATAGGCGTCGTTCTGGTAGTCCTGGGCCGAATAGGTCAGGAGGTAGCACGCGTTGAACGTCCGGGCCAGCGGCTTGTCGGTGTTGCACGCGTCTTCCCAGCCGAAGCCGTCGTCCCAGTACTCCTTGTTGCCCGAGAAGCCGTAGGTGTTCCAGAAATAGTCGATGTAGGTCTGATTGCAGATCGAGGCACCGTAGAAATTGTCCCCGGTCACGTTCTTGTCCGGCACGGTGTAGCTGCAAGTGGCCATCGGAGATCACCTGTCTGTAGTAAGGAATTCGTTCTGGTCAGGAGGGCGGCGGCACGTCGTCGGTCCGCGAGTCCTTCACGTACCGGCCGCCGACGGCCTGCGGGACACCGCGGACGTCGACCCGCCGGATGTTCAGCAGGCGCTCGTCCTCGGTGCCGCTGAGCTCCTCGCGCACGCGGGCGGTGAGCTCGGTGTCCCCGGTCTCGGCGATGGCCTGTACCGCCGCGCGCCGTACCGTGAACACCTCGTGCCGGACCTGCCGCAACAGCAGCTCCTTCGCCGCGCTGTCCCCGGCGGATGCCAAGCGCGCCAACGCTTCCACGGCGGTGGTGCGGATGATCACCTCTTCGCCGACGGTGCTGATCCCGTGTGCGGGGTCGTCGGAACGCTCCGGCGGGATCGGCTGGCGCAGCACGTTTTCGAGTGCCGGGACGGCGGCGGCGTGCCGGAGGTCGGTGAGCAGCTGGACCAGGCCCCAGCGTTCGAGGTACTGCTCCTCGGAGAGGGCGTCGTACTGCGCGCCGAGCGCCGGGACGACGTCGTCCGCGCGCTCACGAAGCCGGTCGAGGCTTCGCTGGTAATTGCGCTCGGCGTCCTCGCCGGAAGCGGCCATGGTTTCGGCGGCCTGGGTGACCAGTTCGCCGATTTCGCTGTTCGAGAAGCTTCCCGGGCCCGAACTGCCAGGGCCCGCTTCGAGGTTGTCGCCACCCGGGCCCAAGGACGGGGTGTCGGGATTGCGTGGGGTCGGCATGAGGTTCTCCTTCGCAGCGGCGGTGATGCTGACGGAAGGAAGGAACGCGATCCCCGGCGGCAGATACCTGATTTTCCGAAAAATCGCCCGTTGGGGCAGAACGGGATTTTCACCGCGGGAATCCGAAAAGGATTTTGCTCACCGAAAGTGCGACGGCAGGCGAAAAGACTTCACGGATTCCCGCTCGTGGTCAATGACGGACGTCGATGACGACGCGGTTCGGCGAGGTCAACGTGAACACGGTGACCGCCGTCCTCGACCGGACGCCGAGACCGATGGACAAGGTGCCTTCGTAGTCACCGGTGACCGCGACCGCCATGACGTTGCGCAGATTCCGGGTCCGGAACTTCTGCGGACCGGGATAGGTGGGATTCCCGGCGTCGTCGTGCGCGGCGGCCGGGGTCGCGGTGACCGCGATGAAGAATTCCCCGGTCAGCCAGACGATCTCGCCCGAGCCGTCGGCGATCAGCTCGTCGACGAGGTCGTACCGGACGGCGGGTGCCGGGCCGGCGGTCAGGTCGAGCACGACCCGGTCGAACCCGGTGTTCTGACCGGTGCGGATCCCCGTCATGGTGGGGATCGCCGGTGCCGCGACGGAAGCGGGCGGGGCCGCGGCGATGGCGCCGGTCAGCATGATGGAGGTGGCGGCGAGCGCTCCGAGCGCGCGCCGGAGGTTGATGGCCATGGCGATGACCTCCTGCCGGAGAGCTAATTCCGGAAAGACGCCCGCATCGCCGGGGCGGTTGGCATTCTTGGCCTTATCGTTACTGATCGCCGTATAGTCGTCGAGCGATCTCGAAGTCGGCTGGGAAATGGTTTTTCACTTGCCATGCGAGCGAATGCAGGTAACGGAGATCGCTTTTCGCGGAGGCGATGAGATGCGTGAATCTCCGGTCTTCCTCCCGGTAGCCTTCGTCCTGGGATGCGAAGACACACTGCACGTCGACGGTGTCGCCGCCCCAGCACAACGCGCCGAGAAGGTATTGCTCGACAACGAGGTTGTAGTCCTCGAGTGGCGCGAGCCATTGCCAGGCCGTCCGATTCTCGGCCGACTCCACCATGCGGACGGCGAGATCGGCGTAGCGGCGGAGAAGGGGAACCGCCGTGCCACCGACGATTCCGGTGCACAACGCGGCTTCCCCGGTGTAGTCGCGGAATTCCTCCGGCAGGAAGCCGCCGGTGCTCCGGATCGCCGCCGCGACGGCCGACGGCCGGTAGTAGCCGGCATCGGAAGCCGGTGCGTGCTCGGGATTCTGCGCGACGATCTCCCCGTCGAGCCCGTCCGCGGGGAAACCCGGCCAGAGGAACACGTCGTTGTCGATGTGCAGGAACGGTTCGCGCTGCTCCCGGTACGCGTGCAACTTCCCGAGCGCCCACCAGGACGGGTGCTGCCCGGCGAGTCCGTTCAGCGACAGGGAAACGTCGTCGAAGGGCAGCCCGAGCCGTGCGACGAGCAGTTCGTACCCCCAGTCGTCGGTCACCAACGTGGTCGCGGGGAAGAGGCGGGACGCGAGCCGGAACGACAGGATCCACGACAGCGTGTGGAAGAAGTCGCTGGGCCAATGTCTTCCGTGCCGCAGCCGGTACGGGGTACTCCAGAACGACCAGACCGCCCGGCGGATCGGGTGCGTGGCCCGGTCACCCGGACGGACCACGCGAACCGGTGGGGGACGCCAGCCCGGCTCGACGACCTCGCCGTAGCCGGTGTGCCGGGGGATCCCGGGCGCGAGCAGGCGGCCGCCGATGGCGACCGCTGTGCCGGGGTCGTATCCGTGGTACGGCATCGCGGGGTGGTTCGGGCCGGGGTGGTCGAACGTTACCGGCTGCGGCGGAATCCGCTGAGGTAGAGCACGGTCACCGCGGTTGCCGTGCCGAGAGTCGTCACGACGAAGGATCCGGTGACCAGATTAAGGCCTCCCACGCCGGCGAGTGAAGCCTTGAGCAGCTTCACGATTACGTCGTGCTCGTTGTCAGAGGCTTTCTTGGCCATTTGTCGAACCCTCCGCGTGTGGTGTACTAGTACACCGTAGGGGCGCGACGACCGGCGAAACCTTCGCCGGTTCTGATCTTTCACGGTCAGGAGGAGTTTCTTGTCGTCGAGGGTGGGCTCTCTTGTCGTCGGCCGGTTTCCCGCCGCGTCGCGAATTGTCGATCATCGCCATGATTCATGGAGGGCGTAGTGACGATCCAGCTGGAGGGGGAGTGTCTCGACGGCACGCCTCCGGTCGCCGTGGTCGAGGCCGCGCTGCGCTGGCTCGCGGTCCGTAAGGACGGCCGGCCGCTCAGGTTCCTGCGGTACGCGATCGAAGACCCGGCGAGCGAATCGGCCGCTGTGCTCGGTTGCCTGGTCCGGCCGACTGCTTCGATGACCACGGCCGCCCCGG
>NZ_LQMT02000013.1:300313-307357 GCF_001620365.2 Amycolatopsis keratiniphila subsp. keratiniphila
CCGCCGCCGACCACGACGACGCCGATGCACAAGGCATGGAAGCGGGCGGTGAGCGACAAGCTGGCTCCTTGCCTGGCAAGGGATCTCGCGATACTCGCGGTCGACGGCGAGGCCTGGCGCCCTTATGTGGAGATCGCTCGGGCCACCTCGCCGGAGCCGCGGGCATCCGGTGGCCGGGCACCCTCGGGTGGGGCGCAGCCGGTGTTCCTGGAGCGTCTGCTGGTGGCCGTGGAAATGCGGCGCAGGACAGCCCATCGGAGGCTGACGGTGAGAAACGTGGTCGCCCGCGAGGACGGAGTGGGTGGCTATATGGCGCGGGCTCTGACGGGGTGGACCGGCGATCTGGCGTCCATTCCCGTCAAAGCGATCTTCGGTTGCCATGTCGAGACTTCGCCGGGCGTCCAGCCGGGGGACCCGATGATCGTGGATCTTCGTTTTCCGAAACCGCTGCGCAAAGGGGAGCGGCACGAGTTCATCTCGCTCGCGTGTGAAGACGATCCGGACGAGGAACGGTATTGGATCAATGTCGACGTCGACCATCACGGGATCGCGCCGGGTGTCGTCGATGGCGAGGGCAAGGTGACCGGAGGCCTGAGCATCAGCATCACGTTCGACGACTGTGTTCCGGAGGCCTGCTGGTGGTATGCGGAGCAGACCGACTACGAGCGTCTGGTCCGGCCGCCCGCCGGTGATCGGCGTCTGCTCGAAATTCGGCGAGGCGTCGTCGAGCACACGTTTCTGGGACCCTGTCACCCGCGGGAGGAGTATGGCATCGCTTTTCGCTGGCCCCAGTCCTGATCGAAGCGGGCCGCATACGCGATCGATGTGGCCCGCTCCGGCCGCTGGTGGCTAATTGCCGGTGTTGCCGCCGCCGCTGCCCTTGCCGTCGTCGCCATGGATCGTCATCGAAACCTCCCTTGGTGCTTTGAGTACGCGGCGCAACCTATCGGCACTGAGGGTGACAGTTGGTGACGGGGTGTGCTCGGTGTGGAGATCCACTCCCACTAGGGTGGCGGTGGCTTTTCCCTGGAGCGCCTACGGTTCGGGGAGTCGGACATGTCTGATGAAGAGGATCTGGAGCCTCTGCTCAAGTACGCACGGGAAGGCTGCGTCGGCCTTTCGGTCGTGGTCGTCGTGGCGGAGATGAAGGCAGGCCGGGGTGCGACGTTCGTCGAAATGACCGCCGCGCTGCTGGCGGTGGTCGGCATGCTGATCGACCGGGGTGCGGTGCCCGGCGATCTGGTCGACGGAGAACCCCGCTTCGTGGCCTGGCAGGGTTCGAAGAGCGAGATCCTCGGGCGACTGGCCTGCGAGATCAAAACCTTGGGAGAGATACCGGCGACCGGGGAGGTCTGCTGGATCCACGATCCTGCCGCGACCGAGGCTGACAGAGGTCGCGTGTAGCTCGATGCGCTACATGTGGCTACACTGGCTGTCATGAAGGTGATCACTCAGCGCGAGTTTCGCAACAACTCCGCTGCCGTCATGGATGCCGTTGAGGCCGGCGAGGTCTACCACGTCACTCGTAACGGGATCGAAGTAGCTGAGCTGCGGCCGATATCTCGTAGGCGGCGTCTGACCGCCGAGGAGCTCGTCCAAAAGCATCGAGGGTTGCCCACGGTCGCGGCGGCCCAAATGCGGCAAGAGGCTGACGAGTTCTTCGGCACCGAAGATCGTGTCGATTCCGGCGACGTGTGGGAGCGCGGTCGTGGCTGAGCGGCACGAGACAGGTGTGCTCGACACCTGTACCTACATCGACCTTGGCCTGCTCGAGCCCTCGGCTTTGCCTCGCATGCCGGAACTCACGGCGATCACCATGGCTGAGCTCCATCAAGGAGTGGCGATGGCGAAGGATCCCGCGGTCCGCGCTGCGCGCACTGAGAAGCTCGGTGCCGCGATCGTCGACTTCGCCCCCTTGCCGTTCGATGGCGACGCGGCCGCCCGTTATGGAACGTTGGTCGCGCTGGTTCTCGCGGCGAACCGGGATCCGAAGCCCCGGCGGATGGACCTGATGATCGCCGCCATCGCGTCTTCGCGAGAGCTGCCGCTGTATACCCGGAAGGAAGGCGACTTCAAGGGGCTGGGCGGCATGGTCGAGGTCGTTGCCATCTGAACTGCTCAGGTCCGCGATGGCAGTGGGAAACCTGGCATTGGATCGTCCGCGGGCGAGCTGATGGGATTACTTCCAGTCAGATTCTCGTCGGAAGTCAGCGGGGTGGTGTTGCGGGCATTTGCAGAGATCGTTTCACGAGCACTTGTTCAGGTGCGGACAGCTGTCAACCCGTTGGGAGATACAGAACAGGGCCGCCGGTTCTCCGACGACCCTGTTCGTTCAGTGCGACTCTCGGCGGTCACCAGCCGCGTTCGCGCCACTCCGCCAACTGCCCCCGCTGTTCACCCAGCGTCGAGTCGTCGCCGTGCCCCGGGTAGAACCAGGTCTCGTCCGGCAGCTCGCCGAAGATCCGCGTCTCGACATCGTCCAGCAGCGCCGTGAAATCCGAAGGCGATCCGGTCTTCCCGACGCCGCCGGGGAACAGCGAGTCGCCGGTGAACAGGTGCGGGTGTCCGTTCGGGTCCCGGTACAGCAGCGCGATGGAGCCGGGGGTGTGGCCGCGCAGGTGGATCACTTCGAGGGTGATCTGCCCGACCTTGAGCGTGTCGCCGTGTTCTACGAGGAAGTCCGGCGGGATCGGCAGCGGCTCGGCGTCCAGCGGGTGGGCGGCGGTGTTCGCGCCGTTCGCGCCGGCGACGGCGCCGAGGGCCTGCCAGTGGTCCTGGTGCTGGTGTGTGGTCACGACGGTCCTCAGCGCGGGCCTGTCGGGGCCGTGGCCGATGAGGTCGGAGATCCGTTCCGGGTCGTTCGCGGCGTCGATCAGCAGCGCCTCGTTCTCGGCGCGGCAGACGAGCAGGTACGCGTTGTTGTCCATCGGGCCGACCGACAGCTTCGTGATGGTGAGCGCGTCCAGGGTGCGGCGGGCGGCGTCGCCGCCGGGGTCGACATGCCCGGTGTAGGTCTCGACGATGTTCACGCCGCACACGGTAGTCGTCCGCCTGCAATCGGTTCCACCCGCACAGGCGGCGCACAGGTGCACGACGTAGGCTCGCGTCGCCCCGCCAGCCGAACCACAGGACGCTCGTGCCCGACGCCTCGCCGCGCACCCCGCGCAAGATCAGCTGGGACGTCCTTCGCGTGGTCGCCGTCTTCGCGGTCATGCTCGGGCACGTCACCCATCAGGGGGCGCTTCTGCATCCGGAACTGGTGGGGTACCCCTTTCGGGTAACCGCCCAGTTCGGTGCCGCCATCCTTTTGGTGATCTCCGCCTTCTTCGTGTGCGCGAGCCTGCGCAAGGGGCGGCCGGGACGGTGGCTGTGGAACCGGGTCGCGCGGCTGGTGCCCGCGTACCTGGTGGCGGTGATCGTCACCTACGTCGTCGCCCGGTACGCGACGATCCGGTTCAGCGGCCTGCCGTTCCCGCCGGGCCTCTCCGGGTTCCTGTTCGGCGTCCCGCAGGGCCCGCCGACGGACCCGTCACCCTGGTACGTCCCCACCGGCGCCGATCTGCTCGGCAACCTGGGCATGGTCCAGGAATGGGGCTGGCGGTACGAACTCTTCTACTATCTCGACGGCGCCTACTGGACGCTGCCGGTCCAGCTCATCGCGTTCACCGCCGCGGCCCTGCTGTGGCCACGCCGGTGGCGCACCCACCGGCTCACGGTCGCGCTGCTCTGGGCGCTGATCCTGGTCCCGCTCTTCCTCCGGTTCGTCGTATTCGACCCGGTTTCCACGCCGAAGCTCGTGGAGACCTTCTACTACGGCCTCGGCCTGCACCGCGTGCACGTGTTCGCCATCGGCATCGCGATCTGGCTGTGGGCGAAACGGCGGCTGGCGCACTGGCATCTCGCGCTGTTCGTGCTCGCCGCCTGCGCCGCGCAGGACCTGCAGGTCTTCCCGTTCCACCAGGCCCTGCCGAACGACCCCGAGCGATGGCCCTCGGCCATCGGGTTCGCGATCATGCTGCTGCTGGTGTGCCTGGCCGCGCGCGGGCCGGACTGGCGGTTGCCCGGTCTCGCCAGGGTCGCCCCGGCTGTCACCTGGCTCGCGGGCATCTCGTATGGTCTTTATCTGGTGCACCAGGAACTCGGTTACATCCTGGCCCGTGCCCTGCTGAACGTCGGCGTCCCCGGCTGGCTGCGGCTCCCCATCGTGCTGGCCGCCGCCGTCCTCGGGGGCTGGGCGATCACCGCTGGCGTGGAACGGCCGGTCCACCGGTGGCTCACCGCTCGCCGGGATCGACGCGATAAGCCTGGAAAACCGCAGGTCAAGGACTCGGAACCAGTTTCTGTCGGTGGTGCCTCGTAGCATGGAAGCGGCCGCCCGTGCAGCTATCGACCGGGCCGGCGACCGCAGCTGAGAATGAAACCTGAAGGGACCCTGGCGTGGCTGATCGCCTCGTTGTTCGCGGCGCCCGCGAGCACAACCTCCGCGGTGTGGATCTCGACCTGCCCCGCGACAGCCTGATCGTGTTCACCGGTCTGTCCGGGTCCGGGAAGTCGAGCCTCGCCTTCGACACCATCTTCGCCGAAGGGCAGCGCCGCTACGTCGAGTCGCTGTCGGCGTACGCGCGCCAGTTCCTCGGCCAGATGGACAAGCCGGACGTCGACTTCATCGAGGGCCTGTCGCCCGCGGTGTCGATCGACCAGAAGTCCACCTCGCGCAACCCTCGTTCGACCGTCGGCACCATCACCGAGGTCTACGACTACCTGCGCCTGCTCTACGCCCGCGCCGGCAAGGCGCACTGCCCGCAGTGCGGCGAGGCGATCAGCAAGCAGACCCCGCAGCAGATCGTCGACCAGGTGCTCGCGATGGAAGAGGGCACCCGCTTCCAGGTGCTCGCACCGGTCGTGCGCGGGCGCAAGGGGGAGTACCTCGACCTCTTCGAGAACCTGCAGCAGCAGGGTTACGCGCGCGTCGTGGTGGACGGGACGATCCACCCGCTCACCGACCCGCCGAAGCTGAAGAAGCAGGAAAAGCACCAGATCGCCGTCATCATCGACAGGCTTTCGGTGAAGACGAGCTCGCGGCAGCGCCTCACCGACTCGGTCGAGACGGCGCTCCGGCTGGCCGACGGCCTGATCGAGCTGGAATTCGTCGACCTGCCGGAGAACGATCCACATCGCGTGCGCGGTTTCTCCGAGAACCTGGCCTGCCCGAACGGCCACCCGCTGGCGATCGAGGACCTCGAGCCGCGGTCGTTCTCCTTCAACGCCCCGTACGGTGCCTGCCCCGACTGCACCGGTATCGGCGTCCGCAAGGAGGTCGACCCGGAGCTCGTGGTCCCGGACGACGAGATGTCCCTCGGCGAAGGGGCCATCGCGCCGTGGGCAGGCGGCCAGAGCGCGGACTACTTCATCCGCCTGCTCGAATCGCTGTCGGAGACCATCGGCTTCCGGATGGACACGCCGTGGCGCAAGCTGCCGGCGAAGGTGCAGAAGGCCGTCCTGCACGGCGTCGACGAGCAGGTCCACGTCCGCTACAAGAACCGCTACGGCCGTCAGCGGTCGTACTACGCGAGCTTCGAGGGTGTCATCCCGTTCCTCGAGCGGCGCCAGGAGCAGACCGAGTCCGAGTACATGCGCGAGCGGTACGAGGGCTACATGCGCGAGGTGCCGTGCCCGGCCTGTCAGGGCACGCGGCTCAAGCCGGAGATCCTCGCCGTCACCCTGGAGCACAAGACGCAGGGCGACCGGTCGATCGCCGAGGTCTGCGCCCTTTCGATCGCCGAGGCGTCGCAGTTCCTGGACGAGCTGGAGCTCGGCAAGCGCGAGCAGGTGATCGCGGGCGCGGTGCTCAAGGAGATCCAGGCGCGGCTGCGCTTCCTCCTCGACGTCGGCCTCAACTACCTCTCGCTCGACCGCGCCTCCGGGACGCTGTCGGGCGGCGAGGCGCAGCGCATCCGGCTCGCCACGCAGATCGGTTCCGGTCTGGTCGGCGTGCTGTACGTGCTGGACGAGCCGTCGATCGGGCTGCACCAGCGAGACAACCACCGCTTGATCGAGACGCTGGTCCGCCTGCGAGACCTGGGCAACACTCTGATCGTCGTCGAGCACGACGAGGACACCATCCGCTCCAGCGACTGGGTGGTCGACATCGGCCCGGGCGCAGGCGAGCACGGTGGCCACATCGTCCACAGTGGACCGTACAAGAAGATCCTGCGGAACAAGGAATCGATCACCGGCGCGTACCTCTCGGGCCGCACCAAGATCGAGGTCCCGGCCATCCGGCGCCCGATCGACAAGAAGCGGCAGCTGACCGTCGTCGGCGCGCGCGAGCACAACCTGCGCGGGCTCGACGTGTCGTTCCCGCTCGGCTGCCTCGTGTCGGTCACCGGTGTCTCGGGTTCCGGGAAGTCCACGCTGGTCAACGACATCCTCGCGACCGTGCTGGCGAACAAGCTCAACGGAGCGCGTCAGGTCCCTGGCCGGCACACCCGCGTGAACGGGCTGGCCAACGTGGACAAGCTGGTCCGCGTCGACCAGTCGCCGATCGGCCGCACCCCGCGGTCCAACCCGGCGACGTACACCGGCGTCTGGGACCACGTGCGCAAGCTGTTCGCCGCGACCACCGAGGCGAAGGTGCGCGGTTACCAGCAGGGCCGGTTCTCGTTCAACGTCAAGGGCGGCCGGTGCGAGGCCTGCGCCGGTGACGGCACGATCAAGATCGAGATGAACTTCCTGCCGGACGTCTACGTCCCGTGCGAGGTCTGCAAGGGCGACCGGTACAACCGCGAGACCCTCGAGGTGCACTACAAGGGCAAGACCGTCTCCGACGTGCTGAACATGCCGATCGAGGAGGCGGCCGAGTTCTTCGAGCCGATCAAGGCGATCCACCGGCACCTGGCCACCCTCGTCGACGTCGGCCTCGGCTACGTCCGGCTCGGGCAGCCCGCGCCGACGTTGTCCGGTGGTGAGGCGCAGCGCGTCAAGCTCGCCAGCGAGCTGCAGAAGCGGTCCACCGGCAAGACGGTCTACATCCTCGACGAGCCG
>NZ_LQMT02000013.1:307404-307687 GCF_001620365.2 Amycolatopsis keratiniphila subsp. keratiniphila
GAGCCGACCACCGGTCTGCACTTCGAGGACATCAGCAAGCTGATCGGCGTGATCAACGGGCTGGTGGACAAGGGCAACACGGTGATCGTCATCGAGCACAACCTCGACGTCATCAAGACCTCGGACTGGATCATCGACATGGGCCCCGAGGGCGGTTCCGGTGGCGGCACCGTGATCGCGGAGGGCACGCCGGAGCACGTCGCTTCGGTGGAGGAGAGCTACACCGGTCAGTTCTTGAAGACCGTTCTCGCTTGAGTCACCCCGTGCTATGAACGGTCCGTTC
>NZ_LQMT02000014.1:0-33449 GCF_001620365.2 Amycolatopsis keratiniphila subsp. keratiniphila
GTTCGTGTCCCGGTCGGCCGCTCGGTTTCCCTGGCGACGAAGAGAACTTTACATGGCCGGAAACCCCCGAAAACAGGGGGGTACCTTAACGACATTCGCGCAGGTCAGAGGCCATAAACGAGCCCGGCCCCGGCGATCACGCGGTGATCGCCCCGGGAGACCGCGGATGAACTCCCGGGCAAGAACATTGCTCCGAGTACATTGCACCGTATTGATCCCGTCGATTGCTCCGATTAGCGTCGGGCTCATGAGTACTGCGGAACTCGACGGCATCTCCGTCGCTTACGACGACCTCGGCACCGGGCTGCCCGTCGTCCTCGTCCACGGCCACCCCTTCAACCGTTCGATGTGGCGGCCCCAGGCCGAACGCTTCAGCCGGGAGGGCTACCGGGTCATCACCGCGGACCTACGCGGATACGGCGAGACGACCAAGCCGGCAAAGGACCAGAAGACGGGGCTCGATGTCTTCGCAGCCGACATCGTCCGGCTGGCCGACCACCTCGGTCTCGAACGCTTCGTGCTGGGCGGCCTCTCCATGGGCGGGCAGATCGTCATGGAGTTCCACCGCACCTACCCCGAGCGCGTCGCCGGGCTCTTGCTCGCCGACACGTCTCCCCAAGAAGAGACCGAGGAGGGCAAGCGCGTCCGAAACGAGATGGCGGACCGCGTCCTCGCGGAGGGACTGAACCCTTATGCGGAGGAAGTGCTGACGAAGATGGTCTCCCCGGAGAACGTCCGCACGATGCCGGAAGTGGCGGCGCACGTCCTCGGGATGATGCGCACGACGCCCAAGGAAGGAGCGGCGGCCGCGCTCAGGGGGCGGGCCGAGCGTCCGGACTACCGGGAGAGCCTCACCCGCGTGGAAGTACCGGCCCTGGTCGTGGTCGGGACCGAGGACGAGTTCACGCCGGTCGCGGACGCCGAACTCATGCACGACCTCATCCCCGGCTCCACCCTGGCGGTGATCGAGGGCGCCGCGCACATGCCTAACCTGGAGCGCGAGGCCGAGTTCAACGACGTGTTCGCACGATTCTTGAAAGAGATTGACTGATGCCCGAGAAGACCGTTTTCGTGACCGGTGCCAGCGCCGGGTTCGGCGTCGAGATCGTCCGCCGGTTCGCCGCCGACGGCGCCAAGGTCGTCGCGGCCGCGCGCAGCAAGGACCGGCTCGACAAACTGGCGGACGAACTGGGCGAGAACGTCCTCCCCTTCGAGCTCGACGTCCGGGACGCCGACGCGGTGGCCGCGCTCCCCGGCTCGCTGCCCGCCGAGTTCGCCGAGGTCGATCTGCTGGTGAACAACGCCGGCCTCGCGAAGGGGCTCGAGCCCGCCCACCGGGCGAAGCTCGACGACTGGGACCAGATGATCGACACGAACATCAAGGGGCTCGCGCACCTCACCCGCGCCCTGCTGCCCGGCATGGTCGAGCGCGGCCGCGGGCACGTGATCAACATCGGGTCGGTCGCCGGCAGCTACCCCTACCCCGGTGGCAACGCGTACGGCGCGACCAAGGCGTTCGTGCACCAGTTCAGCCTGAACCTGCGCGCGGACCTGCAGGGCACCGGCGTCCGGGTGACCAACGTCGAGCCGGGCCTGGTCGGCGGCACGGAGTTCTCGGTGGTCCGGTTCGAGGGTGACCAGAGCAAGGCCGACAACGTCTACAAGGGCACGACACCGCTGACGGCCGCCGATGTGGCCGAGTCCGTCTTCTGGGCGGCTTCGCAGCCGGAGCACGTGAACATCAACGTCATCGAGTTGATGCCGGTGGTGCAGAGCTTCTCCGCGCTTCATATCCACCGAGAGAGCTGAGACCGAAGAGGTCGAAGAGCGCCTGCTGTTCCGGGTTCCGCTCGGTCAGCAGGCGCCGCGTCCGCGGGCGGCCGCCGGTGGACGGATACCGGAGCACCGTCTCCCCTATCCCCGCGAGGCTGTCCATCAGTTCGCGGACCGACAGGTTCATCCCCGCGCGGTCGGCCTCGCGCCGCATGAGGTGGGTGACCGTGGAGGCGAGCACCGTGACCAGGGTGTGCACCGCGATCCGGTGCGGCGTCCAGTCCCAGCGCGGAGCCGGGCCGGTGACGGCGGGGCCGGTCAGCCAGCGGAACGTCGAGTCGAGGTGGGTGCGGGCCCGGTACGCGGTGACGACCTCGGACACCGGCCAGTCGTGATCGGTGACCAGCACCTGCTTGCCGAAGAACTCGTCGTGCAACCGCGACACCGCGGCGTCGTCGACCTTCCAGGTCAGCCGGATCTCCCCCGGCTTCGTCCCGGTCAGTGCGGGTGAGAGCACCCGTTCGACGCGACGGCCGCGGGTGATCCGGGCGATTTCGGCGTTCACCTGGCCGCGGTCACCCCGGTAGACGCCCGACGCCAGCGCGGCGTCGAGGCCGGCGAGTTCCCGCGTCGCGGTGCTCAGTTCCTCGCCGAACGCGCGGGCCTGCGCATTGTGCAGGGTCTCCGAATGGGTCAGGATCACGCGCCGGCGCACGCCCGCGACCACGGCTCTGGTGTCGAGGGCGGTCAGCCCGGCGAAGCGCTCCGGGTCGACGGGTTTGCGCGCCGACGGCGGTTTCGACAGCAGCTCCGGATGCTCCGAAAGCGGGAGCGCGCCGACGAAATGCCGCCCGAGGTCCAGTTGCGCCGCTTGGCCCGCGGTGAAGACCAGCGTGACGGGATACAGCGAGCGGAGTCGCTCGGCGAGCGCGGCGAACGGCGGTGCCTCTTCCCGTGGGTACACGTGCGACGCCAGCGGGATCGCGCCGTCCTTGGTCACCACCAGGCCGAGTCCGGCGAGTTCGCAGCGGCAGGGATCGGCCGTGGTGAAGGTGGCGAACTGCGGGACGTCGACGGCGAGCGCGGCGTCGCCCGTCCCGAGCCAGGAGAGCACCGCGCCGGCGACGGCGGTCTCGATCCGGGCGATCCGTTCGGGCGTGAGGCGTTGCAACGCCCGCCGGTGATTCGGAAGGTCGGCCTGGATGAATTCCCGGGCGACGGAGTCTCGCCACCAGTCGGCTAATCGCGTTTCGGGAGCTGTCGCCCGGTGCAGGACGGCGAGCGCGAGATGCGTCCCGAGGGTGGTCGCGGCGCGCTGGGGTCCGACGGCTTCGTCGACCCGGCGTACGAAGTCGAGCCGTCGCAGCGTGGCCCATACCGCCGCGACGTCGCCGAAGGTCCGGTGACGCGCTTCGCCGGGGGCTGAGACGTCGCCCTCCATCGCGCGCCCGATCTCCTCGGCGGTCCCGAGGTAGCGCTGCGAAACCACGCGCGGTTCGCCGTCGACCCGCGCGGAGGTGACGAGGTAGTAGTACGTCCGCCCGCCGACCTTCTTGCCGATCACCGAAGCCACACTTTAGGTAATACACTCGCACCCGCTGATCGGCAACCAAGATCGCGCTCTGACCTGCGGAAACGGTGACCTTACCCACGTGGGTGACGCGGTGGCGGGTTGCACACTGGCAGGTGGAGCGAGTCCGGCCATAGCGTGCGGGAATGGCATCGGATGCAGACGCGAACGCCCCCACCACCTCGGCGATGCGCCGGGCGCTCGCCAGGGCGCGCGACGGGAAGACCCTCGACATCACCGAGGCCTCGATCCTGCTCCAGGCGCGCGGCGACGACCTCAAGACGCTGTCCGAGCACGCCTCGAGGGTCCGCGACGCCGGGCTCGTCGCGGCGGGCCGCCCCGGCGTGGTCACCTACAGCCGCTCGGTGTTCATCCCGCTGACCCGGCTGTGCCGGGACCGCTGCGGCTACTGCACCTTCGCGACCGTCCCCGGCCGGGTCGAGTCGCCGTTCCTCTCCCCCGACGAGGTGCTCGACATCGCCCGCAAGGGTGCCGAGATGGGGGTCAAGGAGGCGCTGTTCACCCTCGGCGACCGCCCGGAGGACCGCTGGAAGGCGGCGAAGGACTGGCTCGACGCGCACGGCTACGACGACACGCTGTCCTACGTCCGGGCGATGGCGATCCGGGTGCTGGAAGAGACCGGCGTCCTCCCCCACCTCAACCCCGGCGTGCTGAGCTGGCAGGACTTCCAGCGGCTCAAGCCGGTGTCGGCGTCGATGGGCATGATGCTGGAGACGACGGCGAAGCGGCTGTACACCGAGAAGGGCGGCCCGCACTACGGCTCGCCGGACAAGGACCCGGACGTCCGCCTGCGGGTGCTGGAGGACGCCGGCCGCAGTTCGGTGCCGTTCACCACGGGCATCCTGATCGGCATCGGCGAGAACTTCGAAGAACGCGCCGACTCCCTGTTCGCCATCCGCAAGGTCGCGAAGACCTACGGCGGCATCCAGGAGGTCATCGTCCAGAACTTCCGCGCGAAGCCGGACACGAAGATGCGCGCGACCCCGGACGCCGACCTCGAAGAACTCGCCGCGACCATCGCCGTCGCGCGGCTGGTGCTCGGGCCGCGGATGCGGATCCAGGCACCGCCGAACCTGATCGGCCAGCAGTACGAACTGATGCTGAACGCGGGCATCGACGACTGGGGCGGCGTCTCGCCGCTGACCCCCGACCACGTGAACCCCGAACGCGCGTGGCCGCAGATCGACGAGCTCAAACGCCGCACCGAGGCGCTCGGGTTCACCGTGCGCGAGCGGCTGCCGATCTACCCGGAGTACGTCAAGGCGGGCGAGCCGTGGCTGGACCCGCGGATGAACGCGCATCTCGCGCCGCTGACCGACACCGAGACCGGGCTCGCGATCGAAGAGGCCATCCCGGTGGGCATCCCGTGGCAGGAGCCGGACGGCGGGTGGAAGGAGGCCGGGCGTACCGATCTGCACGTCGAGGTCGACACCGTCGGGCGGACCGAGGACCGCCGCAGCGACTTCGACTCGGTGTACGGCGACTGGGCCGAGATCAAGGGCAACATCAAGACCGCGCCGCAACGGTTCGACCTCGACATCCGGGATGCCTTGCGCAGCGCGGAAAAGAACCCCGCCGGCCTCTCGGACGACGAGGCGCTGGCGCTGTTGCACGCCGATGGGCCGGAGCTCGACGCCTTCACCAAGATCGCCGACGACCTGCGTCGCGAGGTGAACGGCGACGACGTCACCTTCGTCGTCACGCGGAACATCAACTTCACCAACGTCTGCTACACCGGCTGCCGGTTCTGCGCGTTCGCCCAGCGGCGCACCGACGCCGACGCGTACACGCTTTCGCTGGAGCAGGTCGGCGACCGGGTCGACGAGGCGTGGGCCGCGGGCGCGACCGAGATCTGCATGCAGGGCGGCATCCACCCGGATCTGCCGGGTACCGCGTACTTCGATCTCGCGGCGGAGGTGAAACGCCGTCAGCCGGACATCCACCTGCACTCGTACTCGCCGATGGAGGTCGTCAACGGCGCTTCGCGGACGAACCTCTCGATCGAAGACTGGCTGGCGCGCGCGAAGGAAGCCGGCGTCGACTCGCTGCCGGGCACGGCCGCGGAGATCCTCGACGACGACGTGCGCTGGGTGCTGACGAAGGGCAAGCTGCCGACGTCCGAATGGATCAACGTCGTCACCACCGCGCACAAACTCGGGATCACCACGACGTCGACGATGATGTATGGCCACGTCGACACGCCGGCGCACTGGGTCGGGCATCTGAAGCTGCTGGCGAAACTGCAGCGGGAAGGCCTGGAGCGCAACGGGCGGCGCGGGTTCAGCGAGTTCGTGCTGCTGCCGTTCATCCACCAGAGTTCGCCGATCTACCTCGCCGGGCTGGCGAGGGCCGGCACGACGCTGCGAGAGAACCGCGCGGTGCACGCGCTGGCCCGGCTGCTGCTGCACGGGATGATCGACAACATCCAGAGTTCGTGGGTGAAACTCGGCGAAGAGGGCAGCCGCGCGGTGCTCCAGGGCGGGGTCAACGACATCGGCGGAACGCTGATGGAGGAGACGATCAGCCGGATGGCGGGTGCGGCGAACGGGTCGTACAAGACGATCAGCGACATGCGCGCGATGGTCGAACCGCTGGGCCGTCCGCTGCGGCAGCGGACCACCGAATACGGCACGCCGACCGCGGAGCGGATCGCCGCGGCCCAGGCGTCCGACGGCGTCGCGACCGCGGTGCGCCGTCCGCTGCTGCCGCTTGTCACCAGCTGACGAAAAGCCACTGACGGCCTCCTGACCCGAGTCAGGAGGCCGTCACGTTGCGTGTGGCACCGCTCACAAGGCGCGGGGGTCGCGGGCGTTTTCTGTGCTAAACCCGAGAATCACTTCCGGGCAGCCGAGAGGACGTCGATGACCGCGAGCGCAGTCCAAGTGGCCGATACCGCCCGCTATCCGCTGTCCGAACCGGGAAGCCCCGCGTGGCGCGAAATCGTTTCCCGCACCCGTGCCGAACTGCGGGAAACGGGCTGCAGTGTGCTGGCCGACTTCATCCGTCCGGAATTGCGTGACGCCCTTCGCCGCGAAGGCTCGAAGATCGCTCCGGAGGCGTACGCGAAGGTCGAACGCGTCAACGCCTACAACATCGCCATCGACACTCCGCTGCCGGAAGACCATCCGGGCCGCACGATCATGGAACGCGGCAACGCTTTCGTGGCGCGCGACCGGATCCCGGCGACCGCGGTGATCCAGCAGCTGTACTCGAGCCCGGAGTTCCAGCGGTTCGTGGCCGACTGCTTCGAACTCCCCGAACTGCACGAACTCGCCGATCCGCTGTCCGGGCTGGTGCTCAACGTGATCGAACCGGGCCGCTCGCATCCGTGGCATTTCGACACCAACGAGTACACGGTCAGCATGCTCACGCAGGAAGCGGTCGATGGCGGAGTCTTCGAATTCTGCCCGAACATCCGCTCCGAAACGGCGGAGAACTTCGACGACGTCCGTGCCGTCCTGGCGGGCGAAGGCGATCACCTGATCAGGCGGCTCACTCTCCGTCCCGGTGATCTTCAGCTGTTTCGCGGACGCTTCGCGCTGCACCGGGTGAGTAGTGTTCGAGGGGCAGTCGCCCGCCATTCCGCGATCTTCGCGTACAGCGAGCGCCCTGGGGTCATCGGCAGTCCGGAACGGACGAGACAGCTGTTCGGCCGGGTCCTGCCGGAACACGTCGCTTCCGCGGCGGTCCGGGGCGATCAGCTGCTCGACTAAGTCAGGAGCTTGGCCGTGCCTTTGGATTCGACCGGCAAGATCAATTTCGACGACATCTACACCGCGCCCGATCCACGCGCCTTCTTCGGCACCTTGCGTCCGCTGGACTACGACATCCCGCAGCAGGCGAAGGCCTACTTCGCGAAACTGATCGACGAGTACCGCGCGGAAACCGACGTCAAGGTGCCGACGGTGCTCGACCTCGGCTGCTCGTACGGCGTGAACGCGGCACTGCACCGATGCGACACGTCGATGGAACGGCTGTACGACCACTACTCGTCCGCCGCGTCGCTGAGCCGTGACGAACTGATCGCGCGCGATCGCCGGATGGTCGAGGACGACACAGTGCGCTTCATCGGCCTCGACGCCTCCGCGCCCGCGCTGGACTACGCGCTCGCAGCGGGCTTCATCGACGAAGCGATCCACGCCGATCTGGAGAACGAAGACCCGACGGACGAACAGCGCGCGTTGCTGTCCGAGGTCGACATCGTCATCTCGACCGGCTGCGTCGGCTACGTCACCGAGAAGACCCTCGTGCGGATCGCGCGGGAAAACCGGCCTTGGATGGCGCATTTCGTCCTCCGGATGTTCTCCTACGGCCCGGTCGCCGACAGCCTCGGCGAACTGGACTACGAGACGGCCGGGGTCGAGGGCGTCTTCCGGCAGCGGAAATTCGCTTCGGCTGAGGAACAGACGCAGATCCTGGACAATCTGTCCGTCGCGGGCGTCGACCCGCGTGGGCTGGAGGACGGCGGCCGGCTGTACGCGCGGCTGTTCGTCTCCCGCCCGAACGGCGCGGCGGGCGGGCTCGCCTCCGCGCTGAACGCCCTTCCCCTTCGAGATCAAGGATGATCGTGAGCAGTCCGGAACCGTCCACCCGCACGTTCGGCAACGAGGACATCCTGCCGCGGGTCCCCGTCCCCAGCCTGGAGGACACCTGCCGCCGGTTCCTCGAGTGGTGCTCGCCGCTGCTCACCCCCGGCGAGCTCGCGGAGACCGAAGGCGCCGTCGCCGAGTTCCTCGCGGCGGGAAGCCCGGCGCACGAACTGCAGAACGCGCTCGAGGCCTACGACAAGCGCGAAGACGTCCGAAGCTGGCTCGACACCTTCTGGCCGTACCGCTACCTCGGCCGTCGGGACCGGATCGCCCTCAACGCGAACTTCTTCTTCCTGTTCACCGAGTCCCCGCTGGGGCAGCTGGAGCGCGCGGCCGAACTGGCGGCTTCGGCGGTGGACTACAAGCTGAAGCTCGACGAGGAACTGGTGCCGCCGATCCTGCTGCGCGGACAGCCGCAGTCGATGGTGCAGCACAAGTTCCTGTTCTCGGCGACGCGGATCCCCGGCGCCGTCCAGGACACCGCGCGCACGCCGTACCGCGAGGACTGGCCGGGGCCGTCGAGGGCGCGGCACATCGTGGTCTTCCACCGGGACACCCCGTTCCGGATGGACGTCATCGCGCCCGACGGCCGGCCGTACTCCCCCGAACAGCTGGTCGCGGGGCTGCAGGCGATCGTCAAGTCGGGGACCTTCATCGAGGATCCGGCCACCGCCGCCGGGCATTTCACCACCAAGGCCAGGGCCGAGTGGGCGGCGACGCGGGACGCGTTGCTGGCGGCGGGGAACGCGGCCGCGCTCGACGACATCGAGACGGCGTTGTTCTGCCTGTGCCTGGAGGACTTCACGCCGTCGGGCACGCAGGAGGCGTGCGACCACCTGCTGCACGGCGACAGCGGGAACCGCTGGTTCGACAAGGCGGTGTCGCTGATCGTGTTCGAGGACGGCACGGCGGGGATCAACGTCGAGCACTGCGAACTGGACGGGACCACGATCCTCGGGTTCACCGACGCGCTGCTCAGCGGGACACGGCTGGAGCGGCCACCCGCCGACGGGGTGCCGTCGTCCGAGGTCATCGAGTTCGTCCTGGGCGACGCGCTGCGCGAGGACGCCCGAGCCGCCGCGGCGGCCTTCGCCGAGTACGCCGACGCGACCGCTACGAAGACGGTGTCCTTCACCGACTTCGGTGCGAACCGGGCGAAGGAGCTCGGTATGTCCCCGGACGCCTTCGCGCAGATGGCGTACCAGCTCGCGCACAAGCGGGCGAAGGGGATCACGGGCGCGACGTACGAGTCGATCGCGACGCGGCAGTACCAGAACGGGCGCACCGAAGCGATGCGTGTGGTGACGCCCGAAGTGCTGTGGTTCGTCCAGGTGATGAACGACCCGCAAGCCGACCGTCAGACACGCCAGGCTGCTTTCCGCGCGGCGGCCGCGAAGCACGTCACGCGGGCGAAGGAGTGCCAGGCGGGCGACGCGCCGGAGCAGCACCTGTGGGAGCTGCAGCTGATCCAGAAGCGGCGTGGCGTCGAGGACTCCCCGTCGCTGTACTCGTCCCCCGGCTGGCTGAAGATGCGCAACGACTACCTGAGCACCAGCTCGGCGCCGTCGGTGAACATCCGGTACTTCGGTTTCGGGTCGACCAGCCCGCAGTGCATCGGCGTCGCGTACGTGCTGCTGCCGGAGTCGCTGAACCTGTACCTGTGCACGCCGAAGCACGTGGCGCACGAGATGGAGCTGTTCGCGACGGAGCTGACCGCGGCGGTGGCGGAACTGCAGGAGTTGCTGGCCTCTTGAGCAGGTTCTGAGGTGGGCCGGGCGTGTCGCGAAAGCCACTTTCGGGACGTCTGATGTCCCAAAAGTGGCTTTCGCGACGTCTCGGGCCCACCAAAGTACGTGAAGGGGAGCTTCACGTACTTGGATAAGGTTCCGGAGTGCTGGGGAAACTGGGGTCGCTGGGTGGACTGCTGCTCATCTTGGCGGGGTGCGCCGAGCCCTCACCGCCGGCGCCGGTCCCTCAGCCCGTGCCCACGCCGGTGCCGGGCACCGTCGAACCGGCGGGCTGTCTTGGCACCGGGGTCACGGTGAAATCCGGGCCGGTCGAGGCCGCGCTGGGCCATCGCGCGGTCGTGCTCACCCTCACCAACTGCGGCACGACCCCGCGCACGCTCACCGGCTATCCCGAAGTCCGCTTGCTGGACAAGGAAAAGCGGCCGATGGACGTCGCCGTGGAGCACGGCACGTCGTACATGGCGATCGATCCCGGCGTCAGCCCGCAGACGGTCCAGCCCGGCGGGACGTTGCTCTCGGTCGTCTCGTGGTCGAACACCGTCACCGTGGGTTCGCCGGAAGCGGGTGCCTACGTGACGGTCGCGGCCGCGAAGGGTGACCCGGAGCAGCGGATCACGGTCGACACCGACCTCGGGACCACGGGCAAGCTGACCCTGACGGCTTGGAACCCGAAGCTCGAGAACTAGAGGGTCATGCCCTCGAAGAAGTCCGGGGCCGACACGATCACGAGACCGAGAAGTCCCATCGGCACTACGGCCAAGGCGACCTGCGCGGCCTGCCGAGACGAACGGATTCCCCGCCAGGCCACGAAAGCGAGCGCGAGGGCCGTCGCGACCGCCAAGGTTCCGACACCGAACCGGTCGGACCGCCGGACGAGGTCGCCGAGAAGCAGACCCACGACGGCCGCGGTGGCCAAGGTGCCGCGACGGTCTGGCCGCCCCACGGCGCTGAGCAGCAGTCCTGCGACGACACCGCCGGCCACCGCCAGACCACACCACAACACGAGCGTCGAAAGATCCACCGAATAGGGCATGCCCGCGTATTTGACGCCGTACATGAACGCCTTGCCGGGGTAGAACGCGAGGACGGCCGCGAGAAGTGCGCACACGGCCCGCACCACCGCCCGCCGCCTGGGCATCCCGGGGACGACCGCGACGATCAGCACGATCCACAGGGTGAAGCTGTGCGCCAGTGGCTGAAGCGGCTCGCTGTAGTAGGCGTAGGCACCGGCAGCGCCGGAAACCGCGCCGGCCGCGACCACCGCCACATCGGAGAATCCGTGGTGACCGGACGCGATCGACATCGTTCCCCCTCGCTCGCGGATACGACAGTGAAACAGAGAACCGGGGTTTGTGACGAGACGGCACGACTCCGCGACGGTTCCGCCCCGAATCCGGTGCGGTGCGACAGAGCGCCCTTACCATCGGTGAGCCTTTCGATCTTGGGGGAACCATGCCGCGCATCCTGCTCGTCGAGGACGACATAGCCCTGGCCGAGGCGCTCACACTCGCGCTGAAAGCCCTCGGGCACGACGTCATCGTCGCGCCGACCGGAGAGCGGGCACTGGAGACGCTGTTCACCGATCGGCTCGAACTCGATTTCGTCCTGCTCGATGTCATGCTGCCCGGGATGGACGGTTTCGAGGTGTGCCGCCGGATCCGTGCGCGGAGCCGGTTGCCGTTGGTGCTGCTGACCGCTCGCGGCGACCCGATCGACATCGTCGCCGGGCTGGAATGCGGCGCCGACGACTACGTGGTCAAACCGGCCGAACCGCGGGTGATCGACGCGCGGATCAAGGCGATCGGCCGTCGTGCCGTCACCGCTCCGGGGCCGTCGGCCGGCCGATTGGTGCTGGGACGGCTGGAGATCGACGCGGGGGCGATGAGCGTGACCCGCGACGGCGCCGAACTGGCGCTGACCGCGACCGAGATCCGGCTGCTCGTCGAGTTCGCCGAACATCCCAACCAGGTGCTGAGCAGGCAGACCTTGCTGAAACGGGTCTGGGACTACGGCTACGTCGGCGACTCGCGGATCGTCGACGCGGCGGTCGCGCGGCTGCGGGCGAAGATCGAGGACGATCCGGCGAATCCCGTGGTGCTGAAGACCGTGCGCGGCCTCGGCTACCGGCTGGTGGGCGAATGAGGTTCGGGCTCCGTGCGAGGGTGACCGCGGCGGTCGTGGCCGTGACCACGACGGCGACGGTCTTGATGGCCTTCAGCGCGGCCGAAATCCAGAAGGACGACGCGTTCGACAGGTTCACCGCCGCGGCGAAGACGTCGTTCGGGGCGATGTTCGGGCAGGCCTGGCCCCATCTCGAACAGTTCATGGCCGGCTCCCCCCGGGCCTTGGAGATGTTCTCTCAGGGAATGGACAAGGCCGCGGCGGACTGGATGCTCGTCACGAGCCATCCCCCACTGACGAACGACGACTTCAGGCCGCCCGAAGGACCTCCCGAAGTCGTCAAGTCCTCGTCGCAGAGCCACGACTGGACGACAGGCGCCGAAAACGCGACCCCGCCCGACCGGCGAGCCGCGTTGGAAACGGTGAAGGACGCGGTCCTGCTGCGGACCACGGGGCCGGAAAAACTGCTGTCGGCGACCACGACCGATCCGCTGACCGGCCACCGGCTCCTCGTGGTGAGCGCGAACTTCGTCGCGTACTGGGTCGTGCAGTTCTTCGACCTCACCACGTTCGAGCAGGATCTGGCGGCCCAGCGGTGGAAGCTGGGGTGGATCGCGCTCGGTGTCACGGTCCTCGGCGTGGCGGCCGCGGTCTTCGCCGCGGGCCGGATCCGGCGGCCGGTTCTCCGCGTCGCCTCCGCCGCCCGCGACCTGGGCGGCGGCGCCTTCGACGTGCGTGTCCCGGTGAAGGGCCGCGACGAACTCGCCGACCTCGCCGCGTCGTTCAACACGATGGCCGATCGGGTCGGCACGGCGATCGAGGAGCTGCGCGCCAAGGACCGCCAGCAGCAACGATTCGTCGCCGATGTCGCGCACGACCTCCGGACGCCGCTCGCGTCGATGGTCGCCACGGTGGACACCCTCGACGACGCCAGCCCCGAGGTCCGGACCCGGGCGACCGAGTTGCTCGGCACTCAGGCCAGGCGGCTGGCCCGGCTGGTGGAGGATCTGATGGAGATCTCGCGATTCGACGCGGGTTCCGCGGACCTGCGCCCCGAGCTCGTCGACCTGCCCGCGCTCGTCGAGGACGCGATCGAGGTGAGCGTGCCGGAGACGTCCGTCCAGCTGACGAGCACCGGCGACACGACCGTCTCCGCTGATCCGCGCCGTGTGCACACCATCGTGCGCAACCTGCTGGTCAACGCCGAACGATACGGCCGGACCCCGATCACGGTGTCCCTGGAAGGCCTTCCCGGCGCGGTGACGATCCAGGTCGCCGACTCCGGCCCGGGGATCCCCGAGGAGCTGCGCCCGATCCTGTTCGACCGGTTCGTGCGCGGCGATCACGCGCGGCAGGTGACCGAAGGCAGCGGACTGGGGCTGTCCATCGCCCGCGAGAACGCGTCGATCCACGGCGGGGAGATCACCGTGCACGACGACGGCGGCGCGGTGTTCACCGTGCGGCTTCCACGGGAGTCACCAGAGTGAGCCACCGTGGCGCGTAGCCGTCGAAATACGGCATCGGGACGTGCGTGAGGACCAGCACGAGCGCGGTCAGCACACCGGCTTGGGAAAGTTTCAGCTCGCGGTGGCCGAGCCAGAGCCACACCACCACGAAGAAGCCGGTGACCAGCAGGAAGCCCCATCGGGCGTCGTCCCAGCCGCCGAAGGCGAGCAGCACCGGCGCCGCGATCGCGGCGGTGGGCACCACGGCGGAGAGCGTCGGACGGTGCAGGTAAAGGAAACCCCCGATCACCACGGCCGCGATCGGCAGCAGGTAGAGCAGGACACCGGTGATCGAGTACAGCCGCCAGCTTTCGGCCTGGGTGCGCCCGAACAGGTGCAGCGCGTCGGCGCGGTAGCGGAAGTCCGCTGTGGACAGTGAGCGCCCGAGACCGTCGACAGCGCCGGGAGTGGCGGGCGGCAGCACGAGAATCCCGAGGCCGAGTATCGCGGACGGACTGAGCAGCGCGCACGCGCGCCGGAACGGAACCTTCCGCAGCAAGGCGAACCCGAAGATCGGCAGCACGGTGAGCAACGCGATCTCGTGCACCGTCACCGAAAGCGCCATCATCGCGCTCGCGAGCACAAGTCTGTTCCGGTGCGACGCCCACAGTGCGCCGAACAGCAGGAGATACAGCACCTGGTCGAAGTAACCGACCTCGTGGAACAGGTAACCGCCGGTCGGCAACAGGAGCCAGACGACGATCGACCACCGCCGGCTTTCGGTGCGGCCGCGGAAGAAGGCGAGCGTCAAGACCGCCAGTACCGCGCCGAGGACGGCGAAGCTCGCGACCACGAAGACCGCATAGTCGTGCCCGAACGGCTTCAGGAGCGTGCCGATGAGGAAACGGCGGTGGAAACCGTCCGTCAGCGACACGGCTTGCAGGGTGGCCGCCCACTCCCCCGGCAACCGGAACCCGGTGTATCCGGCGACGAGGAGGGCGATCGCGAACAGTGCCGTGACGCTTCGCCGCGAAGTCTTCCCGGCGACGGGAGCCGGGGCCCGTTCGAGCAACGTGGTCATGACGCCAAGCTAGGAACGGATCACCTTGCTGCCGTGATAGTCGCGTGACAGTCTCGCCACAGCTCCGTTACATGGTTGTCGAAATGAGGAAGGCCTGTTCGGACCCGTCGGCGACGAACGCGGTCCGCGACTTCGTGGTCGTGGGCAGCGCGCAGGAAAGCCACTTCACCCCGGCTGGGAAGAGTCCCTTCAAGGACTCAGGGACCGTGGGGGAACCGGCCTGGCACTTGTAGTCGGCCAGCACCTTCGCGACGGCCTCGCGACGGAGCTTCACCGCCGCGGACAGCCGGAGGTCGGACGGACCCGGCGCCGCGACCCGCCCTTCGGAGGTGCCCATCCGCTCCTCGACCCAGGACGCCTGGACGATCTCGCCGACCTCCGGGAACGTCTCGGCGACCGGCGCCGGATCGGTGTGGACGGCCACTTCCTTCGGCGGGACCGGGTCACAGGCCGCGATCAGGACGATCGCGGCCGTGAGCCCCAGGATCTTCCCCATGGTGCGCATGGGGAAGATCCTGCCTCAGGCGGTGAGCTTCAGGATGTCGATTCCGCGAGTGTTGTCGGCGACATAGACGTAACCCTTGTGCCAGTAGGGCGCCCACGCGCTGGCGTCCGCCGGGCGGAAGTAGGCGATCTGCTTCGGGTCGGTCGGGTCGCTGACGTCGAGGAAGCGCGTGCCCTGCGCGTAGAACGACTGCACGAGGACCTTGCCACGGATGTCGAAGTAGTGCGCGGAGCAGTCACCCGACGCCGGGTCGCTGCCCTCCTGCCCGGCCACGCTCCAGGTGCCGACGGATTCGAGACGGAACGGCTTCTCCGGCGTCGAGCGCCAGCCTTCGCCGTGGTAGGAGTTCCGCAGCGACGAGATCGTCAGCACGCCGTCACCGGCGCAGCCGTCGAGGAAGCTCTCTTCGGTGGCGTAGATAAGGTCGCGGCCGCGCCAGCGGTTCGAGTCGGCGCCGTCGGCCGAGCGGTGGCCCGCCGGATGGAAGCTGTTGTGCATGAACTTCGACGGCGCCGCCGTCTCCTCGATCCCGCCGCCCGCGTACGGCACGGGGTCGAACGCCGTCGCGCGGCGCACCTTGCCCTGTACGGGATCGCGGTGGTAGCCGTTGGTCCAGTAGCCGCGGACGCCGCCTCGCCCGGACACCCACGCCACGCCCTCGGCGTCGACCTGCACGTCGTGCACGTAGTCGGTCTTGCCGTCGTTGCGCGCGAGTTCGATCGGGTTCGGGAACGTCTTGGGGTTGCGCGGGTCGCGGATATCGGTCACCCAGATCGGGCGGCCGCCCCACTCCGCGGGCTGGTTCGCGGCCTTCGCGGGGCCACCGGTCCAGAGGTACCGGCAGTCGTCGACACAGCTGGTCGTGTGGCCGGCGGGCACCTTGGTGTAGCTCAGGAGGACCGGTTTGTCCGGGTTCTTCAGGTCGATGATGTAGATACCGGACTCGCCGGTCTGCGTGGTGCCGCCGTAGGCCCGCGGGTCCCGCGCGAGGAAGACGAGCTTGCGTTTGACGTCGACCTCGGTGTCTTCGGTCTCCCACAGGCCGGGGAGGCTGACCTCGCCGATCAGCTTCGGGGCGGTGGGGTTCTTCGTCAGGTCGTAGACCTTCAGGCCGAACTCGCCGGAAACCGCCATGACGTCACGCTTGCCGTACTGCAGGAACCCCATGGCGATGGCGCCTTGCGCGTCGGGCACGTTGCCGACGGCCTTGACGTTCTTCACCGCACCAGGCGCACCGGCGACCCGGACCTTCTCACTGGCCGGTTTGTCCTCTTCACCGCACGCGGCGGCGGGCAGGCCGGTGGCGATCAGGGTCGCGGTGACCGTGGTGAGCGCCAAACACGAACGGAGCAACCAGTTTCCTCGCACAGAAACCTCCCAGGCTGGTCACTGCACCTTATGATCGCCACTTTGCCCGCACAACCGCCATTGGTTTGTGGGACTGCTCGGTGCGGGACTGCTATGACATGACCATGCGCTTGCGTCTCCTGGCCCCGCTCCTCGCCGCCGCCCTGGTCGCGGCGGGCTGCACCGAATCCGGCGAACCGCCCGCACCGGACGTTCTTCGCGTGGGCCTGACCGCCCCGGCGACCCTGCTGCCCGCGGACGTCCGCGACCAGTCCGGACGGATGGTCGCCGGCGCATTGTGGACGCCGCTGGCCGACTACGACCCGGCGACGGGGAAGACGGCGCCGAGGGCGGCCGAATCGTTCTCCAGCCCCGATCGGGTCACGTGGACGGTGAAGCTCAAGGACGGCGGGACGTTCCACGACGGCACCCCGGTGACCGCGCAGTCCTATGTGGACACCTGGAAGGCGATCGGTGCGGAGCAGTGGCAGGCGTCCCGGGTGGTCAAGGATCTCTTGCGGGCCAAGGAGATCACCGCACCCGATCCACTGACGATCCGGCTCGTGCTCGACCGGCCGTCCGGGCAGGTCCCGGCGCTGCTCTCCTCGCCCGCACTGGTCCCGCTGCCCGCGTCCGCGCTGGCTTCGCGTGATTGGGCGGGCTTCGCGCAGCGGCCGGTCGGCAACGGACCGTTCCGGTTGGACGGCGAGTGGCAGCCGTCGGGCGGCAAGCTGGTCCGGGTCGCCGACACACCGGGCAAGGCGCGGGTGGTCGAGCTGAAGACCGGTGACGCAGCGGCACAGTACGACGAGGTCAAGGCCGGGAAGCTCGACCTGTCCACGTTCGTCCCCGGCGATCGCCACGAGGCCATGCACGCGGATTTCGCGCAGCGGCATGTGATGTGGGCCCTGCCCACCGCCGCCTACCTCGGCTTTCCCTTGAGCGCACCGCATTTCTCCGACGCGACCGTCCGGCACGGCTTCGCGCTCGGCATCGACCGCGCGACACTGGAGGCCGGCGCGCTCGGCAAGCAGGTGGATCCGGCGAAGTCGCTGCTGCCGCCCGCGGTCGCCCCCGGTGAACGCAGCAGCACCTGCCGCCCCTGCACGTTCGACGCCGGAGCCGGGAAATCCCTGCTGACCCAGGCGGAGTTCCCGGCCACACCTGTCCACTTCGGACAGTCACAGGCGAGCTGGCAGCGGCCGCTCGCGGAGCAGGTCGGCAAGGCCGTCGGCGTCCCGCTCGCCCCGGAGCCCGGACAAGGACCGTTCGCGATCGACATGGCCCTGACGACGCCGAGCCCACAGGAAGTGCTGGCCGGAATCGTGAAGGCGACCGGCTACGCCAGCGACGGATTCGCCGACCTGCTGAAATCGGCCGAGGAGACCGACGCGGGCGAAAGCGGCGAGATCTACCGGCTGGTGGAGAACCAGTTGCTGCGGGATCTCCCGGTGGTACCGCTGTGGTCCGGGCACGGGCACGCCGTCTGGGCGGACCGGGTCGGCGACGTCAAGGCGACGACGTTCGGCGGTGTGGACCTCTCAGGGATTTCCGTGCGGTGATCCGAGGGTGCACTTGCCCGCCACGACGTCGATGAAGGCCGAGGTCAGCGGGTCGGGCGTGCTGCGGCAATAGGCGGCCAGTGTGCGGCGGATCGCCGGTTCGGGCCGGAGGACCCGGCCGCGGAAACCTTCGGGCAGCACGTTGGCCGGGACCAGCGCGGGGCCGAGACCCGCCGCCGCGAGCATCGGCGCGGCCGCGCTCTGCTCGGTGCGGACCGCCGCCCTCGGCTGGAATCCCGCCGCGGCGCAGGCCTGGTCGACGAGGTCGGCCAGCCCGTTGCCCGGCGCGTAGTGCACCCACGCGCAGTCGGCGAGGGTCGCCAGGTCGACGACGCCGGTGCCGTCGTCCTCGCGCGGCCCGTCGATCGGCAGGACGACGACGAATTCCTCGACCCCGAGTTCGCGCACCGGCCCGTCCCAGTCCGGCGGGACCGGGCCGACCGCGACGTCGGCCTCCCCCGCCGCCATCGCCTCCCTGAGTTCGTCCGCGTGCCGGAACTCCACCAGCCGGACGTCGACGTCGGGCCGCTCGCGGCGCCACACCCGCAACGCCGGGGGAAGGACCCCGAGGCCGACCGAATAGACCGTCGCGATCTGCAGTTCGCCCGCTTCCAGCCCCGACGCCTGCCGGGCCGCGCACCGCGCGCGTTCGGCGTCGGCGAGGGTGGCGCGCGCGTGCGGCAGCATGGCGCGGCCCATCGGGGTGAGCCGGACGCTGCGCGGCAACCGTTCGAGCAGCGGGCCGCCGACGCCCTTCTCCAGTGCGCGCACCTGATGCGACAGCGCGGGCTGCGTCACGTGCAGCAACTCGGCGGCCTTGGTGAAGGAGCCGGTGTCGACGACGGTCACCAGGTATTCGAGCTGCCGCAGACTTGTCATGAAGAGAGTTTATCGGAGCCGTGAGATCTATGCCTTGGACTTATCTCTCGGTCTGGTCCAGGCTCGATGACATGAACGAAGAAAGCAAGGTCGCCCTGGTCGCCGGGGCCAACGGGGTCATCGGCAAGAACCTGATCGCACACCTGGAGACCCTGCCCGGCTGGCGCGTCATCGGCCTGTCGCGGCGTGGCGGCCCGGGCCAGATCGCGGTCGATCTCCTCGACGCGGACGACACCCGCGCGAAACTCGGCGGCCTGGACGACGTCACGCACGTGTTCTACGCGGCCTATGTCGACAAGCCGACCTGGGCCGAATTGGTCCCGCCGAACCTGGCGATGCTGACCAACCTCGTCGACGCGATCGAGCCCGTCGCGCCCGGCCTGCGGCACATCAGCCTCATGCAGGGTTACAAGGTCTACGGCGCCCACCTCGGCCCGTTCAAGACCCCGGCGCGCGAGGACGACGCCGGGCATATGCCGCCCGA
Organism: Amycolatopsis keratiniphila subsp. keratiniphila; assembly: GCF_001620365.2. Classification (GTDB taxonomy): domain Bacteria; phylum Actinomycetota; class Actinomycetes; order Mycobacteriales; family Pseudonocardiaceae; genus Amycolatopsis; species Amycolatopsis keratiniphila. The sequence goes on from NZ_LQMT02000014.1 coordinate 19,126, forward strand.
GTTCAACGTGGACCAGCAGCAGTTCCTGGAGAAGCGACAAGCCGGGAAATCCTGGACGTGGTCGGCGATCCGGCCGTCGGTGGTCGGCGGCACCGCGCTGGGCAACCCGATGAACCTGGCGCTGGCCATCGCGGTCTACGCGTCGATCTCGAAGGAACTCGGCCTGCCGCTGCGGTTCCCCGGCAAACCCGGCGCGTACGACAGCCTCCTGGAGATGACCGACGCCGGACTGCTGGCGAAGGCCACCGTGTGGGCCACCGGCTCGGAGAACGAGGCGTACAACATCGCGAACGGGGATCTGTTCCGGTGGAACGACCTCTGGCCGCGGATCGCGCGCTACTTCGACCTGGAGGTGGCGCCGCCGCTGCCGATGTCGCTGGACGTCGTCATGGCGGACAAGGAAGAACTCTGGACCTCCATCGCCGCGAAGTACGGCCTCGAAGTGCCGTACAGCGCCGTTTCGTCGTCGTGGGCGTTCGCGGACTTCGTGTTCGGCTGGGATTACGACATGTTCGCGGACGGCTCGAAGGCCCGGCGGGCCGGTTTCCACGAGTACGCCGAGACGCCGGAGATGTTCTTCCGGCTGTTCGACGAGTTCCGGAAGGCGAAGGTGATCCCGTGAGGGCCTAGCCCCGCCCGATGTACGGCATCGTGGTCGCCGTGACGGTCAGGAACTGCACGTTCGCGTCCAGCGGCAGTCCGGCCATGTACAGCACGGCGTCCGCGACGTGCCGGGCGTCGAAGGTCGGCTCGGCCTTGACGCTGCCGTCGGCCTGCGGGATCCCGTCGGCCATCCGCGAGGTCATCTCGGTGGCGGCGTTGCCGATGTCGATCTGTCCACATGCGACGTTCCAGGCGCGGCCGTCGAGGGAGATCGACTTCGTCAGCCCGGTGACCGCGTGTTTCGTCGCGGTGTAGGCGACGGACGCGGGGCGCGGCGCGTGCGCGGAGATGGAACCGTTGTTGATGATCCGGCCGCCGCGCGGGTCCTGCGCCTTCATCAGCCGCACGGCCTGCTGCGCGCACAGGAACATCCCGGTCAGGTTGGTGTCGACGGCGCGTTTCCAGTCCGCGAAGGACAGTTCGTCGACCGTCCCGCCCACCGACACACCCGCGTTGTTCACCAGGAGGTCCAGCCGCCCCCACTCCGCGCGGACCGTCTCGAACAAGGCGGCGACGGAATCGGGGTCGGCGACGTCGGTGGGCACGGGAAGCGCGTCCGCCGCGCCGCCGGCTGTCTCGGCCAGCGCGTCCGCGCGGCGGCCGGCGAGGGCGACCCGGTAACCGGCGCCGAGCAACGCGCGGGAGATCTCCCTGCCGAGCCCGGAACCCGCCCCGGTGACGACCGCGATCCTGCCGTTGCCCATCGATCCTCCTCGCAGACCGTGCCGGACCGATCCGGCTCGGTGATTGTTTTCCGATTACCCGCGTCCGTTCAGGCTAGCGCGCCGCCGCCGGGGGAAAACGTTCACCCGGCGGCCGTCGCGCCTTAAGCGAAACCGGTAACCCCTTCACCGCATCGAGGCGATTCACGGGATGTGACCAGGGGGAATTCAGCACCGAAGAATCCACGCTTTCAACTCGTCCAGACCGGCGAGCAGACCCTTCGATGGCGGTTGCTCGGCGGCAACAACGTGTCGCTGGGTTCGGCGCCCGACGACTATCCGCGAGCCGAGGAATGCCTTGTCGCGATCGCTTGGCTCAGTACTCATATTTCCGAATTGACCAGCGATTTCAGTCATCTCAGCGGCGGCCGCTGGCGGTGGCGGCTGCACACCGGCGACCGGCTCGTCGCGATCGCCAGCCATGCCTACGGACGGCGTATCGAGGCCCAGCGCGGCCTCGACCGGTTCCGCTCGGCCACCACCGAAGCGTCCATCGGCGAAGGAATCGAGACGATCGCCGATTGGCGCCGGAAATACCGTCGCGATTCCGGCGGACATTCACCGAATCGTTCTCCGTGACGGCCGATCACGGAAAGTGCGTTCCCCGGAGATTAACCACCATGACGTCGGGCGGGAACGCGAAGCACCGCCGCCGGACAGTGTTGCGGAGCGAGGATTGTGCCAAGTCACGGAATCCCGCGACTACTTGGGGACTAGAGAAAGAGTGCAAACAAGATGCGTGCTCGTACCACTCGGTTTCTCGGCGCCACCGCCATCGCCGCGTGTGCCTGCCTCACCCTGACCGGCACCGCCTCGGCGGTCGCCCCGGCCAACGGCCTCGAAGACGTCCTGGCCGCGGCGGGCTCGGACACCACCGTCGACATCACCGGCGCGATCCTGGCCAACGCCAACGGCGCGGCCTGGAACAGCGACCCCGACAACCACGTCAACGTCCCGCCGCTGCTCGCCCCGGGCGCGACCTTCACCGTTCCCGGTGACCTGTACGCCGACGAGGTCGTCTACAACACCACGACCACCCTGCCGCCGAACGGTTCTTCCCAGGGCAAGGCCGCGCTCAAGGCCTCCGGTGACGCGGCCGACGGCAAGATCGACATCGCGCGGTCGTCGTCGCCCCGCGGCTCGTCCGACCCCGCGTCGTTCGAGTACTACGCCTTCGCCACCGACGGTGTCACCTGGTCCTCCTCGGCGACCGGTTCGGGTGCGGGCCTGACCCTCACGCTGGCGCAGCTGCGCGGCATCTACGACGGCTCCATCACCAACTGGAACCAGGTCGGTGGCGCCAACGCCGCCATCGTCGTCTACCTGCCCCAGACCGGCTCCGGCACGCTGAGCTTCTTCACCACCACCGTCCTCGGCTTCGACCCCACCACCAAGCCGGTCACCATCAAGCGGTTCCAGGAGCACGACGGCAACTCGATCCCCGCCGGCGACCGCGCCAACGCGATCGCACCGTTCTCCATCGCGCAGTGGATCGCCCAGGGCAACGCGGTGACCGCGGACAAGCGCGCGGGCTTCACCGTGAACCCGCTGACCGGTGCCGGCTTCGACGGCTCCCCGGTCGCCGGTTCGGCAGGCAACTACACCCCGGCCTTCACCACGGCGTTCCTGGGCTCGCGCAGCGTCTACCACGTGCTCGACACCCGCACGCCGAGCTACGACCAGGCCCAGCGCGCCGTCGGCTTCGCCGCCGGTGACACCGCCTCGACCGCCAGCCCGCTGTGCGGTGGCCAGCTCGCCACCACCATCAAGCGGTACGGCTTCCTGACCGTGTCGGGCCCGAACGGCCTGTCCTGCGTCAAGTCCTGACCCCCTCCTAGCGCGTGAAGGCCCCCTTCCCTCAGCTGAGCCGAGGGAAGGGGGCCTTCACGCGCTACAGGACTACTTGGGGGCGACGCCCAGCGCGGCGAGCGCCGGGCCGGTCATGATCACGCCCGCGCCGGTGACCGGGTCGAAGCCCGGCGCACCGAGGTCGATCGCGGTCGACACGAGCGCGTTGCGGATCTCCGCCGGGGTCGCGGCCGGCTTGCCCTGCTTGAGCAGCGCGGCGATGGCGGCGGCGCTCGGCGCGGCGGCCGAAGTGCCGAAGAACGGCTGGAAACCGCTCACCGAGGTCGCGACGCCGTCGGCCGCGGTGATGTCCGGCTTGTTCCGCGTCGCACCACCGGTCGAGGACACGTTGCCGGGGGTGATCACCGAACCGTCCGGGTTGTAGAACTGGTGACGGCGACCGTCCGAAGTGAACCGCTCCCACTTGCTCGCGGCGGTGAACAGGCCCGGGTACGGACCGGCCGGGTTCGCCGGGTCACCGGCTTCGAGCGCGCGACCGAAGGCACCGGCGGCCGGGGCGGCCGCGACACTGAAGGCGTTGACCGCCGCCGAGTGGCCGGAGGTGACACCGTTGGTGCTGAAGGCTTTCAGGTCACCCGAGGCGACGAAGCGGCCGCGGATCACGTTGAGCGCGATGAACCGGTCGGAGCCGCTGTATTTGACCACGGCGACCTTGAAGCCCGAACCGCTGGCCGGGACCTGGGCGATCTCGTACGGGTTCTGGGTGCCGTTCTGCGCGCCCTCGCTGGAGGCGACGACCGCACCGGACGAGTTCAGCACGAACAGGTCGTAGTCGCTGGTGGCCTTGCCCCACGGGTCGGACCAGAACAGGGTGACGTAGCGGCCGACCGAGTTCGGCGAAAGCGCGTTGTACAGCTGGGTCGTGGCGCTCGGGTCGAAGTCGTGCGGCGTCCCGGTGGTCCCGGAGATCTTGCTGCCGGAGCCGCGGAAGTCGCCCTCGTAGTAGCCGCTGGTGCCGTCGGTCAGGTTGCCCGAGTTCCCCGCGGAGGAGAAGTAGAGCGCGCCGTTCGCGGTCACGTCGTTGACGGCCTGCGCGACCGGGCCGTCCTGGAACGGCGACTCGTCGAAGTAGGAGACGTCGTCGACGATGATCGTGCACTTGCCGGTGTTCCGCAGGGCGCGGATGTTGTCGGCGAAGCTCTGCTCGCTGGTGAACGCGGTGGCGAAGCCGAGCGCGGCGCCGGGCGCCATGTCGTGGATGATCTCCAGCATCGCGGTGCCCTCGTCACCGCTGCCCGCCTGGCCGGGGAGCACGTCGACGGCGGGGAGCTCGCCGGCGGTCTGGGAGGCCTTCAGCGACTTGATGCCGTCGGAAAGCACGCAGACCTTCTGGCCCGCGCCGGTGACGCCGTACTTCGTGCGGGCGGTGTCGTTGCCGTGCGCCTTGTCGCCCTCGGCGACCTGCAGCGCGGCGGCGGTCTGCTTGACCGCGGCCTGCCGCCGGTCCTGCGGCGCGGATTCGTTCCAGGTCATGGCCTGCGAAGCGGCCTTGACCTCGGCGACGTCCCCGCGTCCGGCGATCGCGTCGACGGCGTTCAGGGGGAGGTCGGCGCGGATCGCGCCGGCGGGAGAGGCGTAACGGACGGTGCCGCCCGCCGCCTTGACGGCGTCCACCAGGGACTGTCCGGCACCCTTGATGTCCACCGCGACCGTGCCGGCGTCGCTGACGCCCAGCCCGGTCCGGTACTCGGGCAGCTTGCCCGCCAGGCCCTTGTCGGCCCGCAGGCGCTTCTCGACGACGAGCTGACTCGACTGCTTGCGCTCAGCCGGGGTGAGGCTCTTCTTGATGCTCTGCAGGGCGCTGATCCCGGCCTGGGTGCGCACCTCTTCCGACGGCTGGGCACCCGAAACCGCCGTCGACAGCAGCAAAGCGCCGACCGCGACCGGAACCGAGCATGTGACCACCCGGCTGAATCTGCTCATTGAATTCTCTCCCTGTTCCCACACGGCACAGCCCGTAACAGGAATCCCTTCGGTTGCCCGAATGAATTACCCCTGACCGGGTGTAATGGGGAGAATCTAAAGAGCGATCAGTGAGGAGTCCACCGACCAAAGTCGGTATCGGGGGAAGATCCACATCGTGGGAGTGATTTCGGTCCGAAAGACCGAAATCGCGCTAAGTCCAAGCCGGAAACAGTCGCCAAAGCGCCAAAGCCGCCAGCGCCGCCAGGGTGAGCAGCACCGGGCCGGTGATGACGTAGGTGGAAACCGGCCGCCACCGGCGGTAGAGGAACGTCGCCCCGGCCGCGGCCGCCACGAATCCGCCGAAGGCCAGCACGAGCCCGGCCCACGCGTCGCCGTCACCGGTCCGGCCGTCCTGGGTGTCCGCCTTGCCGTTCTGCGGGGTGGGCCGGAACGGCCTGCCCTCCATCACCGCGGTCACCACGGTCGCTTCCGCCGACGCCAGCGGCCACCACGACGCCGAGGTCACCAAGGTCAGCCGGTCGTTCTGGGTCTTGCCGTAGTCGGTTCCCTCGTCGAGCGGGCGGGTGGCCTTCTCGGTCACCCGGTAGACGGACTTGCCCTGGGTCGTCGCGACGACGATCTCGTCCCCGGGCTCCAGCGCGTCCAGCGAACCGAACGGGCCGCCGTAACCCGCGTTGCGCGCCACGATCGCGGAGTTGCCCGGCTGCCCCGGCCCGGCGGTGCCCGGCACGTGGCCCGGCCCGGACGCGGTTTCGCCGCTCGACGCGCCTTCGACGACGACCTGCTGCACCTTCAGCGCGGGGATCTCCAGCACCGCGACCGGCTTGCCGAACTCGACCGGCTCGGCGGGCGGAGCGGCGCCGAAGAGGCTTCGACTGGCGCCCAGCGCCAAGCCGATCTCACCGCGGATCTCGCCCAGTGCCTTCCGCTGATCACTCGCCTGAAGCATCGGCCCCAGCGCGTAGACGACCAGCGCCAGTGCCACCAAGGTGGTGACCAGCCAGGCGGCGAGGACGGCGCCGATCCATCCCGGGCCGAAATCCAGGAAACGGGTTTCCGGTTCGCCCTGCCTCTCTTCGACGGTGGTGCTCACGCCGCGCCTCCGGCCGTCTTCCGCCGCAGGAGACCGAAGAGCATCGAGAACGCGGCGGCGATCTCGGCCAGCGCGACGACCAGCCACCTCGGCACCGGGCGCCCGGCGGCGACGTACGCCGTCGCGGACGGGAGCGTCGCCAGGATCACCAGCGCCACCAAGGGAACGAGCGCGCCCAGCACCCCGGCCCCGGCGAACTTCGGGATGTCGATCGACTCGGCGAGATTCTTGGCGGCCAGCACGCTTTCCGGGGTCGGAGCGGCCGCGGCGGCGGGTCCGGTGGCGGCCGCGGGCGACGACGTCCCGGCCGGTGAACCCGTTCCCCCGCTGGGGCCGGTCAACGAGGAATTGGCGGCCGTCGTGGCACCGGTCCCGCCCGCGGGTGGCGGGTTCTTCGCTTCTTCCCTTTCCTGGCAGGCTTCTTGGACCGTCCCGGTGCCGATCTTGGCCACTCGCGCGGGAACGGTGGCCGCCAGGCCGGGGCTCAACGGGGTCATCCCCGGCGGGAGCAGCGACTGGCCGTAGCCGCTCGCCAGTTCGGCGACCGCCTTCAGCTGCGCCTGCTTCTCGGTCATCGGCTTGCAGGTCGCGTCGATCAACGGATTGACCGGCGCGGCCAGGTACTCCACGAAGGTCAGCGGATACGCGCCGTCCTTGGTCACCGTGCCCGGCTGCACGGTCCCGTCCGCGCCGACCTGCATCGAATCGGCGGCCAGCTGCAGGCTTTCCTTGGTCGGCGCGACGAAGTTCCCCTTGCCGTCCGGGACCGCGACCGGTGCCCAGCCATAGGCCCTCGCCGTCGCGAGATCGGTGATCACCCAGCTCATACAACCGCCGGTGCAGACGAATCCCGTTCCCACGACACCGTTCTGCACCGTCTTGCGCACGGCGAGCTGACCGGTTTTCGCGTCGACGTTGTGCAGCGAAAAGGCGCCGGGGTCGAGCGCGTTCAGATCGGAGATCACCCCTGGCGACTTCCCGTCCAGCTCACCGAAGTATTCCTTTCCCTTCTTCGGGAACACCCAGGCCGACGGCGCGGCCTCCGCGAGTACCTTGCTCAACGCGAACGGGACGGTGCCCGGTCCGGATTCCCCGGTCACCCCGAAGAAGTCCAGGCTCTCGGCGCCCGCCCTCGCCCTGGCCGCGTTCGCCTCGTTCTCTCTCGTGACGGAGACGAGCCCGGGATTGCGGTTCACGAGTGGGGAGCCGTTCCGGAAGATGCCGCCCCGGCCGTCCAGATCGGGTTCCTGCCCACCCTTGGTGATCATGTTCGCCAGTTCGTCGTGGGTGAACCGCAGGGTGCCGGTGAACTTCGCGTTGAGCGAGTTCCCGTTGTCGTCGGTGTCTGTCGGCGACCAGCCGACGGCGGCCACGACGGCCGCGTTGATCCCGACCGGGATGTACTGCCGGTCCCGGACGGTCTGGCCGGCGAGCGCGTTCCCGCTGCCGGTGACGACGAGATCCGAGGTGCCCTTGTCGAAAGCGGTCAGGCCGGCGTTTTCCGTCTCGCTCACGATGTTGACCGGCTGCTCGGCCTGGGTGGGCGCGCAGAGCGCCTGGTTCCAGGCGACCGCGGCCCGGCCGAGCCGCTCCGGCATGCTGGCGCCGAGCGTGTGCTGACCGGCTCCCTTGCACCCTTTGACGCCCAGCTCCTGCTGCGACGGCGTGAAGCGGATCGAGCTGTCGATCCAGGTCACGAACGCGCCGCCCGCGTTCTTCGCGGTGATCGTGACCGCGATCGCACAGGGATTGTTCTCGTCGCACCGGAACGAATACTTGTTGCGGGTCTTCGCGCCGGTCGCCGGATCGACGACGTCGGGATTGGCCGCCCAGGAAACCGTGGGCGGCTTGTCCGCCTGACCTTCGGCGTTCTTGGTGAAGGTGGTGTACAGCGGGTCCCAGATGATCGGTTTCGGAGTGGAGGAACCGAGCGGGATCTGGGTGTCGACGACGATGTCGCCTGTTCTGCTGCTGCGGCGGCCGGTGGCGCTGTCCATATGCGCCGCGTTCGCGATGAACTCGTCCTTCAACCCTCCGCAGTAGGCATTGACCCGCGCGTTGACGGAAGTCTCCCGGTTCCACGGCGGTTTCGCGGCGACCTTGATCAAATTGTCCGGCAGGACCGCGGGACAGACCTTCAGTGACGCTTGCGCACCGCTCGCCAATCCCGACACCGTGATCCGCACCGGGTCGCCGTTGCGGGCCGCCGACAGATCCGCGGGCTCGGTCTTGAGGGTGTACGGCGGATTCGACGGCGCTTGCGCCTGCGCCGCGGGGACGGACACTCCCGTGACCATCAGCACGCCGCAGATCAGCAAGATCCCGACTTGTCTCGCACGGACGAAGAACACGAACGACCCCCAGGGTGCGCGGGCATACGGCGGAGAGCGGGCTCGATCACGAACCGCACCGAAACCAACGTCCCCGAGTCGCCCGTTCGGGGTCAACCGTCCCCGGACCCGCCCCGGCACACATTCACATTCGCCCCGTCGGGCGTTCTCCGAGTGGACACCTTTCGCGGGATGGTGCACCACATACTGGCCGCATCGAGGGGCGAAGTGGTGTGCCCTGAACACGTTTGCTCACCGATACGAAGGAAGGCCGCTCGTGACCGTCGCGCCACCCCGGCCCGACCCGTCCCCACCGGGAGCACCGGTGCGGCGGGCGATCACCGAAGTCCTTTCCCGGGCCGACCGGGCGTTCCGCCGGGTCACCACCGGCGCCGGGCTGGCCATGCTGGGCATCCTCCTGGTCATCGGCTTCTTCCTGGTCTATCGGTCCGGGCCCGCCTTCGACAACAGCGGTTTCGGCTTCTTCACCACCATCCGGTTCGACCCCGCCTCCGGAGTACTCGGCGTGCTGGGCCTGCTCTACGGGACGATCGTGGTCGCGCTCATCGCGGTCCTGGTCGCCGTGCCGCTCAGCATCCTCGCGGCGCTGTTCATCACCGAATACTCCAGCGGCCGGATCCGCGGCTTCCTCACCGGCCTCGTCGACCTGCTCGCCGCCATCCCGAGCCTGTTGTACGGCCTGTGGGGATTCAGCTTCCTCGGCCCGCAGATCGTCCCCGTTTCGACGTGGCTGACCGAGAACCTCGGCTGGTTCCCGCTGTTCGCGTCCAAGGAGAACACGCTGTACATCCAGTCCATGTTCATCGCCGGGCTGGTGGTCTCGCTGATGGTCCTGCCGATCACGACCTCGGTGATCCGTGAGGTGTTCGCGCAGACCCCGCCCGGGGAAAAGGAAGCGGCGCTCGCGCTGGGCAGTACGCGGTGGGGGATGGTCAAAACGGTCGTGCTGCCCTTCGGCCGGGGCGGCATCATCGGCGGTTCGATGCTCGGGCTCGGCCGCGCGCTCGGCGAGACGATCGCCGTTTCCCTGCTGCTGCCCCAGGTTCCGGAGATCACGAAGCACATCCTCCAGTTCGGCGGAGCGACCATTTCCGGGTTCATCGCCAACAACTCCGGCGCATCAGGCCTTTCGCTGTCCGGACTGATGGCGGCGGGGCTGGTGCTGTTCGTCTTCACCCTGGCCACGAACTTCACCGCGTCGGTGATCATCTCGAAGAGCCGGTCCGGTGCGGGAGTGGATGCCTGATGACCACGACGACCACTCCCCCGGTCTCGTCCGCTCCGCGCAAACTCGTCAAACGCCGCCCGTCGGAGACCACCCGGCAGGACCGGCTGGCGGCGCTCGGCTGCGCGGTGTCGGCCACACTGCTCACCTGGTTCGTCATGCATCTGCTGCTGGATTCCCCCGGCTGGCTGGCGGATCTGATCGTCGCGTACCTGCTGTACCTGGCGATGCTCTACCTGGTCACCCGCGACCGTCTTGGCAAACTGGCCGCGTCGGACCGGATCGTGTCGACGATCGTGGTCTCCGGGGCGCTCACCCTGCTCGTGCCCTTGCTGTTCCTGTTGACCTACATCGTGATCGAGGGCGCGCCGTACCTGCGGCTGGGTTTCTTCACCCACGACATGTCCGCGGTCGCGCCGACCGATCCGGTCACCGCGACCGGTGGTCTGCACGCGGTCGTCGGCACCCTCCAGCAGACCGCGCTGACCCTGGTGTTCGTCGTTCCGCTGGGCGTGCTCACCGCGATCTTCCTGAACGAGACCCGGTCGCGGTTCCGCCGTCCGGTGCGGATCATGGTCGACGCGATGAGCGGTCTGCCGTCGATCGTGGCCGGCTTGTTCATCTACGCGGCGCTGATCATCCCCGGTATCCAGGCGGGCGTGGGACTGTTCAGCTACAACGGTTTGATGGCCACGTTGGCGCTGACGATGGTCATGCTGCCGACGGTGACGCGGACCGTGGACGTGGTGCTCCGGCTGGTCCCGGACGGCCTGCGCGAGGCGTCGCTGGCACTCGGCGCGAGCCGGGCGAGGACGGTGTGGTCGGTGGTCCTGCCCACCGCGCGCACCGGCGTCACGACCGCCGTGATCCTCGGCATCGCCAGGGTGGCGGGGGAAACGGCACCGCTGCTGTTCACTTCGTTCGGCTCGCTCGCGATGAACGCCAACCCGTTCTCCGCGCCGCAGGAGAGCATCCCGCTGTTCATCTTCCGCTTCATCAAGCAGCCACTGGAAAACGTCCAGCAGCGCGGTTACGTCGGCGCGCTCGTGCTGATCCTGCTCATCTTCGGCCTGTTCGCGATCGCGCGGATCGTCGGGCGCGACCGGTCGAAGCGCAAGGCGAAAAGAACGAAGGAGAACCGGTGACCGACACCATCGATTTGTCCACTGTGGACGGCAGGCCGCAGGTCACCCTGACCGGCGGTCCCCCGCCCGGTGCGGCGGAACTCGAGTCGCGCGAGATCGGCGCCTGGTTCGGCGACCGGCTGGTCCTCGAAGGCGTGTCTTTGCGGATGCCCGCCAAAGAGGTGACCGCGCTGATCGGCCCGTCGGGCTGTGGCAAGTCGACCTTCCTGCGCATCCTCAACCGCATGCACGAGCTCGTCCCGTCGGCGTCGCTGACCGGCGAGGTTCTGCTGGACGGCCAGGACATCTACGCCGACGGGACCCGGCCGCAGCAGGTCCGGCTGCGCATCGGCATGGTGTTCCAGAAGCCGAACCCGTTCCCGGCGATGTCCATCCGGGACAACGTGCTCGCGGGACTGAAACTCGCCGGCGTCAAATGCGACGACAAGAACGCACTCGTGGAACAGAGTCTCGAACGCGCCGGGCTGTGGCGTGAGGTCCGCGATCGGCTGAGCTCGCCCGGCGGCGCCCTGTCCGGCGGACAGCAGCAGCGGCTCTGCATCGCCCGTTCGCTCGCGGTGCAGCCGAACGTGCTGCTGATGGACGAACCGTGCTCCGCGCTCGACCCGACGTCCACCCGGCGGATCGAGCAGACGATCGCCGAGATCGGGCACGAGGTGACCGTCGTGATCGTCACGCACAACATGCAGCAGGCCCAACGGGTTTCGGATCACTGCGCGTTCTTCCTCGCGGCCGAGAACGAACCCGGCCGGGTGATCGAACACGGCCCGACGGACACGATCTTCAACGCGCCGTCGGACGAACGCACCTACGACTACGTGAACGGGCGATTCGGATGACGACCTTGCGCAGGCTGGGCGCCTTGGCCGGGATCTCGGCGCTCCTGCTCTCGATCTCCATGGCGGGCGCGCCCGGCGCGGCGGCGCTCAGCCGGGTCACCGGCTCGGGGTCCAGTTACGTCGGCGTGGCGATGACCGACTGGCAGAACGGCGCGACGTCGCGGGGTATCCCGGTCAACTATTCGGCCACCAACTCACCCGCCGGGGTCAACCAGTACGGCGACCGGACGGTCGACTTCGGCGGGACCGAGGCCGAAGTGTCGTCGCTCCTCGCGGCCGGCGGTGGCGGCGTGACCGCGCAGACCCGCGGCTACCAGTACGTCCCGGACGTCGCCGGCGCGGTCGCCGTCATGTACAACGTCACCGACCAGGCCGGGAAGCGGGTCGACTACCTGCATCTCACCCGCGAGGTGATCGGCCGGATCTTCAGCCGGGACATCACCCGCTGGAGCGATCCGGCGATCACCGCGACCAACGGCGGGAAGTCGTTGCCGGACCAGCCCATCACGCTCGTCGGCAGGACCGGGCAATCCGGCACGACGGCGCTGTTCTACGACTTCATCGCGCACGCGGCCCCCGACGCCTACCAGCGTTTCGTCTCCCGCAACGTCGGCAACGGGATGGGCAGCCTGCCCGCCGGAGTGCGCCCGATCCAGCTCCCCGAACGGGGGCCGGACGCGGACTGGTACCGGCTGCTCGCCGACTCGGACCAGATCGCGCAGGCCATCGGCAAGGCGACCATCCCGTTCTCCATCGCCTACGACGAATTCGCCTACGCGCAGCGCCACAACGTGCCTGCGGCCTGGGTGCAGAACGGCGCGGGCCAGTACACGCAGCCCTACGCGGAGAACATCGCCTCCGCGCTGAAGTTCGCGGAACTCCGCCCGGACCTGAGCCAGAAACTCGACAAGGTCTACTCGAACACGGATCCGAAGACGTACCCGATTTCCGCGTACTCCTACATCATGATGCCGTGCACGAGCGGCCGGGACACCTGCCGCGGCGGCTACGGCGACCAGGGCAAGACCGACACCATGACCGCGTTCCTCGAACACGTCGCCTGCGACGGCCAGATCAACATGGCCCGGATCGGCTACTCGCCGCTGCCGCCGAACCTGTCGCAGGAGATCATGAACTCCAACGCGCGGCTCACCGGGCAGCCGCCGAAGCAGCTGAACGCGGGCAACTGCGCCAACCCGACCTTCCACGGCAGCCTCGGCGCGGGTGCCACCAGCCCGCCCGACCCGCTGGTGACCGCCGGGATCATCGCCCCGAACGGTAAACCCGCGGCCGGGCCGGGTGCGGGCGGGCCGAGCAAGCCCGCCGGGCCCGGCACCGGCCCGGCCACCGGCGACAAGACCGCGACCGCGACGGCGAACCCCGACGAGGAATCGGCGGGCGGCGGCTCGAAGAACTGGCGGGAAGCCGCACCGGCGGCCTACGACGAAGGCGGGTTCGGCGGCTTCGGGGGCTGGGCGGCTTTGGTGCTGTTCGTGGCGATCGTGACGCCGTTGGTGGTGCGCGGGGTGATCCGGAAGCTGCGCCGGGCTTAGCGTCTTGAGTCTGCGCGGCGTCGGGCATGCCGAGGGGCCCGTCGCCTGGACAGCTGGCGGGCACCTCGGGGCCTAGACGTGATGCAGGGAGTTGCGCCGGGGATGTCGGAGCGGATCCCGGTATTGAGGTGGGATGAACTCCGGTAACCCATCGGCCGCCATGCGTACTTCCCAGTCACCGTGGTGAATCAACCGATGATGGAAGCCGCACAGCAACACCAAGTTCCGGAGATCGGTCGGTCCGCCGTCTGCCCAGTGCTCGATATGATGAGCGTGGCAATTCTTGGGTTTCCGGTGGCAGCCAGGGAACGCGCAGCCGCCGTCTCGGATGTTCAACGCCCGTCTTTGGCCCGGGGTGACGAACCGTCTCAGGCGCCCCATATCCAGCGGTTCACCCGAGCCGCTCATCACCACCGGCAACATCAAGCAATCACAGGCCGCGAGCCGTGCTTCCCGAGCAGTCATCGTCCCCACGAAGTCGAGACACGCGGTGCCGAGACCCGACTTCAGTTCCTCCAGCCCGATGGTCACGTGCACCAAGGTCCGGTAGCCGCTGGTTCCCGGCTGATCCGGGCAGGCGATCGCCAGATCGAGGAGCTCGGCCCAGGCGTCGCCCATGCGTTCGCACTTCATCCGCAGATCCGCCTGACCGAACTCGTCCACCGGGCGTGGCTGGGCGTGTGCTTCCAGCGCGGCCGCGGTCCGGGCGCCGGTCTCGTCGTCGAGCAGGCCGGTGAGCTTCCAGAAGCCGTCCTTGCGGCGCTCCAGGGTGATCTCGCGACGTGGTTCTTTGGGCTCGGGATCCTTCGGCTCGTTGCCGTCGGGGTTGAGCCAACCCAGCAGTTTCGTCTCAGCCTCGGAGAGTTGACGGGGACCGGCGTGCGGCGCGAGGTTCGCGAGGATCTTCTCCGCAGTCTCCCGATCCTCAGCGGAGGTGT
>NZ_LQMT02000014.1:33477-174494 GCF_001620365.2 Amycolatopsis keratiniphila subsp. keratiniphila
ACCGCAGCGGTGGCAGGAGCAACAGGCGGAACCTCCGTGCCATCCAAGGCCCGGGTGGGATTCAGCGCAAGAGCCCGCTTCACCACCGCACCCGCCTCACCCCGCGAGCTCCGCGAACCAACTCGCCGTGCTGCCATGCCCGTATAAGTCTTTGGCGCCCCGATTCTCGATCTCCGCCAGAAACTGCCCCAACCCGGCAGTGGCCATGCGAATCACCTGCAAGAACTGCTGCACGCCATGGGCAAGCTCCAGCTTGCCGGCACGCCACAACTCCTGCGGCAACTCGGGGAGAAAGGTCTCGGACACACCTCGATAATACCGCAAATCCGTCGAACACGTGTTCGTAATTTTAAGCGACAGTCAAAGCGCACATTTGCCACTGAAGGGTGATGCCGACAGGAGTTGTCGTAACGCCGCGCGCGGATCGAACGAGTACGTCCGGCAAGCACCACCACAAAGCGGGAGAGCGCCATGTACATCCCACCCGAACCGGCCGCGCGTCCGGCCAAACCCCGACGCTGGCCGTGGATACTCGCTGCCGCCATCGTCGCCGCAGCGCTCACGGCGACCTTGACACTCGTACTGCTCGGCAACGAGCGCGGCGAAAAGAAGGTCGCGTCGAAATCGACCGCATCACCCTGCCGGGACCAGACACTCAAGCCGCCGTGCCAAGGCATCAGCGGCTGGGTCCTGGCCGACGGCTCCTACGAAAGCACCACACGCGCGACCGCGCCCGTTTACGTGGCACCGACGACGACCAGTCCCCCACCGCTCACTCCGGCGGATTTCACCCTCGATCTGAAGACCTACTCCAAAAAATGCTTCGGCTCCGCCGGCTGCAGCGTGGTCGTCGAACCCGCCCTGACCTACAAGGGCTCCGCGGAAACCATGGCAAGCCACGGAATGTGCTCGTTGACCTATGACATCACAGGCGACGAATCGGGCACGGTGACCGATACCCTCACTTTCATCGGAACAAGCGTGACCGCGCGCCGCTCGGTCCTCTCGACGCCGTCCTCGAAGACCAAGGTGACCGTCAAGATCGTCAGTGTTTCGTGCACCTGACCGAGGGCGCCCCCACGCCCCCCGGTCAGCCCGTTTAGGGGAAGGTCAGCACGATCTTCCCCCGCCCGTGCCCGGTCTCGATCTCCCGGTGCGCCGCCGCGGCCTCGCCGAACGGATACGTCCGCCGCACGAGGAAACGCAGCTCCCCCTTGACGTACAACGACGCGAGCATCCCCAGCCGCTCGGCCGACCTCGTCCCGGTGACCACTCGCGCCCCGGCCTCGGGCGCGCGGCCGTGCTCGACCAGCGTGAGCACGCGGTCCGGATTCCCGACCAGCCCCAGCGACAGATCGAAGGCGACCCCGCCCGCGCCGTCCAGCGCCGCGTCGATCCCGGCCGGAGCGAGCGCCCGCACCCGCTCGGCGAGGCCGTCGCCGTAGACCACCGGCTCGGCGCCGAGCGAACGGACGTACTCCTGGTTCGCCTCGCTCGCCGTCCCGATCACCTGCGCCCCGCGCAACACGGCGAGCTGGACGGCGGCCGTGCCCACCGCGCCCGCCGCCCCATGGATCAGGAGCGTCTCGCCACGGGCGACCCGCAGCGCGTCCAGCGCCAGGTACGCCGTCTGCGTCCCCGCCGTGAACCCGCCCGCGACCTCCCACGGCATCTCCGCTGGCTTCGGCGTGACGTTCTCCGCGGGCACCACGATGTACTCGGCGTACGCCTGCACCGCGGTGAACCCGAGCACCTCGGCCCCCGCGACGAGGCCGGTAACCCCGGAACCGACCTCGTCGACGACCCCGGCGAACTCGTTCCCCGGGACACGCGGCCAACGCAGCTCCATCCCCGCGGGTTCCCAGCCCGCCCGCACGGCCGCGTCGTACGGCTGCACCCCCGCCGCCTTCACCCGCACCCGGACCTCCCCCGCTCCGGCGTGCGGCTCCTCCAGCTCCAGCACCCGGAGCACCTCCGGGCCACCGGCTTCCGTGAACGCGGCCGCTTTCATCTCGTTCCTCCAGTTCGTTCCCCAGCTGTCGGAACCCAGCCTGATACCTCCAGATAGCTGGAGGTCAAGAATTGTCGGTGTGACGTTCTAAGCTGCGCTCGTGACGAGCTACCGCATCTCCAGGGCAAGCGCTTCCGACGCCGGCAGGCTGACGGCGCTGATGCACGAATCGGCCGCCTACCAAGGGGAATACGCCTCGATCCTCGACGGCTACCAGGTCACCGAGGACTACCTCGCCACCCATCCCGCGTACGTCGCGCACGCGCAGCGGGACGTGGTCGGTTTCTACAGCCTGATCGAGTACCCGGCCGAGCTCGACCTGCTGTTCGTCGCCGATTCGGCCCAGGGCACGGGTATCGGCGCGTGGCTGGTCGAGCACATGCTCGGCCAGGCGGCGGAGCTCGGCATGACCGAGGTGCGCGTCGTCTCCCATCCACCGGCCGCCGGGTTCTACGAGCGGATGGGCGCCCGCCGCGTCGGCGTCGTACCGCCCAACCCGCCGAAGATCGCCTGGGAGCGCCCGGAGCTGGTCTTCGACGTCAAGCACCCACCGCGCGGCTGAACCGCCCGATCAGTTTGCGCAGGTGGCCGGCGAATTCCGGCGAGTCGACGACCTCGAAATCGGCGTCGAGCAGGCCCAGGTAGAGCGCCAGATACTCCAGTGTGTCCGCGCCGGCTTTGAGCAGGCAGGTCCGCTCGTCGACGGCTTCGACGACGACGGCGGGCGGCACCTTCGCCGCGGCTTCGGCGGCCGGGGCATGCAGCCGGATCGTCGCGTGGTGCCGCCACAAGGCCGCGCCCACACCACGCTGGAGGTAGGCGACCACGCCGCCTTCGGGCGGTTCGCGCTCCTCGAAACGGCGCCCGTTCGGCGTACGCGGCCGCACCCGGTCCGCGCGGAACGTGCGCCAGTCCTGCCTGTCGACGTCCCAGCCGACGAGGTACCAGCGGCGGCTCATGTGCACGACGCGGTGCGGCTCGACCTGCCTTCGGGTCTCGGATCCGTTGTGTCCCACGTAATCGAAGCGCAGGGTCTCGCGGTCACGGCACGCACCGGCGATGGCGGAGAGCACTTCGGCGTCGACCGTGGGCCCGCCGCCCTGCACCGCGAGGGTCGCGGAATTCAGCGCCGCGACACGGTGCCGTAGCCGCGACGGCAGCACCTGCTCCAGCTTCGCCAGCGCGCGCACCGACGTCTCCTCGATCCCCGCGATCGTCCCGCCCGCGGCCGTGCGCAGGCCCATCGCCACCGCGACGGCCTCCTCGTCGTCGAGCAGCAGCGGCGGCATGGCCGCACCGGCGCCCAGGCTGTACCCGCCGGAGACGCCGGGCGTCGCGTCGACCGGATAGCCGAGCCCTCGCAACCGCTCGACGTCGTTCCGGATCGTCCTGGTCGTGACGTCGAGCCGCTCCGCCAGTTCCGGCCCGGTCCAGTTGCGTCTGGCCTGCAGCAACGACAGGAGCCGCAGCAGTCTCGCCGAAGTTTCCGCCATGAATTCCACCTTGTCCGCAATCGCGGAACGAACCTTTCCGCAATCGTTCCTAATCTAGCCCCATGACCGAGATCAAGCCCTTCCGCATCGCCATCGACCAGGCCGAACTCGACGACCTCAAGGAGCGCCTGACCCGCACCCGCTGGCCCCGCGAGGTCACCGGCGACTGGAGCCGAGGCGTTCCCGTCGCCTACCTCAAGGGACTTGCCGAGTACTGGGCCGACGGCTTCGACTGGCGCGCCCAGGAAGCGGAACTGAACGAGTTCCCGCAATTCACCACCGAGATCGACGGCCAGACCATCCACTTCCTGCACATCCGGTCGACCGCCCCGGACGCGCTGCCGGTGGTCCTCACGCACGGCTGGCCGAGCTCGCCGTTCGAATTCCGGCGGGTCGTCGAGGAGCTCAGCGGCGAGTTCCACCTGGTCATCCCGTCGCTGCCCGGTTACGGGTTCTCGAACCCGGTGAGCGGCAACCTGTTCCGCGTCGCCCAGGCGTGGGTCACGCTGATGGACCGCCTCGGCTACGAGCGCTTCGGCGTCCACGGCACCGACGCGGGCGCCGGGGTCGCGAGCATTCTGTCGATGATCGCCGCGCACCGGGTGGTCGGCACGCACCTCACCGGGACCAGCGCGGGCACGCCGTTCGGCCCGGCGGTCGACCTCGACGGCCTCGACGAGAAGGACCGCGAGCGCGCCGAACGCTTCAACCGGTTCCAGTCCGACGGTCTCGGCTACCTGCACCTGCAGGCGACCCGGCCGCAGACGCTGGCCTATTCGCTGAACGACTCCCCCACCGGCCAGCTCGCGTGGATCGTGGAGAAGTTCGCCGAATGGACCGATCCGGCCAAGGAACTGCCGGACGACGCCGTCGATCGCGACCACCTGCTGACCGCGGTGAGCCTGTACTGGTTCACCGGCGCCGGCGCGTCCTCCGCGCACGCCGTGTACGAAGGCATGGAGGTCTACCGGCAGATGGCGCAAGGCGGCTGGGACGACGGCGGCGAGGCCCCCGCCGGCCCGCCGCTCGGGATCGCGGTCTTCGCCGGGGACACCACGATCCGGAGCCTTCAGGACGGTCCGGTGGCACACTGGTCCGAGTACGACACCGGCGGCCACTTCCCGGCGATGGAGGTCCCCGGTCTGTTCGCCGAAGACCTCCGTTCCTTCCTGCGAAAGTGCGTCTGACGAATGGATCAGCTCAGCCCCCGGGCCCTCAACCGCGCGACCCTGGCCAGGCAGCTCCTGCTGGATCGCGCCGATCTTCCCGCCGTCACCGCGATCGAGCGGCTGGCGGGCCTCCAGGCGCAGGCCCCCGACTCGTCGTATGTCGGGCTGTGGTCGCGGCTTCGCGATTTCCGAGTGGACGAGCTGGCGAAACCGCTGGCCGCCCGCGAAGTCGTCCGGATGACCTTGATGCGCGGAACGGTGCACCTGGTCACAGCCGCCGACGGTCTCGCGCTGTGGCCCACCCTCGCACCGGTGGTCGAGCGCGGTTTCCTCGGCCACTATTCGCGGGAGGTCGCCGAGCTGGATCTCGCCGCGATCGCCGAAGCGGGGCGGGCCCTGCTGGCCGAGCGGCCACGCACCCGCGCCGAGATCCGGACCGCGCTGGCGCCCCGATGGCCCGACGCGGACCAGCCGACGCTCGGCTACGCGGTCAACAGCCTGCTCCCCCTCGCGCACGTGACCCCGCGCGGCCTGTGGGGCCAGACCGGTCCGGCCGCGTTCGCCCTGCTCGAAGACTGGGTCGGCGAGCCGATCACGGCCGGGATCTCCCTCGACGACCTGGTGCTGCGCTATCTCGGGGCGTTCGGCCCGGCGACCGTCCGCGACGCGCAGCTCTGGTCGGGGCTCACCCGGTTGAAGGAGGTCTTCGAACGGCTGCGGCCGCGGCTGATCACCTTCACCGACGTCGAGGGAAAGGAACTGTTCGACCTTCCCGACGCACCGCGCCCCGATCCGGAAACCCCGGCGCCACCACGGTTCCTTCCCGAGTACGACAACGTCCTGCTCTCCCACGCCGACCGCGCGCGGGTGATCCCCGACGGCCGCCGCGTGCCGCTGCCACCGGGTAACGGCGGCCGAAGGGGCACGCTGCTCGTCGATGGTGAATTCCTGGCCATTTGGGCGATCAAAGGGGCGACGCTGACGATCGAATCGCGGGAACCCTTGCGAGATCAGGATTCGATCGCCGAAGAGGGCGCGCGGCTGCTGGAATTCGTAGTGCCGGATGCGGAGCACGACATACGTTTCGGCATCGGCGGGTAACGGTCCGGCCTTTTGCCGTAACGACGGGCACCGTTCGGGCGAAGCATGGGCGCAAAGAGCCTGAAGGGAGCGGGCCATGAGCAGGAACTACGGTTTCATGACGGTGCTGGCGGGCCTCAGCGCGCTCGCGGTGATCGCGGTCGCGGCGGTGTGGCGGTATCCGAACACGTCGGACGTGACGGCGGTGATCACCGCGGCGGGGACGGTGATCGGCACCGTGGTGGGCGCCTTCTTCGGCGTGAACGCGGCCTCGGCGGGACGCGTGAAAGCCGAAGAAAGCCGGGATCAGGCCACGGCGGCACTGGTCAAGGTGGCCACCAAGGCCGACGAGGACAGCGACGTCGCGAAGGCGGCGATGGAGGGCGTGCGCTGACCGTCCTCTATGGACACTCAGTCGAGCGCTTCGAGGAGGGCGAGGTCCGGCGGGACGAGCGTCGTGGACAACACCAGTTCTCGCAACAGGTTGTCGTTCAACGCGTTGCCGACCGGCTCGCCGACCTCTTCGCGCCTCAGCCCGAAAACGCCGCCGGCGGACAACCGCCCCCGCACGTCGATGACGACGTGCTCGACCCGGCGGGCGGTCCACGTCTCGCCGGGCCTGAGCTCGGAGAGCACCTCGGCCGTCTGCTGGCGGGACAACGGCTGCGGATTGAGGTCGTGCAGCAGGTAGCGCTGCCCGAAGACGACCAGGACCAAGCGTTCTTCCGCGCTGAGACGCCAGCGGCGGGGCGGCACGGTGACGTCGTCGTGCCGGGTGACGGGATGCCCGCCCTCGGGACCCGCGACGTACAACTCGAGCAGGTGCTCCCGCCTGCCCGACCCTCGGACGAACAGCGGCGTGTACCCGTCCGACAGGGGAATCGGCTCCTCGCCGCGGGAAAGCCAGCGGGAATTCGGCAGGCGGATGGGCAACTGGCCGGTGTTGCTGACCCACCATCGCCCGTCGGTGAAGTTCAGCAGCCCGTGCTTGCGGCTGACCTGCAGGTCGTTCTCCCCCACACAGACGTCGACCTGCGGCCGGTTACGCCCGAAGGAGATCTCGCCGCCCTCACCGGGATCGACGGACACGCCGCCCGCGAGCGTGAGCGCGAACACCGCGCCGGGCGCCGACCGGGGCACGCCGAGCGCCAGGCTCTCGTGCGTCGTCGTGAGCCGCTTCATCGTCCCTCCTCCTGATCCCCGGCATTATGCGAGATCCCGCCGGGGACGGGTCCCGGTGTCGCGGTCGTCCGTTTGTTTTCGTCCGTATGTTGGAGTACATGATTGACTTCTCCAAGGACACCGTCTTCAAGCTCACGCCGTGCAAGCCGAAGGACATCGCGCCGACGGTGCAGCCGATCATCATCCCCGGCGAGGAGATCATCTCGTCGTTCAAGGCGGTGCGCGACTTCGTGGTGTTCACGAACAAGCGGCTGATCGCGGTGAACGTCCAGGGCATGACGGGCAAGAAGAAGGACTTCACCTCGCTGCCGTACAA
Organism: Amycolatopsis keratiniphila subsp. keratiniphila; assembly: GCF_001620365.2. Classification (GTDB taxonomy): domain Bacteria; phylum Actinomycetota; class Actinomycetes; order Mycobacteriales; family Pseudonocardiaceae; genus Amycolatopsis; species Amycolatopsis keratiniphila. The sequence goes on from NZ_LQMT02000014.1 coordinate 40,729, forward strand.
CAGGATCCAGGCCTTCTCGATCGAAACCGCGGGCACCTTCGACCTCGACGCGGAGCTGGACCTGTGGTTCAGCGGGCTGGGGAACGTGCGGCTGGAGTTCCGGGGTTCGAACATCCGGGCCATCGGGCAACTGATCGCCATGCACACGCTCTAACCCGCTCTGCGACTCGCGCGGGCGCCCGTGCCCGCCGGAAGTACATGAAGGCCCCCTTCCTGTACCTAGGCGCAAGGAAGGGGGCCTTCATGTACTCGGCAAGGTATGAAGGTCGAGTTTCCTCGGCTCAGCCGAGGGAAGGGGGCCTTCACGCGCCACCGCTGTGACTTGTGGGGCTGCTGGTGTTGCAGGGCTACGGGTGGCGATCGCGTTGTCCGTGAAGGCCTCCTGGCCTTGGTGCGGGATGAAGTTGTGAGGCTTCTCCCCCGTTCCCCGTAACGTGAGCGCCACCCTGACATGGGGCGAGTTCAGCAAGGTTTCCTCAGCCTCTGACGTTCTGCACCCTGGACGCGGTGACCAGCCGATCGGTACGAAGGAGCCGCACCCCGCCGGAAGACTCGAACTGGCGGAATCCTGCCTGGACCTCCCTGCGAAGCTCGTCGATGACGTGCTGATCCACGTCGGCGAGGTTGTACCGAACAGGGCCAGTTGCGAACAGGAAGTCAGCCGCGTCGGCAGCGTCCCGGCCGAGCACGATGGGCGCCTCGACCGAGACAGCGCTCACGTCGGCGAATCCTGCATCGTGGAGCAACGCGTGGATACGTGTCACCTCGTTGAGAGAGCCAACGCCGCGCTGTGCCGGCGACAGCCACCGCATGAAAGGACGCAGCGGGGCGGTCGCCCGTGAGTAGTCACTGTCGGGGTCTGGTCCCTGCGGACAGGTGAAGGCCAGCCGTCCACCGAGGCGGAGACTTCGAGCGATGTTCCTGAAGCCTGCGTCGAGATCCACGAAGAGCATGAGCGCGGATCGACTGATCACCACGTCGAAACCGGCTGCGGGAAAAGGATGCACTTGGGCGTCGGCCCGCACGAACTCGATGTTGGCCAACTGCCGTTCGGACGCGTCCTCTCGCGCCTGGGCCAGCATCGAGTCCGACAGATCAACGCCGGTGACTCGACCGCGAACCGCTCGTTCGGCCGCGAGCAGGCTGGTCTGCCCGGTCCCACAGCCGACATCGAGCACCCGATCACGCTCCCCGATCACGGCCGCCGCGAACAACGCTTGGTTGAATCCTTCGGCTATTGCGTTGTACCGATCGGCATGCCGAGCCCAGATCTCGCCTTCCCAGCCGTTCCAGGACACCGTTCCCTCCACCGAATCGAGCTAGCGCCAACCGGGTCCGGATACGGAGTCTGCCGCAGATCGGCGAATCCGTGGCAGGTTCACGCTTACATGTTGATCATGTGGCCCGCGAGACCGTGCACGGCTTCCTTGACCGCTTCCCCAAGAGTCGGGTGAGCGTGCACGTTCCGCGAGATCTCGTGCACCGTAAGGTCCCACTGCTGCGCCAGAGTCAGCTCCGGCAGGAGTTCGGTGACCTCCGGGCCGATCAGGTGCGCGCCCAAGAGCTCGCCGTGCGTCGCGTCGCTCAGGATCTTCACGAAGCCGACGGCCTCGCCGAGGCCGTGCGCCTTTCCGTTGGCGGTGAAGGGGAACTTCGCCACCTGGACGTCGAAGCCCTTTTCGCGGGCCTGTTCTTCGGTCCAGCCGAAGCTGGCGATCTGCGGCTGGCAGTAGGTCGCGCGCGGGATCATGACGAAGTCGAGTTCCATGGTCTCGGCGCCCGCGATGGTTTCGGCGGCGACGACGCCCATGGACTCGGACGCGTGCGCGAGCATCAGTTTCGCGGTGACGTCGCCGATCGCGAAGATGTGCGGGACGTTGGTGCGGCCCCGCGCGTCGACGGCGATGGCGCCGCGGTCGGTCAGCTCGACACCGGTCTTGTCCAGGCCGTATCCCTCGACCCGCGGCTGGAAACCGATGGCCTGCAACACCTTGTCCGCTTCCAGGACACGCTGCTCGCCGTTCTTCGACACGGTCACGCGCACGCTGGAGCCGGTGTCGTCGATGGACTCGACCTTGGTCGAGGTCAGCACCTCGATGCCGAGCTTCCGGTAGCGGCGTGCGAGTTCCGCGGAAACCTCGGCGTCTTCGAGCGGGACCATCCGGTCGAGGTATTCGACGATGGTCACCTTCACGCCGTAGTTGTGCAGCACGTAGGCGAATTCGACGCCGATGGCGCCCGCGCCGGCGATGACGATGCTCTCCGGCAGCTCGTTTTCCATGATCTGCTGTTCGTAGGTGACCACGCGGTCGCTGCGCGTGGTGCCCGGCAGCAGGCGCGCGGTCGCGCCGGTGGCGATCACGCAGTTGTCGAAGGTGATCCGCTCGGCGTTGACCTCGATGGTGTTGGCGTCGAGGAAGGTGCCGTGCCCGTCGTATTCGGTGATCTTGTTCTTCTTCATCAGGAAGTGCACGCCCTTGACGCGACCGTCCGCGACCTTGCGGCTGCGGTCGAAGGCGGCCTGGTAGTCGAAGCTGACCTTCCCTTCGACCTGGATCCCGAAGGACTTCGCCTCCTTGGTCACGATGTGCGCGAGTTCGGCGTTGCGCAGCAGTGCCTTCGACGGGATACAGCCGACGTTGAGGCAGACACCGCCCCAGTACTTCTCCTCCACGACCGCCGCGCTCAGCCCCAGCTGCGACGCCCGGATCGCCGCCACGTAACCGCCGACTCCGGCCCCCAGGACAACGACGTCATAGTGTGACTCATACCTCGAAACCTACCCCTCACCGGGACGGTCCGAAGGGTGAGACTGCCTACTCGGGACGCGAGCCGCGGATCTCGATCAGCAGGTCGGTCACCGCGGTCATGATCCGCTTGGTCGCCTCCTCCAGCACCTCGCGGGACGGCGAGGGCGTCATGAGGTCCGAGAGGTCCACCGGCGGGCCGGCGATCAGGTTCACCGTCTTGCGCGGGAAGGCGCGCGGGAGCACGGCGTCCGACGGCAGCAGGTGGTGCGTGCCCCAGTTCGCCAGCGGGATCACCGGGACACCGGTCTCCAGCGCGATCCGCGCGATTCCGGTCTTGCCGCGCATGGGCCACCCGTCCGGGTGATCGGTGAAGGTGGCTTCCGGGAAGATGACGACGCATTCACCCTCACGGACGGCGCTGACGGCGTCGCGGTACGCGTCCGACGCCGTGGCGGCCCCGCGGTAGACCGGGATGTGCTTGCCGGAGCGCATCACCGAGCCGATGACGGGCGCGTCCCACAGGCTCGCCTTCGCCAGGTAGCGCGGCACGCGCCCATGGGCGAGGCAGTACGCCGTCACCGTCGTCGGGTCGGCGAACGAGAGGTGGTTCGACGCGACCAGGAAGCCGCCGGACGAGGGCAGGTGCTCCCCGCCGCGCACCCGGAACCGGGTGAACAGCACCAGGAACGGCCACACGACGTTGATCGCGAAGGCGAACCAGGCGCCCCGGCCGGCGCGGGCGAAGCGCCGGCCGAAGGCGATCATCTGGCGGAACGTCAGCAGGTCCCCCGAAGCGGGGCTCAGCGCGGTCCAGCGTTCACGGGGTCTCAGCACCATGGACGTAATTCGTAGCCGAACCCGCCCTGGTTCGGCTGAAACCACGCGCGAACGCGGCGCGGATCACACGCGCTCGAGCACCACCACGGGGATCTCGCGGTCGGTCTTCTTCGCGTACTCGTTGTAGTCCGGCCACACGGCGGCGAGCTTGTCCCACAGCTTCGCGCGCTCCTCGCCTTCGAGGGTCCGGGCGCGCGCGGTGAACTTGTCCGCCTTGACCTGGGCCTTGACCTCGGGGTTGGCCTGCAGGTTCTTGTACCAGCCCGGGTCCTCCGGTGCGCCGCCCTTCGAGGCCACGATCACCGGGTTGTCCTGCTCGTCGAACTGGTAGATCAGCGCGAACTTGCGGTCCTCGCCGGTCTTGCGGCCCTTGGTGGTGAGGATGAGGCAAGGCGCGCCCTTCTCCCAGTCGTGGCCCACCTCGCCGTCGGTCTCTTCGTAGCGACGGACGTGCTCGTCACCGAAAAGCATGTCTGTGTTCCTCTCGTCCTGGCGTGTACCGGCGCCCACCCAGTCTGACGCGAACCGGTCGGTCGCGCTGATCAACTCGTGCAGGGTGCCGGGTTCGTCGAACGCGTGACCCGAGTCGCCGACCATCACCAGTTCGGCGGAGGGCAGCACCTGGCTGAGCTCCCACGCGGTGATGGCCGGGGTGACCACGTCGTAGCGTCCCTGGACCAGAACGCACGGGATGTCCCGGAGCTTCCCGGCGTCGCGGAGCAGCTGATCTTCGGCCAGCCAGCCGCCGTGCCGGAAGTAGTGGTTCTCGATCCTCGCGATCGCGAGGGCGAACGCGGGATCGCTGAACGCGTCGATCACCTCGTCCTGGGGACGCAGTTTCACCGTCTCCCCCTCCCAGCGGCTCCACGCGATCGCGGCGGGACCGTGCACGGCGGGATCCGGATGGCTCAGCAGTTCGTGATAGACCTCGATCAGGTTCTCCTGGCGGCGCGAATACGGCACCGGGGCCAGGAACCGCGACCACGCCTCGGGGAAGAGGAACGCCGCTCCCCCGCCGTAGAGCCATTGCAGTTCCTTCACCCGCAAGGTGGCCACCCCGCGGAGGACGAGTTCCGTGACTCGTCCTGGGTGGGTTTCCGCGTAGGTCAGCCCCAGCACGCTCCCCCACGAGCCGCCGAAGACCATCCAGTGTTCGATGTCCAGATGCTCGCGCAAGCGCTCGATGTCGGCGACCAGGTGCCACGTCGTGTTGACGGAGAGATCCGCCTCCGGGGTGGCGCAGTTCGGCGTGCTGCGCCCGCAGCCGCGCTGATCGAAAAGGACGATCCGGTACCGGTCCGGATCGAACAGTCTGCGATGTCTCGGACCCGAACCGCCCCCGGGACCGCCGTGCAGGAAAATCACCGGCTTGCCCTCGGGATCGCCGCATTCCTCCCAATAGATCTCGTTGCCGTCACCGACGGGCAACATCCCTTGGACGTAAGGTTCGATTTCCGGATAAAGGCCGAGCATGTCCGCCACTATGCCCCAAACGCCAGCTTGGAGGATCGATGAAGGCCCGCCCCCACGTGACGCTGGAAGATGTGGCGCGCACCGCGGACGTGTCGCTCGCGACCGCGTCCCGCGTACTCAACGGCACCGCCACCGTCCGGGGAGATCTCCGCGAACGAGTGATCGCCGCGGCGGCCGAGCTCTCGTACACCCCCAATGCTCACGCTCAGGCATTGGCCGGTGGCTCACAGCCGACCGTCGGAGTGATCTGCCACGACGTCGGCGACCCGTATTTCGCCGCGATCGCGGGCGGGATCATGCGCGCGGCGAGTGAGAACGATCTTCTGGTGATGCTCGCGAGCACGTTCCGCGATCCGGCCAAGGAGGTCGCCTACGTTTCGACGCTGCGTGCCCAGCGCGCGTCGGCGATTCTGCTGATCGGTTCGGCGTTCGAGGACAAGGCGTGGGAAAAGGCGATGGCCGCCGAACTCGAGCCGTACCGGCGCGGCGGCGGGCGTGTCGCCGCGGTCAGCAGGCACCGCGGGCTCAAAGTGGACACCGTCCAGCCCGACAACCGGGGTGGCGGCGCCGAACTGGCCAAGGCCCTGCTGGACTTGGGGCACCGCCGGTTCGCTGTGCTCGCCGGGCCGAAGAGCCTCACCACCGTCGTCGACCGGCTCGACGGGTTCGCCGCGGAACTGGTGGAGCACGGCGTCGAACTGGCCGAGGACGACGTCTTCGAGGCGGCGTTCACCCGCGACGGCGGCTACGAGGCGATGGAGAAGGTCCTCGCCCGGCCGCGCAAGCAGTGGCCGACGTGCGTGTTCGCGGTGACCGACGTGATGGCGATCGGCGCGATGTCGGCCTTGCGCGACGCCGGTGTCTCCGTGCCCGGTGAGATGTCGATCGCCGGTTTCGACGACATCCCGGTAGTGCGCGATCTCACCCCCGCGCTGACCACGGTCGCGCTGCCGCTGGAGAAACTGGGCGAACGGGCCATGGACCTGGCACTCAAGGCCTCCCCCGGCACCCGGCCGCGCGTGGTGAAGCTGTCCGGCGAGGTCGTCCTGCGCCGCAGCACCGCGGCCCCCGGTCGCTGAAACCCTTGTGTACGGCCTGAGGAGTGACTTAACGTGGTCCGAGAAAGCGCTTTCTCACACCCGCGCCACGGAGACCCGATGACCTTGATCGCCCTTCCCACCGCCGACGGCGGCCTGGCGGAGTGGACGCCGCGAGGGGCGGAAACGCCCGCGAAACCGGCGACGCCGCCGACCTCCCGGATCGCCTACGCGGCCGCGCACGTGGTCGCCGACCCGTTCTCCCCCGCCGACCCCGAAGAAGGCGCGGTGCTGGACTGGGACACCACGCTCGCCTTCCGCGAGCACCTGTGGTCCTGCGGTCTCGGCGTCGCCGAAGCCATGGACACCGCGCAGCGCGGGATGGGCCTGGACTGGGCCACCACCAAGGACCTGATCCGCCGCACCGGGGCGCTCGCCGCCGGACGGCCGTGGGTGGCGGGTGTCGGCACCGATCAGCTCCCCGACGGCGAAGCCACCGCCGGGTCCATTGTGGACGCCTGGCGCGAGCAGCTGGATCTGGTCGGCGAGGCGGGCGCGATCCCGGTCGTGATGGCCAGCCGCGCGCTCGCCGCCTCGGCGTCCGGACCCGCGGATTACCATGCCGCGTACGGGAAACTGCTCTCCGGGGCGGACCGTCCGGTCCTGCTGCACTGGCTGGGCGAGCAGTTCGACCCGGCGCTGGCGGGCTACTGGGGCCACGGCGACGTCCGCAAGGCGGCCGAGGAACTGGGCAGGCTCTGCGCCGAGCACGCCGGCGTGATCGCCGGGGTCAAGGTTTCGGTGCTCGACGCGTCGATCGAGACCGAATTCCGCCGCGCGCTGCCCGAAGGCGTCAAGTGCTACACCGGCGACGACTTCAACTACCCGGAGCTCATCGCCGGAGACGACCAGGGCCACAGCGAAGCGCTTCTGGGCATCTTCGACGCCGTCGCGCAGGTCGCCGGTGCCGCGCTCGCCCGCCTCGACGAGGGTGACAAGGCCGGTTTCCACGGCCTGCTCGACCCGACGGTGGCGCTGAGCCGGGCCATTTTCCGCGCCCCCACGAGGAACTACAAGACCGGCGTCGTCTTCCTCGCCTACCTCAACGGGCACCAGGACCACTTCCGCATGGTCGCCGGCCGCGAGTCGGCCCGCTCCATCACGCATCTGGCCGAACTGCTGCGCCTGGCCGACGCCGCGGGCGCGCTCACCGACCCGGAGCTGGCCGTCGCGCGGATGCGGCCGCTGCTGGCCGCGGCGGGGGTGGCCTGATGGACCGGTTGAGCCTGAACCAGATCACCACCAAGGCCTGGTCGTTGCCGGAGGCCGTCGCGGGCTGCGCCGAGGCGGGTGTCCGCTGGATCGGCCTGTGGCGCGACAAGGTCGCCGAGACCGGCGTCGACGAAGCCGCCCGGCTGCTCAAGGAGTACGACGTCGGCGTGTCGTCGTTGTGCCGTGGCGGTTTCTTCACCGGGGTCACCCCGGAAGGCGCCGGAGTGGACGGTGTCGCGCAGACCAGGGAGGCGATCGACGAAGCCGCCGCGCTGGGCGCGGACGTCCTCGTCCTGGTCGTCGGCGGGGTGAACGGCAGCCTGAAGTCGTCTCGGCAGCGCGTCGCGGACGCGGTCGGCGAGCTGGCGCCGTACGCCGGTGAGCGCGGGGTCCGCCTCGGCCTGGAACCCTTGCACCCCATGCAGTGCGCCGAACGTTCCGTCCTGTCCACTGTGGACGAGGCGCTGGCGATCGCGCTGGAGCATCCGGCCGATCAGGTCGGCGTGATCGTCGACGAGTTCCACGTGTGGTGGGACCCGCGGATCGAGGAGTCGATCGCCGCCGCGGCGGGCCGGATCGCCGGATTCCACGTCTGCGACCAGAAAGTGCCCCTGACCGACACCCTGCTCGGCCGGGCGCTGCCCGGTGACGGCCCGATCGATCACCGGCACCTGAAGGCCTGTGTCGAGGCCGCCGGGTACACCGGCCCGATCGAGGTCGAGGTGTTCGACGCCGATCTCTGGCGCCGCCCCGGTGGCGAGGTGCTGGCGGAGACCGTCCAGGCCTACCGCGACCACGTTTCCTGACGAAAGTAAGGGTCGCTCGCTGCCCAAGGTCCGCTGTCCGGGCGGCCGTGGTCTCCTACCGTTCGCGGCATGAAACCACGGCTGCTCTGGTGGCTGGGCACAGCGTTGCTCCTGCTCGCCGTCCACACCGACTGGAACGTTCCGCTCGCGGCCTGGGTGTTCCCGGTCTTCCTCCTCCGCTACGCCCGGCTGGCGCCCACGCGCCGCGCGATCCTCATGGTGGGCCTGTCCCTGCTGATCGGGCAGGTGTTCTGGCTCGGTGTCACCGGTCTGCTGTTCGTGCTCTCCGCTCTGCTCGCCTTCACCTTGCTCGCCGTGCTGCAGACGACGGCGTTCCTCGCCGACCGTCTGCTCGCCGACCGCGCCGGCCCGTTGAGAACGCTGGTGTTCCCGGTGACGCTCGTCGCGGGTGAATACCTCTTCACGGTGATCACCGGATTCGGGGACTTCGGCGCGCTCGGCAGCACCCAGTCCACGAATCTGCCGCTGCTCCAAACGGCCTCCGTGACCGGCGTGTACGGCCTCACCTTCGTCATGGCGTGGTCCGCCTCGGTCGCGAACACCGTTTGGGCGGAAGGGTGGCGGCCGGTCCAGCGCACGGTCGTCGTGCACCTTTGCCTGCTCGGCGTGGTGTTCGCCGCCGGTGGCGCGCGGTTGCTGTTCGACGCTCCCACGACGAAAACGGTGCGGGTCGCGGGGATCAGCCCGTCGGCCGAGGCGGACCGGACGAGTTCCGACGCGTTGAAGCGGATCGGAGTGAAGTATTGGCGTGCCGAAGAAGTCGTGGCCGCCGACCCGGCCGCGGTCGGCGCCGCGTTCGCGCCGGTCACCGAGGATCTCGTGACGAGGACCCGGCAGCAGGCGTCGGCGGGGGCGAAGATCGTGCTCTGGCCGGAAACCCACGCCAGTGTGCTGGAGCGCGACCAGGCGGCTTTGCTCGCCCGCGTCGGCACCGAAGCGAAGCAAGCAGGGATCCACGTCGGACTCGCGTACTCGCTCTACACCGCGCAGGCTCCGTTCATCCGCAACGTGGCCGTGCTCGTCGGGCCGTCCGGCGAGGTGCTGTGGACCTACGACAAGACGCATCCGACGCCGATGGAGCCGATGACCCCCGGCCCGGGCATCGTCCCCACCACCGATTCGGCGTACGGACGGATCGCGTCGGTCATCTGCTATGACGCGGATTTCCCCGGCCTGATGCGCCAAGCCGCGGACAAGGGGACCTCGCTGATGCTCGTCCCCGCCAACGACTGGCCGGGATTCGGCTCGCTGCACGCGGAAAAGGCCGTCTTCCGCGCGGTGGAGAACGGATATCCGCTCTTCCGGCACTCCACCCACGGGAATTCCACAGCCGTGGACGGTCAGGGCCGGGTGCTCGGGCACGCCGACTACTACCGCACGGATCAGCAGACGCTCGTCGCGGATCTGCCGGTGCAGCCGAGAACACAGACCGTGTACGCCCGTGTCGGCGACGTGTTCGCCTGGCTGTGCCTCGCGGCCGCCGCGATCTGTCCTTTATGGACATATCGAAGGAAACGTTAGCGCCCCGTTACGGAAGGCGTGGTGTTCCTAACGTCTCAGCCGAAAAGAACAGTGTTCAACGGTTAAGCTCCCCCGCATGCCGAAACTGCTGGTGGTGGAAGACGACGACGCGATCGGCGGCGTCCTCGAATCGACCCTCCGTCTGCACGGCTACGAGGTCTCCTGGCAGCGCGACGGCCGCACCGCGCTCGCGGCCGCCGCGGACGGCGACATCGACTTCGTCCTGCTCGACCTCGGGCTGCCGGATCTGGACGGGGTCGAGGTCTGCCGACGGCTGCGGGCGGAGCTGCCCGGCGCCGTCCTGGTCATCCTGACCGCGCGGCAGGAGGAGATGGACGTCGTCGTGGGCCTGGAGGCAGGCGCCGACGACTACCTCACCAAACCCATCCGGCTCGGCGAACTGCTCGCCAGGGTGCGGGCGCATCTGCGGCGCGGGACGGCGCCGCCGGAGAGCAGGCCCGCGATCGCCATCGGCTATCTGCGGGTGGACACCGCCGGCCGCCGGGTCAGTGTCGGCGGCAAGGAGATCGCGTTGCGGGCCAAGGAGTTCGACCTGCTCGCCCGGCTGGCCGAACAGCCGGGCGTCGCGGTCAGCCGCGACACCCTGATGTCCGAGGTGTGGGACGCGCATTGGTACGGCTCCACGAAGACGCTCGACGTCCACATCGCGGCGCTGCGCCGGAAGCTGACCGAGTCGGCGCCCACGCCCGAGCAGGCGCCGAGGATCTCGACCCTGCGCGGCCACGGCTACCGCCTCGAACAGCCCTTCGAGAGTCAGTAGTCCCGCAGGTCGGAGACCTCGTCGCGGGCGGCGAGCTGCGCGATCCGGGCCGACGCGGCCACGCACGACACGATCACCACGAGGGCCAACAGCCCGAGGTAGCCGTGCGGCGAAGGCACCCTTTCCACCTTCGAGACGAAGACGAACAGCACGCCGAGCAGATGCCCGGCGATCAGGCCACCGCCGCCGACCACCAGCGCGTCGCCCGCGATGAACGCCGCCACCTGCCGCCGTTTCCCGCCGAGCGTGCTCACGATCAGCAGGTCGCGGCGGCGTTCGTTGAGGGCCGCCCCGAACGACGGCCCGGCCGCGGCGGCCGCGAGGATCAGGGACGCGATCAGGTCCACCTCGGCCTCGCCGCAGCCGTCCCTGGTGAGGGCGGTCGCGATGGCGAACGCCACCGCCAGCGCGACCAGCACCACCGACCGCGCCAATAGCGCGCTCCGCCACGAAATGGACAGCGCGATCACGCCCGCGAGTCCCGAGACGAGCGGCCGGAGTATCCCGCCGATCGCCCGCTTCCCCTTCCGCAGCCCCAGTTCCACCAGCCGCCACAGCAGCATCGTGCCGCCCGCCCAGCCGAACAGCGGCCAGACGAAGGCGAGCGCGAGCAGGATGAAGTCGAGGCCGTAGGGCGACCACCAGGGCGGCCCGCCGTCGGCCGGGACGAAATACCACTCGCGCAGCACCGGGGGCAGGATGGCGAGTGCCGCGACGAGCACCCCGGCGAGCAGCAAGAGAACGATTTCCCGGACGACGGCTACGCCCGTGCCGGTCGAGAAGCCACAGGCCAGGGACACGGCGCTCCCGGCGACGCCGCCGGCGAGCCCGGCCACCGCGGCTTCGGCGGCGGCCAGTCCGATCACCTGCCCGCCGGTGGCGCCGCGGGCGCGCAGCAGGTCCTGATCCGCCCGCAGCACCCTCGCCGAGGGGGTGGACAGCAGCACCACGAGCACCATCGCGGGGATCCAGCGCGGCGCCGGGACCCAGGTCCAGTCGTGCACCGCGAGCAGCGTGGTCACGATCGCGACCCCGGCCGCGGGCACGCCGAGCCTGGCGGGGCGCACACGCGCGATCCCGCCGACCCACAACGCCATCGCCGCGATCACCGGTCCAGCACCAGCTTCCCGTCGACCATGGACCATTGTTCACCGAAGAGCCCGGCCGGGGCAGGCTCGGCCGTGGCCACCAGCAGTCCGGCGGCCAGCTGGTCCGCGGCGCGCACGAGCCTGCCGAGGAGCCGCTCGCCCTCGCGCTGGTCGAGCCAGCCCGCCGGGTCGTCGGCGAGGATCAGTTTCGGGGCGGGCGCGAGGGCCCTGGCCAGGACGGCGAGCCGGATCTGCTCACCGGTCAGATCGCGGGGCGCCTTCTTCGCGAAACCGTCGAGGCCCACGAGTTCCAGCGCGCCGTCGACGGCGTCACGGACCGCCGTGCCGGTCCGCCCGGCGAGCACGAGCGGCAGGGCGACGTTGAGCCGGACGTCGAGGTCGCGCAGCAGCCCGCCGTCCTGCAGCACCAGCCCGATCAGGTCGGGTCCGGGCGGCGACGGCTCGAAGGCGGGCCAGTCGACGGTGCCCGCCGTCGGCTTCTTCATCCCGGCGAGCAGATGCAGCAGCGTGGTCTTCCCGGCGCCCGCCCTGCCGGTCACCACCGCGCGGGTCTCCGCGGCGATCACGCAGGTGACGCCGTGCACGGCGACCACGGCGGTCAGCCCGGAACCGTAGGTGTGTGCCAGCTCGTCGGCGCGGACGAGTGGCGGCGTCACGCCACTCTCACGATCCGCTGCGCGGCCGCCGCGATCTCGGGGTCACGGGTCGCCACGACGACGGCCGTCCCGCGGGCCGCGACGGCGCACAGCAGATCCATGAGTTCGAGCGCGGCGAGCCCGTCGAGTTCGCCGGCGGGTTCGTCGGCGAGGAGCACGTCGGGCGCCCCGGCCAGCGCGACGGCGACTCCGGCCCGCGCGCCTTCCAGCGCCGACAGCGTGTCCGGGTAGTCGTCGCCCCGCCCGGCCAGCCCGACCAGTTCCAGCAGGTCGTCGGCGGAGCGGAGGGAACGGCGGCCGGCGAGCCTGCCCGCCAGCACCACGTTCCGCCCGACGGTGAGGTGATCGAAGAGGTTCCCGCGCCGGAGCAGCACACCTGCCCCGGGAGCGCCGATGGGGACGTCGCCCCCGCCTGCGGGCAGCACGGCCACACACTCGCCCGGGACGGCGAACCGGACGAGGGGGACGGATCCGGGCCCCGGGCCTGCCATGACGGCGGCACGTCGGCGCATGGCCCCAAGGTAAAGCGAAGGGGGTCAACATCGCCTTGATCTCAGGTCAACGGACGGCAAAATATCGCGTCGGGTGGGTGATCCTCTCGCTCTTCGGCCACACTCTGAGCGTGCGCCGCCGGATCGTCACCCTCACCGTGCTGGCCGCGGTGCTGGCGATCACCCTGTTCGGGGCGCCGCTGGCGGTCGCGGTCGCCAGGTTCCACGAGGGCAACTCCACCCACGACCTCGAACGGGTCGCCGACACGGTCGTTCTCGACGTCACCGGCGATCTGGCCAACGGCCGGATCCCGGAACTGAGACCGGTCAAAGCGGAGGAAGGCCGGATCCGGGGGATCAGGGTCGCGGTCTACACGCCGACCGGCAGGCTCCTGGCGGGCAACGGCCCGGCCAGCGAAGACCGCTTCGTCCGCGAAGCGCACTACACCGACATGGCGACCGGCATCCGTGAAGACGAGGTCGTCCTGGCCGTCCCGGTGCTCAGCGGACCGTCGCTGGTCGGGGTGGTCCGCGCCGCCCATCCCCGGTCGGAGCTGGACGCCAAGATCCGCCTGACCTGGCTGAAGATGATCGCGCTCGGCGGGATCGCGATCGGCGCGAGCTGGCTGATCGCGCGCCGGATCGCCACCCGGCTGGCGCGGCCGCTGGAGGATCTGGCCGCCACCGCCGAACGGCTCGGCGAGGGCGACTTCACCGTCCGCGCCCACCGGACCGGGGTCCGCGAGATCGATCAGGTCGCCGAAGCGCTCGACGTCACCTCCGAGCGGATCGGCGAGACGCTGGACCGCGAGCGGACCTTCTCCGCCGACGCCTCCCACCAGCTGCGAACGCCGTTGACCGGGCTGCGCCTGCAGCTGGAGGCGGCACTCGAAAGCCCTGATCGCGACCCCTACGCGACGATCCGGGACGGTATCGCCTCGGCCGACCGGCTCGAACGCACCATCGACGACCTGCTGGCGCTGGCCAAGCAGACGAGGGCCCCGCGCGCCCTGCTCGACCTGGGCAAACTCTTCGAAGAGATCCGGCAGACCTGGCACGGCCTGCTCGCCGGACGCGGCCGCGCGCTGCGGATCAGCGGCCGGGACGCCCTGCCGGCGCGGGCGGCGGACGCGGCCGTGCGGCAGGTGCTCGCCGTACTGCTGGACAACGCGGCCACCCACGGGCGCGGCACGGTGTCCGTCCTCGCGCGCGACGCCGGGGACGCGCTGGCCATCGACGTGAGCGACGAAGGCGCCATCGAGGACGGGCGCGATCCGTTCGCGAACGTCGACCGGACCGAGGAACACGAAGGCAACGGGATCGGACTGCGGCTGGCGCGGAGCCTCGCCGAGGCCGAAGGCGGGCGGCTGCGCTTGACCAGCCCGGCGCCGACGACGTTCACGCTGCTGCTGCCCGCCGAACGTCCCTCGCCGAAAGAAGAAGGCCCGGGCCTGGCGAGCTAGGGGGGGTTACTCGCCAGGCCGGGCCGGTAGGAGGCAAACGCGCCCCGACAGCGCGCACGGCATGCCACCTGACTGAAGACGGTAAAGACCAGCGGGCCAACAGACGGTACACGCCGGATTAACTGACACTTTGCTTTTGAATGTCACAGCGCTTTTCGATGTCGAAAGGGATCCAGAGCCGTTGTCCGGCCGGGCTGAATCGATCGTGGGAAGATTGACCGCATGACCACCGAGCCGGCGCCGAGATGGCGGAGACTGGAACCGGACGAGCGCAAGGAGCAGATCTTCGCCTGCGCGGCCCGCCTTTTCTCCGACCGTCCCTACTCCGAAGTGTCCACTTCGGACATCGCGGCGGAGGCCGGGGTCGCCAGGGGCCTGATCAACCATTATTTCGGCACGAAACGCGAGCTCTACCTGGAGATCATCCGGCGGGCGCTGACCGTGCCGCGGCTCGCCGTCGAAATCCTGCCGGAAGGCCCGCTCGAACTGCGTGCCGACGTCGCCATCGACTGGTTCCTGGACATGGTCACCAGCCAGGAGAAGATGTGGCTGGCCGCGATCGCGCCGGAGGGCATCGGCCGCGACCTCGAGGTCGAACGGATCCTCGAAGAGGCCGATCGCGAATCGGCCGACCGGGTGCTCGAAGCCGTCGGCCTCTCCCGCGAGAGCGAACACGGGCCGGAGCTGAACGCGCTCGTCCGCGCGTTCGGCGGGATGGTCAAGGCGGCGGGCCGCGAATGGCTCGTGCGTGGTGCGCTCGATCGCGCGCAGGTGCACACCCTGCTCAGCAAATCGCTGGTCACGCTGGTCGGCGAGGTCTTCCCCGAGATCCAGCGAGGCTGAGAAGGGAGAAGCCCCCGGCACCTCGAGGGGGAGGTTGGTGCCAGGGGCTTCGGGACCGGTGACGAGCACCGGTATTCCTCCACACTACGCCGATTCCCTGTCATGGCTCTGTCAAACGTCCGATTGCGTTCAGCTGGGTGAGCCGGAGTTCGAGACCGTCGAGACAACGCTGCACGGCGTAATGGTAAAGCCGCTCGTAGTAACCGGCCGCGAGGTCCGGATCCGCGACCAGCTCGGCGACCGACTCGCCCAGTGCCGCCATCCCGGGCAGATCGTCGCGTGTGCGGTACGCCGCGTAGCCCTCGCAGCGGTCGAGCTGGAGCGCCATCGCGCTCTCGCGGTCGTCCTCCATCGCGACGAACTGGCAGGCGGTGGCCAGCAGCAGGTTGTAGGCGAACGGCGCCTCGCCACCGAAACCCGCCGCGAGCAGACGGCCGATCCCGGCGTTCATGGTCGGCACGGCGGCGGCGACCGACGGGCCGAACAGGGCCAGCCGCCGCGCCGAACCGGGATAGCGGCGCAGCACGGTCCGCACGGTCGGCAGGAACTCGTCGAACCAGTCCCGCCACGGCAGGGTTTCGCCGGGCAGCTTCAGTTCGCCGACCACCCGGTCCAGCACCGCGACGACGACGGTGTCCCGGTCGCCGACGTGGTGGTAGACCACCGCCGGATAGGCGTCGACGGCGGCCGCGAGCTGCCGCAACGTCCAGTTCTCCAGGCCCGACTCGGCCGAAAGCTCCAGCGCGGCGCCGACGATCCGGTCCCTGGTGACGGCCGGCCGTCCGGAAGCCGCGCGGGACCTCGGCCGGGAGCTCGCGTCTTCGGAGAAAGTCGGCATGCGGGTTACCGTATCCGCATTCGGCTGGTCGGACGGCGGGGGCTTCCGGCAGGATCGGGCCATGCCCCGCGCGCGTGTGAACGGTCTCGAACTCGAGTACGACACCTTCGGCTCCCCCGCGGATCCGCCACTGGTCCTGGTGATGGGACTCGGCGCCCAGATGGTGACGTGGGAGGTCGGCTTCTGCGAACTGCTCGCCGAGGGCGGATTCCACGTCGTCCGCTTCGACAACCGCGACATCGGCCTTTCGTCCTATCTGGACGATCTCCCCGCGCCGGATCTGGCCGCGCTCGCCGCGGGCGACCTGTCCTCCGCGCCGTACCTGCTGTCCGATCTCGCCGCCGACGTCACCGGGCTGTTCGACGCGCTCGGATTCGCCCGCGCGCACGTCGTCGGCGCGTCGATGGGCGGGATGATCGTGCAGCAGCTCGCGATCGACTCGCCGGAGCGGCTGCTCAGTCTCACGTCGATCATGTCGACCACCGGGGATCCGTCGGTCGGGCATCCGGAGCCCGCCGCGCTCGCCGGGCTGACGCGCCCGCCCGCCGCCACCCGGGAACAGGCGATCGAAGACGGCATCGAATGGTTCCGGCTCGTGGGTTCGCCCGGCCATCCGTCCGACGAAGAGTTCCTGCGCATGAAGGCCACTCGCAACTACGACCGCGCGAATCACCCCGCGGGCGCGCTGCGGCAGGCCGCCGCCGTCGTCGCTTCGGGTGACCGCACGGCGAAGCTGCGCGACGTCCATGTCCCCACGCTCGTCATCCACGGCGAGAGCGACCCGCTGATCGACGTCAGCGGCGGGAAGGCGACCGCGGAGGCGATCCCGGACGCGGAACTGCTGCTGTTCCCCGGTATGGGGCACGAACTGCCGCGGCAGCTGTGGCCCGCGATCGCCGGCGCGATCATCGCGCACGCGCGGAAAGCCTGAGCGGGGTCAGGATTCCGTCAAAGTTCCGCGCGGAGCCGTAGGGAACGCGTTCTCGCCCGCGGCACGGCCGGTGACGCGGAGTTGACTGGGCGGATGAGGAAAACCGAGTGTTTCGGCTTCCCGTTCGGTTGTGCCTCCGTCGTCGTCGCGGCGTCGGTGGCCGGACTCCTCGGTTCGGCCCGACATCACGTCTTTTCCTTGCTGGCTTTGGGTTTCGTCCTACTCGTCACCGGTGTCGCGACGAGACTGACCGCGACCGCCGGGACGGCGGTGATCGCCTGGGGTGTCCATTCGGGATTCACCGCCGGAACGCTCGGCGAGCTCCAGTTCACCGCCGAGACGGGGCTCGCCGCGGCCGTGTTCGCCGCCGCGACCGCGGTCGGCGCGCTCGCCGGAGCGGCCCGGCGTTTCGTGCGCGATGCCGGGTCCGGGTCGCCCCACCCCCTGGAAGGGGCGACCCGGACGCGGCTTTCCGGCCCTGACACACCTGCCCACACCCCTCCGGTGGGCGAATGCGACGGGGATCATCGATCACGGGAAGGTTCCAGCTGGTCCGCTCGTACCCAGGTCGCGTGAAAACCGAGCGGGACACGCTGGGGCAACAGGACCCTGGCCACGGGTCCGGCAGCGAGATCGGCGGCGTCGAAGACGTCCAGCTCCGAGCGCCCCTCACGCTCGTCCTGGACGAAGGTCACCAGATAGCCGTCGGCGGAACCGGCGGCCGCGCCGTCGCGAGGTGCGAACGGCGCCTCACTGCCCCACCGGCCAGGACCGAAACGGTATTCGGTCTTGACGCCGGCAAGATTGTCGTAGCACACCAGGCCGTCGAACTTGAGCGTCGACTCCGGCGAGATGTGCACCGCGTAGGAGAAGCGATTCCGGCCGCCGACCACCCTCGAATCGACGGACGGAAATTCGGTGTTGTCGTCGTCGAGCTGGTTCTCCAGACACTGCCCGGTCCGGAGGTTGAACCGGTAACGGTGCAGCGAGGCGTCCAGCCGCAGGTACGACAGCATCTTGGCGAGCGGGGTTCGGGCGTCGGCGCGCGGTTGCGGGCGCTGGACGCGGCAGACGTCGAGGACGATTTCCTCGCCCTGCTCCCAGGAATTGACGACGTGGTAGATGTAGCAGGGGCTGGCTTCGAACCAGCGGATCTGGCTACCGTTACCGTAGCGAGGAAGAACCCCGAACCGGCTCGGCAGCGACCGGTCGAACAACAGCCGGTGACGGCCGTTGCGCGCCGCCTCCCTGTCCTGGACCAGCGGTAGATCCATCAGGACGGCGTGGTTGTCGGTGATCGCCATGTCGTGCGGCAGGCGCGGGCCGGGGAGTTCGATGTCGGTCGTGCTCGCGACCTTGCCGTCCGCGCTGATCACGCCGTAACGCAGGTACGGCGGGCGCGGCCCGTAGTCGAACCAGAACATCTCGCCGGTGCGCTCGTCGACCTTCGGATGGGCCATCATGTCGCCGACCAGCGTGCCCAGGAAGTCTTCGGCGCCAAGAGTTTCCAGCGAAAGCGGGTCGACCGAGTACGGCGTGCCGCACATGTACCAGGTGGAGAGCACCTTGCCGCGATGGAAGGTCAGGTCGGTGTTGGCGCTGTCCTTGACGTTCAGGCCGTGCGTGTTGCCGAACGGGTTGCCCTTTGGCGATTCCATGACGCCCTTCCAGAGCGCCTTGCCCGCTTCGGATTCGGCCTCGAACGCCTTGGTGCGGACCCAGCGGTTGCGGTAGCGGGCCTTGCCGTTCTCCAGATGGACCGCGTGGATCATGCCGTCGCCGTCGAACCAGTGGTAGCGCCCCTCCGGCTCGAACCGGGGGTTCGGCCCGTTGCGCAGGTACACGCCGTTGAGGTCGGCGGGGATCTTGCCGATGACTTCGAGATCGCTCGCGTCGATCTCCTCGCCGACCGGGGCGTAGACGCCCATCAGGTACGGGTTGACCTCGGGTTCGCCGGTGGGGGCTGCCACCAGCACCGGCTGCTCGGAGGTGCTCGTCATGGCCGAGACACTACGATTGCTGTAGTCAGGTGTCAATAGGCTCCTACTGCTGTAGTCAGTAGTACGCTGACCGCGACTCCCCCTCGGAAGGAAGCACGTGACAGAGGCGACGGCGCACCGCGTCAGACCGGCGGGCGATCCACTGCGCCGCGCGCTCGAACTGCTCGGGGATCAGTGGACCTTGCTGATCCTGCAGAGCCTTTTCCTGCGCTTCCGCCGTTATGAGGAACTGCGGCTGCGGCTCGGCATCTCCCCCACCGCGTTGTCCGGGCGACTGCGCGACATGGTCGACGCCGGCGTGCTCGTCCGCACGCCGTACCGGGACGCGCGCCGCACGCGGCACGAATACCGGCTCACCGAACGCGGCCTCGATCTGTGGCCGCTGCTGATCTCGATCTGGGCGTGGGAACGGGAATGGGTCGAGGGACGGCGCGCCGTACTGCCGACGCTGATCCATCTCGACTGCGAGCTGGCCACCTCGGCGCCGCTCGGCTGCGCCTCCTGCGAACGCCGGGTCGACGCCCGCGACGTCCGCGCGCGACGGCTCGACGACACCGGCGTCGTCGAGGCGACGGCGTCGAAACGCTTCCGCCGCAAGGACGCCGAGTCCCTCGCGGGCGATCCGCTGATGTTCTTCCCGGACACCATGGAACTCCTCGGCGACCGATGGTCGACCGGGGTCGTGGTGAGCGCGCTGCTCGGGGCACGGCATTTCTCGGAGTTCGAACGCGAACTGGGCATCGGGCCGAGCGTGCTCTCAGGCCGGCTTTCGAGACTCGTGGACGTCGGCGTGCTGCGGACCGGGATCGCGAAGACCCGCACCGACGCGCACGACTACCGGCTGACGGCGAAAGGCCTCGCGTTCTTCCCCGCACTGGCCTTCATCGCCGAATGGTCGCGGGGTTTCGAGGTCCCCGGCCAGGAGCCGGACATCACGCTGGAACACGTGGACTGCGGCAACCGGCTGAAGCCGATCCTGCTGTGCGATCACTGCTGGCATCCGCTGCTGCGGGACCGGGTCCGGTTCGGCGGCCCGGTCCAGCTGCCCGCGCCGTCCAGGTGACGTAAATCGACTCGCCAAGCCGGTCGGTTCCTGACAGGCTGGCGTGGTCACACGTCGTCACCTCGGAGGTAAGAATGACTGAACCCGCACCGTCCCCGGCGGATGGCGAAGAGGACGACACGAAGCGCAAGTTCCGCGAGGCCCTGGAGCGCAAGCAGGCTCAGGCCCGCTCCGGCTCGTCGCACGAGAACGGCGGCGGGAAGAACCTGCACGCGCACGGTCCGGCGGCGAACAAGCGCACCTTCCGTCGCAAGAGCGGCTGAGTCCCCGGTCGGTCCTCTCGCGTCCGGCTGGACGGACATGACGCGAAAGCCACTTTCGAGACATCTGGTGTCCCGAAAGTGGCTTTCGCGTCATCCAAGCCGGTTCCGACTCGCACCCGTCGGGGAACGTGCTTCCTCGCTGTCGCTGCGCGGATCCGGTGATGCGAAAGCCACTTTCGCAACGTTGAAGGTTGCGAAAGTGGCTTTCACAACGCCGGCACCGTGGGGATGGGCCGCTCCGGGAGGCGGCACCGGGCGGCTGAGTCCCCGGGCGCGCCCAAGTGCCATGAACGGTCCGTTCCTTGCAAGGAACGGACCGTTCATAGCGTTCTGGGGGCCGCGTTCAGGGGAGCTACACCGTCAGGATCGACCGCAACCCGCCGACCTCGGCCATCCGGCGTTCGGCCAGCCGGTCCGCCGCCGTCGCCGGCGGGACACCGTCGGCCTTCGCCAGCGCGAAGACCGCCTTGGTGGTGTCGAAGATGGCCGTCGTCTTGCGCTTGGCGCGCGCGAAGTCGAAGCCGTGCCGCTCGTCGTCGACCTGGATCACGCCACCGGCGTTGACCAGGTAGTCCGGCGCGAACAGGATGCCGCGGTCGTCGAGCTGCTTGCCGACGCCCGGATGCGCGAGCTGGTTGTTGGCCGCGCCGCAGACGATCTTGGAGCGGAGCAGGCCGACCGTCTCGTCGGTGAGCACCCCGCCCAGCGCGCACGGCGCGAAGACGTCGAGTTCGGTGCGGATCAGCGCGTCGAGGTCTTCGACGACCTCGACCCCGGGGTACGCCGCGCGGGTGCGTTCGATCGCCGCGGGCGAGACGTCGGTGATGACCACCTGCGCGCCCGCCTCGATCAGATGTCCGACCAGGATGTGCCCGACCTTGCCGACCCCGGCGACGCCGACCTTGCGGCCCGCGAGTTCCGGGACACCCCAGACGGCGTCCGCGGAGGCGCGCATGCCCTGGTAGGTCCCGAAAGCGGTGAGCACCGAGGAGTCGCCGGCGCCGCCGTTCTCCGGCGAGCGGCCCGTGACGAACTCCGATTCACGGGCGACGATGTCCATGTCCTGCACGTAGGTGCCCACGTCGCAGGCGGTGATGTAGCGGCCGCCCAACGTCTGGACGAACCGGCCGAAGGCGCGAAGCAGCGCTTCGGTCTTGTGCTTCTGGGGGTCGCCGATGATGACGGCCTTGCCGCCGCCGAGGTCCAGCCCGGCGAGCGCGTTCTTGTACGCCATCCCCTTCGACAGCGCGAGGACGTCCGCGAGCGCGGCGTCTTCGGATTCGTAGGGGTAGAACCGGGTCCCGCCCAGCGACGGCCCGAGCGCCGTCGAGTAGATCCCGATGATGGCCTTCAGGCCGGTGGCCTGGTCTTGACAGAAGACGACCTGTTCATGGCCGGTACCTTGGCCGAACACTTCGGTCACTGTGGTGACTCCTTGTCCTGGAGTGCACGCTGCTTGTGGCTCACGTGCGAAGTTCCTGCAACAAGGCACAGTCCCCGACGAAGGTCGTCCGGCGGCGACGGTGCCACATCGCAAACCTAGATCGCCCCGGTCCGTTCGCCAAGCCGGGGCCGAGGTGTCTCAGCCGTTGACGACCTCTCGAAGGACATGGAGCGCGGAATCGAGCTGCCGGTCGGACAGATATGGCGCCGGCCCGAACCTCAGGTACACGCCGCGGCTGTCGGTCCGGACACCGCGTTCGGCGAGCGCGGCCTGCAGCGCACCGGCGTCGGCGCATTTCAGCGACAGGAAGCCGCCGATACGGTCCAGCGGCGTTTCCCGGTCGCGGGTGACGACGTCCTCGGGCAGCCCGAGCCGGTCGAAGCCCTCGGCGAGGAAACCCACCTGGTGCCGCGACACCTCGCGCAGGAACTCGGGCGTGAGCCCGTGCTCGGCGAAGAACCGGAAGACGCGAGCGCCCCGGTAGTGGCTCGTCGGGTCGTAGGTCGCTCCGGCGAACCTGTCCGATCCGGCGGCGTAGGCGATCTGGCCGGGCCGGCGCTCGTCCGCGAGCGCGCCGAACTCGGCGTACCAGCCGGTGACGACCGGCCGCAGTTCCTGCGCGTGCGCGGGCATCCGCAGGAAGCAGTTGCCCTCGCCGAGCTGGAGGTACTTGTATCCGCCGCCGAGCACCCAGGCGTTGGTGAGCCCGAGGTCGTGCAGCGAGAACGGGACGACGCCGAGCGCGTGGTAGGCGTCGACGACGAGGTTCACCGACTTCGAAAGGCAGACGTCGGCGAGATGCGCGAGGCCCGGCACGAGCCGGGAGGTCTCGAACAGCACCGCCGAGACGAGCACGGCGGCGGTGTCTTCGGTGACCTCGGCCGCGACGCGTTCGGCCAGCGTGGCGACCGGCGCCGCGGGGACGCGGACCACCTCGACGCCTTCCTCCGCCAGCCTGCCCAGCTGACGACGCAGGGTGTGGAACTCGCCGTCGGTGGTGACCAGACGGGGACGGCGAGGCAGGTCCATCGCCGAGAGGAACCGGATCACCAGGTCGTGGCTGCTGGCACCGAGCGCGATGGCGCCGTGCGGATCACCGAGCAGCGCCCGGAACCCGGCCCGCATCTCGTCGGCCTTCGCGAAGGCACGGTCCCATTTCGTGTCGACCTCTTCGGCCGCGTCGGCGAAGGCTTCCAGAAGACCTTCCCGCGCGACGTCCGGCCACGCCTGATGCGAGTGCCCGGTGAGCAGGATCCGGTCCGCCACACCGAAGGCCTGGTAGTGCTCCGCGAGCGCGTTGGGATCGCGGCGGAGTTCGTCGAGGTTCGTCAAAGCCTGCTCCGCACCGCCCAGAGATCCGGGAACATCGGGGAGAAAAGCGTCGTACGCAGATAGTGCGCGCCCGACGAACCCCCCGTCCCGGTCTTGTCTCCGATGGTGCGCTCGACCATCTTCACGTGCCGATACCGCCACTCCTGCATCCCTTCGTCCAGATCGACCAGGTGCTCCGCCACGACGGACGGCCCGGTGTCGTCGCGGTACACCCGCAACAGAACCTCTTGGAGCGCCGGAGAGGGTTCGAGTGGCTTGGTGACATCGCGCCCGGTCGGGACGTCGTACTCCTTCACCGCGAGGTAGGTGACGAAGGAGTCGAAGAGCGACGGCCGTGACATCGCGTCCGCGATCTGGGCACGCTGTTCACCGCCTTCGGGGTAATGCGCGAACACCCGCTCGTCCCGGCGGCCGAGGACGGCCTCCAGGACACGGAACTGAGCAGACTGGAACCCGCTCGACGCGTCGAGTCGCGCACGGAAACTGGTGAACTGGCTCGGAGTCATCGTCTCGAGCACATCGATCTGCGCGACCACCACCTTGAAGATAGTCAGGATTCGGCGCAAAGTGCGGACGGCGTGAGCGGTGTTACCCGCTTCGAGTTGCTCCTGCAGGTAAAGCGCCTCGTGGAGAACTTGTTTGAACCAAAGTTCATACACTTGGTGGATCACGATGAAGAGCAATTCGTCGTGCTCGTCGGACCGCGGATGCTGGGCGTCCAGCAATTCGTCCAGCGAAAGGTAGGACGTGTAACTCAATGCGGCCTGAGTGTCGTTCATTTTTCTGTCACTCCATCGATATCGCGCCGACCGTGATCGCGCTGCCAGGGCGCACTCTTCCCGATCAGCGCACGTTGCCCACGACGGCGCCCTGCCATCGCGATCACGGGGCCTTCCGGCCGAAAACGGCGCGACCCCGAAAAGATCAAGAGCCCCTTCCGGTCACCTGTCACTTTTCTGTCACCTCGTCGAAATGGCGTTGCGCCGCCGGGGCCAGCGCCTGATAGAGATCATGGAACAACTCGACCGCCGCCGCCCGGCTCGGCGGAGCGGGCACCAGCCCGACCGGAAGTTCCGGATCGAGCGACGGGAAGGCGCGGAACGTATGCGTCAGCCAGGTTCGGACCTGGAACGCCTCGGCGTCGGGCAGGTCGCCTGAATATCCGCCGAAATCCCGGACGAAAGCGTCGTACCGCGCGGCGAGGCCGTCGAGGTTCCACGCCCGCGCGGCGAACCGCCGCACATCGAGACCCGCCGACGGCTTCCCGAGCATCAGCCCGGCGTGTTCGGCGACGTCCAGTTCGGCCAGCAGGGCGAGCACCTCGGCCTCGCGATCGTGCGGGGCGATCCAGGTGCCGTCCTGGACCGGGCCGAAACCGAGGAAGCGCAGCCGCCGCACCAAGCGCTCCCTGGCCTGGCGGCGGCTTTCCGGGATGCTCTGCCACAGCACGGTCCACTGCCCGACCTCGCGCTCGCGCCTGCCGAGGGAGAAGATCCGGCGGTCGCCGTCCTCCAGCAGCGCGATCGTGCGGCGGGTCAGCGAGTAGTGGACGAGCCTGCCCGCCTTGTGTCGCGCGAGCAGGTCGCGCCGGGCGAGCCTGGCCAGCGCGATCCGCGCGGCGCCGTCGGAGAAGCCGAGCCCGGCGAGCACACCGACCAGGCCGCCGGACCAGACACGACGGCTCTCGCGCGGCGACACGTAGGTGCCGAGCAGCGTCATCACCAGCTCCTGGGGGCCTGGGTCGCCGTGGGGCGGGGCCGAATCGGGCATGAGCGCAACTCTATACACCTCAGGCCGCTGCGGTGTAGCTTGATTCGAGTGACGTACTTCGCGGAGTTGAGCTCACCTCAGGTGGCCGCGCTCGCGTCCGACGCGCGCGTTCCCGTGCTGCTGCTCCCGGTGGGCGCCGTCGAGCCGCACGGACCGCACGCGCCACTGGGCACCGATCCCCTGATCTCGCGCGGGATGTGCGAACGCGCCGCCGCGCGGCTGGCAGGCGATCCCGGCTTGCGCGTGCTGATCCTGCCCGAGGTGCCGTACGGGGTGACGCGGTTCGCCGCCGGGTTCGCGGGCGGCGTCTCGATCGGCGAAGAGACCCTGTACGCGCTGCTGACCGAGATCTGCGAAGCACTCACCGAACAGGGACTCACCCGGATCCTGCTGGTCAACAATCATTTCGAACCGGCGCATCTTGCCGTGCTGCGGCGGGTGGCGGAGACGGCGGGCGTCGGCTTCGTCGACCTCGTCCGCCGCCGGTACGCCGCGCGGCTCACCGAAGAGTTCCGCTCCGGCGAATGCCATGCCGGGCAGTACGAGACGTCGCTGGTGCTCGCCGATCGGCCGGATCTCGTCGACGCCACCGTCCAGCGCGGACTGCCCGCGGTCCACGTCGACCTGGCGCGCGGCGGGGTCACGGATTTCGCCTCGGCCGGGATGACCGAGGCCTACTGCGGAACCCCCGCCCAGGCGACCGCCGAGGAAGGCGAGAAGACCTTCTCGGTGCTCACCGACATCCTGGTCGAAGCGATCCGGGAGCTGGTATGACCTTCAATCTGGCGACCCATTTCGTGGACCGCCTTCCCGGGCATCGGACGGCGTTGCTGTGCGGCGACGAGGAAATCACCTATGCGCGGCTTGGGACGCTGGTGAACCGGGCCGGGAACGTGCTGCGCGAACTCGGTGTCCGAAGTGGACAACGGGTCCTGCTGGCGCTGAACGACGGCGTGGAGTTCGTGGCCGTCTGGTACGCGGCGCAGAAGATCGGCGCGGTCACCGCCGAGGTCTATTCCTTCCTGCAGCCCAAGGATTACGCGTACTACCTCGGCTACACCGAGGCCGTCGTCGTCATCGCGGACGCCTCGACGTTGCCCGCGCTGCGCGAAGCCGGGGCACGGAACCTGCTGGTCGTCGGCGACGTGGAGCTGCTGCCCGGCGAGCACTCGTTCTCCACGCTGACCGCCTCGGCATCGGACGAGCTGGAAGCCGCTCCGACCACACTCGACGACGTCGCGATCTGGAAGTTCACCACCGGCAGCACCGGCGCGCCCAAGGCGTGCGTGCACCCGGCGCGCAGCGCGCTGGAAAGCTTCGACCGGTACGCGCTCGGCGTGCTCGGTCTCCGCGAGGACGACCGCGTGCTGGCCGTGCCGAAGCTGTTCTTCGGCTACGCGCGCGACTTGACGGCCTTGTTCCCGTTCGGCGTCGGCGCGTCCGGCATCGTCTTCCCGCAGCGCAGCACCGCCGACCTGCTGTTCTCGCTGATCGAGCGCTACCGGCCGACGATCCTGGTCAACGTGCCGACCATGATGAGTGCGATGATCGCCCACCCCGCGGCGTCTACTGTGGACATGAGCTCGCTACGGCTGGCGACGTCGGCGGGTGAGGCCTTGCCGTCCGAGCTGCATCGCAAGTGGGACAACCTGTTCGGTGTCCCGGTGATCGACGGGATCGGCTCGTCGGAGGCGTACCACATCTATCTGTCCAACGTGCCCGGCGCGCAGCGGGTCGGCAGCCTCGGCCGCGAGGTCCCCGGCTACACCGCCCGCGTACTGGACGAGAGCGGCGATCCGTTGCCGGACGGGGAGATCGGCACCCTGGAGGTGACCGGCCCGACCATCGCCCGCGAGTACCACGGCGACGCGGAGAAGACCGCGCGGACCTTCCACGGCGACACCCTGCGCACCGGCGACCTGTTCAGCCGCGACACCGACGGGTACTTCCACCACCACGGCCGCGCCGACGACCTGCTGAAGGTGTCCGGTGTGTTCGTCGCGCCGAGCGAGATCGAAGACTGTCTCATCGGTCATCCCGCCGTCGTCGACTGCGCGGTGCTGGGCGTGACCGTCGACGGCCTCGTCGTCCCGCGGGCGTGCGTCGTCCTGGCGGAGGGCGCTTCCGTCACGGCCGAGGAACTCAAGGACCACGCGCGGGCCCACCTGGCGAAGCACAAATACCCGCGCGAGGTGGTGTTCGTGACCGAACTCCCCCGCACCGCCAACGGAAAACTCGATCGGCGCGCGCTGCGCCGGGTGGAGGCAGAGTGAGCAGGATCGTCGTCGTCACCGGCGGGACCCGCGGGATCGGCGCGGCCATCGCCGCCCGGTTCCGGGCCGCAGGCGACAAGGTGCACGCCCCCGGCCGGGCCGACTGCAACGTCACCGACGAAGACGCCGTCGCGCGGTACTTCGACGGTCTCGGGCCGGTGGACGTGCTGGTGAACAACGCCGGGATCTCGGCGAGCGCCCCGCTGGCGAAGACCTCGCTGGAGCAGTGGCGGACCCAGCTCGAAGTCAACGCGACCGGCGCTTTCCTGTGCACACGGGCGGTTCTGCCCGGCATGCGGGCGCGCGACACCGGGCGGATCGTCACCGTCGCCTCGACGGCGTCGCATATCGGCTACCGCTACACGGCCGGCTACACCGCGTCGAAGCACGCCGCCGTCGGCCTGATGCGGGCGACCGCCGCGGAAATGGCGGGCACCGGCGTCACCGCGAACGCCGTCTGCCCGGCCTTCGTACGCACGGATATGACGGCCGCCTCCGTCGCCCGGATCCAAGAACGGACCGGCCGCGGCGAAGCCGACGCGGAAGCCGCCCTCGCCGCCGCGTCGCCGCTCGGCCGCCTGCTCGAACCCGACGAGGTCGCCTACGCGGTGGCCTTCTTCGCGGCGCCCAAGGCGGCCGCGATCAACGGACAGACACTCGTCCTCGATGGAGGTGGGATCCAGTCATGAGCCCGTTCCGCGCCACGCCGCCGATCACGACGGACTGGGAGCATTTCGAGTTCGCCGTGGACGACGGCGTTGCCACGGTCACCTTGAACCGCCCCGACAAACTGAACGCGCTCACCTTCGACAGCTACGCCGACCTGCGTGACCTGCTGGCCGAACTGCCGCATCGGGGCGACGTCCGGGTGCTGATCATCACCGGGCAGGGGCGGGGTTTCTGCTCCGGCGGCGACGTCGAAGAGATCATCGGCGAGCTGCAGAAGATGGAGTCCGCGGAACTGCTGGAGTTCACGCGGATGACCGGCGCGGTGGTGAAGGCTCTGCGGGAATGCCCCATCCCGGTGATCGCCGCGGTGAACGGTGTCGCCGCGGGCGCGGGCTCGGTGATCGCGCTGGCGAGCGACTTCCGGCTGCTCGCGTCGTCGGCGAAGTTCGCCTTCCTGTTCACGAAGGTCGGCCTGGCCGGCGCGGACATGGGCTCGGCGTACCTGCTGCCACGCCTGGTCGGGCTGGGCCGGGCGACGGAACTGCTGATGCTGGGCGACAAGATCGACGCCACCCGGGCCGAGGCCATCGGACTGGCTTCTCAGGTCGTTCCCGACTCCGACTTGGCCACTGCCGCCTCTGCTTTGGCGCGGCGTTTGGCCGACGGGCCGGCTTTGGCGTACAGCACGACGAAGGTGCTGCTGACGCGTGAGCTCGACATGGATTTGGGGAGTTCCATCGAGCTGGAGGCGATCACGCAGGCTTTGCTTATGACGGCGAAGGATCACGGGGAGTTCTATGCGGCCTGGACGGCTGGGCGTTCGCCTCAGTGGACCGGTCGGTGAGCTCTTTCGCTGACCGTCGCTCTGTCGGGCGTCGGCCTTTCGGGCGATGCACTGTGTGGATTTTGGGGCGTTGGATGACCAGAAATCCACACGGTCACCGGCGCTGGGCATGCCGAGGGGCCCGTCGCCTGGGCTGGCTGGCGGGCTCCTCGGGGTTCAGACGTGATGAAGCGTGTTACGCCGGGGATGTCGGAGCGGATCCCGGTATTGAGGTGGGATGAACTCCGGTAACCCATCGGCCGCCATGCGTACTTCCCAGTCACCGTGGTGGATCAACCGGTGATGAAAACCGCAGAGCAGCACCAAGTTCCGGAGATCGGTCGGTCCGCCGTCGGCCCAGTGCTCGATATGATGAGCGTGGCAGTTCTTGGGCTTCCGATGACATCCTGGGAAGGCACAGCCCCCGTCGCGGATGTTCAACGCTCGGCGTTGGCCGGGCGTGACGAATCTTCGCAGGCGCCCCATATCCAGCGGCTCACCCGAAGCACCCATCACGACCGGCAACATCAAGCAGTCGCAGGCCGCCAGCCGAGCTTCCCGCGCGGTCATCGTCCCGACAAAGTCCAGGCACGCGGTCCCGAGACCGGACTTCAACTCCTCCAGCCCGATCGTGACGTGCACCAAGGTCCGGTAGCCGCTGGTTCCCGGCTGATCCGGGCAGGCGATCGCCAGATCGAGGAGCTCGGCCCAGGCGTCGCCCATGCGTTCGCACTTCATCCGCAGATCCGCCTGACCGAACTCGTCGACCGGGCGTGGCTGGGCGTGTGCTTCCAGCGCGGCCGCTGTCCGGGCGCCGGTCTCGTCGTCGAGGAGGCCGGTGAGCTTCCAGAAGCCGTCCTTGCGGCGTTCCAGGGTGATCTCGCGACGTGGTTCTTTGGGCTCGGGATCCTTCGGCTCGTTGCCGTCGGGGTTGAGCCAACCCAGCAGTTTCGCTTCGGCTTCGGTGAGCTGGCGGGGTCCGGCGTGTGGGGCGAGGTTCGCGAGGATCTTCTCCGCAGTCTCCCGATCCTCAGCGGAGGTGTCGACCGGGAGCCGCTTCAAGATCTCCAGGATCTGATCGATCCGCTCATCCCCGACCAACCCCTGAGCAGCGACAGCGGCAGTGCAGGGAGCGACAGGCGGAACCTCCGTGCCATCCAGAGCACGGGTGGGATTCAGCGCAAGAGCCCGCTTCACCACCGCGCCCGCCTCGCCGCGCGACAACCCGGCGATCTCCGCGAACCAGCTGGCCGTGCTGCCGTGCCCGTATAAGTCTTTCGCGCCCCGATTCTCGATCTCCGCCAGAAACTGCCCCAACCCGGTAGTGGCCATGCGAATCACCTGCAAGAACTGCTGCACGCCATGCGCGAGCTCCAGCTTGCCGGCGCGCCACAGCTCCTGCGGCAGTTCGGGGAGGAAGGTCTCGGACACTTCTCCATAATACCGCAAATCCGTCGAACATGTGTTCGTAATTTTCAGCAACAAGCCAACTCGCACCGACAACACTGACGGGTGAAACAGTCACCAACGTCGAATCACCCTGAGCGACTAGCATTTAGCCGACTAAATGCCCCACACCGCAATTAGTCGACTGAATGCGGAGCCAAAGAACCGGCCGCACTCAGCAACCGATCGGCCAGAACCCGGCACCGCTCCCCCAATTCCACCGGCTCGATCACCTCGAACGCATGCCCCAGCACCACCACGTGCATCAGCAGGAAATCGAGATCCCCGGCCCCGCTCAAAACCTCGCACCGCGACCGGCCCCGTTCCCGCACCACCGCGGCCGACGCCGGGATCTGTGAACGCACGACCGGAGCGGGCGCGTGCACCAAAAACCGGGCCTGGTGCCGGTAGACGCGGCTGGCGATGTTCTCCTGCACGTACGCCGCCGCGTCCGGCGCCTCGCGCGGGCGGAAACGCCACGACCGCGCGGAAACCTCGGTCATCTTGTCGACGCGGAAGGTGCGCCAGTCGTCGCGGTCGAGGTCGTAGGCGAGCAGGTACCAGCGCCGTCCCGAGGCCACCAAACGATACGGCTCAACCCGCCGCGAAGCAGAGCCCGACGACGGATACCCGAAAGACGCTTCGACCTCGTCGCGGCAAGCGCGGGCCAGGGTCATCAGCACGTCGGGATCGATCGGCGCGCGGCTTCCGTCGAAGGCCACCACCGAGCCGGACAGCGCGCTCACCTCGTGCCGCAGTCTGGTCGGGAGCACCCGGTCGAGTTTCGTCAGAGCCCGCAGCGCGGCTTCCCCGCTGCCCGCGCCGGCGAGCAGCGAGACCGCGGTGGCGATCGCCTCCTCGTCGTCCAGCAGCAACGGCGGCATGTCGTGGCCGGGCCCGAGCTGATAGCCCCCGCCGACCCCGTTGCTCGCCTGCACCGGGTAACCGAGCGCGCGCAGCCGCTCGACGTCACGGCGGATCGTGCGCGGCGTGACCCCGAGCCGCTCCCCCAGCTCCGGGCCGGTCCACACGGCACGCTGCTGCAACAGCCCGAGCAGGGTGAGCACCCGCTCGGTCGTCCCCCGCTCGTCCTCCATGTCACCCACTCTGCCAGAGATAGCGGACCGATCCTGTCCGCTAGGCGTGTCACAGTGATCCCATGAACCGCAAGAGCCGCGAATTCCAGGTCAGCTTCGACGCCCTCGACCCGAAAGCCCTGTCCACCTTCTGGCGCGACGCGCTGGGCTACGTCCACCCCGGCCCGCCCGGGGTCGAAGTGCCCGAGGGCACCGACCCGCTGGACGCGTGGGACGAGTTCCTCGAGCGGGTCGGCGTGCCCGTGGATCAGCGCAACAGCCGCTCGGCCCTCGAAGACCCGGCGGGCGAAGGGCCGAGGATCTTCTTCCAGCAGGTCCCGGAGGACAAGATCGCGAAGAACCGCGTCCACCTCGACATCCGCGCCGCTCCCGGGCTGCAGGGAGACGAGCGCATGGCGGCGCTCGAAGCCGAATGCGACCGTCTCGTCGCCCTGGGCGCGACGCGAGTGAAGCGCTTCGAGCCCGAGCAGCCGTTGAGCCTCGGCTTCATCGTGATGAACGACCCGGAGGGCAACGAGTTCTGCCTAGACTGACGTCACCGCGATCGCGTTGTCCTCCAGGGAGCCGAAGTAGAGGGTCCCGGCCCGCTCGCGGACGCCGACGAGCACGTGGAACCCGTCGATCTCCCCGCGCAGTTCGTGGACGAGCTTCCCGTCCGGAGTCACGCCCCGCACCCCGCATTCCCGCGCGGGTGCGGGCTGCAGGGCCGTCGGCAGCGCCCGGACCCCGGCCCGCAGCGGCGCGGGGAGCTTCTGCACCAAGGAAAGCGCGGGGACCTTCGGGCTGGCCACGGTGATCCAGATCAGCCCGTCGCTGCCGGTCGAGATGTTGTCGGGATAACCCCACAGATCGTCGACGAGGTAGTCCCGCGTGCCCGCCTTGTCGCCCGTGAGCCACACGCGCGCGACCCGGTAGGCGCCGGTCTCCGCGACGGCCACATAGGACTCGTCGGGCGGCAGCGCGACGCCGTTGGCGAACTGGAAACCGTCCGCGAGCTGCTCGATCTTCCCGTCCGGAGTGCGGCGCAGGAGCCGGCCGCCGCCGGTCTGCTCGATCAGATCGTCGCGCCATTTCTCGATGCCGAAGCGGCGCGACGAGTCGGTGAAGTACACCGTGCCGTCGGAGGCGACGGCGGCGTTGTTGCAGAACACGAAGTCGAGCCCCACCGCCGAAGTCGCCAGCGTGGTGACCGGGCCGCCCGCGAGGGGCATGGTGAGCAGACCGGCCTTGGCGTCGCAGATCAGGAGGTCTTCGCCGTAGAACTCCAGACCCAGCGGACGGCCGCCGGTGTCGCCGAGGACGTCGATCCGCTTGCCGTCCGGCGTGACGCGCAGGATCCGCCCGTCGTCCACGCCGGTGTAGATCCGCCCCTGGTCGTCGACCACGACGTCCTCGGGACCGTGCCCGTTGACCGGGATGACCGTGACCTCGCCGAACGCCATCGCGTGTCTCCTAGTGTCGCGCACCGGAATGCGGTGCATGAGTCGGTGGATCCAGGTTTCCGCTGGCGGTGTTGCCGGTTCGTCCTCGTACCGGGTTGTACTCGGGCGGACCGGCAATGCCGCCAGCGGGAAGCTGGGCCGCCGAATCGTGTGCCGCATTCCGGTGCGCGACACTAGCGATAAGTGAGCAATTGGGCGGCTTCCGCCTCGAAATGCGGATGTTCGTTGAACGACAACAGGGTCACCCCGCCGCGGCCGGACACCAGTTTGGTGATGCCCGCGTTCACGGTGACCCGGTTCAGCTTCAGCAGCCCCGCCTCCGGCGTGCCCATGAGCGCGCCGCAGACCGTCGCGATCACCCCGCCGGAGCTGAAGACGACGGCGTGCTCGCCCTTGCCCAGCGAAGCCACGACATCGGCCAGCGCGCCCTTGACCCGCTCCAGGAACCGAGGCCAGGTCTCGGCACACGGACTCGAATCCCCCGCCGACACCCACGCGTTCAGGGCACCGTCCAATGCGGCCTGATACGCCCGCGAGTCGGTCTGCTGGACACCGGCGGCGTGGTACTTCGCGATGTCGACGTGGTCGTATTCGTTCCAGCGTTCGTCCTCGACGACGGCGATCCCGGAGCCGAGCACCTTCAGCGCCGTCGCGGCCGTGTCCCGTTGGCGGGCAAGGGAACCCGCTCGCGCCTGGGTGAACTCGACGCCGCGCCGGAGCAGTTCCTCACCGACCACAGTGGACTGTTCGAAGCCACGCGGCGAGAGCTGGTCGTAGTTCTCCGCGCCGAACGACGCCTGCCCGTGCCGGACCAGGTAGATCGCGCCCATCACGCGTGTCCTTTCGCGATGATCCGGCGGCAGCGGCCGTCGAGGTAGCCGACGAACTGCCAGAGATCCTTCAGCGCCGGATTGGTCGTCTGCCCCGCGTGGTAGCGGTAGTAGATCTGCTGGATCACCACCGCGAGCCGGAACAGGCCGTACACCTCGTAAAACGTCCAGTCGCCGATTTCGAGGCCGGACCGCTCCGCGTACCGTCGCACGAATTCCTCGCGCGTGTACATCCCCGGCAGGTGCGTCGGCTGGCGACGGCTGAGCTTCATGACGTCGTCATCGTCGTCCTGCACCCAGTACGCCAGGGTGCTGCCCAGTTCCATCAGCGGATCGCCGAGGGTGGCCATCTCCCAGTCGAGCACGCCGACGATGTCGAGATCGTCGTCGAGCACCAGGTTGTCGAGGCGGTAGTCGTTGTGGATCAGGCAGATCTTCACCTCGGACGGCTGATTGTCCTTCAGCCACGCCATCACTTCGGCGCAGTCCGGGACGTTCTCCGTGCGTGCCTTGAGGAACCGCTCCGACCAGCCGCGCACCTGGCGCTCGACGTAACCGGCGCCCTTGCCGAGGTCGGCCAGCCCGGCTGCCTCGACGTCGACGGCGTGCAGCTCGACCAGCCGGTCGACGACCTTGCCGCACAGTTCGCGCGCACTCTCGGGCGACAGGTCGAAACCGGCGGGCAGATCTCCGCGCAGGATCAGGCCTTCGAGCCGCTCCATCACGTAGAAGTCGCCGCCGAGCACGGTTTCGTCGTCGCAGAAGGCGAGAACCTCCGGCACGTAAGGGAAGACAGGCCGCAACGCCTGCTGGACCCGGAACTCGCGACGCATGTCGTGCGCGGACGCGGCCTTGTGCCCCAGCGGCGGGCGCCGCAGGATCAGCTCGCGATCCGGATAGGTCAGCAGGTACGTGAGGTTCGAGGCGCCGCCGGGGAACTGGCGGACCCCGGGCGGCGCATCGCCGAGCCCGGGCACCCGCGCGACCAGCCAGGCGTGCACCGCGGCCGGGTCGAACGAGTCCTCTCCGCGTACCTCGACGGTCTTGTCCGTGACGGTCATCCGAACTTCTTCAGCAAGGGAGCCGGGACGAACGGGAAGAGCTTCGAGAGCACGCTCCACGGCCACGTCGGCACGAACGCCTTCGCCGTCTCGGATTCGATCGCCTTCACCAGCGCCTGCGCGCCCGGCTCCGCCCTGACCGCGCCCGGAAGCTTCGAGATGTCTTCGTTCATCTCCGATTCGATGAACCCGGGATGCAGCGTGGTGACCTTGATCGGCGTCTTCAGCAGCTCGATCCGGGTGCCCTCGGAGAACGACGAGATTCCCGCCTTGGAGGCGGCGTACGCGGTGGCGTTGCCGGGTACGCCACGAAGAGCGAGGAAGGAGGACACGACCACCAGGTGGCCGTTCTTCTGCTTGCGGAAGATGCCGACCGCTGCCTCGATCTGGGCCGCCGCGGCGAGGAAGTTCGTCTGGAGGGTCTCGCGGTTCGCGTCGAAGCGGCCGGTGCCGATCCGCTGTCCCTTGCCGAGCCCCGCGTTCACGATCACGCGATCGAGGGAGCCGAGTTCCTCGCGGAACTCCTCGAAGACGGCGAAGACCTGGTCGTGGTCGTTCACGTCGAGCTTCCGGGTGACCACGGTGATGCCGGGGTACGCCTTCTTGAGCTCCGCGGCGAGGGTTTCGAGCCGGTCGACCCGGCGGGCGGCCAGTGCCAGATTGCGGCCTCTCGCGGCGTACTGCCTGGCCATTCCTTCGCCGAGTCCGGAGCTCGCCCCGGTGATCAGGATGTTCTTCCGCAGCACCATGGGCAGGAGCTTACCCGTTGGTAACAAGTCTGGGATCCCCTTGGACACGGGGCTGCCCCCGGCGCCTGGAGTTCGCCGGGGGCAGCCTGTCCGCGAGGGCCTTACTTGACCTGGAGCAGCTTGTTGGCCGTTCCACCGGTCGGGTTGCTGATCTTGCCGTCCGCGGCCGCGCCGACGAGACCTTCGGCGACCTGGGCCGGGGTGGCGTCAGGGTGCGCCGAGAGGTACAGCGCGGCGGCACCGGCGACGTGCGGCGCGGCCATCGAGGTACCGCTGATGGTGTTGGTGGCGTCGTCACCGGTCGCCCACGACGAGGTGATGTCGACACCCGGCGCGTACAGGTCCACGACCGAACCGTAGTTCGAGAAGCTGGCCTGCTTGTCGGTCTTGTCGCTGGCGGCCACCGTGATGGCCTCCTTCACCCGGGCCGGGGAGGTGGTGCCGGCGTCGGAGGACTCGTTGCCCGCCGCGAGCGCGAAGGTCACGCCCTTGTCGATGGCGCCCTTGACCGCCGCGTCCAGGGCGTCGTCCGCGCCGCCGCCCAGGCTCATGTTGGCGACCGACGGGCCCTTGGCGTTCGCCGCGACCCAGTCGACCCCGGCGACGACACCCTCGGTAGTGCCGCTGCCGTTGGCGTCCAGCACGCGGACGCCGACGATCTTCACGCCCTTGGCCAGGCCGTGGTCCGTGCCACCGATGGTGCCGGCGACGTGCGTGCCGTGGCCGTGCTCGTCGTTGGGGGTGTCGTCGTTGTCGACGAAGTCCTTGCCGCCGGTGGCGCGGTCACCGAAGTCCTTGTGCGAGCCGCGGACACCGGTGTCGATGACGTAAGCGGTGACGTTGTCGGCCTTCACCGGGTAGGTGTACTTGTTGTCGAGCGGAAGGTCCGCCTGGTCGACCCGGTCCAGGCCCCACGACGGCGGGTTGTCCTGGGTCTCGCTGATCTTGAACGTCTTGTTCTGGACGACGTACGCGACCTGCGGGTCGGCGGCGAGGCGCTTCGCGGCGGCCTCGTCGGCCTTGATCGAGAAGCCGTTCAGCGCCGAGCCGAAGGTGCGGGACAGCGTGGTGCCGTACTGACCGGTGAGGCCCTGCGCCTTCGCGGCCACGTTCGCGGTGATCTCGCTCGCCGCGGCCACGCCCTGGCCGACGGCGGTGGGCTTGAGGACGACGATGTAGCTGCCGCCGACCGCGTTGGCCGCACCCGCGCCGCGGATCTCGCCCTGCTGCTCGGCGTTGGCCGCGCCGGCGCCGAACGTGGCGACCGCCGCGGTCACACCGGCGAGGGCGACTCCCGCCACGAGGCCGCTACGGGTCTTTCGGGACTTCAGGTTCTTCCGGGACTTGCTCACTGGTTCCCTTCCTGCCGCACCGTGCGGATCACCCGGGAGGATGATCGTCGTTGAGAGCCATGCAAGCCGGTGCCCAGGTGGGCGGGCAATGATTCACAGTTACCAGTACTAGGCCATACAGAGTAATGACGCTCGTCCGGAAAGTCGTTTTCGCCTGGCAGAAGGCGCCCCTGAAGCGTTACCTCAGACTGTTAAAGTTATTCGTGTTGTTATCAACCGGGCGGTGTCAGGGAACGGCAGACGGGGGCGGTCGGGCAGCATATGGTGGCGGGGAGCGCGGCGGACCGAGTGACCACGGACGATGAGGATCAACCGCGTACCGCGTTCGCCACCGCGTTGCGCTCGGCCATCGCGACGAGCGGCCTGAGCCTCGACCGTATCCAAGCCCGGCTGCTCGCGCGCGGCGCGTCGGTGAGCGTGACCGCGCTGAGTTACTGGCAATCGGGCAAACGTCAACCGGAACGGCAGAGTTCGCTGTCCGCCGTCCGGGTTCTCGAAGAGGTTTTGGCGATCCCCGCCGGATCGCTGCTCAGCCTGCTGCCGCCACCGCGGCCGCGCGGGGCGTCGTCACGCCGCAGCCGGGCCACCACCGAGCAGCCGCTGACCTTCCCGCTCGAAGCGCTCCAGGCGTTGCTGGAGAAGGTCGGCGCGCCCAACGCGCTCGAACAACACCATCAGCTGAAACTCGTCGGCCTGCACGACCTGTGCGAGATCGCCGAGGACGGCGGGCAACGCGCGGTGACCGCGCGGGCGGTGTTCCAGGCGGGCGCGGACGGGCAGGACCGCTGGCTGCTGGTCTACGCCCAGGGCGACCCGGAAGCGGGGCCGCCGGCGCTGAACACGCTGCGCAACTGCCATGTCGGCCGCGCCGAGGTCGACGACGAGCACGGGCTCACAGTGGCCGAACTGCTCTTCGACCGGCCCATCGATCGCGGCGAGACTCACCTGATCGAGTACTCGCTGACCAATCCCGGGCCGCCGTACCCGGAATGCCGGAACACGCATTATCGCGAGTTCCGGCGTCCCGTGCGCGAGTACCTGCTGGAGGTCCGGTTCGATCCGGAGTCCAGCCCGGCGAAATGCTGGCAGTATTCGCGCCAAGGCACGTCGCCGATGGACCGGAAAGAGCTCAAGCCGGACCAGGGCAACGGTGTCCACGCCGTCGCGCTCGACTTCGGCCCCGGCGTCTTCGGCATCGACTGGGAGTACTAGCGCAGCTTGTTGCGCAGCACCTTCCCGGTCGCGTTGCGCGGAAGCTCGTCGAGGAATTCGACGTCACGCGGCACCTTGTACCGGGCGAGGTTCGCCTTGACGTACTCGCGCACGCCGTCGACGTCCAGCTCCGACTTCTCGGCCCGCACCACGAACGCCTTCAGCCGCTGCCCGAACTCGGGATCCTCGACGCCGACGACCGCGGCTTCGATCACGTCCTCGCGTTCGACCAGGAGGTTCTCCACCTCGATCGGGAAGACGTTCTCTCCGCCGGAGACGATCATTTCGTCGTCGCGGCCGTCGATGAACAGCAGGCCGTCCTCGTCGAAGTGGCCGACGTCGCCACTGGAGAGCAACCCGTCGATGATCTCCTTGTTGCGCCCGTCGGTGTAGCCCTGGAAGCTCAGCCCGCTGCCGACGAACACCCGGCCGGTGACATGCGGCTCGGTGATCTTGCCGCCCTTTTCGTCGTACAGCGCCACCTTGCAGCCCACCGGCGCGCGGCCGACGGTGCCCGGTGCCTTGCGCCAGTCCTCGGGTGTCGCGACCGTCGCCACGGCGACCTCGGTGGAGCCGTAGAGGTTGTGCACGACGTCCCCGAACGCGGCGGTCGCGCGGTTCCCGAGATCCGGGGAGAGCGCGGAGCCGGCGACGAAGATGATCCGCAGGCTCGAGGTGTCGTACTTGGCGCGGATCTCCTCGGGCAGGTCGACGATGCGCTGCAGCATCGTCGGCACGAGGACCAGCGTGGTGCAGCGGTTCTCCGCCACCCCGCGCAACGTCTCCTCCGGCACGAACTTGCGCCGCATGACGACCTTCGAACCGAGCGCGAAGGACAGGATGAACTGCGACAACCCGGTGCCGTGGAACAGCGGCGCGCCCATGTAGGTCGCCTCGCCGGTGCGCAGCGGGATGCGGTCGAGGAACTGCGCGGAGGCGAGCGCGGAGGTGTGCGGCCGCGGCGCGCCTTTCGGTGTCCCCGTGGTGCCGCTGGTCAGCAGGATGAACCCGCCGGGTTTGGCGGGCGCGGGCCACGGACGGTCATCGGTGCTGGCGACCAGTTCGGCGACGACCGGGATGCCGGCCGGGCGCGCGGTGTCCGAATCGACCCAGGCGAGGTAGTGCTCGACGTCGCCCTCGACGGCGTCCAGCAGGTCGGTGAACTCCTGGTCGTAGACGAGCGCGGTGACGCCTTCACGCTTCGCGACGTCCGCGAGCTGGGGTTTGGCGAACCCGGTGTTCATCAGCAGCAGCTTGGCGCCGAGTTTGCCCGAGGCGAGCATCGTCAGCACGAGACCGCGGTGGTCACGGCACAGCGCGGCGATCACCGAACCCGGGCCGAGACCGCGTTCGGACCACGCCCTGGCCAGCGCGTTCGACTGGGTGTCGAGCTGTTTGAAGGTCAGCGGGCCCAGTTCGTCGATGATGCCGGTCGCGGTCGGGTCGCGGCGGGCGGCGATCATGTTCGCCCCGGCGAACGGGCCCCACTTCCGCACCATGACCAGCGAACGCAGGCCCTCGTCGACCCGAGGGATCGGGAGCAGGCCCGCTTGCCGCATCACGTCGATGCTGCGCACGGTCTCGGTCACCTTGCCCGCCACCAGGGTGGCGAGGCCGGTGGGGTTTCTCATCCGGGCACCTCCGTTGCTGCTGCGGCGAGACACCATGCCACCGGCGGTTCGCGTACCGGCGGTATGGGGTTGCTACTCGACAGTAGCCGACCGATAGCGCAGGCGCACTAGCCGTCTGGTGACAGAAATGTCGGAGGGAACCACCACAATGTGAGTGTGCAGGCGATCGCAGGTCAAGAGGAGGATGGCGACTTCGCGATCGCACTTTCCGGGCAGCCGCCGCGGCGCGGCCTGAAGCTCGCGGAGTTCGTCCGCGAAGTACGGAGTTTGGAGGCAGAGCATTCACCCCGTTGGGTGTTCCCGTCGGTCGAAGGGACGTACCCCGCGCTGATCAAGGCGGGCGTCCGGGTGCGGCGCTGCCACGACCTGACCTTGATCGAGGGATTGCTCCTGGCCCACGAGGGGCGGCCGCAGGAGTCGCGAAGCCTGCGCGCGGCGTTGGCCAGGGCGAACGGGCAGGAGGCGCCCGCCGACGAGCCGCCGCTCTGGGCCGAGGACGACCAGCCGACGCTGTTCGAGACGCGCGGCCCGCGGCTGCCCGCCGGCGTCACGGTGATCGACGCGGCGCGCCGGGTGCTGGCCGAGCAGGAGAAACGGGTCGCGCTGACCGATCATCCGGAGCGGCTCCGGTTGCTCTTCGCGGCGGAGTCGGCGAGCGCGCTGGCGGCCGCGGAGATGTCGGCCGACGGGCTGCCGTGGCGGGCGGACCTGCATTTGGCGCTGCTCGCCGAGCAGCTCGGCCCCCGCGTCCCGGCCGGGCACCGGCCGAAGCGGCTGGTCGAGCTGGCGGCGAAGATCAGCGACGCGTTCGGCGGACGCCCGGTCAACCCGGATGCCCCGGCCAGCGTCGTCCGCGCGCTCGGCCGGGAGGGCATCGAGGTCTCGTCGGCGAGGAAGTACCTGCTGCGCGACATCGACCATCCCGCCGTCCCGCCGCTGCTGGAGTACAAGGAACTCGCGCGGCTGCATTCGGCCAACGGGTGGACCTGGCTCGACGAGTGGGTGCGCGACGGCCGGTTCCGGCCGCATTACGTCGTCGGCGGGGTCGTCTCCGGCCGCTGGGCGAGCCGGGGCGGGGGCGCGTTGCAGATCCCGAAGGTCCTGCGGACCTGCGTCCGGGCCGATCCGGGCTGGAAGCTGGTGGTCGCCGACGCCGCGCAGCTGGAGCCGCGGGTGCTCACGGCGTTGTCCGGGGACCGCAAGCTGGCCGACGTCGCCGCGGCCACTGATCTGTACGCGAGCCTCGCGGAGGCGATGTTCTCCGGCGTGCGCCGGGTGCCGGTGCCCGCGTGGGACGACAGGGACGACCGGGACCGCGCGAAGATCGCGATGCTGTCGGCGATGTACGGCGGCACGTCCGGGGAGGCCGGCCCGCTGCTGGCGTTGCTGCGGACCAGGTTTCCGGACGCGGTGTCCTATGTGGAGCGTGCCGCGCAGGCCGGGGAACGCGGGGAGCGCGTCCGCTCGCGGCTGGGCCGGACGTCGCCCGCGCCGTCGGAGGCATGGCGGGCGCTGACCGGCGGCGTCGCGGCGGACGAGGCCGGCGAGCTGAAGGCGCGCCAGGCGTCCCGTAACTGGGGCCGGTTCACCCGCAACTTCGTCGTGCAGGCGAGTGCGGCGGACATGACCGCGGTCCTGCTGGCGACCCTGCGCGGCAGGCTCCCCTCCCCCGCGCACCTGGTGTTCTTCCAGCACGACGAGGTCCTGGTGCACACCCCGGCCGAGTTCGCCGACGAGGTCTCGCAGTCCATTGTGGACAGCATGGCCGAGGCGGCTCGGCTGCTCTTCGG
The DNA here is from genome assembly GCF_001620365.2 of Amycolatopsis keratiniphila subsp. keratiniphila. GTDB lineage: Bacteria > Actinomycetota > Actinomycetes > Mycobacteriales > Pseudonocardiaceae > Amycolatopsis > Amycolatopsis keratiniphila. The sequence continues at coordinate 81,805 of NZ_LQMT02000014.1, forward strand.
TGACGCCTGCCCGGTCCGGTTCCCGCTGCACATCGCCGCCGTGGACACCTACGCCGACGCCAAGTGAGTTCCGCCTCCAATCACGCGAGTTCGCCGTTCAATCACGCGAGTTCGCCGTCTGATCACGCGTGTCGTCCGTTCAATCACTTGAGTTCGCCATTCCCTGCCGCGGAGCGCGTGTGATCAGGCGGCGAACTCGCGTGATCAGATGGACGACACGCGTGATTGGGGGCGTAACTCGCGGGATCAGGCGGAGGCGGCGTCGTCCAGGGCCTTGATGACGCGCTTCAGCGAGACGGGGTGGGCGGTGCCCAGGGTCTGGGCGAAGAAGCTCACCCGCAGTTCCTCGATCATCCACCGGATTTCCCGCAGGGCGGGCGACGAAGTGCCCGGCGGCAGCGCGTCGAGGGCGGCCTGGTACTCGTTGCGGAGCCAGGCGATGTCGCCGGTGCGCTGGATGTCCCGGGTCGGCTCGGTCGGGAGCTTCTCCAGCCGCCGCTCGATCCCCCGCAGGTACCGGACGACGTGCTTGAGCCTGTCCTGCCCGGTTTCGGTGACGAAACCCTTGTGCACCAACCCGTCCAGCTGCGCGCGGATGTCCGCGAGCGAGTCCTTCGGGCCGCGCGTGTCGGCCAGCCGCGTTTCGACGTCGTTCGCGGCACGCAGGATCTTCTCGACGTTGGTCAGCACGTCGAGCACCCCGGCGTTCAGCCCGGCGCGCACCTTCTCCAGCAGGACGGCGAATCCGGCCTCGTCCCAGCGCGGTCCGCCGTTGTCGGCCACGAGCTTGTCGACAGCGCAATCCACGCAGTCTTCGAGCAACGCCGCCACCGAGCCGTGCGGATTCCGGTTCAGCACGAGTTTCGACGAGTTGCCGAGGCTGCGGGTGATGAACTTCATCGGCGACGGGATGTTCAGCCGCAGCATCCGCCGCGTGCCCGCCCACATCGACTGTTCCTGCTGGCCCGGCGTGTCCAGCAGCCGCACCGCCACGGAACCGCCTTCGTCCACCAGCGCCGGATACGCCTTGACGTCGTGCCCGCGCTGCTTGCTCGCGAACACCTTCGGCAACTCGCCGAAAGCCGGCGTCGTCAGGCCCTCGCGCTCGATGCTGTCGGCGGCCTTCGAGATCGTCGCGCGCACCTGGCCGCTCAGGTCCCGTTTGAGCGCCTCGATGTCCTTGCCCTCGGACACCTTCTTGCCGCGGACGTCGACGACGCGGAACGTCATCTTCAGATGCTCGGGAACCGTCGACAGCTGCCAGGCGTCGTCCGGGATCACCACCCCGCGCAACGCTTCCAGCTCGTCGGCGACGGCGTGCAGCAGCGGCCCGTCGGCCGGGCCGACCCGCGACAACACCAGCTTCGCGTGATCGGGCGCCGGCACGAAGTTGCGCCGGATCGCCTTGGGCAGCGACTTGATCAGCTGCGTCACCAGTTCTTCACGCAGGCCGGGGACCTGCCAGTCGAAACCGTCCGGGGTCACCTGGTTCAGCACCGGCAGCGGGATGTGCACGGTGACACCGTCCGCGTCGGCACCCGGCTCGAACTGGTACGTGAGCTTGAAGGTCTGCGTGCCCTGCGTCCAGAAGTCGGGGTAGTCGGCCTCGCGCACGCCGCCCGCGGTCTCGTTGATGAGCATCGTCTTCTCGAAGCTCAGCAGATCCGGCTGGGTGTGCCGCGCCTTCTTCCACCAGCTGTCGAAATGCCGCGCGGAGACGACGTCGGCCGGGACGCGCTGGTCGTAGAACTCGAACAGCGTCTCGTCGTCGACGAGGATGTCACGGCGGCGAGCCCGGTTCTCCAGGTCCTCGACCTCGTCGAGCAGCGCGCGGTTCTCGCGGAAGAAGTGGTGCCGCGTCTCCCAGTCACCCTCGACCAGCGCGTGCCGGATGAACAGCTCGCGGCTGACCTCGGGATCGATGCGGCCGTAGTTCACCCGGCGGTCGGCGACGAGCGGGACGCCGTACAGCGTCACCTTCTCCTTCGCCATCACCGCGCCCTGCTTGCGTTCCCAGTGCGGCTCGGAGTAGTTCCGCTTCACGACGTGCCCGGCGAGCGGCTCGACCCATTCCGGCTCGATCCGCGCGTTGACCCGGCCCCACAGGCGCGAGGTCTCGACGAGTTCGGCCGACATGACGAACCGCGGCTGCTTCTTGAACAACGCCGAACCCGGGAACACCGAGAACCGCGCCCCGCGCGCGCCGAGGTAGTCGCCCTTGGCCGGATCCTTGAGGCCGACATGCGACAACAGCCCGGCGATCAGCGACGTGTGCACACGTTGCGGATCGGCCGGGCCGGAGGTATTGAGCGTGATGCCGAGCGGTTTGGCCAGCTGGCGCAGCTGGCTGAAGATGTCCTGCCATTCGCGGATGCGCAGGTAGTTCAGGTACTCGTTGCGGCACATCCGGCGGAACTGGTTGGTGGACAACGCCTTCTGCTGCTCGCTGACGTACTCCCACAGGTTGAGGTACGCCAGGAAGTCCGACGTCTTGTCCGCGAACCGCGCGTGCTGCTCGTCCGCCGCCTGCTGCTTCTCCGCGGGCCGCTCGCGCGGGTCCTGAATGGACAGTGCGGCGGCGATGATCATCACTTCGCGGACGCAGCCGTTGCGCGAGGCCTCCAGCACCATCCGCGCCATCCGCGGGTCCACCGGGAGCTGCGCGAGTTTGCGACCGGTTTCGGTGAGCTTCTTGCCGTCGGACATCTCGAACGCGCCGAGCTCCTGCAGGAGCTGGACACCGTCGGTGACCTGACGGCGATCCGGCGGCTCCACGAAGGGGAACGCCGCGATGTCGCCGAGGCCGAGCGAAGTCATCTGCAGGATGACCGAAGCGAGGTTGGTCCGCAGGATCTCCGGATCGGTGAACTCGGGCCGCGCGTCGAAGTCGTCCTCGGAGTACAGGCGGATGCAGATACCGTCCGACGTCCGGCCACAGCGGCCCTTGCGCTGGTTCGCCGATGCCTGCGACACCGGCTCGATCGGCAGCCGCTGCACCTTGGTGCGATGGCTGTAGCGCGAGATCCGCGCGGTGCCCGGGTCGACGACGTACTTGATACCCGGCACGGTCAGCGAGGTCTCGGCGACGTTCGTCGCGAGCACGACGCGGCGCCCGGTGTGGCGCTGGAACACCCGATGCTGGTCCGACGACGAAAGCCGCGCGTACAGCGGCAGGATCTCGGTGTTCCTGAGATCCTGTTTGGACAGCGCGTCGGCGGCGTCGCGGATCTCCCGCTCGCCGGAGAGGAACACCAGGATGTCTCCGGGGCCCTCGTGCTGGAGCTCGTCGACGGCGTCGCAGATGGCCTGTGTCTGGTCCCGGTCCTGATCGGCGTCCGGATCGTCCGGGTCGATGATCGGCCGGTAGCGGACCTCGACCGGATACGTCCGGCCCGAGACCTCCACGATCGGCGCGTCGTCGAAATGCTTGGAGAACCGTTCCGGGTCGATCGTCGCCGAGGTGATGATCACCTTGAGGTCGGGGCGCCGCGGCAGGAGCTGCTTGACGTAGCCGAGGATGAAGTCGATGTTGAGGCTGCGCTCGTGCGCCTCGTCGATGATCAGCGTGTCGTACTGGCGCAGCATCCGGTCGGTCTGGATCTCGGCGAGCAGGATGCCGTCGGTCATCAGCTTGACCAGCGTGTCCTGGCCGGACTGGTCGGTGAACCGGACCTTGTAGCCGACGGTCTCGCCGAGCTCGGTGTCCAGCTCGGAGGCGATGCGATCGGCGACCGTGCGCGCGGCCAGCCGCCGCGGCTGCGTGTGCCCGATCTGGCCCCGGATGCCGCGGCCGAGCTCGAGGCAGATCTTGGGCAGCTGGGTCGTCTTCCCCGACCCGGTCTCGCCCGCGACGATCACCACCTGGTGGTCGCGGATGGCCTCGGCGATCTCGTCCTTCCGCTGGCTGACGGGCAGCTCTTCGGGGAACGAGATCTTCGGGACGCTGTCCCGCCTGCGGGTGATCCGGAGTTCGGCGGCCTCGATGTCGGCCTCGATCTGCGCGGCGATCGACTCCGCGTCGCGGGCTTTGCGGGCACCGTCGAGCCGGCGCCGGAGGCGGTGCTCGTCGCGCGACATCAATTCGGGCAGGCGAGCGCGCAGGGCGCCGAGCGGGGAAGGTTGAGAAGCCATGACCGGCACCAGGATAGCCGTGCGTGACGATCCGGGCCTCCGAATATGCCGGAGGCGACACCGCGCTGGTCAGGAGCGGGTGAGCGAGCCCGGCGTGAGGTCGGCGAGCCGCCGGTGCCCGGACAGGCCCATGGTCAGGTCGAGGTCGGCGAGCAGGCTCCGCAGCACGTGCCGGACGCCGTCCTCCCCCGCGAGCGCCAGACCGTACACCCACGGCCGCCCCACCAGCACGGCCTTGGCCCCGAGCGCGAGCGCCTTGGCGATGTCGGCGCCGGTGCGGATACCGGAGTCGAACAGGATCTCCAGCCGGTCGCCGACCGCGGCCACGATCTCCGGGAGCGCGTCGAGCGACGCGACCGCGCCGTCGACCTGGCGGCCGCCGTGGTTGGACACGACGATCCCGTCCATCCCGGCCTCGACGGCGCGGCGCGCGTCGTCGGGGTGCTGGATGCCCTTGAGCACGATCGGCCCGTCCCAGTGCTCGCGCAGGAACGGCAGCCGGTCCCACGTGCTGTCGGTGCCGGTGATCATCGAGATCCAGCGCAGGATCGCGGTGGGCGGGTCCTCCTCCGGCGTCTTCTCCAGCAGGCCGCGGAACACCGGGTCGCTCAGCGGGACACCCAGGCCCTCGCCCTTGATGAACGGCAGGTACGCGTGGTCGAGGTCGTTCGGCCGCCACGCGAGGGTCCAGGTGTCGAGGGTGACGACGAGCGTGGTGAACCCGGCGGCCTTCGCCCGCGCCAGGATGCTCGCGCAGACGTCGTTGTCGGTCGGCCAGTACAGCTGGAACCAGCGCGGCCCCTCACCACTGGCCTCGGCGACGTCCTCGATGCTCGTGGACGACGCCGTCGACATGACGTAGGGCAGGCCGACCGACGCCGCGGCACGCGCGGCCGCCGGCTCGGCGCCCTCGTGGACGATCGACTGCACGCCGACCGGCGCCAGCAGCACCGGCGCCGGAACGGGCGTGCCGAGGACAGTGGTGGACAGATCGCGTTCGGTGGCGCCGGTGAGCATCCGCGGCACCAGGCGCCAGCGGTCGAAGGCCTCGCGGTTGGCCCGGGCGGTGGCGCCGGAACCGGCCGAACCGGCGACGTACCAGAACGGCCCGGGCTCCAGGATCTCCCGCGCCGACTCCTCCAGTTTCGTGGCGTCGGTGGAGCACGGCGGGAAGGTCCCGCCAAGCCCCTGCAGGTAGATCTCGTTCTGGTAGCCGCCGAACCGCTCCGTCACCAAGGCCTCCTCGTCACGTCGCCCTGGCCGGCTCGTCGCGGCGGGTCGCGCCTCGGACAATACTCGCCGGTAGCAACCAGGCGAGCTTCTCGGAACGGATGACCGCGACTGGACCGATCACGGCCAGCAGCAGGACGTAGCCCGCGACGAACGGCGCGACCCGCGAGTCGAGCCCGGCCGCGGTCGCCATCGCCGCGAGCACCAGCGAGAACTCGCCCCTGGTGAGCACGGTCAGCCCGATGTTCACCCCGGCCTGGCGATCGAACCCGTTGACCCGCGCGGCCAGCGCGCCCGCGCCCAGGTTCAGCACGATCGTCAGCGCCACCGCGATCAGCACCGGCACGACCACCGAGCCGACCGCGTTCGGATCGATGCTGAGCCCGAAGATGAAGAAGAACAGCGCGCCGAACGCGTCCCGCAGCGGCAGCACCAGCTTGTGGATGCGCGGCGCGACCTTCGAACCGCCGAGCATCATGCCGACCATGAACGCGCCGATGGCGTCGGACACCCCGACCTCCTCCGCGACGGCGGCGCCCATGACCGCGACACCGACGAAGCAGACGGTGAGCAGTTCGTCGTCGGCCGAACCGAACAGCTTCGACACCACCCGGCCGCCCCAGCGGGCGAGCGCGGCCATGACGATCAGGAACGCGAAGGCCTTGCCGAAATCGGCGAGCGCCGAGCCGAAGCTCCCGGCGCCGGACAGCACCGGCTGCAGCAACGCCAGGTACAGCGCGAGGAAGATGTCCTCGATCACGATGATGCCCATGATCAGCCGGGATTCGGGGTTGTTCATCCGGCGGGATTCGAGCAGGAGTTTGGTGACGATCGCCGACGACGAGATACCGATGGCACCGGCGATGACCAGCGCTTCCCTGGTCCCCCAGCCGAGCAGGAAGCCGAACGCGAGCCCGCCGCCGATGTTCAGGATCAGGTAGATCAGCCCGGACCAGACGAGTTTGCGCCCACCCTTGGCCAGGTCGTCGAGGGAGAACTCGAGGCCGAGGTAGAACAGGAGGAAGACGAGGCCGAGCCCGGCGAGCACACCGAGTTCGGCTGGATCGTCCACAAGGGACAGTCCGGGGGTGTTGGGGCCGAAGACGAAACCGGCCAGCATGAACAGGGGGATGGTGGGCAGCCCGATACGGGCGCCGGCTCTGGCGATGACACCGGCGGCGAGGAACGCACCGCCGACGGCCAGCAGGGCATGACCGGAACTCATGGAGACCTCCGATGGATGGCTGATGCGGGAAGAAGACGCCGATCAGCGCGGAGGTGCCCGCGCGGGCGCCTGGGGCACCGCACGGGTGATGACGACGGGTTCGCCCTGCTCAGGGACGTGGCCGGCGTCGGGAAGGTCGACGGTCTCCGCTTCGGCGGGAGCGTCGGCGAGGGGAACGGCCTGCCCGCCGTGGAAGGCGGGCAGCGGGTGGGTCGCGAAGACGGCGACGGGATCTTCCTTCGCGGCCCGGCCGTGCCCGTGGGGAACAGTCGGCGTGACGAAGGCGAAGACGAGCAAGATCAGCAGGAAGAAGACGGAACGGTGCCGTGCGGCGGGGGCACGGGTAGTCGTCATCTGCCCGCCACTTTACCATTCCTTTATAGACAAATCGACGAGGGGGCCGTCACGTTCGTCTATTTAGGACAGCTTGGTGGCGGCGAGCGCCTCTTCTTCGAGCGGCCCGCCGATGGCGGCGTACGTCTCGGGATCCTTCGTCCGCAACACTTCCGCGCGCAGGAAACCCGCCAGCGCGGCGACGAGCACGAGACCGGGCAGCCCCCAGCGCAACAGGAACGTCCCGGCCGGGCCGAGCAGCAGATCGAAGTTGAGCAGGATCAGCGCGAGGACGGCCGACAGCGCGAGGATCGCCAGCGACGGCGCGATCCAGCGGCGCCAGGCGTTTTCGGCGTCGCGGCGCCGTTTGAAAAAGCCGATCACCGAAAGCGAGACGGCGATCATGATCACCACGACCCCGGTGGACGCCGTCGTGCCGAGCCAGGTGAACAGTTCGGTCACCGGGTCGCGGCCGGCGATCGCGAAGAGCGACACGACCGCCAACGCGAGCGCGGTCTGCGTGAGCGAACCGGCCACCGGCGCGCCGGTACGTTTACTGGTCTTGGCCAGCGAGCGCGGCAGCAACCCTTCCCTGCCCAGCGCGAAGAAATACCGCGCGACGGCGTTGTGGAAGCTCAGCAGCGCCGCGCATTGGCCGGTCACGAACAGCGTGTACGCGACGTCGGAGAACGTGCCGCCGAGATGTTCGCCCGCCAGGTTGAACAGCAGATCCGGGCCCTGGGCGGCCGCGGTCGTCACGATGACGTCCGGCCCGGTGCCCACGGCCAATGCGAGCGACGAGACGACGTAGAGCACCGCGGTGAGCGCGATCGCGGCGAACGTCGCCCGGCCGACCGTGCGGCTGGGTTCCCTGGTCTCCTCGCCGTAGGTCGCCGCGCCTTCGAAGCCGATGAACGCGGCCGCCGAGAACGCGAACACCGCGCCCACGCCGGTGGTGAACAGGCTCGACGGCTCCAGCGGGACCCAGGAAACGCCGCCACCGGCCGGATTCGTGAACAACGCGATGTCGACGACCGCCACGACGGCCACCTCGAGGCACAGCGCCACCCCGAGCACCTTGGCGTTGAGATCGACCCGCAGGACACCGAGCGCGCCGACGACGAGCACCAGCACCAGCGCGCACAACCACCACGGCGGCGGGGATCCGGTGAGCGTGCCCAGCCACGTCGACACCGACCAGCCGAACAGGCCGTAGATGCTGATCTGGATGGCGTTGTAGGAGATCAGCGTGACGAAGGCGATCCCGGCGCCGGTGGATTTGCCGACGCCGTTGGCGACGTAGGGATAGAACGCGCCGGCGTTGGTGATGTAGCGGCTCATCGCCGCGTACCCGACGGCGAACAGTCCCAGGATCGGGGCGAGCAGAAGGAACGACAGCGGCACGCCGACATTGCCGGTGACCGCGTAGTTCGTCGGGACCCCGCCCGCGATGGCGAAGAGCGGACCCGCCGCGGCCACCACGAAGAACACGATCTGGGCGGCCCCGAGCCGCCGATGACCGAGACCGCGCCGCGGTCTTTGCCTACCCATGGACCCGTCCCCCCGGACGTCGGTCGTTCTTGATCTTGCGAGAGCCATCCCACCCTAGGGCCGGGCACCCCGGCGAGGTACGTCCGTTCAGGCTAAAAACGGACCTCGGGTCGCAGTGGTACGCGCGCTACCGCTACTTTGGCCGTCCCGCACTTCAACGCCGGAGGGCGTGCCATTCATGCGTCGGCTGACCTTGGTCGATTCCCTGTTCTTTCTCGCCCACGACGAGTTCACCGGAAAACCCGCGTTGCGCCGCACGGGACTCGGGATCGGAATGGCCGGCTCCGCACTCTGCGATCTCCTCCTCGCCGAGCGGATCACCGTGGAACGCAAGCGAATCCGCCCGCTGTCACGGCGCGGTCTCGCCCATCCGCCGCTCGACGGGGTGTTCTCGGAAATCCTGCGTGAACGCGAGCGGCACACCGTCCGGGAATGGGTCACGCATCTGCGGCACGACCTCGGGGAAACGGTCGCGGACAATCTGCTCGCCGCCGGGGTGATCGACCGCGAGACCGACCGGGTGCTCATGCGGAAGAAGCATCGGTACCCGCCGCGGGATCTGCTGATGTCGACGGCCGCGCGCAGCAAGGTGCGGGCGGCCGTCCTCGGCACCGAACAGCCGGATCCGCATTCGGTCTGCCTGGCGCTACTGGCCTGGACCATCGGGCTCGACGACTTCTGCGAACCGGAACTCGACCGGGCGGGCCTGCGCGCCTGGGTGGAGTCCACTCACCGGGAACTGCCGAAGGCGCTCGCCGAACTGATCTCGGGGGTCGACGCGGTGTGCGCCGCCGTCGTCTACACCGGCGACCGGCGGTAACGAAAATCTTCGACCGGCTCTCCCTCTTGCCGGAAACTGTCACCCGTGGTTATCGTGTGCCCACGCCGCAGCAACACCTGATGAGAAAATGACAATTCTCTATGGAAAGGGACACCTTTCATGAGTGACACCCTGCGGCCCGCGATGCGTCGTGCTCTCGGCGCGGTCTCCGTTCTCGCCCTCGCCGTTTCCGGCCCCGTCGCGATCTCTTCGCTCGCATCCGCGGCGCCCGTCCCGGCGTCGGCGTCGATCTTCGCTTCCGGTGGCGATCTCGCCTCGCCTGAGAAGAAGGAGATCGCGATGCAGATCGTCTCCAGCGCGGAAAACTCTTCCCTGGACTGGAAAGCGCAGTACTCCTACATCGAGGACATCGGCGACGGGCGCGGGTACACCGCCGGCATCATCGGGTTCTGTTCCGGCACCGGGGACATGCTGGAACTCGTCGAGCGCTACACGAACTCGGTCCCGGACAACCCGCTGGCGGAATACCTCCCGGCACTGCGCAAGGTCGACGGCACCGATTCGCACGAAGGACTCGGCAGCGGTTTCGAAAACGCATGGCGCGAGGCCGCCGGCCGCGAGGACTTCCAAGCCGCGCAGAACAGCGAACGGGACCGAGTCTATTTCGACCCGGCGGTGAATCAGGCGAAATCGGACGGTCTGGGCGCACTGGGACAATTCATCTATTACGACGCCATCGTGATGCACGGCCCGGGCACCAGCCAGGACAGCTTCGGCGGTATCCGCTCGGCCGCTCTTCAGCAGGCGAAGCCGCCCGCGCAGGGTGGTGACGAGACGGCGTACCTCAAGGCGTTCCTCGACGCGCGGCGCGTGGTCATGAAGCAGGAAGAGGCGCACGCGGACACCTCGCGGATCGACACCGCGCAGCTGATGTGGCTCAACGACGGCAACCTCGACCTGCACACCCCGCTGAAGTGGGCGGTCTACGGGGACCCGTACGAGATCGGCTAGCGCACGGCGACGCATGTCATGAAAGGGTCGTTCAGGACATCTTTCGTCCTGAACGACCCTTTCATGACACACACGAGGGGGGGTGAACTAACCCGCGAGCAGGTCCTCGGCGGTCCGCGTGTTGATCACCCGCTCCGGCTCGATCCCCAGTTCGTTGGCCCGCGCGCAGCCGAAGACCAGCCAGTCCAGCTGGCCGGGCGCGTGCGCGTCGCTGTCGATCGCGAAATCGCAGCCCAGGTCCACGGCCAGGTTCAGCAACCGCGTCGGCGGATCCCGGCGTTCGGGGCGCGAGTTGATCTCGACGGCGACGCCGTTGTCCCGGCACGCGGTGAACACCGCTTCGGCGTCGAACTCCGACTCGGGCCGTTTCCCGCGGCCGCCCATCACCAGCCGTCCGGTGCAATGCCCCAGCACGCGGACCCGCGGATGCTGCACCGCGGCGATCATCCGCGGCGTCATCTCCTTCGCGGGCATCCGCAGTTTCGAGTGGACACTCGCGACGACGAAGTCCAGCCGCTCCAGCAGTTCTTCCTCCTGGTCGAGCGTGCCGTCCAGGTGGATGTCGACCTCGATGCCGTGCAGGATCCGGAACGGCGCCATCGTCTCGTTCAGTTCCGCGACGACGTCCATCTGACGGCGCAGCCGCTCGGGCGAGAGCCCGTTCGCGACGGTCAGCCGCGGCGAGTGGTCGGTCAGCACCATCCATTCGTGGCCGAGCGCGCGGGCGGCCTCGGCCATCTCCTCGATCGGGCTGCCGCCGTCGGACCAGTCCGAATGGGTGTGGCAGTCGCCGCGCAGCGCCGCCCGCATCGCGCCGCCGTCGGGCAGTTTCGGCTCGCCGATCTTCTCGAAGTACGCGGGACGGCGCCCGGCGAGGACGTCTTCGACGACGGCCGCGGTCGCCTTGCCGATGTTCGGCAACGCGGTCAAGGTGCCCGCCGCGGCGCGTTTGCGCAGGTCGTCCGGCTCGATCTTGGCGATCACCGAGGCCGCCTGCCGGAATGCCCGCACCCGGTAGGTCGGCTCGCCCGCGCGCTCCAGCCGGAACGCGATCTCCCTCAACGCCTGCGCCGGTTCCATGCCTACCTGTCTACCCCGTCAGCGGCGAAGAGGCAGCTCATGCAGCGTGACGTCGCGCAATTCGCCGTCGCGGATCTCGGCGGTCTGATAGGTGCAGAACGGCTGCCGCCGCCGGTCGGTCGGCGAGCCGGGGTTCAGCAGCCGCAGCCCCTTCGGTGTGACGGTGTCCCAGGGGATGTGGCTGTGCCCGAACACGAGGACGTCGGTGTCCGGGAACTGGTCGTCACAGCGCCGTTCACGGCCCTGTTTGCCGCCGGTTTCGTGGATGACCGCCAACCGGACGCCGTCGAGGTCCGCCCGCGCGATCTCGGGAAGCCGCGCCCGCAGATCCGCGCCGTCGTTGTTGCCGTAGACTCCGACGAGCCGCTCACTCCGGGCTTCGAGTTCGTCCAGCAGGGTGACCTCGACCCAATCGCCGGCGTGGACGACGACGTCCGCCGCGTCGACCTCGCGCCAGACCTGATCCGGCAGCGCCTTCGCGCGCAGCGGCAGATGGGTGTCGGCGATGAGCAGCAGCCGCATCAAGCGTCTCCGATGGTCTCGAGGGTCCGCTCCAGGAAATCGCCGATATGGGCGCGCAGCAACCGGGCCGCGCCTTCGGCGTCGCCCTTCTTCGCCGCCGCCAGCACCGCCTTGTGCTCGTTCCATTCCTTGCGCCAGCTGGGATTCGTCTCCCAGCCGACCACGCTGATCAGCGCGGCGCGGTCCCTGAGGTCGTCCAGCATCGAGACCATCAGCGGATTGCCGCAGCCGCTGTACAGCGCCCGGTGGAACCGGCGGTTGAGCAGGCTGAGCGCGGCGTGATCCTTGTCCGAGAGCGCCGCCGACGCCTCTTTCAGCGCTTCCGCGGCGTCTTCGAGCAGGTCCGGGGAGCGGCGTTCGACCGACCGGCGCACGGCCTCGGGCTCCAGCACCATGCGGACGTCGTACACGGACTTCGCCAGCTCCGCGTCCACCACGCACACCGAAGCGCCCTTGTACGGGCTGAACGTCACGAGACCCGTGTTCGACAGCACCTTGAGCGCCTCGCGGACCGGCGTCTTCGAGACGCCGAGCCTGGCCGCGAGCTCGGCTTCGACCAGCGGCTGGCCGGGCTTCAACTCCCGGGTGAGGATGCCGCGGCGGATCTCGTCGAGCACCACTTCGGTCCGTGAAGCGGGCAGGCTGAAGGTCGAAGACATGGGCCGATCATATATGAGATGTCATACTCGCGGACATGAGGAACCCCGAGGAACTCCGGAGCCATCGCTGGTTCGGCGGCGGCGAGCTGCGCGGCTTCAGCCATCGTGCCCGCAGCAGGCAACTCGGCTACAACCCGGAGGAACACCTCGGGAAACCCGTCATCGCGATCCTCAACACCTGGAGCGACATCAACCCCTGCCACATGCATCTGCGCGAGCGGGCCGAATAGGTCAAACGCGGGGTGTGGCAGGCGGGCGGATTCCCGCTGGAGTTCCCGGTCGCGACGCTGTCCGAGACGTTCCAGAAGCCGACGCCGATGCTCTACCGCAACCTGCTTTCCCTGGAGACCGAAGAGATCCTGCGGTCCTATCCGATCGACGGCGCGGTGCTCATGGGCGGCTGCGACAAGACGACGCCGGCGTTGCTGATGGGCGCGACGAGCGCGGGACTGCCCGCGATCTTCGTACCCGCCGGGCCGATGCTGCGCGGGCACTGGCGGAACGAGGTGCTCGGCAGCGGCACCGACATGTGGAAGTACTGGGACGACAAGCGGGCCGGGTTGATCGGCGACGAGGAACTGTCCGAATTGGAGCGTGGGCTGGCCCGTTCCCCCGGAACCTGTATGACGATGGGGACCGCGTCCACGATGATGTCGGTCGCCGAAGTACTCGGGCTGACCTTGCCCGGCGCCGCGTCGATCCCCGCCGTCGATTCGGCGCACCACCGGATGGCCGCGGCGAGCGGCGCGCGTGCCGTCGAGATGGTGTGGGAGGACCTCACCATCACGAAGATCCTCGACGAGCGCGCGTACGCCGACGCGATCACCACCGTGCTGGCGCTCGGCGGCTCCACCAACGCCGTCATCCATCTGATCGCGATGGCCGGACGCGGGCGGATCCCGTTGTCCGTCGACGATTTCGACGCGATCGCGCGCCGGGTCCCGGTGCTGGCGAACATCCGGCCCGGCGGCGACTGGCTGATGGAAGACTTCTACTACGCCGGCGGGCTTCCCGGCCTGCTTTCCCGGCTGACCGACCTGCTGCATACCGATCGGGTGACGGTGACCGGCCGGACACTCGGCGAGAACCTGGCTTCGGCGCGGGTGCACGACGACGACGTCATCCGCACGCGCGACAACCCTGTCGCCACCGAAGGAGGAGTCGCGGTGCTGCGCGGGAATCTCGCGCCGTCCGGGGCGGTGATCAAGCACATCGCCGCCGAGCCCCGGTTGCTCGTCCACACTGGACCCGCGGTGGTCTTCGACGACTACCGGGACTTGAAGAAGCGCATCAACGACCCCTCGCTCGGCATCACCGAGGACTCGGTGCTGGTGCTGCGCGGATCCGGCCCGCTCGGCGGCCCGGGAATGCCCGAGTACGGGATGCTGCCGCTGCCGGATCACCTGCTGGCCAAGGGCGTCCGTGACATGGTCCGCGTTTCCGACGCGCGGATGAGCGGCACCAGTTACGGCGCGTGCGTGCTGCACGTCGCGCCGGAATCCCATGTGGGCGGGCCGCTCGCGCTGGTCCGCGACGGCGATCCGATCACTTTGGACGTACCTTCGCGACGACTGAGCCTCGACGTCGATGATGCGGAATTGCAACGTCGCCGGGCGGAGTGGACCACGCCCGCCCCGCGGTACGAACGGGGTTACGGCGCGTTGTACGCCGAACACATCACGCAAGCCGACGAGGGCTGTGACTTCGACTTTCTCGCCAGAGTGGGCGAAAACCCGGAACCTGACGCCCAGTGACCACCCGACGGAGTGACCCGATCACCCAACCGGGCGAGTTGCAGGCTCACAAAACGCGCCCCGTATCTTGAACGTACGTCCGGAACGTGTGGAAGGCCCGGACGTTCGATCACGAAGCCCGGCGCTCGCCGGACCGTGGAGGGTGGAGAGTTGCCGCAGGAACCGCGCTGGCCCGAGTCCCACGCTGAGCAGACGGACATTCTCCCGGTCGTCACGCCCGGGTTCGCGGAGTCTGCCACGCCGCAGGAGCCCACGCCACCGAAGCGCCGTCGCAGCTACCGCAAGGCCGCCTTCATCGGCGGCGGCGTGTTCGGCCTGCTGGTCGTCGCGTACGCCCTCGACGTGCTGGTCTCCCAGGGCAGCGTCCCCCGCGGCGTCACCGTCGCCGGGGTCGACGTCGGCGGGATGGACCGCACGGCGGCCGAGAAGGAGCTCCGTGGCGGTATCGAGCCGCGGCTGACCCGGCCGGTGAAGGTCGTCGCGGGCGACGCCGAGGAGTCGCTGGCGCCGAACAACGCCGGCCTGCGCCTCGACTGGCCCGCCACCCTGGACCAGGCGGGCGACCAGCCACTGAACCCGTTCACGCGGATCGCGTCGTTCTTCTCGACCACCGAGGTCGGTGTCGTCACGCAGACCGACGACGCCAAGCTCACCGGCGCGCTGGAGAACCTGCGCGACAAGGTCGACCGCGACCCCGTCGAGGGCACCGTGCGCTTCGAGGAGGCCAAGCCGATCGCGGTCGAGCCGAAGACCGGGCAGAAGCTCGACCTCGAAGCCGCCAAGAAGACCATCCTGGAGCGCTGGGCCAGTGGCGAACCGCTGACGCTCCCGGTCACCCAGACCCCGGTGAAGGTCTCGGCGGAGGCCGTCCACGCCGCCCTCGAGCAGATCGCGAAGCCCGCCGTGGCGGCGCCGATGGTCGTCAAGGGCGAGGGCAAGGACGCGGTCGTCAAACCCGAGCAGATCGCGGCCGCGCTGACCTTCGAGCCCGTCGACGGCGGCGTGCTGAACCCGAAGGTGGACAACAACAAGATCATCGAGGCCGCGGGCCCGCAGCTGAAGTCCACCGAAAAGGAGGGCAAGGACGCGCAGATCGTCTTCGAAGGCGGCAAGCCGACCGTCCAGCCCTCCGAGGACGCCAACGTCGTCGACTGGGAGCCGAGCCTCAAGCCGGTGCTCGACGTGCTCAAGCGCGCCGCGCCGCGTGAGCTGCCGGTCACCTACAAGAAGACCCCGGCCAAGGTGACCACCGAGCAGGCGAACCAGCTCGGCATCAAGGAGGTCGTCAGCGAGTTCAAGACCGGCGGGTTCGCGCCGGACTCGGGGACGAACATCCGGGTCGTGGCGCAGAAGGTCAACGGCGCCATCGTGAAGCCGAACGAGACGTTCAGCCTCAACGGGTTCACCGGGCCGCGCGGCGCCGCGCAGGGCTACGTCGAGGCGGGTGTCATCAAGGACGGCGCGCCCGGCCGCGAGGTCGGCGGCGGGATCTCGCAGTTCGCGACCACGCTGTACAACGCTTCGTACTTCGCCGGCATGAAGGACACCGAGCACAAGGAACACAGCTACTACATCAGCCGCTACCCGGCCGCGCGCGAGGCGACCGTGTTCCAGAACCACAACGGCGGCAGCGTGATCGACCTGAAGTTCACCAACGACACGGACACCGGTGTCGCGATCCAGACCATCTGGACGCCGTCGGACATCACGATCCGGCTGTGGGGCACCAAGAAGTACACCGTCGAATCGATCCCGGGCGGCCGCACCAACCCGTCCGAGCCGCCGACGAAACCCGGCCCCGCCGAGAACTGCAAGCCCAGCAACGGCGCGCCCGGCTTCACCACGTCGGACACCCGGGTCATCAAGGACGCCTCGACCGGCCGCGAGATCCGGCGCCACACCCGGAACGTGCACTACAACCCGCAGCCGAAGATCACCTGCGGCACTGAGTAGCTCCTAGCGCGTGAAGGCCTCCTTCCCTCGGCTGAGCCGAGGGAAGGAGGCCTTCACGCGCTTCGAGGGTTCACCACCCGCGCCCGGAGCGGTACGCTGAGTGACTCACTCGACCGGGGCGGGGGGGTGGTCACCTCGTGGACTCCAAGGCGACCTTCCGGCAGATCCTCGCGGTCGGTGAACTGCGCGCGATCTGGTTCGCGGAACTCCAATCCATCCTCGGCGACCAGGTGGCCAGGGTCGCCCTGTCGGTGCTGGTGTTCCAGCGGACCGGTTCGGCGACGTGGCCCGCGCTGACGTACGCGCTCACGTACCTCCCCGATCTGATCGGCGGGCCGTTGCTCGGCGGGTTGGCCGACCGGTACCCGCGCCGCGCGGTGATGGTCTGCTCCGACGTCGTCCGCGCGCTCCTGGTCGCGGTGCTCGCCGTCCCCGGTATCCCGTTGCCCGTGCTCGCCGCCGTGCTGGTGGTGGTGCAGCTGGCCAACGCTCCGTTCACCGCCGCGCAGGCCGCGGTCCTCCCGTCGGTGCTCAGCGGGGATTCCTACGTGCTCGGCCAGTCCCTGCTGAAGATCACCAACCAGATCGGTCAGCTGGCCGGTTTCGCCTTGGGCG
Source organism: Amycolatopsis keratiniphila subsp. keratiniphila (assembly GCF_001620365.2). GTDB lineage: Bacteria > Actinomycetota > Actinomycetes > Mycobacteriales > Pseudonocardiaceae > Amycolatopsis > Amycolatopsis keratiniphila. The sequence goes on from NZ_LQMT02000014.1 coordinate 98,650, forward strand.
GCGTGGTGATCGCCGCGATCGGGCCGGGACGCGGGCTGGCGCTGGACGCGGTGACGTTCGCGGTCTCGGCCATCGTCGTGCGGCTGGGGGTCCGCGCGCGGCCGGCTTCGGGAGCGAGCGGACCGGCGACGTCGACCCTGCGGCGGCTTTCGGCGGGCGCCAGGACGATCTGGCGTGATCGCCGGTTGCGCGCGCTGGTCGGCCTGGCGTGGCTGGCGGGTTTCGTGATCGTGCCGGAAGGGCTCGCCGTGCCCTACGCCGCGGAGATCGGCGGCGGGGCGGTGACCGCGGGGCTGCTGCTCGCGGCGCATCCCGCGGGGATCGTGCTCGGGGTGTTCGTGCTGGGCCGCCTCGTGCGGCCCGAGCTCCGGTTGCGCCTGGTCGGCGCGCTGGCGCTCGGTGCGATCGTGCCGCTCGCGGCGTTCTGGTTCCGGCCTTCGCTACCCTACGCCGCCGGACTCCTCGTGCTGTCCGGGATGTGCGCGGCCTACCAGGTCACCGCGAGCACCACGTTCATGCGGCTGGTACCCGACACCGAACGAGGCCAGGCCTTCGGCCTCGCCGGGTCGGGGCTCATCGCCGTGCAGGGAATCGGGCTGATCGCCGGCGGCCTGCTCGTCGGCGTGCTCGGTTCACCGGCGACGACGGTCTCGGTCATCGCACTCGCCGGTCTCGTAGTGGCTGTTCCGGCCACCCGGGCTTGGCGCCACGTGGCCCCACCGCACCCCCTTTAGACCGGAACCCGGTACTCACCAGTTCTGCCCGCGCATAGGGCTCACCCCCTCCGCTTTCCCGCTCCCGGTCACGCGTGGTGCACCCACGCCTACCCATACAGCGTAGTGACACCTAGTATCCAACCGATTACGTTCGTCTCCGTGGCGCTAACGAATTGGGCGCTGTGGCGGCTACCCAACCGTGGTTTGATCGGCTTCGTCCTCCTGGTGGACGTCGCGGCGATCGCCGGATCCGCCTGGTCATTTCTCCGCGTCCCGTTCACCGAGGGCGACGGGCTGCCCTTCGCGATCCTGATCCTCAGCTCCGTGCTGTACACGGAATTGTCGCGTCCGGTGGAGCGGGTCCGGGAGCGGTTCGCCGGCACGCCGCACATCTCACTCGACAGCGTGTGGACCTTCGCCGCCGTACTGCTGGTGCACCCGGCGCTCGCGGCGCTGGTCATCGCCGTGTCGTTCTTCTACCGCTGGTTCCGCGGGCAGCCGAACCCGTTGTTCCGGCGGATGTTCTCCGCCTCCGCGACGGTGCTCTCGGGATTCGCCGCGGCCGCATTCCTCGCCCGGTACGCGGAGCCGTTCGACGTGCTCCCCCGCGACGCCTCCTCGTTCGGTTCGGTGGTCGCGGCGGGCGGGGTGTTCCTGCTGGTCAACACCGTGCTGATGACGATCGCGGTGTACTACGGCACCCCGCACGAGCGGCTGCGGGACGCGCTGGCGAAGCCGTTCGAGTACGCGCTCGAAGCGGCGACGATCGCGCTCGGCGTCATCGTCGCGTGGGCGCTGCGGGACTGGCCGGTGGTGCTGCTGCTGGTCGTCGGGATCACGCTGGTGCTGCATCGCGGGGTCCTGCTGCGGCAGCTGAAACGGCAGGCGCGCAGCGACGCCAAGACCGGGCTGCTCAACGCGAAGGCGTGGTGTGAGGCCGCGACCGACGAACTCGACCGCGCGCGGCGCGCGGGGCGGCACACGAGCCTGCTGATGGTCGACGTCGACCGATTCAAACTGATCAACGACCGGCACGGGCATCTGGTCGGCGACCGGTATCTGGCGGCGATCGCGGAAACGCTGCGGACCGAGGTGCGCGGCACGGATCTGGTCGGGCGCTTCGGTGGCGAGGAGTTCGTCGTCCTGCTGCCCGGCACGCCCGCCGTGCACGCCCACGCGATCGCGGAGCGGATCCGGTCGAGCGTGGCGTCGCGCGCCGGTGACCTTCCCGAGCACGTCACGGTGTCGATCGGGCTCGCCGACCGGCCGGGGGTCGCCGATCTGGACACGGTGCTCGCCGTCGCGGACCGGGCGCTCTACGAGGCGAAGAACACCGGGCGGAACCGGACTTCGGGCTATCAGGTGACCGGCTGACCCGCCCACCGCGTGCTATGAACGGGCCGTTCCTTGCAAATTTTGCAAGGAACGGCCCGTTCATAGCAACCGACTTGGGGCTACGGGAGGCCGGCGAGGGACTTCTCGAGGGCCTCATCCGGCAGCGCGTGATCCGAGATGTTCCCCGCCAGGTACGCGCCGTACGCCGGAAGGTCGAGGTGCGCGTGCCCGCACAACGCGGTCAGGATCACCTTCTCCTCCCCGGTTTCCTTGCACCGCAAAGCTTCCTGGATACACGCGGCGAGCGCGTGCGTCGGCTCGGGCGCGGGGATGATGCCCTCCGTACGGGCGAACCGCACACCGGCGGCGAAGCAGTCCTCCTGCCCGATGGCGATCGCGTCGATCAGCCCGAGTTCGTAGATATGCGAGATCAGCGGTGACATCCCGTGATAGCGCAGGCCACCGGCGTGGATGGGGTCGGGGATGAAGTCGTGACCGAGCGTGTGCATCTTCAGCAGCGGTGTCAGCCCGGCGGTGTCCCCGAAGTCGTACGCGTACTTCCCGCGGGTGAGCGTCGGGCAGGCGGCCGGTTCGACCGCGCGGATCACCGGATCCATCCGCCCGGCGAGTTTCTCGCGCAGGAACGGGAAGGCGAGCCCGCCGAAGTTGGACCCGCCGCCGGTGCAGCCGACGAGGACGTCCGGGGTGTCCCCGGCCAGCTCGAACTGCTTGAGCGCCTCTTCACCGATGATCGTCTGGTGCAGCAGCACATGGTTGAGCACGCTGCCCAGCGCGTAGCGGGTGTTCTCCGCCTGCGCCGCCTGCTCGACCGCCTCGCTGATCGCGATACCGAGGCTCCCGGTCGAGTCCGGATCGGCGGCCAGGATCGCGCGGCCGGATTCGGTCAGCTCGGACGGGCTCGGGTGCACCTTCGCGCCGAAGGTCTCCATCATCAGCTTGCGATACGGCTTCTGGTCGTAGGAGGCGCGGACCTGCCACACCTCGCATTCGAGCCCGAAGGTGGCGGAGGCGAACGCGAGCGCGCTCCCCCACTGCCCGGCGCCGGTCTCGGTGGTCAGCCTGGTGACACCCTCCGCCGCGTTGTAGAACGCCTGCGGCACGGCGGTGTTGGGCTTGTGCGAGCCGACCGGGCTGACACCCTCGTACTTGTAGTAGATACGCGCGGGGGTGCCGAGCGCCTTCTCCAGCCGCCGCGCCCGGAACAGCGGCGACGGACGCCAGAGCCGGTAGACGTCCAGGACCTCTTCCGGGATGTCGATGTACCGCTCGGTGCTGACCTCCTGGGCGATGAGCGCCTGCGGGAACAGCGGCGCGAGATCGTCCGGGCCGACCGGCTCGCGGGTGCCGGGATGCAAGGGCGGTGGCGGCGGCTCCGGCAGATCCGGGACGACGTTGTACCACCGGGTCGGCATGTCCGCTTCGTCGAGGATGTACTTGGTCCGCTCCGCCATGGGGCCTCCTCCGTCCGTCCCATCAACCTAAAGGGACGGACGGCGCGGCACCAGACATCGCTACTACGGTGTGACCATGGGGAATCTCGTACTGCTCGACGCGCCGTCCAACCTCGGGCTGCGGCCGCCCGCCGAAGGTGTGGTCCCGGGCTGCTACAAGGCGCCGGGCGCGCTGCGTGACCACGGCCTGCTCACCCGGTTGGGGGCGGCTGACGGCGGCGTCGTCACCCCGCCGCGGTATCTGCCCGACTGGTCACCCGGGAGCGGTGTGCGGAACGCGGCCGGGATCGCGGCCTACACCGCGGCCCTCGCCGGACGGCTCGCGAAGATCCGCGCGGACGGCGGCTTCCCGGTGGTGCTCGGCGGCGACTGCTCGATCGCGCTCGCCGCGATGCTGACGCTGCGTCGCGAAGGCCGCTACGGCATCGTCTACTTCGACGGACACGACGACTTCCGGCATCTCGGCAATTCCGAATACGTCGCCAACGTGGGTGGTGAAGCCCTCGCCGTCGTCACCGGCAGGGGCCAACCGGAACTGGCCGATGTGGACGGTCTGAAGCCCTACGTCCGCGACGAAGACGTTCTCGTGCTCGGCGTTCGCGCGGAGGAATCCGCCGAGGCACGGGACGCCGGGCTCCGGGTCGTGACCAGCCAGGAGATCATGGCGTCCGGCACCGACGGCGCGCTCGCCGCCGCCCGGGAGATTTTCGCGCCACTGGACGGTTTCTGGATCCACATCGACATCGACACGCTCGACCCGGAATATGTGTCCGCTGTGGACAGTCCCGATCCGGGTGGGCTCAGCCCGGACAGGCTCGTCGAGCTGCTCCGCGGCCTGCTCGTGATCCCCGGCGCCGCCGGGCTGGAGCTGACCATCTTCGATCCCGACCTCGACCCCGACGGCACGCAGGCCGCCCTCGTGACGGATTGCCTCGTGCGCGCACTGGAAGGACCCCGATGACCAAGGTGATCGTCGCCGACGGCTCGTTCGACGCCCCGCTCTGGCTGCCCGAATCCGGCTCCGGCCCCGGCCTGGTGCTGATCCAGGAGATCTTCGGCCTCGACGACTACCTCAAGTCGGTCGCCGCGGACCTGGCCGCCCTCGGCTACGTCGTCGCGGTGCCCGAACTGTTCTGGCGGATCTCGCCCGGCTGGTCGGCCACGCACGACGAAGCCGGGGTCTCGGCGTCGATGGCCGTCGCCGGCCAGTTGGACCCGGCGAGCGCCGTCACCGACGTGCTCGCCACTCTGGCGACGCTGCGCGCGCTGCCCGAAACCGACGGCCGCGCGGGCGTCTTCGGCTTCTGCCTCGGCGGCTCGATGGCCTACGCGGCCGCCGCCGAAGGCGACCCGGACGTCGCGGTCTCGTACTACGGCTCGCGCGTACCCGAGCAGCTTCCGCTGCTGGACGAGATCACCTGCCCGATCCAGTTCCAGTTCGGGGGCGCGGATCCGTACATCCCCGTCGAAGGCGTGCGCCGCCTCGCCGACGCGGTCGCCGCCCACGACGGGGCGGAGATCCACATCCACGAGGGCGCGGGGCACGCGTTCCACAACCACGTGGCGCCGATGTTCCATCAGCCGGAGCCCGCCGCGGCGGCCTGGGCGCTGACACTGGAGTTCCTGGGGCGGACCTTCCCGGCCTGAGGCGGCCGAGCGCCGGAATATGTCGGTGCCTCCCGGTAGTTTCCCCACCATGGCCACATTGGTGAGTTTTCACGCCCACCCCGACGACGAGTGCATCGTCGCGGGTGGCGTCATGCGCAAGGCCTTCGAGGAAGGTCACCGTGTCGTGCTCGTCGTCGCGACCAGGGGGGAGGTCGGCGAGGTGCCGGACGGTTTCCTCGACGACGGAGAGGAGTTGTGGCAGCGCCGCGTCCAGGAGACGCACGCCTCCGCCGAGGTCCTGGGGGCCAAGCGCGTGGAGTTCCTGGGGTACACCGATTCCGGCATGATGGGCGAGCCGCGCAACGACGTGCCCGGCACGTTCTGGCAGGCCGACGTCGAGGAGGCCGCGCAGCGGCTGGCCGCGATCCTGCGCGAGGAGCAGGCCGACGTCCTGACCGTCTACGACGACAACGGCGGCTACGGGCATCCGGACCACATCCAGGTGCACCGCGTCGGGATGCGCGCGGCCGAGCTGGCGGGCACGCCGCGGGTCTACGAGGCGACGAGCAACAGTGACGAGATGCGCCGCGGTATGGAGGAAGCGGTGCGGACCGGGCAGATGAAGGCCGAGGACCTTCCCGATTTCGAAGACGGTTCCGAGTTCGGCAAGCCGGAAGCGATCCTGACGGCGAGGGTCGACGTCACCGCGTACCTACCGGCCAAGCGGGCCGCCATGCGCGCGCACGCCAGCCAGATCAGCGAGGACTCGTTCTTCCTGGCGATGCCCGACGAGGCTTTCGCGCAGGCGTTCGGCGTCGAGTGGTTCATCCGTGCCGGGCAGGGTCCGGGCATCACGGAGACCGACATCATGGCCGGTCTCTGACCGATGGCGGCGACGGCGTCGTGAGTGGGGATTCGGGCTAGAACCCGAAACGCCACTCACGACCCACCAGATCAGGCCGTGGCGGCGGTGACGTCGAGTTCGACGAGCTGCCCGGGGTAGCCGAGCTGCGCGACGCCGAGCAGGGTGCTCGCGGTGGTGAAGGCCTCCCCGATCGCCGACTCGACGAACCGGTCCCACACGGCCGAGAGCACGTCCGCGTCCGGCGTGACCACGTAGATCACCGTGCGCACGACGTCCGCCGGGGTCGCCTTGGCGAAGGCGAGCGCGGCGGCGGTGTTCGCGACGACCTGGTCGACCTGGGCGAGCACGTCGCCTTCGACGACCTTGCCGTCTTCGGTGAGCGGGCACTGGCCGGCGAGGTGGACGTCTCTGCGGCCTTCGACGATGGTCACGTGGTGGTAGGTGGGTGTGGGGTGCAGACCGGGCGGATGGTGGCGTTCAATGGTCACGGGCCGCATCCTCACCGAGGCGGTCGCGACGGGACAACCGGATTTCACGGGGGAGCCATGCGCAGGACGATCGACTGGACCGGTGACGCGGTCACGATCATCGACCAGACCGTCCTTCCCGCCGAGTACCGCGTGCTCGAACTGCGCACGGTCGGCGAACTCGTCGCCGCCATCCAGCGGCTGGCGGTACGCGGGGCTCCGGCGCTCGGCGCGGCGGGGGCGCTCGGCGTCGTGCTCGCCACCCGGGCGCAAGGCGACGTCGAGGCCGATGCGGGTCGCGTCGCCCAGGCCCGGCCGACAGCGGTCAACCTGAGCTGGGGCGTTTCCCGCGCCCTCGCGAAACTCCCGGAGGGGCCGGAAGCCGTTCTCGCCGAAGCGCTGGCGATCCTCGACGAGGACGAGCGGATCAACCACGAGGCCTCCCGGCTGGCGGCCGACGTGGTGATCGAGCACTGCGGGCGGCGACCGTTGAAGCTGCTGAGCCACTGCAACGCCGGCCACCTCGCGACGGTCGCCTGGGGCAGCGCGCTCGGCGTCGTCTGGCATCTCCAGGCCCGCGGCCTGGTCGAGTCCGTGCTGGTCGACGAGACCCGGCCGCTGCTGCAGGGTGCCCGCCTGACCGCGTGGGAACTGGCCGAAGCCGGTGTCCCGTACCGGATCCAGCCCGACGGAGCGGCCGCCGCGGCGATGAGCCGCGGCCTGGTCGACTGCGTCCTCGTCGGCGCCGACCGGATCGCCGCCAACGGCGACGTCGCCAACAAGATCGGCACCTACGGCCTGGCGATCGCGGCGAAGCACCACGGGATCCCGTTCGTGGTCGTCGCCCCTTCGTCCACTGTGGACAGTTCGATGCCGGACGGCGCCGGGATCGTGATCGAGGAACGCGATCCCGGCGAGGTCCTGGCCTTCGGGGGCACGAAGGTCGCGCCCGAAGGCGCGGAAGTGTTCAACCCGGCCTTCGACGTGACGCCGCACGAGCTGATCACCGCGGTGGTGACCGAGCACGGAATCCTGAAGCCCTAGAAGGATTCCAGGCAGGACGGCTCGCGGTCGGCGGCGAACGCGGCCGTCGCGCGCGAGACCGCGCCGGCGGTCCGCTCCTTGATGCGGCCCGCCGCGGCCAGGGTGCTCGGCCTGGTCCCGCCGAGGAAGATGGCGCCGAGGTCGGTGACGTCCAGTTCGAGATCCGGTGCGTCCTCCACCCGCGTCACCTCCGCGTCGCCGTCGGCGCCCGCGACGAGCCGCCAGTTCCCGGTGTTCCACGGGCAGAAGGCGTCGCGGACGCCGAACACCAGGTCCACCGGGGCGTTGTAGTGCCGGGTGACCAGGGCCCGATCGACGTCGACGAGCCGCAGCCACAGGGAGTCGCCACCGGACCGGGTCATGGCGCGCGGGTTGGCGAGCAGATGGACGAGCGGTTCGTCGAGGGCGGCCAGCACCTCCACCGTGACGACGAGGTCGTAGTCGAGCAGGAAGCGGTACAGCGTCGCGTACGCCTCCGGCGTGGTCGCGACCAGCTCCTGCACGCTCAGGATTCCCCGCGGGCCCTCTTCGTTCCAGTCGTTCTTCACCCGGTAGATCACATAGCCGTCGGGCAGGACGGCGAACCTGAACGCGGTCGCGCCGTTCCTCCGCCGCTCCGGGTCGTCGAGGTTGAACTCCCACGTCGCCCCTGGCCGGTCCAGTGCGCCGACCCGTTGGGGCGCTTCCTTTTCGTAGATCGCCTTGATCAGCGGGATCGCCTGCTCGCGGCCGACTTCGCGCACGCGCTCGGCTTCGAGTTCGACACCGGGCCGGAACGCGGACTTCGCGCGGATCTTCGCGCGGTAGAACTGTGCCGCGAGCCCGTATCCGAAGCGGGGGTAGATGACGGCTTCGGACGCCCACAACGCGGCGATCGGTTCGGCGCCGTCGTCGTGCAGGCCGTGCAACTGCGCCCGCATGACCCGGGTGAGCGCGCCCCGCCGCCGATGCCCCGGAGCGACGCCGACCGACGTGATCCCCGCGAACGGCGTCGGTCCCGCGCCGGGAACGGTGATCTTCCGAGTGAGGATCTCCCCCATCCCGATCAGCTCGTCACCTTCGAAGACGCCGTGCGAACGCTCGGGTTCGAACACCAGCCCTTCGCGGTGTTGGAAGCTTTCCGAAGGATCGGCGAGGAAAGCCCGCGCCAGCATGTCCGAGAGTGCGGGCAGGTCGTCGGTGGTCAGGGTGCGGAGGGTCAAGCCGTCGTCGCTCACCCTGTTCGTACTACGCCCCTTCACCGACGACCGCCACGCATTAAAGGGCGGCGTTCAGGGCCTCGGCCCGATCACCTCTCCCTTTTCCGTCACCTCGATGGCCATGGCGGGGCAGGAATCCGCCGCGTCGAGCACCGTCTCGTCCGGATCCACCTCCCCCTTGACCACCGTCGCCACGGCGCCTTCGAGTTCGAAGACCTCCGGCATCAGCGCCGCGCACATCCCCGAGCCGATGCACGTATTGCCATCGACCTCGACTTTCCAGCTCATGCTCACCATCCGATCGGCATGGAGCGGGGGCCCCGCACCAGCATCTGGGTCTTCCACACGATATCGCCGTCGAGGTGCAGCCCGGGGAGATCCCGCAGGAGCGCCTTCAAGGCCTCCTGCAGTTCGAGCCTGGCCAGCGGGGCGCCGAGGCAGTGGTGCACGCCGTGCCCGAAACCGAGGTGGGGATTGGCCTCCCTGCCGAATTCGAGGGTTTCCGCCGAGGTGAACTGGAGCCCGTCCCGGTTGGCGGCGCCGATCGCGACCATCACCGGCTCGCCCTCCTTCACCAGCACGTCACCCACTTGGATGTCTTCGGTGGCGTAGCGGGCGAACCCGGCTCCGGCACCCAACGGGACGAACCGCAGCAGTTCCTCCACCGCGGCCGGGATCAGGTCCAAGTCGGCGCGCAGGCGGGCGAGCTGCTCCGGCTGTTCGAGCAGGGCGTAGACGAAGTTGGGGATCTGGCTGGCGGTGGTCTCGTGCCCGGCGATCAGGATGCCGATGCACATGTCGACCAGTTCCAGCTCGCTCAGCCGGTCGCGGACGTCGCGCGCCTCGATCAGCGCGGTCATCAGATCGTCCTGCGGTTCGGCGCGGTGCTGCTCGACGAGCACGTGCATGTACGCCCGCAGCTCGTCCTGGTTGGCCATCATCTCTTCGGTGGTCAGCGGGCTGGTCGACAGCGCGGCATCGCTCCACACGCGGAACTTCGGCCGGTCCTCGACGGGGACGCCGAGCAGTTCGCAGATCACCGCGACCGGGATCGGCAGCGCGTAGTCCTCGACCAGGTCCGCGGGCTGTCCCTTGGCCTTCATGTCTTCGATGAGGCCGGCCGCCAGCTCGGCGACGCGCGGGCGCAGAAGCTCGACGCGGCGCATGGTGAACGCCTTCGCGACCAGCGTGCGCAGGCGGGTGTGATCCGGCGGGTCCATGCTCAGGATCCCGCCGGGCCGCCTGCCGGGCGCCATCCGCGGCTCGTCCTTCTCCGCCGCCATCGCCCGGGAGAACCGCCGGTCGCCCAGTACGAACCGGGCGTCGGCGTACCGGGTGGCGAGCCAGGCGGGCTCACCGTGCGGGAGCCGGACGCGGAGCATGCCCTTGGTGGCGCGGGCCGCCGCGTACGCCTCGTTGAGTTCGAGGCCGGCGTCCTCGTTGAAGGGATAGGCGACGAATTCGGTGTCTGTGGTGGTCATTTGTCCGGAAACCCCCCGGCTCGGCGGTTTGTAAGCAACTGCTTACAACGCTATCCATGATCACGCTGAGCGTCAATGCGCCTACCGTGCGACGCCCGGCTAGCCTTTGCCGATGACGGAAGAACCGCAGGTCCGCAGGCGCGACGCGGCCGCCACCAGGGCGGCCCTGCTCGACGCGGCGGCGGCCCTCTTCGCCGAACGCGGCTTCGACCGGACGACCGTGCGCGACATCGCGAAACTCGCCGGCGTCAACCAGGCCTTGCTGTTCCGCTACTTCGGGTCGAAGGACGCGCTGTTCGAGGAGGTCCTGGCGCGCGGTGGACGCGAGCAGATCGCCACCACCCCACCGGACGAACTGCTCGGGACGGCGCTGCGCAGCATGCTGGAATCCGACACCGGCCGCGACCGCACCCTCGACGCGTACCTGCGCTCGACGGGCCACGACAGCGCCGCGGCCGCGGTCCGGCGGCAGCTCGGCGAGGAGTACGCGAAGGTGCTCGCCACCCTGAGCGACGCCGACGACGCGGAACTGCGGGCCGACCTCGTCCTCGCCTGGCTGCTCGGGATCGGCCTGGTCCGCGACATCACCGGCAAGGAGCCGCTGGCCAGCGCGGATCCCGACGACGTCTGCCGTCTGGTGCTCGGCGCGGCGCGGACCCTGCTGGAGCGCAGCGGGTAATTGCGTCGCCGTCCGCGGCACGCTGTTCTACGGTCGGGCCGTGATCACGTTCCCGCCCGCCGGCACCGAAGCCGAGTTCGACGCGCTGACCAGGCAAGACCTGCTTCCGGCGGTGACGTCGCTCGGTTTCGGCGAAGCCGTCCCGTTCACCGAGGGCTCTCTGCCGGTCTACGCCGTCGGCGACGATCTCGTCCTCAAGCTCTTCCCGCCGGTGCATCTCGGCGAACTGCCCACCGAGCGGACGATGCTCGAAGCCCTGCACGGGAAGTTGCCGATCCCGACGCCCGCCGTGCACGACGCCGGCGAGCGGGACGGCTGGGGCTACGTGCTCATGGAACGCCTGCGCGGCGAAACGCTGAAGGACGCCTGGCCGAAACTGTCCACAGAGGACAAACACCGGCTCGCGCCCGAACTCGGCGAGGCACTGGCCGCCCTGCATTCGCTGCGCGACCCCCGCCTCGACGTCCTCGGCCCGCCGGACTGGGCCGCGTTCGTCGCCGGACAGCGCGCGAAGGTCGTCGAACACCACCGGCGGACCGGGCTCGACGAAAGCTGGATCGCGCAGATCCCGGCGTTCCTCGACTCCGTCGAACTGGGCAGCCCGCCGGTCGTCCCGCTGCACACCGAATTCATGCGCGACCATCTCATGGTCACCCACGACGGCGGCCGTCCGCGGCTGACAGGGCTCTTCGATTTCGAACCGGCCATGCGCGGCGCCGCCGAGTACGACTTCGTCGCGGTCGGCCTGTTCGTTTCCGGCGGGGACAAGGACTTCCTGCGGCGGTTGCTCGCCGGATACGGCGCCGAGCCGGACGAGGACTTCTCCCGTCGTTGCCTGGCGTACGCGCTTTTGCACGTGTACAGCAACTTCACCTGGTATCTCAGGGTTCTCCCCGCACCGGAGGAACCGACGCTGGAGAGCCTCAGCCGCGCTTGGTGGTAGCCCAGGTCACGGGCACCGCCTCCGGGCCGCGGATCGAAAGCGGCGGACGCCAGGTGATGGCCGAGGCGGGAACAGCGAGGTCCAGCCCCGGGAGCCCGTCGAGCAGGGTCCGGAACGCGATCTCGCCTTCGAGCCGGGCCAGCGCCGCGCCGAGGCAGAAATGGAGGCCGTGCCCGAAGCCGAGTTGCGGCGCGTTCCGGCGCCGGATGTCGAACCGTGAGGCGCCGGGAAAGGCGGCTTCGTCGCGGTTCGCCGCTCCGGTGTGCGCCAGCACGGCCTCACCGCGCCGGACCCGGCCGGCGCTCAGCTCGACGTCGTCCAGCGCGACCCGGAGCAGCGACGCGTCGGCCGGTCCGTCGAACCGCATGATCTCCTCGACCGCGCCTTCCGTCAGGCTCGGATCCGAGCGCAGCGCGGCGAGCTGATCCGGATGTCCTGTCAGTAGCACGATCCCGGTCGCGATCAGGCTGACCGTGGTCTCGTGCCCGGCGAGCAGGAGCTGGGTGGCGAGATCGATCAGCTCGGCCTCGGTGAGCCGGTCGCCGTCCTCGTCGCGGGCGTGCACGAGGACGCTCAGCAGATCCTCCCCCGGCGTCTCCCGTTTGACGGCCACGAGCGCCGCCATGTCGTCCGCCCCGTCACGCCGGGCCTGCGCCACTTCCGCCGGGCCGTACGCCATCGGCGTGACGATCACACGCGACCATTGACGGAACCGTTCCCTGCCTTCGTAAGGGACGCCGAGGATTTCGCACATGACCGCGGTGAGCAGCGGGAAGGCGAACATCTCCACGAGATCCAGCGGCGGCCCGTGTTCGGCCATCGCCCGCAGCAGCGTGTCGGCGATCTCCTGGATCCGCGGCCGGAGCCCGGCGATCCGGCGGACGGTGAAGGCCTGCGCCGTCAGCTTCCGCAGCCGCGTGTGATCCGGCGGGTCCATGTTCAGGATGCTGTGCTCGCCGGTGGAGAAGTCACCCGGTTCGATGAGACACGGCGCGCCCGGGGCGAGCAGGTTCCGGGAGAACCGCGTGTCCGAGAAGATCAGGCGGACGTCTTCGTACCGGGTCACCAGCCAGCCTTCGCAGCCGCTGGGGAAGACGACCCGGGACATCGGCGGATATTCGGCGTAGATCGCGCCCATCGGGGTCGCGGGGTCGTCCTTCGCCGCGGGATAGGTGGCTGTCATGGAGCATGATGATGAGCGGCGCGGCGCGCGGCCGGAAGGCCCTTCTCACCAGGTGATAATCCCGCGCAGGAAGTCCAGATAGGCCGGGCGTTCCGTATCGGCCAGCAGGGTGCCGCCACTCGCCCGCTGCGCCTGGATCAACCCGACGAACGCGGTGTACGCCAGCAAAGCGCGATGGCGGGCCTCGGTTTCCGGACAGTCCATCTCACGGAAGCACCGGACGATGAACTCGACGCGCCGCGCGGTGACGTCGGCGAGCAGCGGGCCGATCACGGGGTCGCCGGCGTGCGCGAGCAAGGCCAGTTCCTCCCGCTCGTCCTTCGCCCCGAAGACGACTTCGAAGAGTTCACGCAGCCTCTCGGCCGGATCCGATATCCCGTCCAGCAACGTGATCAGCGCCTCGGTGTGCTGTTCGGCCCACCGGCGCACGGCGGCCTCGACCAGCGCGTCCCGGTTCGCGAAATGCCAGTAGAAACTGCCTTTCGTGGTCCCGAGTTTCGCCGCGATGGGCTCGACGGCGATAGCGCCGACGCCGCCTTCGCACAGCGCTTCGAGCGCCGCGTCCGCCCAATCCTCCCGCGCGAGCTTCCGTTTCACGCGGCATACGCTACCGTATGGAAAAACATACGGCACCGTACGGGAGGCGGACATGCCCTTCGGATCACCCGCGAACTGGGGCGCGACCACGGAAGAACGCCGCCGCGCGCAGCCGGCGGACACCCTGCTCGACGGCCCGATCGCGCGTTTCGACCGCGCGGTCACCGTGCGGGCGCCCGCCGCGCTCGCGTACCGCTGGCTCTGCCAGATCTCGGTCGCGCCCTACAGCTACGACCTGCTCGACAACCGGGGACGCCGCAGCCCCGGCAGCCTCACCCCCGGCGCCGACGAACTCGCCCCCGGGGACACGCTGATCGTGTTCAAGCTGACCGAGGTGCGGCGGGGACACAGCCTCACCGGGCGGACTTTCGCCGAATCCGAGAAGGTGTTCGGCCCGGTGGCGGCCACGTACTCGGTCGAGCCGATCGACGAGCGGTCGTGCCGCATGCTGTGCCGCATCGTCGTGACTTCGAAAGGGCTGCGTGGGCGCCTCAAGGAGTTCCTGCTCGGGTGGGGCGACCTGATCATGATGCGGAAACAGTTGCTGACGTTGAAGAAGTACTCCGAGCGGGACGCGCGGCTCGGTCACGTCTCGTAAGTCCGGCCGGCATCCGCGGCGTTGCGAAAGCCACTTTCGCAACGTTGAAGGTTGCGAAAGTGGCTTTCGCAACACGCCGAGCGGGACGCGCGGCTAGGGCAGCGCGCGCCTTAACAGCTCCGCCAGGTGCACGGCACGCCGCCCGTCGAGCTGCTCGATCTGCGTCCGGCAGCTGAAGCCGTCCGCGACCACTTCGGTGCCCTCGGCCGCGGCACGGATCGCGGGCAGCATGCGGTCTTCGGCGCAGGCGACCGAAACGTCGTAGTGCCCGCGCTCGAAGCCGAAGTTGCCCGCCAGTCCACAGCAGCCGGAGTCCATTGTGGAATTGTGGACACCCGCGGCGCGCATGGCGGCCTCGTCGGCGTCGAAGCCGAGCACGGCGTGCTGGTGGCAATGCACCTGGCTGAGCGTCTCGACGTCCAGCGAACGGAATTCCAGCGGTGAATCCTCGACGAGCTCCGCGAAGGTCCTGGTCCGTTCGGCGAGCAGTTCCGCGACCGGGTCGCCGGGCAGCAGCGCCGGGAGATCACCGCGGAACAGCGCCGTGCAACTCGGCTCCAGCCCGGCCACCAGGTACCCCGACCGCAGGTACGGTTCGAGTACCGAAAGCGTGCGGCGCAACACCTTCTTCGCCACATCGAGCTGTCCGGTCGACACCCAGGTGAGGCCGCAGCAGACACCGCGATCGGGCAGGACGACGTCGTAACCCGCGGCGGTGAGCACCTCGGCCGCGGCGTCGAGGACGTCCGGCGTGAGGTAGTTGTTGAACGAGTCGGGCCACAGCACCACGGGCCGGGAGCCGGTCGCCCAGCGCTTGAGATCCGCACGCCGCCGGGTGAACGGCGACGCGGCGAATGTCGGCAGATCCCGTTCCGGCGCGATCCCGCCGAACTTCTTCAGCAGCCCGGCGAACCGGCGCGACATCGTGTTCGCCAGCCGGGGCGCGAGCGACGCCGCGCGCAGCCACATCGGCAGCCAGCCCATCGAATAGTGCGAAGCCGGGCGGATCCGTCCTTTGTGGTGCTGGTGCAGGAATTCCGCCTTGTACGTCGCCATGTCGACGTCGACCGGGCAATCGGACAGGCACCCCTTGCACGACAGGCAGAGATCCAGCGCCTCGGCGACCTCCTCCGAGCGCCAGCCGTCGGTGATCAGTTCGCCGTTCACCATCTCGGCGAGCAGATGCGCGCGGCCCCGCGTCGAATGCTTCTCCTCGCGCGTGGCGCGATAGCTCGGGCACATCACGCCCGCCCCGGTGGTGTTGCGGCATTTCCCGACACCGACGCAACGCCGCATCGCCTGCCCGAAAATCCCCCTGTCCTCCGGGTACGCGAGCGCGGTGACGTCTTCGAGCTCCAGCGGCGCGCGGCGGACGCGGAGATCGGCGTCGACCGGCCTGGGATTCACCAGGATGCCGGGGTTCATCATGCCCGCCGGATCGAAGATCCCCTTGAACCGCGCGAAAAGCGCGAGGATCTCGGGACTGTACATCCGGGACAGCAGCTCCGAACGCGCCTGGCCGTCGCCGTGCTCCCCCGACAGCGAGCCGCCGTGCGCGGCGACCAGGTCCGCCGCCTCCTCCAGGAACGACCGGAATCCGGCGATCCCTTGCGGTGAAAGCAGATCGAAGTCCAGCCGCAGGTGCAGACAGCCCTCGCCGTAGTGGCCGTAGACGACGCTTTTGCGCCCGTGCTCGCGCATGAGCTGCTTGAACTCCCGCAGGTAGGCGCCCAGCCGCTCGGGCGGCACGGCCGCGTCTTCCCAGCCGGGCCAGGCTTCCTCACCCCCGGCCAGCCGGGTCGCGAGACCGGCGCCCTCCTCCCGGATCCGCCACAGCCGCTTCTGCGCGGCCGCGTCGTCGAGCAGTGCGGATCCGGTCAGCGCGCCGCGAAGCGCGTCGATCAGCCCGCGTGCCTGATCCGGATCGGCCATTTCGACGAACAACCAGGCGCCACCGGGCGGCAGGCCGTCGGCGCGACCGGGCTCCAGCAGCGCGACGAGATCGGCGTCGACGCCTTCGACGGTCAGCGGCGACCACGGCAGGATCGCCGGTACCGCGTCGGCCGCGGCGATGTCGGACTCGAAGCCGAGCACCGCGAGCACCTTGCGCCGCGGGACCTCGGCGAGCGAGACCGTCGCCTCCAGCACGGTGACGCAGGTGCCCTCGCTGCCGACCAGCGCCTTGGCGACGTCGAAACCGTTCTCCGGCAACAGGTGTTCCAGTCCATAGCCGGAGACCCGCCTGCTGAAGGAGGACAGTTCGGTGCGCAGCAACGCC
This sequence comes from Amycolatopsis keratiniphila subsp. keratiniphila, assembly GCF_001620365.2. Lineage (GTDB taxonomy): Bacteria > Actinomycetota > Actinomycetes > Mycobacteriales > Pseudonocardiaceae > Amycolatopsis > Amycolatopsis keratiniphila. The sequence goes on from NZ_LQMT02000014.1 coordinate 115,115, forward strand.
AGGTTGTCCCGGACCAGCGCGCGCAGCTCGGAGAAGACCCGGCCTTCGGTGCCGGGCCTGGCCGCCCGGGCGTCCACTTCGGACGGTGAGGTCGGCCCGACGGTCAGCCGGGTGCCGTCGTAGAGCAGCACGTCCAGCTCCCGGACGACGTCGACCGTGCGGCCCCAGGCCACCGAATGCGAGCCGCAGGCATTGTTGCCGATCATCCCGCCGACCGTGCACCGCGAATGCGTCGACGGATCGGGGCCGAACCGGAGCCCGTGCGGCGCGGCGAGCCGCTGGAGGTCGTCGAGGACGGTGCCCGGGGCGACCCTCGCCGTCCGCGCCGCCGGGTCGAGGCCGAGGACACCGCCTAGGTGACGCGAAGTGTCGATCACGACGCCCGGCCCGCACGAGTTGCCCGCGACGCTGGTGCCGCCGCCGCGGGCGATCACCGGCAGCCCGGCCCGGCGGCAGGCGGCGACGGCCTCGATCACCTCGCCGGTGCTCCGCGGCAGCACCACACCCTTCGGCACGTGCCGGTAGTTGGAGGCATCGGTCGTGTACAGCGCCAGCGTCGCGGCGTCGGCCAGGATCTCCACGGGGTCCATTCAAGACAACCGCGGGCGAGAACGCATCGGCGAACCTCTCCGGACGGGTGTGTCGGAAACCACGTCCGGTGTGCGATCGTGAGCGCGTGACGGCGAGACGGCACGCCGCTGAAGAGCTCGCCGCCGAGCACAGCGCGGTGCTCGGCGGGCTTCTTCGCGAGCGCGAAGAGCTGCTCGCGACCCTCGACCGGGTCGCGGCCCTCAACGGCACCGCGCGGCTGATCCGCGAGTCGATCGGCACGCATTCCGGCTTCGTCGCCGAGCTGGCCGGGCCCGAACAGGCGGTGATCCGCTGGATGTCGGGCACCCGCACCGACGCCCTGCAGGATCTCGCCGTGCCGATCGGCCAGGGCATCGGCGGACGGGTGCTCGCGCTGGGCAGGCCCGTGCGGGTCAACGACTACGTCAGCTCGCCGAGCATCACCCACCAGTTCGACGCGCAGGTCCGCGGCGAGGGGCTCGCCGCGATGATCGCCGTCCCGATCGTCAGCGGGACCGAGACCGTCGCCATCGCGTACGCCGCCATGCGCGAGCGCCGCGACTTCGGCGACGACGCCGTCCAGTCCCTCGAGGACATCGCCACCGAGGCCGGACGGGCGCTGAAACTGGCGTCGGTCGCCGAGGCCGACCGCGAGACCGCGCTGTCCGCCGAGCGGCTCCGCATGCAGAGCGCGCTGCACGATTCGGTCGGCGCGCTGCTGTTCTCCATCGGCGTCCAGGTACGGAACCTGCACGAGGACATCAGCGACAACCCGGCGCTCGAATCGCGGCTGCGGCGGCTGGAGGGCGACGTGTCGGCCGCGTCGAGGGCGCTGCGCGAGTCGCTGCTCGCGCTGTCGGAGTCGAGCCCGGAACGCGCATTGCCGGTGGAGCTGGCCGAGCACTGCCGTTCGTTCCAAGCGCGCTGCGGTGTCCCGGCGCGGTTCGTGCAGCTCGCCCCGGTGCCGCGGCTGGACGCCGAACGCACCGGCCTGCTGGTCGCGGCCGTCCGGGAGGGCCTGCTCAACGTGGAGAAACACGCCGAAGCGCTGTCCGTCGTGGTCAGCCTGCTGCCCAGTGACGACGGCGTACAGGTGGTCGTCGCCGACGACGGGACCGGTCACCGCTCCGAAGAGGACGAGCCCGAGCCGGGGACCGGGATGGGGCTGCGCGCACTGGCCGAACGCGCCGCGCGGCTCGGCGGCCGGGTCAGCCTGGTGCGGGACGACGACGATGGGTGCACGCTGCGAGCCTGGGTGCCGGAACCGTGCCGTCGCCGGTGACGGTCCTCGTCGTGGACGACCATCCGGTGGTCCGCGACGGGGTGAGCCTGCTGCTGCGCTACGACCCGGCGATGACCGTGGTCGGCTCGGCCGAGACCGGCCGGTCCGCGATCCGGCGGGCGGGTGAGCTGAAACCGGTGCTGATCCTGCTGGACCTGCGGCTGCCGGACATGCTCGCGCCCGAGGTCATCGCCGAACTCCGGCGCGTGCATCCGGCCGGGCGGATCGTGGTGTTCACCGCGCACGGCGACCATCAGGGCGTGCGGGCCGCGCTGGATTCGGGGGCACACGGCTGCCTGCTCAAGGACGTCGCCGGGACGGATCTGGTGGCGGCGTTGCGGCAGGTGCTCAAGGGTGAGCGCGTCGTCGATCCGCGGATCTTCCCCGACGACGGCCAGCGGTCCGACGCGCTGGCGCGCAGTGGGCTGACGCGGCGCGAGTACGAGGTGCTGCGGTTGGCCGCGCAGGGCCAGACGAATCCGGAGATCGCGGAATCGACCGGGCTGGCGCGGAACACCGTCAAGACCTATCTGCAGTCCGCGCTGCACAAACTCGGCGCGCGGAACCGCGTCGAAGCCATCGGCAAGGCCTCCGAAGCCGGCCTCCTCTGACGCGGGCTGAAAGCTCCTTTCGCCGCGTCTGATGTGGCGAAAGGCGCCCTCGTCCCGGCCTCGGATATGGGGTCGTGAGTGGCGTTTCGGGTTCTAACCCGAAACGCCACTCACGACCACCGGTTTGGGTCCATGAAGTACGTGAAGGCCCCCTTCATTGCGCTAGACGCAGTGAAGGGGGCCTTCACGTACTGGGGAAGGTGTGAAGGTCGAGTTTCCTCGGCTGAGCCGAGGGAAGGGGGCCTTCACGCGCCGCGGTTGTGGTTGCTGTGGTTGCTGGTGCAGGTGAGCTGCAGGTGGCGATATCTGAAGGTAGTGAAGGCCTCCTTCACTACCTTCAGGGTAGGCAAGGAGGCCTTCACGGACCCGACCCCCGATCGGCCGCACTCGCGTGATCGACGCCGGAACACCCCGAGTGCGGCCTCCAATCACACGAGTCACGTCCCTGATCACGCGAGTGACGCCTCTGCTCACGCCGCGCCTGGGTGCCCGGTCCGTACAGCCCCCGTGTCCGTTTTGTGTCCGGGTGGGTCTCCAGGTGGGGGTAACGCGGCGGAGGGTGCCCACGCAGGATGACCGCCACCGATCGTGACTCGCGTCACACGAACGGAGGAGGCGGCTTGCTCAGTGTTCGTGATCTCCAGGTGCGGTACGGCCGATCGGTGGCCGCACTGCACGGGGTCGACCTCGACGTTTCACCCGATGGCGTGCTGGCCGTCCTCGGCAGCAACGGGGCCGGGAAGTCGACCCTGCTGCGCACCGTCTCCGGCACGCTGCGGATGCACCGCGGCTCGGTTTCCGCCGGTGAGGTGCGCTACGACGGCAAACCACTGACCAAACTGGACCCCGCCCGCATCGTCGGTCTCGGCGTCGTCGGCGTCCCCGAAGGCCGCCAGGTCTTCGCGCGGATGACGGTCGAGGAGAACCTGCGCGCCGGCGGGATCGGCGCCCGCTCCCCCGAGCAGCGCGCCGCCGCCCGCAAACGCGTCGACGAACTCTTCCCGGTCCTGTCCGAACGCGCCAAACAGCGCGCCGGCCTGCTTTCCGGCGGCGAGCAGCAGATGCTCGCGATCGGCCGCGCGCTGATGTCCGGCCCGCGGCTCCTGCTGCTCGACGAACCTTCGCTCGGTCTCGCGCCGAAGATCGTCGAGCGGATCGGCGACATCATCCGCGAGATCCACGAACAGGGCACCGCCGTGGTGCTGGTCGAGCAGAACGCCGTGATGGCGTTGCGCGTCGCCGACCACGCGATCGTCCTCGAAGTCGGCCGGGTGGCGCTGGCGGGCACGACGGCCGAACTCGCGGCGAGCGAGGAGGTCCAGCGGCTCTACCTGGGCGGTCACGCCGAATCGCAGGCCACCGCCGAGGCCGAAGCCGCCGACGCCCGCAAGCATCTCGCGGGCCGGAGCCTGTCGAGGTGGGCAGGATGACACCACCCGAGTTGCGCGTCGAGAACGTGACCCTGCGCTTCGGCGGGATCCGGGCCCTGGACGACGTCTCGTTCACCGTCGGCTCCGGTTCGCTGCACGCGCTCATCGGCCCGAACGGCGCCGGGAAGTCCAGCTGTTTCAACGTGATCAGCGGCCTCTACCGGGCGAACACGGGCAGCGTCCGGCTCGGCGACACCGTCCTTTCCGGACTCCCGCCGCATCGGCTGGCCCGCCTCGGCGTCGGCCGGTCGTTCCAGAACGCCGCCCTCTCCCCCGGCTCGACCGTGCTCGACAACGTCATGCTCGGCCGTCACGCGCTCACCAAGGGTGGCTTCCTCGCCTGCGGCCTCCGTCTGCCGTGGACGGTCCGGGCCGAACGCCGCCATTCCGAACGGGTGCGGGAGATCTGCGACTTCCTCGGCATCGGCGCGCTGGTGGACCTCCCGGTCGGCGCGCTGCCCTACGGCGCGGTGAAACGCGTCGACCTCGCCCGCGCGCTCGCCGTCGAACCGGTCCTGCTGCTGCTCGACGAACCCGCGGCGGGCATGAACGCGACCGAGACCGCCGAACTGGCCGGCACGATCCGCGACGTCCGTGACGAGCTCGGCATCTCGATCCTGCTGGTGGAACACGACATGGGGCTGGTGATGGGTATCGCGGACCGGGTCACCGTCCTGGACTTCGGCAAGCGCATCGCCGACGGCACCCCGGCCGAGGTCCAGTCGGATCCGGACGTGATCAAGGCATATCTCGGCACGGAGGCCACGGCGTGAACACATTCCTGCAACTCGTGGTGAACGGGCTCGGCAAGGGCGCGGTGTTCGCGTTGCTGGCGCTGGGTTTCGTGATCATCTTCAAGGCCACCGAGGTGGTCAACTTCGCGCACGGCTCGCTCGTGCTCTTCGGCGGCTACCTGGTCGTCGTGACCCGCGAAGCACTCGGCTGGGTGGGTGCCTCGCTGGTCGGCATCGTCTCGGCGGGTCTGCTCGCCCTCCTGCTGGAACGGTTCCTGTTGTCCCGTTCGCGGCACGCCGACGCGAACAGCCTGGCGTTGCTGACCATCGGCGTCGACGTGATCGTCACCGAGGAGATCGTGCGGCGGCTCGGCGTCACGTTGCCGTTCCTCGGCGACGCCTGGGACGCGAAACCGTTCCAGCTCGGCGGGATCACGCTGTTCCGCACGCATCTGGTGGCGCTGCTCGTCGCCGCCGTGCTGATCACCGCGTTCACGCTGGCGTTCAAGTACTCGAACTGGGGCGTCGCGATACGGGCACAGGCCGAGAACCGCGAAGCCGCCGCGCTGATGGGGATCCGCAGCTCCCGGGTGACGGCGACCGCCTGGGTGGTCGCGGGCGTGCTCGCCGGGGTCGCGGTGCTCTTCATCGCCACGCAGGACTTCTCCGGTGCGGGGCTGTCCCGCGGCACGCACTCCATCGCGCTCGCCGCGTTCCCCGCGGCCGTCCTCGGCGGGCTGGACTCGACGGCGGGCGCGGTGGTGGGCGGCCTGGTCGTCGGGCTGGTCGAGGCGCTTTCGGCGCAGTACGTGTCGTTCGACTTCTCCAAGAGCGCGGTCTTCCTGGTGATGCTCGTGGTCCTGGTGGTGCGGCCGTCGGGGTTGTTCGGGACGAGGGAGAGCACACGTGTCTGACACCGCCGTGAAAACCCCCGCCGCCGCACCGACTGCGCCGCCCCCGAAACGCGATCGGGGACGCCTGCTCAAGGCGCTGGCCTGGGTCGCGCTGCTGGTCGTCCTGCTCGCGATCCCGCTGTACCTCGACGCCGCCTGGCTGAAGGCCGGGCAGTACATGATGATCGGCGGGGTCGGCGCGATCGGGCTGACGCTGCTGGTCGGGCAGGCCGGGCAGTTGTCGCTGGCGCACGCGTTCTTCCTGCTGGCGGGAGCGACCGGATACACCGTCCTTTCCGGACCGGCCGACGACGAGCGCGTGTTCGGCCTCGGGCTCGACCCCGGGCTGTCGCTGGTCGGCGCGGTGGTCATCGCCGCCTTGCTGGGGCTGGCGTTCGCACCGGTCTCCGGACGGCTGCGCGGGATCTACCTCGGTGTCGCCTCGCTTTCACTGGTGTTCCTCGGGCTCTACTTCGGACAGTCGGCCGAGACGCTGACCGGCGGGACATCGACCGGGCGCACCCCGGAACCGTTCTCGTTGTTCGGCTTCCCGTTCACCAACGACGGCCCCGAGATCGAGCTGATGGGTGTGCCGATCCGGCAGGCGGAACGGCTCTGGTACCTGTTCCTGCTGCTGACCGTGCTCGCGTTCGTGGTCGCCAAGGCGGCGGTGCGCAGCCGGGTCGGCCGGTCGTGGCGGGCGGTGCGGGACAACGAGGCCGCCGCGTCCGTGATGGGCGTCAGCGTCACGCGCGCCAAGGCCGGCGCGTTCGCGGTCTCGTCGGCGTACGCGGGGCTCGCGGGCGCGATGACCGTGCTGTGGTTCGACATCCTCAAACCCGACGAGAGCGAATTCGGCACGTACGGGATCAACATCTCCATCGCCTTCCTGGCCATGGTGATCATCGGGGGACTCGGCTCGGTGCCCGGCGCGCTGGTGGGCGCGCTGATCGTCAACGGGCTGCCGCAGGTGCTTTCGCTGTACTCCGCCGATCTCGGCTGGTTCTCCGGAACCGGGGACGGCGCCTTGACCCCGATCCTGGTCAGTTCGTTCGTCTACGGCGCCGCGATCATCCTCGTGGTGCTCTTCGAACCGGGCGGACTCGCCGCGATCGGCCGACGGATCACACCCGCCAGGAAACCTCATCTCCCGGAGGAGCAAGACAAATGAAGCGTACATATCCGGCCGTCGCGCTGGCGGCGGTCCTCGCCCTTTCGGCGTGCAGCACGAAAGCGGGCGACTCGGGGTCCTCGGGGGCGGACGGTTCGGGCGTCAAGGCCGGCAAAGGGGTGACGGCCTCGGAGATCACCCTCGGCGTGATGACCGACAAGACCGGGGTGTTCAAGAACCTCGGGCTCGGCATCACGCAGGGGAACGAGTTGTGGGCCAAGGACTTCAACGCCGCGGGCGGGGTGTGCGGCCGTCAGGTCGAACTCGAGACCGTCGACCACGGCTACAAGGCGGACACGGCGAAGACGCTGTATCCGCAGATCGAGCCGAAGGTACTCGGCTTCGTGCAGTTGCTCGGCTCGCCGGTGGTGGCCGCGCTGAAGCAGAACATCGCCTCGGACAAGACCGTCGCGGCGCCCGCGTCGTGGTCTTCGGAACTGCTCGACAACCAGTACGTGATGATCGTCGGGACGACGTACGACCTGGAGATCATCGACGGGCTCTCGTACTTCCAGGAAAAGGGCCTGGTGAAGGACGGCGACACGATCGGGCACGTCTACATCGACGGCGAGTACGGCAAGAACGGCCTGCGCGGCTCGCAGTACTACGCGAAGAAGCACAACCTGACGGTGAAGGAGGTCAAGATCACCTCCACCGACAACGACCTCACCAATATCGTCACCGGGCTCAAGGGCGACGGCGTCAAGGCCATCGTCCTGACCACTTCCCCGGCGCAGACCGGTTCCGCGCTCGCGGCGAACAAGGCGCTCGGGCTCGACGTGCCCGTGCTGGGCAACAACCCGGTGTTCGACCCCGTGCTGCTGAAGAGCCCCGCGGCGAACGCGCTGGACAAGCTGACGATCGTCGCCAGCAGCGTCCCGTTCTCCGCCGACATCCCCAAGGCCAAGGAAGTCGCCACGAAGTACAAGGCGGCGTACAAGGAGACCCCGAACGGCGGGATCCCCTACGGCTACGCGGTCGGCGAGGTGTGGGGCGCGGTGCTCAAGAAGGCCTGCGAGAACAAGGACCTCACCCGTGAGGGCATCGCCGCGGCACTGAAGCAGACGACGTCGGCGAGCACGGGCGACCTCGTGGCGGCACTGGACTTCTCGAAGGCGGGCACCCCGGCGACGCGTCAGGTGTACGCGGCGACACCGGACGCGTCGGCCGAGGGCGGCGTCCGCTACGTCAAACCGCTGTTCGAGGCTCCCGAGGCGAAGGAGTACGTGGCCCCGCACCAGAAGTGAGTCTCGTTTCGGCGAGCGCGTCCGCTTCGGCCAACGGCGTGGTGCCGTTGGCCGAAGCGGCGTCGAGGATCTCTTGCGTGGTCTTCTCCAGGGCTTCGACCCGGGTGAGCGCCTCCGCGTGCGTGAGGTTCTCCTTCTCGCGGCCGAGGGTGTAGACGACTCCCCCGGCGCTCGCGACGAAATCCGGGATCCACAGGACTCCCCGGGCGGCGAGGCCTTCGGCAACGGTGTCGTCGGTGAGCTGGTTGTTGGCCGGGCCGACGACGAGCGGCGCGGCGACCTCGGTTCCCGGACCGAAGACCCCACCCACGGCCGCGGGGATCAGGACGTCGGCCTCGATGCCGAGCACCTTCTCCGGCGCCACCTGTTTGAGCCCTTGCTCGCGGGCCGCGGCGAGGCGACGGCCGTCCACATCGGACACGACGACCTCGGCGCCCCGCGTGGCCAGCGCGGCGGCCAGATGGGCGCCGACCGAGCCGTAACCGCTGATGACCACCTTGCGACCGTTCATGTCGTCGTCGCCGAAGACCGCCCGCGCGCCCGCTCGCAGGGCGGCGAGCACCCCGACGGCGGTCGGCCCGCTCGAAGAACCGGTGCCGCCGTGCTCCTCGGGCAGGCAGAAGACGTGCGGGGTCCGCTCGCGCAGCACGAGCATGTCCTCCGGACCGGTTCCGACGTCGGGCCCGGCGAGATACGCACCGTCGAGTGAGGCGATGAGGTCGGCGTGGTCCAGCAGGATTTCGCGCCGCCGCTCGGCGGACGGCACGCCATCGAGCGCGACGACGCTCTTGCCGCCGCCGAAGTCCAGACCCGCGACCGCGCATTTGCGGGTCATCGCCGCGGACAGCCGCAGCACGTCGTCGATCGCGTCGTGGACGCGCGGATAGATCTTGAACCGGCAGCCGCCGACGGCCGGGCCGAGCGTGCTCGAATGCACGGCCACCATCGTCGTCACCCCGGACCGGCGCCCCCGCCGGACGACCAGCTCCTGTACGGACATCTGGCTCCCCTTCTCCGCATTTAGCCGACTGAATGCGCCGAAGCTAGGCTGATGCGCAGGACTACAGGGGCTTTGCCGAACGATATTCGGCAGGCCCGGCGAAGGAGTGGACGTGGACGAACTTGATTCGGCGATCATCCGGGAACTCCAGGCGGATGCGCGGCAGTCGAACCGCGACATCGCCCGCAAGGTCGGCGTCGCGCCGTCGACCTGCCTGGAACGGACGCGGCTGCTGCGGGAGCGCGGCGTCATCCGCGGGTATCACGCCGACATCGACCTGCGCAGCCTCAACCGCGGCGTCCAGGCGATGGTCTCGGCGCAGGTGCGGCCGCTGAGCCGGGAGGTGATCGATTCCTTCCAGCGTTCGGTCGCGGAATTGCCGGAGGTCCTCTCCGTTTTCGTCACGGCGGGCAGCGACGATTTCCTGATCCACGTCGCCGCCCAGGACGTCGATCAGCTCCACGCATTCCTGGTGGATCGATTGGCGAAGCGCAAAGAGATCATCGGATTCCGGAGTTCGATCATTTTCCGGCATCTGCGCAAGACCGAGCTGGAACCCCTTCCGCGCCGAATACCGGGTGACACCCCCTAGGTCGTCACCCCGGAATACCCGACACACCACCCCTAAGTACGCCCGAAATCCGAGACTTCGCATCGTAGGAGACGGAAACTGTCGGGGGTATGGGTTTGACTGTTCACAGCGGAAACGGAAAGGAGGCGCGCCATGGACGTTCGGACGGGCCTGAACCATCGTGAGCGGGCCACCCTGAGAGCCGTGGCCGAGGGCCACGCCGAGATCAGCTGCAGTTGCGAGCCGGATCTGTTCGTCGACGGTCTCGCCTGCTGCGACCAGCACACCGCGCATCGCCTCGCCCACCTCGGCCTGGTGATGCCCGCGCGGGGCGGCCGATGGGGCGAGCGCGTTCCCGCGCTGCTCACCGAGGCCGGGGCGATGGCACTGGAAGGCGCGTTCCCTCCGCTGGCCGCCGCCTAAAAGCGTTTGCGGGGGCGCGCTGGGAGCGCCACGATCTCGTGATGCGTGTCTTCCTGGAGACCGAGCGGCTCGTGCTGCGGCAGTTCACCGGCGCCGACGTCGACGAGCTGTTCGCGCTCTACAACGATCCCGAAGTCATGCGGTACCTCAATGGGGGCGAACCCGCCGACCGGGCGGAGATCGAAAACCAAGACCTTCCCGCATTTCTCGGTTACTACGAGCGTTTCCCCGGTTACGGGTTCTGGGCGGCGATCGAGAAGGCGAGCGGGGATTTCCTGGGGTGGTTCCATTTCCGCCCGCTGCGGGGGCACCACACGGACGATCCCGAGCTGGGTTACCGGCTGAACCGGTCTTCCTGGGGCAAGGGGTATGCGACCGAAGGTTCGCTCGCGCTCCTGGAGAAGGGGTTCACCGAATTGGGGGCCCGGCGGATCTGGGCGGCGACCATGGCGGTGAACCTGGGGTCCCGCCGGGTGATGGAGAAGATCGGGATGCGCCACGTCCGGACCTATCACGAGCACTTCGACCACCCGATCCCCGGCGCGGAGGAGGGCGAGGTCGAGTACGCCATCACCCTGGACGAGTGGCGGTCGGCGCCCAAACCGCATCCAGAGGACTAAATGCGGCCGGTGGGCAGCCAGGTTTCGCCGATCTCCTCGGCCAGGGCCTCCCCGCCGGTGAGGTCGGCGAGCCAGGCGTGGAACGCGTCCCCCTGGTCCGGCGCGAGCCCGACGTCGAAATGCGCGACGTCCTCGAAGCGCGTCGCGTGCAGCAGGTACGGCGACGAGCGGATGTCGTTCTCCAGACGGCCGGCCCGGTCGTAGTCGACGACGACCTCCACCAGCCGCAGCCGCCGGTACTCCCGCACCCCGATGACGTCGACCGCCTCCGAAACGGCCTGCCCGTACGCGCGGATCAACCCGCCGGCGCCGAGCAGGACCCCGCCGAAGTAGCGGGTCACCACGGCGACGGTGTCGGTCAGCTCGCGGCGGCGGAGCACCTCGAGCATCGGGGTGCCCGCCGTGCCCGCGGGCTCCCCGTCATCACTGGAGCGCTGGGTGCGGCCGTCGGCGCCCAACACGAACGCGTGACAGTGGTGTCGGGCCGCCGGATCGGCCTTCTTCCTGGCGGCGATCACCTCGCGGGCGGCCTCTTCCGAGGTGACCGGGGCGAGCGCGCAGAGGAAGCGCGACCGCCGGATTTCGATCTCGTGGACCCCGGTACCCGCCACGGTGAGATAACGATCCGCCATCGGCCAAGCCTCTCAAACCGGGCAGCCCACTCTGCCGTTCGGGCGATTCGGCGGTCACCCGGGGTCATCGCAACACCGGCGAAACCCACTCTCCCGCGCGACCCAGGTCACACTTTCGGACGAGCCGGGCAGTGATAACCGCAGGTCAGCGGGCTGATGCTCCACTCAGTGGACACGTCATTCCAGCCAGTGGGCAGATGATGTTTGAAGTCAACGCCCGCGTGGCATTTCCCACCCCGACCAAGCGACGTATGTCGATAACAGCGATTTCACACTATCGTCATAAGACCGGCGAACCCGGGAGTAACACGTGTACCCGCCAGCCACCCACCACAGCGGCCAGGCGGCACCCACGTGCACAGCAGTACCGATATGCGCATCGGCCGCCCAGTGCAGTGCGGCTCTACGAGGCCTGCCCCCGTTTCCGCGGGCGGGATCGTTCCCTCTCGACTGACCATCGCGGTCCCGGACCACTCCGTTAACTGGTTCACGTCCGAACCACCCGAACGGAGTGTTACCGGTCGCGCCGACGCCTTGGGAGGCGGCCAGCCGTGACCCACCATGCCAGCTACAAGGGCAGCAAGGCCCCCGAAGGCCTGTACGACCCGGAGTTCGAACACGACGCCTGCGGTGTCGCGTTCGTCGCCGATCTCTCCGGTAAACGCGATCACGGCATCGTCGCCAAAGCGCTGATCGCGCTGCGGAACCTGGAACATCGCGGGGCCCGCGGCGCCGACCCGGAGACCGGCGACGGCGCCGGGATCCTCATCCAGGTCCCCGACGAGTTCTATCGCGAGGTCGTCGGCTTCGACCTTCCCGCGCCCGGCGCCTACGCCGTCGGCACGGCTTTCCTTCCGCAGGACGAAAACGCCCGCGGCCGCGCGATGACGACCATCGAGCGCGTCGCCGCCGAAGAGGGCATGCGCGTGCTCGGCTGGCGTGATCTGCCGGTCCACACCGAACACGTCGGCACCGGCGCGGCCGAGACCATGCCGTATTTCAGCCAGCTCTTCCTGGCGGGCAACGACGCGCTGGAGGGCCTGGAGCTGGAGCGCGCGGCCTTCGTGGTGCGCAAACGCGCCGAGCACGAACTCGTCGAGGACGACGTCTACTTCCCCAGCCTCTCCTCACGTACGATCGTCTACAAAGGAATGCTCACGGAGCCGCAGGTCGAGAAGTTCTTCGCCGACCTCACCGACGAGCGCGTCACCAGCGCCATCGGCCTGGTGCACTCCCGTTTCTCCACCAACACCTTCCCGTCGTGGCCGCTGGCGCACCCGTACCGGTACGTCGCCCACAACGGCGAGATCAACACGCTGCGCGGCAACCGGAACTGGATGGACGCGCGTGAGGCGCTGCTCGAATCCGACCTGATCCCCGGTGACCTCAAGCGGATCTACCCGATCATCACCCGTGGCGCGAGCGACTCGGCGTCCTTCGACGAGGTGCTGGAACTGCTCCACCTCGGCGGCCGCTCGCTGCCCCACGCGGTGCTGATGATGATCCCGGAGGCCTGGGAGAACCATCAGGAGATGGACCCCGCGCGCCGCGCGTTCTACGAGTTCCACTCGACGCTGATGGAGCCGTGGGACGGCCCCGCGCTGGTCTCCTTCACCGACGGCACCCAGATCGGCGCGGTCCTCGACCGCAACGGCCTGCGCCCCGCCCGGTACTGGGTCACCGAAGACGGCCTCGTCGTCCTCGCCAGCGAGGTCGGCGTGCTGGAGCTGGAGCAGTCCACGATCGTCCGCAAAGGACGGTTGGAGCCGGGCCGCATGTTCCTCGTGGACACGGCCGCCGGCCGGATCGTCGAGGACGAGGAGATCAAGAACGAGCTCGCCACCGAGCACCCGTACGACGAATGGGTCGAAGACGGGCTGCTCCCGCTCGACGGGCTTCCCGAGCGTGAGCGCGAGATCCCGCCGCACGCCGCGCTCGTGCGCCGTCAGCAGGCGTTCGGCTACACCGAGGAGGAGCTCGACGTCCTGCTCGAACCGATGGCCCGCACCGGCGCGGAGCCGATCGGTTCGATGGGCAACGACTCCCCCATCGCGTCGCTGTCCAGCCGTCCGCGGCTGCTCTTCGACTACTTCATCCAGCTCTTCGCCCAGGTGACCAACCCGCCGCTGGACGCGATCCGCGAGGAACTGGTCACCTCGCTGGGCACCCAGCTGGGCGCGGAGCCGAACCTGCTGCAGGCCGACGCGAAGTCGTGCCGCCGCATCGTGCTGCCGTTCCCGGTGCTGGACAACGACGAGTTCGCGAAGCTGGTGCACGTCAACGACGACGGCGACCTGCCGGAGTTCCAGGCGGTCACCGTGCAGGGCACCTACGACGTCCACGGGGGCGGCGAGGCGCTCGTGCGGCGGCTCGACGAGATCCGCGCCGAGGTGTCCGCGGCCATCGCCGAGGGCGCGCGGCTGATCGTGCTGTCCGACCGCGGGATCGACGAAGACCACGCGGCCATCCCGTCGCTCCTGCTCACCGGCGCGGTGCACCACCACCTGGTGCGCGAGAAGACCCGCACGCAGGTCGGCCTCATCGTCGAGGCGGGTGACGCGCGCGAGGTGCACCACATCGCGTTGCTGATCGGCTACGGCGTCGCGGCGGTGAACCCGTATCTGGCGATGGCGACCGTCGAGGAGATGGCCGATCAGGGCCTGATCGCCGGTGCCACCGCCAAGCAGGCGACCGCGAACCTGATCAAGGCGCTGGGCAAGGGCGTCCGCAAGACGATGTCGAAGATGGGTGTGTCCACAGTGGCCTCCTACACCGGCGCGCAGATCTTCGAAGCGGTCGGGCTCGGCGACGAGGTCATCCAGAACTGCTTCACCGGCACCACGTCCCGGCTCGGCGGGATCGGCTTCGACACGATCGCGCTGGAGGTCGCCGAACGGCACCGCCGGGCGTTCCCGCGTGACGGGTTCCGCGCGAATCACCGCGAGCTGGAGACCGGCGCGGACTACCAGTGGCGCCGCGAGGGCGAGCCGCACCTGTTCAACCCGCAGACGGTGTTCAAGCTGCAGCACTCCACGCGTGCCGGGAAGTACGAGGTCTTCAAGGAGTACACGAAGGCCGTCGACGACCAGGCGCAGAAGCTGTACACGCTGCGCGGCCTGTTCGACTTCAAGATCGGCGAGCGGCCCGCGGTCCCGATCGAGGAGGTCGAGCCGGTCTCCGAGATCGTCAAGCGGTTCGCGACCGGCGCGATCTCCTACGGGTCGATCTCGGCGGAGATGCACGAAACCCTGGCCATCGCGATGAACCGGCTCGGCGGCAAGTCGAACACCGGTGAGGGCGGCGAGGATCCGGAACGGCTCTACGACCCCGAGCGCCGCAGCGCGGTCAAGCAGGTCGCGAGCGGCCGGTTCGGTGTCACGAGCGAGTACCTGGTCAACGCCGACGACATCCAGATCAAGATGGCGCAGGGCGCGAAGCCCGGCGAGGGCGGCCAGCTGCCCGGCGCGAAGGTGTACCCGTGGATCGCGAAGACGCGGCACTCCACGGCGGGTGTCGGGCTGATCTCCCCGCCGCCGCACCACGACATCTACTCGATCGAGGATCTGGCGCAGCTGATCCACGACCTCAAGAACGCCAACCCGGCCGCGCGTATCCACGTGAAGCTCGTGTCCGAGGTCGGTGTCGGCACGGTCGCGGCCGGTGTTTCCAAGGCACACGCGGACGTCGTGCTCATCTCCGGGCACGACGGCGGCACGGGCGCTTCGCCGCTGTCGTCGATCAAGCACGCGGGCGGCCCGTGGGAACTCGGGCTCGCCGAGACGCAGCAGACGTTGCTGGCCAACCGGTTGCGTGACCGGATCGTCGTGCAGACCGACGGCCAGCTCAAGACCGGCCGCGACGTCGTCATCGCCGCGCTGCTCGGGGCCGAGGAGTTCGGTTTCGCGACGGCGCCGCTGGTGGTGTCCGGCTGCATCATGATGCGGGTGTGTCACCTCGACACCTGCCCGGTCGGCGTCGCGACGCAGAACCCGAAGCTGCGCGAGAAGTTCAGCGGCAAGGCGGAGTACGTGGTGAACTTCTTCGAGTTCATCGCCCAGGAGGTCCGGGAATACCTTGCGGAGCTGGGTTTCCGGTCCATCGCCGAGGCCGTCGGCCACGCGGAAATGCTGGACAAGCGCAAGGCGATCGATCACTGGAAGGCCGCCGGTCTCGACCTGACGCCGATCTTCCACGTGCCCGACATGGCCCCCGCCGGCCTGCGTCACCAGCAGACCGTGCAGGACCACGGGCTGGAGAAGGCACTCGACAACACGCTGATCCAGCTCGCCGAGGGCGCGCTGTCGTCCGGCGACAAGGTGCGGCTGGAACTGCCGGTGCGCAACGTGAACCGGACCGTCGGCACCATGCTCGGCCACGAGCTCACCAAGCGGTGGGGTGGCGAAGGCCTGCCGGACAACACGATCGACGTGACCTTCACCGGCACCGCCGGTCAGTCGTTCGGCGCGTTCGTGCCCAAGGGCATCACGCTGCGGCTCTACGGCGACGGCAACGACTACGTCGGCAAGGGCCTGTCCGGCGGGCGGCTGATCGTGCGGCCGCCGAAGGTGGCGCGGTACAACGCGGAAGAGCACATCATCGCGGGCAACGTGATCGGTTACGGCGCGACCAGCGGCGAGATCTTCATCCGCGGCAAGGTCGGCGAGCGGTTCTGCGTGCGCAACTCGGGCGCGCTGGCCGTCGTCGAAGGCGTCGGCGACCACGGCTGCGAGTACATGACCGGTGGCCGGGTCGTCGTGCTCGGCGGCGTGGGCCGCAACTTCGCGGCCGGGATGTCGGGCGGCGTCGCCTACGTGCTGGACCTGCCCGCGCACCGGATCAACCCGGAGATGGTCGACATCGACCCGCTGGATTCGTCCGATGTGGACTTCCTGCGCGAGGCGCTCGAAAAGCATTACAACGAAACGGAGTCCGCCGTCGCGCGTGCGCTGCTCGCCGACTGGGACGCCGCCGTCGACCGGTTCGGCAAGGTCATGCCGAAGGACTACAAGCGCGTGCTCGCGGCGCAGGCGAAGGCCGAGCGCGATGGGCGTGACGTGAACGAGGCGATCATGGAGGCCGCACATGGCTGACCCCAAGGGCTTTCTGACCACCACTCGCGAGACGCCCAAGAGCCGTCCCGTCGACCTGCGCCTGATGGACTGGCGCGAGGTGTACGAGGACTTCGCGACGTCGAAGCTGCAGAAGCAGGCCGGGCGCTGCATGGACTGCGGTATCCCGTTCTGTCACCAGGGCTGCCCGCTCGGGAACCTCATCCCCGAGTGGAACACGCTGACCTGGCGCGACGATTGGCGCGACGCGGCCGAGCGGCTGCACGCGACCAACAATTTCCCGGAGTTCACCGGGACCCTCTGCCCGGCGCCGTGCGAGACGGCGTGTGTGCTCGGGATCAACGACGATCCCGTCACCATCAAGCGGGTCGAGATCTCGATCATCGACCGAGCCTTCGAGGAAGGCTGGGTCACACCGCAGAAGCCGGTGGCGCTCACCGGCAAGAAGGTGGCGGTGGTCGGATCCGGCCCGTCGGGACTCGCCGCGGCGCAGCAGCTCACGCGCGCGGGCCACAGTGTCGTGGTCTTCGAGCGGGCCGACAAGATCGGCGGGCTGCTGCGCTACGGCATCCCCGAATTCAAGATGGAGAAGCACCGTCTCGACCGCCGTCTGGACCAGATGCGCGCCGAGGGCACGGAATTCCGGACCTCGGTGAACGTCGGTGTCGACCTCACCGTCGAGGAACTGAAGTCGTCGTACGACGCCGTCGTCCTCGCCGGCGGCGCGACCGCGTGGCGGGATCTGCCGATCCCCGGCCGCGAGCACGCCGGTATCCACCAGGCGATGGAGTTCCTGCCGCACGCCAACCGCGTCGCCGCCGGTGAGCTGGACGTCTCGCCGATCAGCGCCGAGGGCCTCGACGTCGTGGTCATCGGCGGCGGTGACACCGGCGCGGACTGCGTCGGGACGTCGCACCGCCAGGGCGCGAAGTCGGTGACGCAGCTGGAGATCATGCCGAAGCCGCCGCTTTCGCGGTCCGACGCGCATCCGTGGCCGACGTACCCGATGATCTACCGCGTCTCGTCCGCACACGAGGAGGGTGGCGAACGGCTGTACTCGGTCAACACCCAGGAGTTCGTCGCGGACGCCGACGGCCGGGTGCGGGCGCTGAAGCTGGTCGAGGTGCGCAACGAGGGCGGCAAGTTCGTCCCCGTGGAAGGCACGGAACGCGAACTGCCCGCGCAGCTGGTGCTGCTCGCGATGGGCTTCGTCGGCCCGGAGCGGGAAGGCCTGCTGGAGTCGCTCGACGTCGAGCTGGACCCGCGGGGCAACGTCGCCCGCGACAAGGCGTTCAAGACCAGCGTCGACAACGTGTTCGTGGCGGGTGACATGGGCCGCGGCCAGTCGCTCATCGTGTGGGCGATCGCCGAAGGCCGCTCCGCCGCGGCCGGGGTGGACGCGTTCCTCACGGGACGGGACGTACTGCCCGCCCCGATCGCTCCGACCGACCGGCCGCTCACCTAGGTCGTTTCGCGCGTGAAGGCCCCCTTCCCTCGGCTGAGCCGAGGGAAGGGGGCCTTCACGCGCTCGGCGTCTGGTGCTGCGGCGTGACCAAAGTCGTGACTCGCGTGATCAGGCGCGTATCTCGCGTGATCAGGCACGTAACTCGCGTGATTGAAGGCCGCACTCGATGTTCCGCCTCCCATCACGCGAGTTCCGCCTCCGATCACGCGAGTTCCGGCTTCGATCACGCGAGTTCCGGCCTTGATCACGCGAGTGCGGCGCCGCCTCCTCACGCCCCCGCCGCGTTTAGTCCTCTGGATGCGGTAGTTGCGCGTGCAACCACCGCAAGCAGAGGACTAAACGCGGGGAGTGAGCGAGGCATTGGTTCTTTCGAGTGAAAGAACCGCCGGAAGAGTGTACTTGCGGGTGATGACAGCAAGGTTTCGGTATCGGTTGTATCAAGGGGTAAGTCCCGTACGGCGGCGGGGACCGGCAAGACCTGCCGGGGCCGCCGGACGGTTCCCAAGGAGGGGGTTCCTTGACATGTCCGTCGATCTGACCGTGCCGCTGGAATGGAAGACCGCCACCGGCGATGCCGCGAAAATGCTCGAAGAACTACAGCCGAACATCCTGAAAGCGCACGCCCGCGACCACTTTTCCGCGCTTTTCCTCCGTTTTTCGGAGCCAGGGAGCGCGATGAAGTTCCTCGCCTCGCTCGTCCCGCTGATGAAGTCCGCGAAGACCCATCTGGCCGAGGTCGAGCGCTTCAAGACCGAAGGCGTGAAAGGGACGCCCTACGTCGGCACCGGACTGACCGCGGCGGGCTACCGGTTCCTGAAAATCGAGGCACCGCAAGATGATTCCTTCCTCCTGGGCATGCGCGCGCAGGAGACCCGCGAGAAGCTGAACGACCCGCCCCGCTCCACGTTCGACAGCGGATACCACGACGAGATCCACGCCGTCGTCATCATCGGCGACGGCGCCGACGCTCCGATGACCGCACGCCGGAACGCGGTTCTCGCGCTGATTCCATCGACCGTTTCCGTCGTCGCCGAGGAAACCGGATTCGGCAGGGTGAACGCCAATGGCGACGGGATCGAGCATTTCGGCTACGTCGACGGCCGGAGCCAGCCGCTCTTCCTGGTCGAGGACATCCACGGGGAAAAGACGGGAACGGACGGGATCAGCGTCTGGGATCCGAGCGCCCCGCTGAACCAGGTGCTCGTTCCGGACCACGCGGCTCCCGATCCCGAAGTCCATTTCGGCAGTTACTTCGTTTTCCGCAAATTGGAACAGAACGTGCGGCGATTCAAGCTGTCGGAAGAGGCGCTGGCGGATCAATTGGGCCTCGTCGGCGAAGACCGGGAACGGGCGGGCGCGATGATCGTCGGCCGGTTCGAGGACGGCACGCCGCTGACCGCGCAACGGGAAGAGGGCGCGGAAAGCCCGGTACCGAACAATTTCGACTACGGAAGCGACATCACCGGCGCCAAATGCCCCTTCCAGGCGCACATCCGGAAGACGAACCCGCGCGGCAGCGGCGGCGCGGAACCACCGCCCCAGGAACGCCTGCACCTGATGGCCCGGCGGGGTGTGCCCTACGGCGAACGGGCCGACGATCCGAACGCCGATCTGCCGCCGTCCGCCCGGCCCAGCGGCGGGGTCGGCCTGCTGTTCATGGCGTTCAATTCGGCGCTGGGCGACCAGTTCGAGTTCACGCAGCAGAACTGGTCGAACAACCCGGGCTTCCCGATCCCGGCCGCCGGGGTCAAGCCGCCGGGCCTCGATCCGGTCATCGGCCAGGGCCCGCGCCCCGAATCCGTCTATACCGCGGAATGGGCGGGCACGCGGACGGCGACCGCGGATCCGATCCCGCAGGCGGTGACGCTGAAGGGTGGCGACTACTTCTTCATGCCGTCACTCGCCTTCCTGCGCGGACTCGGCGGCAAGGGCTGATCGCGTTATCCGCTGAACGTCACCGGAACGGGCGTAAAGCGGATATCAGTCCGGAGTCGGCGGCGATAGCCTGCGAAACGGGCCGGTCCTGGGCGTACCGGCCGCCGGGCGGGCGCCGGTCACACTGGGGGTGGCCGGCGCCCGTTCACTCCGCCCTTTCTTCCCGGCGCCCGTAATCCGCCGCTTCTCTCCGGCCGTATCGCGACGCGTAGTACTTTGTCCGGTGCGGTAAGCGACATCGCGCTTCGGGGAGGGAGCTGGTGATGAATCGGCATGAACGGCTGACGGCTTTATTGGACATGGTGGGAGAGCGGGAAAAAGTCGACGTCGAGGTTTCGGCGGGCGAACTCGGTGTCTCCCCCGCGACGATCCGCCGGGACCTCGATCATCTGGCGGGCCGCAATCTCGTGGTCCGCACCCGCGGCGGCGCCGTCGCGAGCAATGTCGCCTACGACCTTCCGTTGCGGCACAAGGCCGCGCGCAACGCGCCGGAACAGCAACGGATCTCCGCCGCCGCGGCCAGGATGGTCGATCCGGGCATGGTGGTCGGGCTCAACGGCGGCATCACGAGCACCGAGGTCGGCCGCGCACTCGCGACCCGCCCGGACATGAGTGAGCCGACCGGCGGGCCGTCGCTGACCGTGGTGACGAACGCGCTCAACATCGCCCACGAACTCGCCGTGCGGCCCAATATCAAGATCGTGGTGACCGGCGGGGTCGCGCGGCAGCAGTCGTTCGACCTGTCCGGTCCGCTTTCGCAGCTGTTCCTCGACCAGATCTCGCTGGATCTGGTGTTCCTCGGCGTCGACGCCTTCGACCCGGTGCACGGTGCGCAGGCGCACCACGAGGGCGACGCGAACACGAACCGGCTGATGGCGGCCCGCGCCCGGCAGGTCGTCGTCCTCGCCGACAGCGGGAAGCTCGGCGGTCACGCCTTCGCGAAGATCTGCGCGACCGCCGACGTCGACGTGCTCGTCACCGACGGCCGCGCCGATCCCGCGCGGGTGCACGCCTTCGAAGAGGAAGGCGTGCGGGTGGTCAAGGCTTGAGCCGATCGGCGAAGCGGGAGAGGATCCGCGATCAGAACCGTACGCGTGAACCCGCCTCGGCCGAAGGCCCCGCTATCGCGGTGGCAGGACGCCCTGACCGCCATCCGCAGGTGGCTGACCAGGCAGCGTCCTGCCGACGTCGATCGCGGACGCGGGTTCACCATCAGACACTGAGCCGGTCCAGCGCCAGCAGCGCCGCGCCGAGCCTGCCCGCCTCGTCGCCGAGGCGCGCGATCCGCAGTTCGGGCATCCGCTGGAACTGCAGGTTCGCCGCCAGCCAGGCCCGCACCGGCTCGAGGACGTAGTCGCCCGCGGTGAACAGACCGCCGCCGAGGACGACGACTTCCGGTGCGAGCAGGGTGACCAGGGTCTTGATGCCGTGGCCGAGCCCCTCGAGCGCGTCGTTGACCACGGAGATCGCGGCCTCGTCACCGTGGCGGGCGGCGTCGACCACCTGCTCGGCGCCTTCGGCGGGCCGCCCGGTGTGCTCGCTGTAGCGGCGGGCGATGGCCGAAGCGGAGGAGATCGCTTCGAGGCATCCGGTCGCGCCGCAACCGCACGGCAGCCGGTGGCCGACGTCGATATGCCCGATCTCGCCGCCTTGCCCGCCCGCGGCGTACAGCCGCCCGTCGAGCTGGAGCGCGGCCGCGATCCCGGTGCCGACCGGGATGAAGGCGGCGTCGGTGCAGCCCTTGCCCGCGCCGACACGGAATTCCGCGAGCCCGCCCGCGCGGACGTCGTGCCCGAACGCGAACGGCAGGCCGAGCCTGCTGTCGAGCAGCTCGCCGAACGGCACGTTCCGGAAGTCGAGGTTCGCCGAGAACCGGGCCACCCGCTCGACCTCGTCGACGATGCCGGGGATGACCACGCCGACGGCGTCCGGCGTACCGGTCCCCGCCTGCTTGCCCAGCGTTTCCACGATCCGCGCGACCTGATCGGCGAGTGCCTCGCCGTCCGCCCCGCGCGCCGTCGGCTCGCGCAGGCTGGCGAGGTCCTTCAGGTCCGCGTCGTACAAGGCCGCCTTGATGGACGTTCCGCCGACATCGAGTGCCGCCACCGCAGGTGTCATGGCTGGATTTTGGCATGCGCCCCGCCATGGACGGCAGGGCTCCGTCAGCCGCGCGGGGTCAGGTACCCCTGGGAGAACGCCGTGGCCACGGCGGCCGCCCGGTCGTTGACGCCGAGTTTCGCGTACACGTGCAGCAGGTGTGTCTTCACCGTCGCTTCGCTGATGAACAGCCTCTTCGCGGCCTCGCGGTTCGTCGTGCCCTGGGCGATCAATTCCAGGACCTCCAATTCACGCTGTGAGAGCGGCCCCGAGGCCGGCTGCCGCATCTGCCCCATCAACCGGGTCGCGACGGAGGGGGAAAGCATCGCCTTCCCCTCCGCGGCCGCCTCCACCGCACGGAACAGTTCGTCCCTCGGCGCGTCCTTCAGCAGGTATCCGGTGGCACCGGCTTGGATGGCGGGCAGCACATCGCTGTCCGTGTCGTAGGTGGTGAGCACGAGGATCCGCGAGGTCACCCCGCGTTTCGCCAGCTCCTCGATGGCGGTGACGCCGTCGATCCGCGGCATCCGCAGATCCATGAGGATCACGTCGGGCCGGAGCTTCACCCCGGCGGCGATGGCCTCCTCACCGTCCCCGGCCTCACCGAGGACCTCGAAGCGCGGGTCGGCGCTGAACATGCCCCGCAGCCCGTCCCGCACCACGGGATGGTCGTCGACGATCAGCAGCGAGATCACCGCTCGGCCCCGGCCGGGATCGCCGGAACGGACGCCGAGAGCGCGGTGCCCCCGCCCGGCTCCGACTCGATGTCGAGGCGGCCGGCGAGGCGCTGCACACGCTGCCGCATCCCGGCCAGCCCGAACCCGCCGTCGGCGGAACCGTTGGCGCGCTTGGCTGTCGGCTCGAAGCCCACGCCGTCGTCACGCACGTCGAGCGTCACCAGATCCTCCATGTACGACAGGGTCAGGCCGACTCGGCCGGCCTTCGCGTGCTTGGCCACGTTGGCCAGTGCTTCTTGCGCGGCCCGGAGCAGCGTCACCTCGACATCGGCGTGCATGGGCCGGGGATCGCCGGTGGTGGTCAGCACCGCCTCGATGTGGTTCACCTCCGACCAGCGTCTGGTCACCTCGCCGATCGCGTCCTGGAGCCTGCCCTCGGCGAGCGGCTCCGGCTGCACCGCGTGCACCGTCCGGCGTGCCTCGGTCAGGCTTTCCCTCGCGAGGTTCATCGCGTTCGTCACGTGCCGGTGCGGCGCCGA
Organism: Amycolatopsis keratiniphila subsp. keratiniphila; assembly: GCF_001620365.2. Taxonomy (GTDB): domain Bacteria; phylum Actinomycetota; class Actinomycetes; order Mycobacteriales; family Pseudonocardiaceae; genus Amycolatopsis; species Amycolatopsis keratiniphila. The sequence goes on from NZ_LQMT02000014.1 coordinate 138,081, forward strand.
GGGCTCGTCCAGGGTCTGCTCGGCGGCCTGGAGCTGGGTGAGGATGCCTGCCAGCCCCTGGGCCAGGGTGTCGTGGATGTCCCTGGCGATCCGCTGCCGCTCGTCGAGCACCCCGGCTTCCCTGGCCTGGACCAGCAGCTGGGCGTGCAGGCCGGCGTTCTCCTCCAGCGCCGCCTCCAGCCTGGTGTTCGCCTCGTGCAGTTCGGTGAGCGCCTGCTTCTGTTTGAGGTTGCGCTGGTCCGACTGCTCGGCGATCCGGGAGAAGGCCCCGGACAGCACGGTGATGATCACGCTGAGCGCCGCCCACGCCACCCACATGCCCTCTTCCTGGATCCCGGCCAGCCCACCCAGGTACGCCACCGCCGAGATCACGGACGTGGTGGCGACCCCGACGTACCGCCAGCGGCCTTTCAGGTAGTGGAACGCCTGGGGGTAGCCGATGAAGGCGAACAGGCCGAACCACGGCGCGACCGCGACCAGGCAGGCCGTCAGCGCCATCAGCCCCGTGTAGTACAGGCCCATCAGCGGCCCGTTCCGATGCCATTCCGGGTGAAGCGTGTGGAACCAGAAGGACCAGGCCAGGATCCCGGCCGAAAGCGCGAGCACGGCCGGGAGGTGCACCGGCACCCGCCAGATCGGCAGCAGCACCGAGATGAGGACGCCGATCGCCAGCAGGACGTACGGAAGGACCTTGAAGACCGTCGTCTCGACCCGTTCCCAGTGGTCGGACTCCGCACGCAGCTCCGCTTCGATCCCCACGACTCACTCCCAGCGGAAGTACCGGGCGGCCAGCCCGCCTGCCACGATCGTCCACCCCAGTAAGACCGCCACCTGCAGTGGTTGCGGCCAGTGACCGGCGGCGGCGTCCTGCAATGATTGCACGCCCGCGCCCAGTGGGGTGAAGTCGCTGATCTTCCGCAGGACGTCGTTCATCTCGGCGCGCGGCACCCAGAGACCGGCGAAGAACAGGATCGGGAAGAACAGCAGGGTCCCGATCGCGCCCGCGCTCTTGCCGGTCGGCGCGACGGAGGCGACCAGCAGGCCGATCGCGAACATCGCGAGCGCCGTCAGCAGGTAGGCGATGAGGTACGCGGGCAGCTGCCGGGGCAGGCCCACGTCGTACAGCACCCTGCCGATGGCCAGCACGACCAGCATCGTCGCCACGGACATGATCGTGGACATCAGCAGCTGCGCGCCGAGCAGGACGTGCGGTTCGACCGGGGTGGTCCGCATCCGCCGCAGCACGCCCTTCTCCCGGTAGGTGGCGAGCAGCTGGGTCACGCTGTTGAGCGCGAACAGGGCGAGGCCCATCGTGACGACGATCGGCAGGTACAGGGTGATCACCCTGGCGCCGCCGAGATCCGCGCTGGGTTCTCGCAGCGCGGGGAACGCGCCGAGGACGACGAGCAGGAGCGGCGGGAACGCGAGCACGAAGAACACGAGCATCGGCTCGCGGAAGAAGAGTTTGGTCTCGGCGACGGTGAGCCGGGCGAGGGCGGACATGGTGTTCTCCTCAGGAGTCGATGGGGCGGCCGGTGAGCGCGACGAACGCGTCGTCCAGCGACGCCTGCTCGACCCGCAGGCCTGCCGCGGTGACCTGGTTGCGGGCGAGCACGGTGGTGACGGCGAGCAGCAGGTCGCCCGTGCCGGTCACGACGAGCTGGTCGCCCGCGCGGTCGACCGAGGCGACCTCGGGCAGCGCGGCCAGCACGGAGTGGTCCAGCGGGGCGGACGGCCGGAACCGGATGCGTTGCCGGTCGTCGACGCGGGCGACCAGCCCGGCCGGGGTGTCGAGCGCGACGACACGGCCGGAATCGATCACCGCGATCCGGTCGCACAGTCGTTCCGCTTCCTCCATGAAATGCGTGACCAGCAGGATCGTCACGCCGCGGTCGCGGACGCGCTCGATCAGGCCCCACGCGTCACGGCGCGCCTGCGGGTCCAGGCCGGTCGTGAGCTCGTCGAGCACCGCCACCCTCGGGTTGCCGATCAGCGCGAGCGCGATCGACAGCCGCTGTTTCTGCCCACCGGACAACCTGCGGAACTGGGTGCCGGTCTTGTCGGTCAGGTCGAGGATGCCGAGAAGTTCCCGCCAGTCGGCCGGTTCGCGGTAGAAGGAGCCGTACAGCTCCATCGCCTCGCCGACCTTCAACTTGTCCGGCAGCTCGCTTTCCTGCAGCTGCGCGCCGAGCAGCTGCCGCAGCTCGCCGGTTTCGCTGCGCGGGTCGATCCCGCAGACCCGGATGGTGCCGCCGTCCGGGACACGCAGCCCCTCGACGCATTCGACCGTCGTGGTCTTGCCTGCCCCGTTGGGGCCCAGGATGCCGAAGATCTCGCCCTGCTCGACGGCGAATCCGACCCCGTCCACCGCGGTGTGGTCGCCGTAGCGTTTGACGAGGTCTTCCACCTCGATGATTGCCATAAGACGACCATGCCGCGCGGCGCGGGTCCGCCGAATCAACCGCGTGGCCACGGCTGAGGCTGTCGTTGGTGGAGCCCCCATCAACCGATCGGTGGATGCCCGTGACGTCACGAGCCTGCGCCGATCGGGTTCCGTCACATTGACCGGACGCTTCGTGGCGACCTACGCTCGGTCGGCCAGACGACGGCACCCGGAACGCGGTGAGAATCCGCGCGGTCGCGCCACTGTGACCCCGAGACATCGGGGAAGCCAGACCCGGAGCCGTCGTGACACCCCTGAAGAGGCCGCGCTAGCCCGAGGAGGTCCCACCGCCATGTCCGAAGCGGTAGCCGCAGTTCCCGTCCCCGTCCGGATCCCCGTCCGCGAGATCTTGCCCTGGGCGGTGCTCGTCATCCTCCTTTCGCTGATCACGCTGTACTTCGTCAGCGCCGAGCAGGGCGCGGTGTCGGTGTTCGCGAACTCGTACGTCCACGAGTTCGTCCACGACGGCCGGCACCTGCTGGCCTTCCCCTGCCACTAGGCGGGCAAGCGCCCCATGATGAGGACCTTGCTGGTCCGCGGCATGCTCGCGGGCCTGGTCGCCGGTGTCCTGGCGACCCTTTTCGCGTACTTCTTCGGTGAGCCTTCGGTCGAGACCGCCATCGGTCTCGAAGGCACCGCCGCTCATTCGCACAGTGCTCCCGGAGCCCACGAACACGCCGAGGCGGCGGAGGAAGAGCTCGTCACGCGTGGTGTGCAGAGCACCGTCGGCCTGTTGACCGGCGTCGGCCTGTACGGCGTCGCGGTCGGCGGGCTGTTCTCGCTCGCGTTCGCCTTCACCTACGGCCGCCTCGGCACGCTGCGGCCGAGGGTGACCGCGGCGCTGCTCGCGGGTGGTGCCTTCGTGGTCGTGTTCCTCGTGCCGTTCCTGAAGTACCCGGGGAATCCGCCCGCGGTCGGCCAGGCGGGCACGATCGGGAGCCGGACTTCGCTGTACTTCGGCTTCGTCGCGCTTTCGCTGCTGATCGGCATCCTCGCCGCGGCGTTCGGGCGGAAGCTGGCCGACAAACTCGGCGCCTGGCGCGGCGGTCTGCTCGCCGCGGGCGGGTACGTCGTGCTGATCTCGGTGGCGGCGGCGCTGCTGCCGTCGATCGACGAGGTCCCCGAAGGGTTCCCGGGTTCCACGCTGTGGACCTTCCGGCTCGCGTCGGTCGGCACGCAGGTGGTGCTCTGGACCGCGCTCGGCCTGGCCTTCGGCGCTTTGGCCGAGAAGGCTTTGAAGCACAAGGAAGCCGTGCGGGCCTAGACGCCGGGCGGCACGAAAGGCAGGGAGCCGTCGGCACCGTCCTCGATCAGGCGCAGGAGCCGGGCGGTGTCGACGTGCTCTTCGACGGCGTCGGCGAGCCTGTCGAGCATGCTTTCCCGCAGCGCGCCGAACCCCGGTGCCCCGGCGGCGGGTGACCAGTCCGCCACCTCGCCCAGCCACGCGCGCCGGAATCCGTCGTTCTCGAAGGCACCGTGCCACATCGTGCCCCACACCGCGCCCCGCCGGTATCCGTCCAAAAAGGACTCGGCGGGGCCGGTGGCGGTCACGGTGCCGTGGTGGATCTCGTACGCCTCCACGGATTGCCCGCGCCACGAACCCGTCGGCCGGGCCAGCACTTTGTCGGCGCTGAAGGAGACGCGCGTCGGCAGCAGACCGAGACCGGGGACGATCCCGGCGCCCGATTCGACGTCGTCCTCGATTTCGGCGGCCAGCATCTGGTAGCCGCCGCAGATCCCCAGCACCGGACGTCCCGCCTCGGCCCGCGTGCGCACGGCGTCCGCCAGGCCACGTGCCCGCAGCCACGCCAGATCGTCCACGGTCGCGCGGGAGCCCGGCAGGATCACCACGTCGGCGGACCGGACCGTGTCCGGATCGGTGGTCAGCGCGACCGAGACCCCGGGCTCGGCGGCGAGCGCGTCGACGTCGGTCGCGTTGGAGGCCCGCGGGAACCGCACGACGGCGACCCGCAGCGACCCGCCGGAGGCGCCCCAGCCCGCGGCGGCCAGCGCGTCCTCCGAGTCGATCCACACCTGGTCGAGCCAGGGCAGCACGCCGAAGACCTCGCGGCCGGTGAGCTTCTCCAGCGTCTCCAGCCCCGGCCGGAGCAGGCCCACGTCGCCGCGGAACTTGTTGACCAGCCAGCCCGAAACCAGCGCCTGGTCTTCGGCGGACAGCAGGGCGAGGGTGCCGAACATCGCGGCCATGACCCCGCCGCGGTCGATGTCGCCGACGACGACCACGGGCAGGCCGAAGCGCCGCGCCAGCCCCATGTTGACGTAGTCGCCTTCGCGCAGGTTGATCTCGGCCGGGCTTCCCGCGCCTTCGCACAGCACGACGTCGAAACGCTTTCGCAGCGAAGAGAACGTGTCGAACGCGATCTCGGCGAGCCCGGCCCGGCCCGTCGCGTACTCTCCCGCTTCCAGCGTGCCGAACGGTTTCCCGAGCGCGACGACGTGGCTGCGGCGATCGCTCCCGGGTTTCAGCAGCACCGGATTCATCGCGGCTTCGGGTTCGATGCGGGCCGCCCGCGCCTGGAGCCATTGCGCGCGGCCGATCTCGGCGCCGTCCGCGCACACCATCGAGTTGTTCGACATGTTCTGGGACTTGAACGGCGCGACCCGCACGCCCCGGCGTGCGAGCCAGCGGCACAACGCGGCGGTGACCAGGCTCTTGCCCGCGTCCGACGTCGTCCCCGCGACGAGCAGGCCGCTCACCGCGACACCACCACCGCGACGGCGAGCGCGGCGAGCCCGACCGCCCTCGACAGCCGGACCGCGCGGCGCACGTCCACCGGCTCCGGTTCGCGGCCGTCGCCGAGGACGCCGCGGCGTTCGGTGCGGCCGCCGTAGCTGTTCGTCCCGCCCAGCTTGATCCCGAGCGCGCCGGCGAAGGCGGCCTCGACCTGGCCCGCGTTGGGGCTCGGATGGTGCTTCCCGTCGCGGCGCCAGATCCGGAACGCGGGTTTGGCGAAGCCGCCGGCCAGCGGCGCCGACGCCACGGTGAGCGCCGCGCCGACCCGGGAAGGCACCAGGTTCGCCAGGTCGTCCGTCCGCGCCGACGCCCAGCCGAAGTTGGCGTACTTCGGCGATCGGTAGCCGACCATCGCGTCGAGCGTGTTGAGCGCGCGGTAACCCAGCAGGCCGGGGATCCCGGCGACCGCGCCCCACAGCAGCGGCGCGACGACCGCGTCGGAGGTGTTCTCGGCGATGGACTCGGTGGTCGCGCGCGCTAGCTGCTCGGTGTCGAGGCCGGTGGCGTCGCGGGCGCACAGATGCGAAAGGCGGCTCCGGGCGCCGGGCAGGTCGCCGTCGTCGAGCAGGTGGGCCATACGGGTGCCCTCGGCCACGAGCCCCTTGCCACCCAGAACCACCCACGTGGAGGCCGCGGTGAGCGCGAACCGTGCGAACGGCCGCTTCCGCGTCAGGAACTGGGCCGCGACCCCCAATCCGGTGACGGTGCCGGCGCAGGCAGCGGTGTACGCGGCGCCCCGCACCTTCGAATCGGCGTAAATCCGCTGTTCGAGGGCTTGCGAGGCGCGGCCGAAGCCCGCGACCGGATGCCACTTCCGTGGATCTCCGAACACGGCGTCGGCGACGTAACCGGTCACGAGTCCGGCTGCGGTGGCGGCTTGTCGGAGTGGCACGTGGCGAACGGTAGCGCGTGCACGAGAATGCGGGGTATGACCAAGCTGACGCATCGCCTCGCGAGGGTCCTGGAGACTCTCGCGCGGGCACTTCGCCGCTATTCGCGCGACGACGGCAAGGTGCTGATACTGGGCGGCGTCCGCTCTGGGAAGTCACACCACGCCGAGCGGCTCGCGTCCCGTCACCCGCACCTCACCTACGTCGCGCCCGGGCTGCCGCCGAGCGCTGAAGATCCCGAATGGGCCGCCCGGGTGGCCGCGCACCGCGCGCGGCGGCCGAGCCATTGGAAGACGGTCGAGACCACCGACCTGGCCACGGTGCTGCGGACGGCGACGCATCCGCTGCTGATCGACTGCCTCGGCACGTGGATCAGCCGGGTGCTCGACGAGGTCGGCGCCTGGGACCAGCGCAAGGGCTGGGAGCGGCGGCTCGACGACCGGCTGGAGGATTTCCTGGCGGCGTGGGAGCAGGCGGACGTGCCGGTGATCGCGGTCAGCAACGAGGTCGGCAGCGGTGTGGTGCCCGCGACGGTGTCCGGACGCGTTTTCCGTGATGTGCTGGGCGCGTTGAACAACCGGGTGTCCGCGGTGTCCGACCGGACCGTGCTGGTCGTGGCCGGACGGATGCTCGACCTGCCCTAGGAGTCCTATGTGCGGAGCTGAGCCGCATCCAGGACAGTGACCGTACGCGTGAACCCGCCTCGGCCGGAGGCCCCCGCGATCGCGGTGGCAGGGCACCTTGGTCGTCACCGTCAGGTGGAAGACCAGGCCGTGCCTGCCGACGTCGATCGCGGCCGCGGGTTCACACAGATGAATGTAGGAGTTCCATGCGTATCGCCATCCCGGACGCGGCCGCCGAAGCCGCCGCGCGCGCCAGACTGGACGGTCTGGTCAAGCCGCTCGGTTCACTCGGACGGCTCGAAGACCTGGCCGCGTGGCTCAGCGCGGCACACGGTGCCGTCCCGCCGCGGCCGCTCGACGACGTCCGGGTGGTCGTCTTCGCCGGGGACCACGGGGTTTCCGGGATGTCGGCGTATCCGCGCGAGGTGACCGCGGCGATGGTCCGGGTGTTCCTCGCCGGGAAGAGCGGCGTCAGCGTGCTGGCCGGGCTGGCCGGGGCGAAGGTGCGGGTGCTGGACATCGCCGTGGACTGGGACGGCGCGGACGTACCCGCCGAGGTCACCGCGCACAAGGTCCGGCGGGGTTCCGGCGCGATCGACGTCGAGGACGCGCTCGCCGAGGGCGAGGCGCGGGCGGCGTTCGAGCACGGGCTGGCGATCGCGGACGAGGAGATCGACGGCGGCGCGGATCTGCTCGTCCCCGGTGACATGGGGATCGGCAACACGACGATCTGCGCGGCCGTGGTCGCCTCGCTGCTCGGCCTTCTCCCGGAAGACGTCGTCGGTACGGGTACCGGGATAGACGAGGACGGGCGCGCGCGGAAGCTCGCGGTCGTCGAGGCCGCGTTGATCAGGGCCGGCGCGGTGAAAGACCCCTTCACGTTGCTGACTTCGCTCGGCAGCGCTTGTCTCGCCGCGACGGCGGGCTTTCTCGTGCAGGCGGCGGTCCGCGGGGTGCCCGTGCTGCTCGACGGGGTGTTCTCCGGCGCCGCGGCGCTCGTCGCCCGCGAGATCGCGCCGGGGGCGGAGCGATGGTGGCTGGCCGGGCACCGTTCGACCGAGCCGTCGCAGGCGTACGCGTTGAAGGCGCTCGACTTGGAGCCGATCCTCGACCTCGGGCTGCGGCTCGGCGAGGGCAGCGGTGCCGTTCAGGCGGTCCCGGTGCTGAGGGCGGCGCGGGCGATCCTCGCGGACATGGGTCTGCTGGCGGATCTGGCTTGATCGCCGACGCGCTGAAGATGGCCGTCGGCACCCTGACCACGGTCCGGGTGCCGGCGCCGGGAGTGATCGACCGGCGGGTGGCGGGCGGGGCGATGGTGCTCGGCCCGCTGGCCGTCGTGCCGCTCGCGGCCATCGCCGCGGTGATCGTGTTCCTGGGTGAGCTGATCGGCCTGCCCGCGTTCGCGTCGGCGGCGCTCGCGCTGGGCGCGGTGGCGCTCGGCAGCCGCGGGCTCCATCTCGACGGACTCGCCGACACGGCCGACGGGCTCGGCGCGTCGTACGACCGCGCGCGGGCGCTGGAAGTCATGCGGCGCGGGGATTCCGGGCCGACCGGGATCGCGACCCTGGTGCTGGTGCTGCTCGTCCAGGCCGGTGCGCTGGCCGGGGCGATCTCGGCCGGGCACGGGATCGCGGCGGCCGCCGTCGCGGTCGTCGCCGGACGCGGCGTGCTTTCGCTGTGCTGTGCGCGCGGCGTCCCGACGGCGCGGCCGGAAGGGCTGGGCGCGACCGTCGCCGGTTCGGTGCCGGTGTGGGCGGCGGCCGTGGTCTTCGCCGTACTGGCGGGCGCGGCGGCGCTGGTGCTGCCGTGGTGGCAAGGGCTGATCGCGGTGGCGCTGGGCTATCTGGCCGCGTCGGCGCTGCTGGCGCGGTGCGTTCAGCGGCTGGGCGGGGTGACCGGGGACGTGCTCGGCGGTTGCGTCGAGGTCGCCGTCGCGGGGGCCTTGCTGGCTTCGTCGTTCTGAAGCGACCAGGTCAAGTGGTGGTCGCCCCTCGCGACGGTGGAGGATTCGGGACGTTGAACGTCCCAATTCCTACATCGTCAACTCCGACGCCCACGCAACCGTCGTCCTCGTGCAGGTCAGGCGCAGGCAGGTGAATACCGATCCGTTCTGAAGCGACCCCGGTCAAGCGGGCTTGTCCGTCGCCAGTTTCTCGTCGATCTCCGGCAGCCAGAAGCACAGTTCGAGGGTCTTCATCCCGGCCCAGAGGCCGAGCTTGCGACCCTGGGAAACCAAAGTGAGCGAAGCGAACAGCAGCAACGCGGCGATCACGGCGGCGACGAACGGGTGTTTGCCCGCGAAGATGTCGACGGTCGCGGCGACGCCGCCGAACAGCAGTGGCGGCGCGCAGTTGCGCACCATGAGCCCGGACGCGCGCAGCCGCGTGACGTCGGCCGCGACCTCCTTGTCGTGCAGTTGCAGCGCGCACAGCAGGAGATGCGTGTTCTCCTTCAGGAAGGCGCGGCCCTCTGCCGAGGGCATCCGGCGCACGAACTCCGCGGCCGCGTGCCGGTTCCGCCTGCGCGGCACGATCCGCTCCAGCGCTTCCCCGAGCGGGTAGGCCAGATAGCCCAGCAGGAAGCTGAGCACCACGATCACGACGACCAGCACCACGGTCGGCACGCCGCCGATGCTCGCGGCCGTCAGGATGTGGAGCTTCGCCCCGAGGTAGCCGAAGAACGCGACGTACAGCGCGCCAGGGATGGTGTAGGCGAAGAGATCGAAGACGCCGATCACGAAGTTCACTGGCTTATCCAACCACTTCGAGGGCCTGGTTGGTCGTGAGTGTTTCGGGTCGTTCCAACGACACTCGCCACTCACGACCCCCTGTACCGAACACGCCACATTTGGCTTACTCTCAATGACCGCCCTTATCGCTCACGAGCCAAGGCTTCGGCGACTTCGTCGGCATGCGGGACGGTCGCCGCGATGATGCCGTCCAGCACCTTCCGCGTCGCCGTCATCTCGTCGATCGCCGCGGTGATCCGGTCCCGCTCCCGGTACAGCTCGGGCAGCAGATCGACGCAGGCGGGCGCCAGGCCGTCCCCCAGATCGACCATGCACGGCAGCACGCCGGCGATGGTCGCGGTGCCCAGCCCCGCGGACAGCAGGGTGCGGATGTTGCGCACCCGCGCGACATCCGCTTCCGAATATTCACGGTAACCACTCGGCCTTCGCACCGGATGCAGGAGGCCCTGTTCCTCGTAATAGCGGAGCAACCGTTCCCGCACGCCCGTCCGCCGCACCAGCTCACCGATCCGCATGAGAACAACCATTACACGATCAGGAGTTGACTCTCACACCGATGAGAGACTTTAGCCTTGCCCCATGACCGATCAGAACCTCCCGGTGACCGTCGTGGGACTCGGCCCGATGGGCGCCGCGCTCGCCGCCGCCCTGCTCGACCGCGGTCACGACGTGACCGTGTGGAACCGCTCCCCCGGCAAGGCCGCCCCCTTGGTGGCGAAAGGCGCGCGGCAGGCGGACGACATCGTGGACGCGGTGTCCGCGAGCCGTCTGCTCGTGGTCTGCCTCGCCGACTACGACGCGCTTTACTCCGCGCTCGGCCCCGCGCGGGAAGCCTTGCGCGGCCGCGTAGTGGTGAACCTGAATTCCGGCACGCCGAACGAGGCGAACGAAGCTCTCCGGTGGGCCGAGCGACACGGAACGGGCTATCTCGACGGCGCCATCATGGTTCCCCCCGCGATGGTCGGCCGCCCCGGTTCGGTCTTCCTCTACAGCGGTTCCGCCGAGGTTTTCGAGGAATACAAGGAAACCTTGGCCGATCTGGGGGATCCGGTCCATCTCGGCACGGAAGCCGGCCTCGCCGTGCTGTACAACACCGCGTTGCTGAGCATGATGTACTCGTCGATGAACGGTTTCCTCCACGCCGCCGCGCTGGTCGGCAGTGCCGGGGTCCCGGCGGCCGAATTCACGAAGCTCGCCGTCGACTGGTTCCTGCCCTCGGTGATCGGACAGATCATCAAGGCGGAGGCGCCCACCATCGACGAAGGCGTGTACCCCGGTGAAGCCGGTTCGCTGGAAATGAACGTCACGACACTGAAGCACATCATCGGAACCAGCCAGGAGCAGGGCGTCGACACCGAGATCCCGGTCCGCAACAAGGAACTTCTGGACCGGGCCGTCGCCGCCGGGTTCGGCGAGAGCAGCTATTACTCGGTGATCGAACTGTGGAGGTGAGCCAAGAACGCGTCCACCGTGTCCCGGTCCCGCACCGCGATCCGCAGGTACCGCGCGTCCAGCCCCGGGAAGGTGTCCCCACGGCGGACAGCGAACCCATTCGCCCGCAACCGTTCCCGGACGACATCGGCACCCGGGAGCCGCACGAGCACGAACGGCCCCCGGGGCTCCCCCAGCACCTCGACACCCATCGCGGTCAGGCCCGAAACCAGGTACTCCCGGTCCGATTCCGCCGCCACGGCCAGTTTCTCGGCTTCCTCCAGCGCCGCGGGACGGCAACACGCCTCGACGGCGACGGCGGCCAGCGACGACACCGACCACGGGGGCTGGACGGCGCGTAAACGGTCCACAATGGACTCGTCCGCCAAGACGTACCCGGCACGCAGCCCGGCGATCCCCCAGGTCTTCGTCAGACTGCGGAGGACGACGAAACCCGGTTGCCCCGCAACGCTTTCGGCCTCGCCGGGGACGGCGTCGAGGAAGGCCTCGTCGACGACGACCAAGCGATCCGGGCGGCCCAGCGCGAGCAGGTCCGCGGCCGGATGCAACACGGAAGTCGGGTTCGTGGGGTTCCCGACGAAGACCAGATCGGCTTCTTCCGGCACGTCGCCCAGCCGGAAGCCGTCGTCGGGCGACAACAGCACCCGGTGCACGGCGTGGCCGGCCGCGCGCAGGGCGGCTTCGGGTTCGGTGAACTGCGGGTGCACGACCACCGCGTACGACGGCCGCAACGCCGTGGCCAGCAACGTGAAGGCCTCGGCCGCGCCGGAGGTCACCAGGACCCGGGATTCGGGCAGCGAGTGCCGGGCGGCGACCGCGGCCCTCGCGGCGGTGACGTCCGGATAGGCAGCCAGATCGTCCAGTGCCGCCGCCAGTTCGGCGCGCAGCCAGGCGGGCGGTGCAGGCAGGCGGACGTTGACCGCCAGATCGACGAGGCCTTCGCCGACCTCGCGATCGCCGTGGTGCCAGAGGTCGTAGTCAGCCATGGGCGCGCACCGCGGCGGCGAACCGCTCGGCGAGTTCGGGGTAGCCCGCCCAGTGGACGTGCAGGTACGACGCGTGCAGGGACGCCGACGCGAAGCCGTCCGGAGTACGGTCCCAGCCCCAGGCGGGGGTCGGGCCGCTGCCGGGTTCGATGATCGTGCGGTGGAACTCGTGCCCGGTGACGCGTTGCCCGGCGACCGCTAGCACACTGTCGGCGGGCGAGAAAGCCTTGCGGTACCCCAGCTTTCCGCGTTTCGTCATGGTGGCCGATGCGTCGAGGACGCCGGTCATCGGCGTCCCGTCGATGTCCTGGCACAGGTACAACAGCCCCGCGCATTCCGCGACCACGGGCATGCCGTCGCCGACGGCTCGCGCGATCGCCGTCCGCAGCGGGAGATTCGCCGAAAGCTCTTCGGCGTGCACCTCGGGGAAACCGCCGCCGAAGTACAACCCGGCGCAGCCTTCGGGAAGTTCCTTGTCCTGCAAGGGATCCACGTCGACGACGTCGACACCGGCGGCGGCGAGCAGTTCGACGGCCTCGGTGTAGCGGAAGGTGAACGCGGGGCCCGCCGCGGCGGCGACCACAGTACGGCGTCCGTCATACGCGAACGGAGGCCGCCAAGGCTCCCCCGAAAGCCGGGAAGCCGACCGCGCCACCTGCACGATCGCGCCGAGGTCCACGCCTTCGCTGATCCACGCGGCCAGCTCCGGCAGCAGCCGTTGCGACTCGCTTGCCCGTTCCGCCGCCGGGACCAGGCCGAGATGACGGCTGGGCGCGTGGATCTCTTCGTTGCGGTACAGCGTTCCCAGCAGCGGGACGCCGGTCGCCTCCAGCGCGGTGACGATCTCGTCCGCGTGCCGCTGCGAGCCCAGCTTGTTGAGGATCACGCCGGCCAGCCGGACGCGGGTGTCGTACTGCGCGAATCCGAGCACGGTCGCGGCGACACTGCGCGACGCGGCCGACGCGTCCACGACGAGCACCACCGGCGCGTCCAGCAACCGGGCGACATGCGCCGTCGAGGCGTACCCCTCGGTGCCGAGTGCGCCGTCGAACAGGCCCATCACGCCTTCGATGACCGCGATGTCGGCACCGGCGGAACCGTGCCGCAGCAACGGGATCAGCCGGTCCTCGCCCTGGAGGAACGGGTCGAGGTTGCGCGGCGGCGCTCCGGTGGCCAGCGCGTGGTAGCTCGGGTCGATGAAGTCGGGCCCGACCTTGTGCCCGGACACCTTCAGTCCCCGCGCGCGCAACGCCGCCATCAGGCCCGCGGCGATCGTGGTCTTGCCGTGCCCGGAGCCGGGCGCGGCGATGACCACGCGGTTCACCATTCGATGCCTCGCTGGCCCTTTTGCCCGGCGTCCATCGGATGCTTCACCTTCGTCATCTCGGTGACCAGGTCCGCCGCGTCGATCAGCTCCGGCGGCGCGTACCGGCCGGTGATCACCACGTGCTGGTGACCGGGACGTTCCGTCAGCGTCGAGACGACGTCGTCCACTTCGAGCCAGCCCCATTTGAGCAGGTAGCTGAACTCGTCGAGGACGTAGAAGTCGTGGGTCTCGGCGGCGAGACGGCGTTTGATCTCGGCCCAGCCCTCACCCGCGTTCTCGGCGTGGTCTTCCTCGGAACCGGACTTACGCGCCCAGCTCCAGCCTTCGCCCATCTTGTGCCACTCGACGGCGCCGCCCTGGCCGGTGTCCTCGTGCAGCTTGCCCAGCGCGCGGAACGCGGCTTCCTCACCGACGCGCCACTTCGCCGACTTGACGAACTGGAACACGCCGATCGACCAGCCCTGGTTCCACGCGCGCAGCGCCATCCCGAACGCGGCCGTGGACTTGCCCTTCATCTCGCCGGTGTGCACGGCGAGCAGCGGGCGGTTGCGCCGCTGGCGGGTGGTGAGTCCGTCGTTCGGCACCGTTTCCGGTTTGCCCTGTGGCATTACGCCGCCTTTCCGGAGATACGGGTGCGGACAGCGCCCGCGAGGGTGTCGGCGGCGACCTCGGCGACCGGAACGTGTTCCGCGCCAAGGTGTTCCGCCAGCTCGGCGGCGAGCCCGAGGCGCATCTTCCCGCTCTCGCAGTCCATCACGACCGAGGTCACGTTGCCGGCGAGCAACCCGGCCGCCTGCCGCGCACGCTGGACGGCGTCGGCGCCGCTGGTCGCGCGGCCGTCGGTGACGACGACGAGCAGCGGGCGCCGCAACGGATCACGGACCGCCTCGATACGCAGAACCCTTGCCGCTTCGAGAAGTCCTTCCGCCAGCGGCGTGCGGCCACCGGTCGCGAGACCGTCCAAACGGGACGCCGCGGCGTCGACGCTGATCGTGGGCGGGAGCGCGAGTTCGGCCCCCGAGGCGCGGAAGGTCACCAGGCCCACCTTGTCCCGGCGCTGGTACGCGTCGAGCAGCAGCGACAGCACGGCGGTCTTGACCTCGCGCATCCGCTGGCGCGCGCCCATCGAGCCGGACGCGTCGACGCAGAACAGCACGAGGTTGCCCTCGCGCCCTTCCCGTCGAGCGAACCGCAGATCCTGGGGCCGCACCACGAGACCCGCGCCGCTGCGGCCGCGAGAACGCTGATGCGGCGCGGCCGCGCGCACGGTCGCGAGCAGATGCGGATGCCCGTCCTTGGTCCCGGCGGGCTGGACACCGATGGTCCGCCCGTTGTCGGTGATCGCCCGCGACCGCCGTCCGGCCGCGCCCTCACCGGTGCCCTTCACCTCGAAACGCCTGGCACGGAAGGTTTCCCCGGCACCGACCGGCTTCTGGTCGCCGCCACTCCCGCCGCCTGACGGCTCCTGGCCACCCTCCGAGGGCGGCGGGGCGTCGCCGCCCTCAGGAGGGGCACCGGAACCGGGACCGTCGTCGTCGGGACCGGACCCTTCCGGTTCGGCGTCCTGCAACGCCTGCTCCAACTGCTCCTCGGAGATCCCGGGCGCGTCGAAGGGATTGCGGCGACGGCGGTGCGGCAGCGCGAGCCGGGCCGCGACCCGGACGTCGTCGGTGGTCACCTCGGTACGCCCGGCCCACGCGGCGTGCGCGACCGCGGTCCGCGCGGTCACGATGTCCGCGCGCATCCCGTCGACCTCGAACGACGCGCAGACCTCGGCGATCTGCCGCAGTGCTTCGTCCGGCAGTTTGACCGACGGCAGAAGTCGTTGCGCCGCCTCGATGTCCGCGGCGAGTTCGGCGTCGGCCGCGGCGTACTGGCCGGCGAAACCGTCTGGGTCCGCCTCGTAGGCGAGCCGCCGCCGGACGACCTCGACCCGCAGTTCGGGATCCCGGCTGGACGCGACCTCGACGGTGAGCCCGAAGCGGTCCAGCAGCTGCGGCCGCAGCTCGCCTTCCTCGGGGTTCATCGTGCCGATCAGGACGAACCGGGCCGCGTGCGACACCGAAACACCCTCGCGTTCGACGGTCGCGCGGCCCATGGCGGCGGCGTCGAGCAGCGTGTCGACCAGGTGGTCGTGCAGGAGGTTGACCTCGTCCACGTACAGCAGCCCGCGATGCGCGGCCGCGAGCAGGCCGGGCTGGAAATCGGTGACGCCGTCGGCGAGCGCGCGTTCCAGGTTCAGCGAACCGATCACGCGGTCTTCGGCCGCGCCGACCGGCAGTTCCACGAGCCGCGCGGGACGGCGGTGGGCGGGCGAGCCCTCCGCGTGCGGGCCGTCGGGGCAGGCCGGATCGGGTTCGACGGGGTCGCAGGAGAACCGGCACGCGTCCACGACGTCGACGCCGGGCAGCAGCCCCGCCAGCGCGCGCACCATGGTGGATTTCGCCGTGCCCTTCTCACCGCGCACCAGCACCCCGCCGACGGCGGGCGAGATGGAGGAAAGCACCAGCGCCAGGCGCAGATCCGGCATCCCCACAACGGCGGTGAACGGGTACGGCTTCACAGCACTCCCTCATCCTCGACGACCTCCGGCCGATCATCGCACAGGAAATCCGTCGTCTAGCGTGACCGAGGTGCGCGAAAAATCACCCCTGACGGTCGTCGGGATCGGGGCCGACGGCTGGCCCGGCCTGTCCTCGCAGGCCAGGGAAGCGGTCCTGAACGCCGACGTGGTCGTAGGCGCTCCGCGTCAGCTCGCGTACCTGCCCGCCGGGATGAAATCCGAGCCCTGGCCGAGCCCGCTGCTGCCCGCTCTGGACGGTTTCCTCGCCGAGCGCGAGGGCCGCGTCTGCGTGCTGGCCAGCGGCGATCCGCTGCTCTCCGGCATCGGCACGACGCTGATCCAGCGCGGCTACGACGTCGAGGTCCTGCCCGCGCTCTCCTCGGTGACGCTCGCCCGCGCGCGGCTCGGCTGGGCGGCGGAGGAGACCGAGGTGGTCACCGTCGTCGGCCGCGCGATCGCCCGGGTGAGCCGCGCGCTCGCGCCCGGCCGGAGGATCCTCGTCCTCGGTGCGAACGCCGAAGACCTGCTCGACCTGCTCAAAGCCCGCGGTTACGGCAAGAGCCGCGTCACCGCGCTGTCCGATCTCGGCGGCCCTGACGAACGCGTCGGCCCCGGCTCGCTGACCGTGTTCGCCATCGAGGCCGACGGTCCCGCGCTGCCGCTGACCGGGCTGCCGGACGACGTCTTCGAGCACGACGGCCAGCTCACCAAACGCGACCTCCGCGCGTCCGCGCTGGCCAGGCTCGCGCCGTCGCCCGGCGAACTGCTGTGGGACGTCGGCGGGGGCGCGGGCAGCGTCGGCATCGAGTGGTCCCGCGTGCATCCGCTGAACCGGGCGATCGCCATCGAGCGGTCACCGGAGCGGGCCGCCAGGATCACCCGGAACGCGGATGCGCTCGGCGTCCCGGAACTCGATGTGGTGACCGGCGCGGCGCCGGAAGCCCTCGAAGGGCTGGCCGAACCGCAAGCGATCTTCATCGGCGGCGGAGTGACCGTGCCCGGCGTCCTGGACGCCTGCCTGGCGACCGGCGCGCGGATCGTCGCGCACGGCGTGACCCTCGAAGCCGAACAGGCCCTGGCCCGCGCGTACGGCGAACACGGCGGAGAACTGATCCGCGTCGGCGTCGAACAGGCCGCGCCGCTCGGCGGATTCACCGGCTGGACCCCGGCGCGAGCCGTGACCCAATGGAGCAAGTCGTGACTGTCCACTTCATCGGCGCCGGTCCGGGCGCGGCCGACCTCATCACCGTGCGAGGGCGTGACCTGCTCGGCCGCTGCGGAACCTGCCTGTACCCCGGCAGCATGACTCCGACAGCGCTCTTGGAGTACTGCCCTCCGGAGGCAGTGCTCGTCGACACCGCGAACCTCGACCTGCCCGCGATCGTCGAGCGCATGGTCGCAGCCCACGGGGAGGGCCACGAGATCGCGCGGCTGTGCTCGGGCGATCCGTCGATCTACAGCGCGGTCGCCGAGCAGATGCGCCGCCTCGACGCGGCAGGCGTTCCGTACGACGTCACGCCGGGCGTCCCCGCGTTCGCCGCGGCGGCCGCGCTGCTCAACCGGGAACTGACCGTGCCCGAGGTCGGGCAGAGCCTGGTCATCACGCGCGCCCAGGCCCGGTCCACGGCCATGCCGCCGGGGGAAACGCTGGCGAACTTCGCGCGCACTGGCACCACGCTCGCGCTGCATCTGGCGATCAACCGCATCGAGCAGGTAGTCGACGAATTGCGGCCGTTCTACCGCGAAGACTGCCCGGCCGCGGTGGTCGCGCTGGCGAGCCAGCCCGGTGAGCAGGTGCTGCGCGGCACGCTCGGCACCATCGCCGCGCAGTCCCGCGAGGCCGGGATCACCCGCGCGGCGATGATCTTCGTCGGGGAAGTCCTTGCCGCGGAAGGGTTTCCCGACAGTTTCCTGTATTCGGCCACCCGTGACCGCGCTAGCCAACCGGAGTCGTTGTGAAGAGCCTTCGCTGGGGCCTGCTGGCCGCCGGGACCATCGCCGCCGAGTTCGCGGCGGGCGTCGAAGAGAGCAAACACGGAGTGCTCGAAGCGGTCGCCGCGCGATCCGGTGACCGGGCGGCCGAGTTCGCGAGCCGCTTCGAGATCCCGAAATGCTACGGCGCCTACGAGGATCTGCTCGCCGATCCGGACGTCGACGCGGTCTACATCTCGACGCCGCATCCGCTGCACGGCGAATGGGCGATCCGCGCGGCCGAGGCGGGCAAGCACATCCTGTGCGAGAAACCGCTGACGATGTCCGTCGCCGAAGCCGAGAAGGTCATCGAAGCCGCCCGCGCCAACGACGTCTTCCTCATGGAGGCGTTCATGTACCGGCTGCATCCGCAGATCCGGCGGCTGGCCGAGCTGATCTCCTGCGGTGCCATCGGCGAGGTCCGCGCCGTGGACGTCGCCTTCAGCTACAACTTCGCCGTTCCCCGGCTCACCGATCCCGCGCTGGGCGGCGGCGGGATCTTCGACGTGGGCTGCTACTGCACTTCACTCTCGCGGCTGGTCTCGCAGGCGGCGACCGGGCAGGACGTCGTCGAGCCCGAAGAAGTGCTCGGGATGGCGAGGCTCGACGAGAACGGCGTCGACGAGGTCGCGTTCGGGCTGCTGCGGCTGCCGGGCGGGATCCTCGCGCAGCTGGCCTGCGGTTTCCAGCTGACGCAGGACGACCACATCCGCGTGTACGGCTCCGAAGGGCAGCTGTACGTGCCGAAACCGGCGTGGATCCACGAAATGCGCAAGCCGAAGACGTCGCAGATCGTGCTCACACCGGAAGGCGGCGAGCCCGAGGTGATCGAAGTCGAAGCGACACAAGGCCTTTTCGCCCGCGAAGCCGACCACGTCGCCACCCACGTCGAAGACCGCCAGGCACCCGAGCTCACCTGGGCGGAGACGCTCGCGAACCTGCGCACGCTGGAGCGATGGCGTGCGGCCGTGGCGCGATGACGCTGCTGATCCTGGGCGGCACCGGCGAAGCACGCGAGCTCGCGAAGGAACTCGTGGCGCGTGGCGAGCACGTCGTGTCGTCGCTCGCGGGCCGCGTCGCACGACCGAAGCTGCCCGACGGCGAAGTCCGCGTCGGTGGCTTCGGCGGTCCGGAGGGGCTCGCGCGCTGGCTGACCGAGCACGACGTCGACGCGGTGATCGACGCCACGCATCCCTTCGCCGAACGCATCGGCTCGAACGCGGCCATCGCGGCGCGGGAAACGGGTACTCCGCTGCTCAGGCTGGCCAGGCCCGGTTGGACCGAGCGGCCCGGCGACACCTGGCATTGGGCCGACGACCTCGACCACGCCGCGCGGCTGCTCCCGGCGCTCGGCGGACGCGTGTTCCTCACCAGCGGACGGCAAGGCCTCGCCGCGTTCGCCGCGCTGGACCTCTGGTTCCTGATCCGCTGCGTCGACCCGCCCGCAGCCCCGCTTCCCCGACGGCACGAAATCCTGCTCGACCGAGGGCCGTACACGGTGGAGAGGGAGCGCGCCCTCATGGAACGGCACGGCGTCGAGGTCCTCGTCACCAAGGACAGCGGTGGCTCGATGACCGCGGCGAAGCTCACCGCGGCCCGCGGGCTCGGCCTTCCGGTGGTCGTCGTGCGGCGGCCGCATCGGCCGGAAACGGCCAGCGTAACGACAGTTCAGAGCGCTATAACCTGGCTCGGCGGCAGGACGAAGGGCAGCCCTGCGTAAGCCGTTCGGACCAGACCCGTTAGCGTTGCGCCGATGCGTTTGATCGCTGTCACGCTGGGGTTGCTGTCCGCCTTGTGCGCATTGGCTTTCCCCTTCCTGCCGGTGGTGCAGGACACAGCGGAGGTCGTCTGGCCAACGGGCGGCGACACCCGCTCCGTCAACGCGCCCTTGACCGGGTACTGGGCGCAGGACCTGCGCGTCGATCTGCCGTGCACGACCGTCCGCTCGCTGGACGCGCGTTCGCAGGGTCAGGCGCTGTTGTTCTCCACCGTGCCCGACGGCCGCACCGACCCGCGCGCGGGCAAGGGCGTCGGCCTGCAGCTGCGCATCGACAACGGCGTACTGCTCGCCTCCAGCCAGGGGCAGCAGATCGTGCAGCAGCCGCTCCCGGAGAACAACTGCGACGTCAAGCTCCGTGCGGACGCGAACCAGATGACGGTGACCGTCGCCGAGACCGTGGTGTTCCACGCCGAGGGCGACGTCCGGCCGCGGCTGGTCGGGATCTACTCGTCGATCAACGCGGGCAAGGACCCGGTCGCCGGCCTGCACGTCTCGGTCGTCCCGGACACCCGCTACCAGACGTCGCCGACGGTGTGGAAGTGGATCATCGGCGTCATCGCGGCGCTGTCGTTCATCGGCTGCCTGATCGCGGTGTGGCGGATGGACTCCGGATTCGCCCGCCGCGCGCCACGCTGGGCGCCGGTCGGCTGGTGGCGGCTGACCGCCCGCGACGCGACGGTGATCATCGCGCTCGGCGCGTGGGTGTTCATCGGCCCGGTCACCTCGGACGACGGCTACATCCTCACGATGTCGAGAGTGGCCGAAGAGACCGGCTACCTCACGAACTACCACCGCTGGTTCGGGGTCGCCGAGGCGCCGTTCGGCTGGTTCTACCACGTGTATCAGCTGATGGCGCACGTCAGCACGGTGCCGCCGTGGATCCGGCTCCCGTCGTTCGTGCTCGGCGTGCTGAGCTGGCTGCTGATCAGCCGCGAGGTCATGCCGCGTCTGGGCACCCAGGTCCGCACGAGCCGCGCCGCCGGCTGGGCCGCCGCCGCGGTGTTCCTGGTCTGGTGGATGCCGTTCAACAACGGGGTCCGGCCGGAACCGGTCGCCGCGCTGGGCTCGCTGCTGGCGATCTGCGCCGTCGAGCGCGCGCTGGTGACCCGCCGTCTGCTGCCGTTGTGCCTCGGGCTGACCGCGGCCGGGTTCACCCTGGCCGCGACGCCGACCGGGCTGATCGCGGTCGCGCCGTTCCTGGTCGCCGCGCGCCCGCTGTACAAACTGGTCCGCCAGCGCGCCGAGAACGGCTGGCTGCCGGTACTCGGGCCGGTGCTGGCCGCCGGGCTGCTGGTGCTGGTCGTGGTGTTCGCCGACCAGACCTTCGCCACCGTGCAGGAGGCGACCCGGATCCGCACCCTGGTCGGCCCGAACCTGTCGTGGTTCCAGGAACTCGCGCGCTACCAGCTGCTGTTCGAAAGCCTGCCGGACGGCTCCGTGCCCCGCCGCTTCCCCGTGCTGCTGGTACTGCTGTGCACCGGGACCTGCCTGGTGGTGCTGCTGCGCCGCGGCCGGATCCCCGGCGCCGCGCTCGGCCCCAGCCGCCGCCTGATCGGCACGGTCGCGCTGTTCTTCCTGCTGCTGGCGCTGACCCCGACCAAGTGGACGCACCACTTCGGCGCGTTCGCCGCGGTCGGCGCGGCCATGGCGGCGTTGACCGCGCTGGCGACCAGCTCGACGGTGCTGCGCTCTCGGCGTAACCGAGCGGCGTTCCTCGCCGGGTTGCTGGTGGTCGGCGCACTGGCCGCGACCGGGCCCAACTCGTACTGGTTCGTCTCGAAACTCGGCGTGCAGTGGACCGCCGTGGCGCCCTCGATCGGCGGGATCCCGCTGTCGACCATCCTGCTGATCGCGGCCGCGATCTCCGGGGTGTACGCGTTCGTGGAGAACGTCCGCGCGCACCGGCCCGGCCTGCAGGCGGGGCCGCAGGAAGGGCGGAGCAGGTCGCTGCGGCTCGGCTCGCTCTCGCTGGTGGTGGTCTGCGGCCTGATGGCCACGGGCGAGTTCGTCAGCATGGCGTGGGCGATCCACAACCAGCAGGGTTCCTACAGCCTCGGCGCCGCGAACTTCGGGCATCTGTTCGGCAAGAGCTGCAACCTCTCCGACCACGTGATGGTGGAACGGGACGCCGCGACCAGCATCCTGCGGGCCCAGCCCGAACAGCGGACGGTCCCGGTGAAGAAGGAGGAGCCGCCCGCCGGGCAGACCCCGCCGCCGCTGCCCGACCCCGAGCAGGACAACGGCCGGGTGCAGACCGGGTTCCACACCCGCGCGATCGACGACAAGGACCCGCTGGCCGAACCGCCGCACGGCTTCAAACCCGACGAAGTCCCGATGTGGAGCAGCTTCCTCGACCCCGAGACGCGGGCCGGGCGGCTGCGCAGCGACTGGTACGCCCTCTCCGAAAAGCCGGCCGACGGGCAGATCGTGGTCGCCACCGCGGGCGCGGCCCGGCGCCCGACGTCGGTCAGCCTCGACTACGGCGTGAACACCAGCGAAGGCGTGAAGGTCGTCCGCAGCCAGTTCGTGCTGCCGCCGGGCGCCGGGACGAACGGCTGGAACGACACCCGGATCAACCTGCGCGATCTGCCGGCCGAGACGACGTCCGTGCGGATCAACATCGTCGACAACGACCTCACCGAGGACGGCTGGATCGCCGCGTCCGCGCCCCGCGTGCCGACGTTCACCACGCTGACCGAGAAGATCGCGGGCAAGCCGGTGTACGTCGACTGGCCCGCGTCGTTCGTCTACCCGTGCGTGCAGCCGGTGACCTCGCACGACGGCATCTCGAAGATGCCCGAGTACCGGATCACCGCCGGCGCCGTCGCCGACGAGGCGAACTGGGCGTCCAGCACCAACGGCGGCCCGATCGGCTGGCTCGAAGAGGTCGCGGCCGAACCCGAGGTGCCCAGCTACCTGATCGGCCAGCCGAGCCAGTCCTGGGGCCAACTGCTGCAGGTCGAACCGTTCACCGAGGGGATCGCGCCGACGATCGTCCACGGCGAGAAGGTCGTCCCCGGCTGGTGGTCCCCCGGTCCCGGACCGCGCCAGCCGAACGGCAAGGACCCGACTCGCTAGCCGTCACTCGCGTGATTGAGCCCGTAACTCGCGTGATTGGGGCCGGAACTCACGAGTTACGGCCCCAATCACGCGAGTGCGGTGTCTGATCACGCGAGTTACGGGTTCAGGCCCGCCAGCGCGGGCGGCAGCGGAGCCTCGTGAAGGACGCCGAGGCGCTGCGTAGCGCGCGTTAGCGCCACATAGAGCTCAGCGGCACCTCGCGGCCCATCGGCCAGGATCCGCTCCGGGTCCACGACGAGGACGGCGTCGTACTCGAGCCCCTTCGTCTCCGACGCGGGCACCGTGCCCGGTACGCCGGGCGGCCCGATCACGACACTGGTGCCTTCACGCCCGGCTTCGTCCTTGACGAACTCCTCGATGGCGCCCGCCAGGGATTCCGCGTCGACCTGCCGCGCCCACGGCCGGACCCCGTTGGACCGCACCGATTCCGGCGCCCGGACCTCCGGCGCGAACTCGGCGAGCACCGACGCCGCGACGGCCATGATCTCCGCCGGGGTCCGGTAGTTCACCGTCAGCGAGCGGTAGACCCAGCGCCCCGGCACGTACGGCTTCAGCATCGCGTCCCACGAGCGTGCCCCGGCCTCGGACCGCCGCTGCGCCAGATCGCCGACGACGGTGAACGACCGGTTGGGACAGCGCCGCATCAGCACCCGCCAGTCCATTTCGGACAGTTCCTGCGCCTCGTCGACCACGACGTGCCGGTACGTCCAGTCCCGGTCCGCCGAGGCACGCTCGACGAGGCTGCGCGTGTCGTGTTCGACGAACCGGTCGGCGAGTTCGTCGGCGAAGAGCAGGTTCTCCGCCGAGAGCATGATGTCCTCGTCCATCTCCTCGCGGTCGAGCTTCATCGTGTCGAACACGCCTTCGGCGTACTCGGCCTCGGCCTTCTTCTCCCGCGCGAGCGCCATCTCGGCGGCCTTGTCCTCCGCCTTGTCGCGGCCGAGCAGGTCGACGAGTTCGTCGAGCAACGGCATGTCCGACACCGTCCAGGCCTCCCCGTCGGCGCGCAGCAATGCCTGGTCGGCCCCCGCCGCGCGAAGCCGCTCCGAGGACGAGAGCAATGTCGCCAGCAGGCTTTCGGGCGTGAGGATCGGCCAAAGGTCGTCGAGCGCGGCGGTGAACGTCTCGCTCTCCGCCAGTTCCTTGAGCAGGTCCTTCCGCAGCCGCTCCCATTCGTCGCGGTCGTCCCGGCTGAGCCAGCCGCGGCCGATCCGCGCGATCGCCCGCTCGGTCAGCACGTAGGTGACGATGTCGGTGAACGTCCCGCGCGCCTCGTTGTGCGGCAGACCGCTCTTGCGTGCCTCGTCGCGAGCCCATTCCGCGGTCTCGGCGTCGATCCGCACGGTGACGTCGGCCAGGTCGATCAGCACCGGTTCCTCGGGCAGCCGCTGCCGGTCGGCGACGGCGGCTTTGAGGACGTCCAGCATCTTCAGCGAACCCTTGAGCCGCGTGGCCTCCGGCCCGTCCTCGGCGGTGACGTGCTTGCCGGGCACGAGATCGCCGGTGGTCATGAACACCACGTCGGTCTCGCCCAGCGACGGCAGGACACGGCCGATATGGTGCAGGAACGCCGAATTGGGCCCGACCACGAGCACGCCGTGGCGCTCCATCCGCTCGCGCTGCGTGTAGAGCAGGTACGCGACGCGGTGCAGCGCGACCACGGTCTTCCCGGTCCCCGGCCCGCCCTCGATCACGAGCACCCCGGGATGCTCGTGCCGGATGATCTCGTCCTGTTCGGACTGGATCGTCGCGACGATGTCCCGCATCCCCTCGCCACGCGGCGCGTTGACGGCCGCGAGCAGCGCCGCGTCACCCTCCGCGTCACCGCCGGGACGGCCGAACACCTCGTCGGTGAATCCGAGCAGCTCACGGCCGTGCGTGTGGAACTGACGGCGACGGCGCATCTTCTCCGGCGTCGCGGCGGTCGCGGTGTAGAACGGGCGCGCCGCCGGCGCCCGCCAGTCGAGCAGCACCGGTTCGTAGTCGTTCTCCTCGTCGAAGAGACCGATGCGGCCGATGTACGAGGTCTCCCCCGCCAGGCTGTCCAGCCTGCCGAAGCACAACCCGTTGTCGACGACGTCCAGCCGCCGCGACTCCCTGGCCAGCGCGCGCACCTCGACGTCACGTTCCATCGCCGTCCCGCCGGTTCCGCCCAGCGCGGCCTGGTACTCCCCCTTCACCCGCGCGCGTTCGGCGTCCAGGCGCGTGTAGAGCCCGGCGACGTATTCGCGTTCGGACCGGAGCTCTTCTTCATGACCCTGAGTTGACACAGACTCCCATTTCGCCAGGTTTCGGCTACGGCGAGTGAGTCTGAGGCATCACCGGGGTCTTGTGGCAAGTCCCCCCATGCGCTATATGTTTATTACGGAGAGAGTTACTCCGTCCACTTCTCGGCCCCGTCGGGCCCTATGTCCACGCAGTACGGCAGGTTGCGAAAGCCACTTTCGCAACGCCGGCGGAGGCAAGTCGTCTATCCGCAGATCAAGTGGGTGGCGGAGAGGGCTCAGTGGCCTGACGCCCTCCTGTCCACAGGGGCCACTTCCGGGGCGAGCGTGCCCGATTAGGGCGTTTTACGAAGGGGTCGTGAGTGTTTTGGGTCGTTCTAACGACCCAAAACACTCACGAGGCGACACCTGCGACCGAACCGCCGCTCCCCGTAGCCGACCGGGAGCGAAGGCTCCTTTCGCCGCATCAGACTCGGCGAAGGGAGCCTTCAGCCCACACCACTCCGCTAGTGGCTACTGACGCAGGTTGGATCAGCCGCAGCCGCGCTCCGCATAGGTACTCAAGACACCCTTGGCTCTAACGACCCAAACACTCACGACCCCAGCGAAAACCGTACAGATAAACATCAAACTGACATCTACTTACCGACTGATGCCCTTTGTGGACATTGTTCGTTCAAGCCCCTGCGCCTGGGTGGGGGCCGCAGAAGGCCATGAGCGGACCACCCACCGCACCCGACACCTTTGCCTCACGGACTTCCGGGAGTCACTCATCCACACGGTGGCGCGTATTCGAGCCCCGGAAAGTACTTCTCCCACTCTTCCCGCGTGATCCTCGGCGTCGCCAGCCTGCAGATCTCCTCGCTCACCTTCGCGGGGTCCGTCTGCCACAGCTGGACGCCGCTGCTCCCGATCGCGAGCGTATGCCCGTCGTCCCGGTACGCCAGCGAGTTGACCGTCGCCCCGAAACCGGTGAGCTGCGTCGTCTCCACCGGTTTCCGCGGATCGGTCACATCCCAGACCCGCACCGTCCGGAACGCCGACGCCGCCAGTTCCCGGCCGTCCGGGCCGAACGCGAGCGGCCCGACGCCTTCGGCGTGCCCGGCCAGTTTGACCGGCCGCGCGACGTGCGCGCGATCGGTGATGTCCCAGAGGTAGACGTTCCGGTCGCTGCCGCCCGCGGCGACCGTGCGGCCGTCGGGGCTGAGCGCCATCTTGAACACCGTGCCCCCGTCGGGCCGCAGGGTCGAGACCAGGCTCGGCCGCCGCGGGTCGGCGACGTCCCACAGGGTCACCGCGGACGAGTCCGGCCCCTGGCTCGCCACGAGCGTCCGTCCGTCCGGGGTGAACGCGAGCGACCACACCGTGCCGTCGCCGACCGGCAGATCCCTCGGCCCGGTGAACCGCCGGGGATCGCTGACGTCCCAGAGCGTGATCGGTCCGTCGTCGCGGCCGGAGGCGAAGGTCTTCCCGTCCGGGCTGAAGGCGAGCGAGTAGGTCGGCAGGACTTCGGTCGACGCCAGCAGTTTCGGCGCCGTCGGCTCACTGATGTCCCAGCGCTGCAGCACGAACGTCCCGCCGACACCGGCACCGGCGTGCGCGGCCAGCGCGAGACTCCGCCGGTCCGGGCTCACCGCGACCGCGGTGACGGTCGCGGGGCCGGGAAGCTTCGAAAGCTGCCTCGGGGCACGCAGATCGTCCATCGACCACAGCCGCACGTCGTCCCCCGCGGTGACGAGGATGCGCCCCTGTTCGAGGAAGGTGCCGACGTTCCAGCCCGCGCTCGACGCCAGCGCGAGTTCGCCGACGTCCTGAAGCCGGACGGTGCGATCGGCACTGGCCGACACGATGGTCTTGCCGTCCGGTGAGAACGCGGTCCACCAGATGGAGTTCGTATGCCCGGACAGCGGCGGCAGTTCCTTCGCCGGCCCCGTGACGTCCCAGAGACGCACGGACTGGTCGTCCCCCGCGGTCACCACCAGCCTGCCGCTCGGGCTGAACCCGGCCGCCCAGACCACGGCCGGGGTGGTCAACGTCGACAGGTGCCGCGGCGCCGCCGGATCGGCGACGTCCCACAGCTTCGCGGTGCGATCCCAGCTGGTGGTGAGCAGCCGTTTGCCGTCCGGGCTCCACGACGGGGTGAGCTGCAGGTCCTTGTGTCCGGAAAGGACGGAGCGCCGTCGCGGCGCGGACGGGGTGGTCACGTCCCAGAGCTCCGCCGTCCAGTTCGTGTTCGTGACCGCGAGCAGCGTTCCATCGGGGCTCAGGACGGCGCGTTCGAGCTGTGCGGCCGGGATACCGCCGAGCGGTTTAGGCGCGCCGAGGTCGCCGACGTCGGTGAGCCGGACCGTCCGGTCGACCGAGCCGCTGACGAGCAGGCGGCCGTCCCGGCTGAAGTCGAGGGAGAGCAGGACGTCCCGATGCCCGGTGACGTCCGCTTTCCGCACCGGTCGCCGCGGATCGGACAGATCCCAGAGCCGGACCCGATGATCGCGGGTGACCGTCGCGAGCGCGCGCCCGTCGCGGCTGAACGCCAGCGGACCGCGGACCTCCGCCGAGCCGGGCAGCGTCGCCAGGAGATCCGGCTGCCGTGAATCGGCGATGGACCACACCTGCGTCGCCCGATAGGCATCGGAGGTGATCATGAGCTGCCCGCTCAGCGCGACGGTGACGTCGCCCGGATCGAAGACCATCCGGGTGGCGAACGGCGCCGCCATCGACGCGAGCAGGCCGTCGTGGGTCTCCTGGATCGGCGCGAGCCGGTACGCGGCGAGACTGAGCTGGGTCGACAGCGCCGGATTCGACTCCCGCAACGTCTTCGCGTCGACGACGGCTTTCCGCGCGAGCGCCTCGTTCCGCTGTTCGGTGGCGGTCCGCCCGGCGTCGACGGCGTACCCCACGGCGACACCCGCCAGGAGCAACAGGACGCCGAGGAGCGCGACGAGTCTTCGCAGCCTCCGCGTCCGTTTGCGGCCGACGGCGGTCTCCTCGGCTTCGGCGTCGAGCCCGGCCTGAAGGAACGTCCGCTCGCGCGCGCTCAGCGCGTCCGGCTCCCGCTCCGCCCATTCGGCCGCGAGACCCAGCCGCGTGCCGCGATAGAGACTGCCCTTGTCGCGATCCAGCGACTCCCACAGCTCGGTCGCCTCGGCCAGTTGCCGGTGCAGGCGGTGCCCTTCGCGGTCCTCCGCGAGCCAGTCGCGCAGCCGCGGCCAGCTGCGGATCAAGGCCTCGTGGGCGATCTCGACGCCGTCGCGGTCGAGGACGAGCAGACGCGCGTCGGCGAGGCGTTCGAGTACCTCCGTCGTGGCCGGGTCGTCGTCGAGTTCGCGCCGGTTGAGACGGCGCTTCGTGTCTTCGGTGCCTTCGCCGAGCGCGGTCAGGCGAAGGAAGATCTGCCGCACGACGCGCTGCCGGTCCGGCTCCAGATCCGTGTAGACCGCCTCCGCGGTCCGCGCGATCGCGTTGAGGATCCCGCCCGCCGCTTCGTACGCCGCGCTGGTCAGCGTGATCCCCTGACGCCGCCGCCAGGTCTCCAGCAACGCGTGCGACACCAGCGGCAGCATCGCGGGCTGGCCGGTGGCGTCGGCGACGAGCGTCGTGACCAGCGCCGCCTCGACCCGGCAGCCCGCGCGGACGGCGGGTTCGACGATCGCGGTCCGGAGTTCGTCGGCGGTCATCGGGCCCACCATCACCTGCGCGTCGGTGAGCGCCTCGACCAGACCGGCGTGACGGCAGAGGTGACCGTAGAAGTCCGCGCGGACACCGAGGACGACCCGCGTGCCGTGCTCGTCGCGGGAGAGCGCGACCAGCGCGTCGATGAACTTCTCGCGTTCGATCCGGTCCCGGCAGAGCGTGTAGACCTCCTCGAACTGGTCGACGATCAGCAGCCGTCCCTCGGCGTCGAGGTCCTCGTCGAGCGGATGCGCCCCAGGCGTGCGGAGGACGACGGGGCGTTCGCTCACCGCCGCCAGCCCGGCCCGCAGGACCGACGACTTCCCCGACCCCGAGGCACCGAAGACCCCGACGAGCCGTTTTTCCGCGAGCTTGCCGGTCAGCTCGGCGACCAGCCGCTCGCGGCCGAAGAAGCGGTCGGCGTCGGCGGTCTGGAACGCGGCCAATCCGAGGTACGGGAGTTCGGTTTCGTCGCGTACGCCGGAGGCCGCGGCGAGCCCGGCGGCGACCGTGCGCCAGCGCTCCTCCCACGCCGCGATGTCGCCACCGCACGCGGTGACGTACGCCGTGGTGACCGCGAGCCCTGGTAGCTTCCGCCCGCCCGCGGCTTCGGAGAGCGCGGCGGCCGAGTAGCCCGCGCGCGTCGAAAGCTCGCGGTACGTCGGCCCGCCCGCCTTCTCGCGAAGCAGTCGAAGATCCGCCGCGAAGCTCACGACGACGTCGTCGCCCGGCCCCAGCGGGCGCTCGCGTCTCGGCACCAGGCCCCCCTGATCGTCGAACCGTTACCGATTGGACATTGTTCACCGAAAACGGCCGGACACTGTACAAAAGTTCTGCGCTACAACCGATGGCGTGCCGATTCGAACCCATGCGGTGACCGTGGTCTTCGCGGGCGTCCCCGAACCGCCCGCGTCCTCGGAGCTGGAGGTGGTCGCTCATACCCCCGACGAACGTGAAGCGGTCTGGCACGCCAGGACGCTGCGGCCGGACGTCGTCGTCCTGCCGGTCCACCCGCCGTCGCTCGACGGGCTCGCCGTGACACGCGAGGTGTCGTCCCGCGTACCGGGCACCGCCGTGCTGGTGCTGACCCCACCCGGCGACGGCGAACTCGTGGTCGCCGCGATGCTCGCGGGCGCACGCGGCGTCCTGTCCCGCGGCGCGGGCCCCGACGATCTGGTCCGCTTCATCCGCGGGGTGGCGGCGGGCGCGGTGCTCTTCGGCGAGCGCGCCGCGGACCGGCTTTACGGCCTGCTCGCCGCTTCCCAGCCGATGCGGGCGTTCCCGCGGCTGACCCCGCGCGAACACGAGGTGCTCGACCTCCTGGCCGGCGGCCTGACGATTCCCGCCGCCGCGCGGCAGCTGGGGCTCGCGCCCAAAACCGTGCGTAACGTCGTCACGTCGATCCACGCCAAGGCCGGCGTGGACGACCGTGAGCTGTTGCTCGCCCAAGCCCGGAACGCCGGGCTCGGCCATCACTCGTAGGTGCGCGGTGTCCAGACGACGCCGTTCTCGGCGCGGGTCTTCGACGAGCCGATGATCAGCAGGCAGCGCATGTCCACACTGGCCGGATCGAGGGTGCCGAGGGTGACCACGCGGATGTCCTCCTCGGAACCGCCGACGTCCCGGGCGACGACCACCGGCGTCTCCGGCGCGCGGTGCCGGAGCAGGACGTCGCGGGCCTGCGCGAGCTGCGTGGTCCGCGTGCGGGACGCCGGGTTGTACAGCGCGAGCACGAGATCCGCCGCGCCCGCCGCGTCGAGCCGACGTTCGATGATCTCCCACGGCTTGAGCCGGTCGGACAGGGAGAGCACGCAGTAGTCGTGCCCCAGCGGCGCGCCGACCCGGGACGCGGCCGCCTGCGCGGCGGTCACGCCCGGCACGATCCGCACCCGGGCGCCCGCGCCGTGTCCGGCCGCGACCTGCTCCAGCACGGCCGACGCCATCGCGAACACGCCGGGATCACCCGAGGAGACCACCGCGACCTTGGCGCCGTTCGCGGCCAGTTCGAGCGCTTCGACGGCGCGGTCGGCCTCGACGCGGTTCCCCGACGCGTGCCGCTGCTGGCCCGCGCGCTGCGGCACTCGCGCGACGTACGGGCCGTAGCCGACGATGTGCTCCGCCGCGGCCAGTTCCGCGGTCGCCTCGGGCGTCAGCCAGTCCGGGCCGGCCGGACCCAGGCCGACGACCACGACCTCGCCGCCGGTGTGCGTTTCCACCTCACGGGTGACTTCGGGTTCGTCGGCGAGCCGGGAGGCGTAGGCGGGGCTGGGCAGCAGCGCCAGCGAGAAGTACGGCACCGACTCCGGGTCGACGTCGGCGAACGGCTCGACGCGCTGCGCCGGCCAGGTCGCCCGTTCGACGTAGAAGGCGTCGTCCAGCTTTCCGGCTTCGGCCAGTGCCTCGCGGACGTTGCCGAACGTGCGGCCGAGTTTGAGCACCGCCGCGGCCTGCGTGTCGGCCAGGCGGCGCGCGAGCTCCGGGGCGGGCAGCGTGCCGGGCAGGATGGTGAGGACCTCGTCGCGCTGCACCAGCGGGCGGCCGAGCACCGACGACGCCGCGCTGACCGACGTCACGCCCGGCACCACGGTCGCCTCGTAGCGGTCGGCGAGCCGCTCGTGCATGTACATGTAGGAGCCGTAGAAGAACGGGTCGCCTTCGCAGAGCACGACCACGTCGCGTCCAGCGTCGAGGTGTTCGGCGAGCCGTTTCGCGCTCAGCTCGTAGAAGTCGGCGATGGCGCCTTCGTAGCCGCCGGGATGGTCGGTGGTCTCCGTGGTGACCGGGTAGACCAGCTTCTCCTCGATCTGCCCGTCCCGCAGGTACGGCTCGGCGACCGAACGCGCGATGCTCCGGCCGTGCCGCGCGCTGTGATAGGCGATGACGTCGGCCTCGCCGATCAGGCGCGCGGCCTTGACCGTCATCAGTTCCGGGTCACCGGGTCCGAGCCCGACACCCCAGAGTTTCCCGCTCATTCGACCTCACTCGCCATCGCGTTGATCGCGGCGACGGCCATCGCGCTGCCGCCGCGTCGTCCGTGCACCACCAGGTACGGGGCGGGCGCGCGCTTCGCGAGCTCCACTTTGGACTCGGCCGCGCCGATGAAGCCCACCGGCACACCGATGATCGCCGCCGGCGCGCCGACGCCCTCTTCGAGCAGCTCCAGCAGGCGGAACAGCGCGGTGGGCGCGTTGCCGATCGCCACCACGGAACCGGGCAGCTTGTCGCGCCACAGCTCCAGCGCGGCCGCGGAGCGGGTGGTGCCCATCCGCTCGGCCAGCCCGGGCACCTTCGGATCGGACAGTGTGCACAGCACCTCGTTGGCGGCAGGCAAACGTTTGCGGGTCACCCCGGAGGCGATCATGTTCGCGTCGCACAGGATCGGCGCGCCCGCTTCGAGCGCGGCGCGGCCGGATTCCACCACGTCCAGGCTGTAGCGGAGATCGTCGACCAGGTCGACCATCCCGCAGGCGTGGATCATCCGCACGGCCAGCACCGCGACGTCGTCGGGGAGGATCGCGAGATCCGCCTCCTCACGGATGGTGGCGAACGAATGCCGGTAGATCTCGGCCCCGTCCCGGATGTAGTCGATCACTGTGTCCCTTTCTCCGCCAACGTTCTCGCCAGCTCGCCGACCGGGACGTACGCCCCGTCGACCAGATAACCGTCCCCCGTCGCGAGCACGTCGACGTGCTCGCGCGCGGGTTTGCCGCAGCGCCGTTCACAACCGGCGAAATGAGCCCTCGGGGCCCGCCCGACCCGCGCCGCGTCGGCCCGCACGTCGGCGAGCGACTTGGCACAGCCCGGCTGCCCGATGCACGCGCTGATCCCGAGCGAGGGCGCGTCCGGATCCGTGATCAGCCCTGTGTCCGGCGCCAACGGACCGAGGACCAGGATCGACCGCCACGGCGTGACCACGGCGTTTCCGGCCTTCGCGATCGCGCGCGCCTGAGCCGAGGTGAGCCTGCCGAAG
This sequence comes from Amycolatopsis keratiniphila subsp. keratiniphila, assembly GCF_001620365.2. Lineage (GTDB taxonomy): Bacteria > Actinomycetota > Actinomycetes > Mycobacteriales > Pseudonocardiaceae > Amycolatopsis > Amycolatopsis keratiniphila. The sequence continues at coordinate 170,568 of NZ_LQMT02000014.1, forward strand.
ACCGGGGCGACCCCGATCGCGTCACCGATCGGCCCGATCGGGAGGCCCGGATTCACCTCGAACCGCCGCGGCTCCGTCGTCTCGCCGGGAATGCCGCTGAGCAGTGGCTCGACGTCGGCGAGTTCGCCGATCCGCCACGCCGTTCCCCTCGTGCGAAGGAACGCGCGCGCGACCGCGAGCAGTGTCTCGACGGCCTGCCCGGCGGTGACGCGCAGGCCGGTGTCCTCGCCGGCGAGCAGCACGGCACCGTCGCGCCAGCAGACGTCGGCGCCCTCACCGGCGACGTCGCCCTGGCCGCCGTCGAAGGCGAACAGGAAGCGCCCCGGGAGTTCGGCCAGCTCCGGAACGGCACACAAGGCCTCGTCGAGTTCCCGGGCGAGCTTTTGCGCGGTCTCACTCAACGGCGACGCGAGGATGTTGCGAACGCGTTCGTGCGACGGCGAGGGCAGGAGCCCGGCCGCGACGAGCCTGCCCGCGAGACCCGGCCGGGTGACCCCGCGCAGCTGCACGTTGCCGCGGGAGGTCAGGTGGAGTGCGCCGTCACCGAGGTCGTCGGCGGCGTCGGCGAGCGCCCGGAACTGAGCCGCCGAGATGGCGCCGCCGGGCAGCCGGATCCGGGCGAGCGGACCGTCGGCCGCGTCGTGCGTGGCGAAAACACCAGGGCACGCGTCGGCTCGGACACGTGCGCTCGTGGACATGCGCTCACTGTAGATGGCCGATTCGACCGAGAGTATGTCTCAGATCATATGTAGTAGGTGTGCTACATTCGATCGCAGCACTGAGATGGGGGTGACCAAATGAGAGATCCACACGACGTGATGATCTCCGTCAAAGATCTCCGGATGCGGTACGGCACGAACGACGTCCTCCACGGCGTCGACTTCACCGCGCACCGCGGCGAGGTGATCTGCCTGCTCGGCCCGAACGGGGCGGGCAAGACCACCACGATCGAGATCCTCGAAGGCTTCCGGATGCGGTCGGAGGGCGAGGTCAGCGTGCTGGGCGTCGACCCGGCGCACGCCGACGAGAACTGGAGGGCGCGGCTGGGGGTCGTCCTCCAGGCCTGGCGCGACCACGCGAAATGGCGGGTGCGCGAGCTGCTGGAGCACCTGGGCGGCTACTACGCGCCGTACTCCACGGATCGCATCAAGCGGCCGTGGGATCCGGACGAACTGGTCGCCGCGGTCGGACTGACCGAGCACGCGGACAAGAGGGTCCGGATGCTCTCGGGCGGGCAGCGGCGACGGCTCGACGTCGCGATCGGCATCGTCGGCCGCCCGGAACTGCTGTTCCTCGACGAACCGACCGCCGGGCTGGACCCGGAGGCGCGGCGCGAATTCCACGATCTCGTGCACCGGCTGACCGATGACGACGACACGACGATCCTGCTGACCACGCACGACCTCGACGAGGCCGAGAAGCTGGCCGACCGGATCCTGATCCTGAACCACGGCCGCATCGTGGCCGACGGTTCGGCCGACGCGCTGAGCAGGCAGATCGCCGGAGAGGCCGAGGTGCGCTGGACACTGGACGGCCAGCGGTTCGTGCACTCCACGACCGAATCGACGAAGTACGTGCACGAACTGTTCAAGCAGCACGGGGACGCCATCGGCGATCTCGAGGTGCGGCGGGCGTCGCTCGAAGACACGTACATGACCCTGGTCCGCAAGGCCGAGTCCCTGGAGGCGGTGGGCGCGCGATGAACACGATTCAGCACAGTGTCCGGCTGGGCATCCGGCGCGGCTGGCTCGAAGCCCGCCAGATGATGACCAACCGGGAAGACCTCTTCAACACCTTCCTCTTCCCGGCGATCTTCGTGATCGTCATGTTCTTCATGCGCGGCGCGAAACTGCCGGGCACGGAGTTCTCGCTCGGCGCCGCCACCGTGCCGAGCGTGCTGGGCGCGTCGATCGTGTTCAGCGGCATGCTCGGGATGGCCGGAGTACTCGCCGTCGAACGGGAAGACGGCACGCTCCTGCGCGCCAAGGCCACGCCGAACGGCATGGTCGGCTACCTCGTCGGCAAGGTCGTCACGGTGTCGTTGAGCACCGTCATCGGCATGCTGCTGGTACTGATCCCGAGCCTGATCCTGTTCGACGGCATCGCGCCCGGTGGGCTGACGTCGTGGCTGGGCCTGCTGTGGGTGCTCGTGATCGGCCTGCTCGCGACCATGCCGATCGGTGCGATCTTCGGCTCGCTGACCTCGAACGCGCGCAGCATCGGGCTGATCATGCTGCCGACACTGGGGATCGGCGCGATCTCGGGGATCTTCTACCCGATCACCGCCCTGCCGGAATGGCTGCAGTATCTCGGGCAGGTGTTCCCGATGTACTGGCTCGGCCTCGGCATGCGGTCGGCGCTGCTGCCGGACTCGACGGTGATCATCGAGATCGGCCAGTCCTGGCGGCCTTGGGAGACCCTCGGCGTGCTGTCGGTGTGGGCCGTGATCGGATTGACGCTGGCCCCGGTCGTCCTGCGGCGCATGGCGCGGCGCGAGTCCGGGTCCTCGGTGGCGGCACGACGGGAAAAGGCGATGCAGCGAATTGGCTAGCTCATGAGCGAGGTCGTTTACAACCGGATCGCGATGTTGCGGGCGGAACGGGGCATTTCCCGCCGCGAACTCGCCGATGCGCTGGGTGTGCACTACCAGACCATCGGCTACCTCGAACGCGGCGAGTACAGCCCGAGCCTCTACCTCGCCCTGCGGATCGCGGAGTTCTTCGAGGTGGCGGTGGAGATCATCTTCTCCACCGCCCCTTTCCCGCGGATCGGGGACTCTTCGTCGGAGCGGTCGGCGTGAGCCTGCTGGAGCGGGCGCACGCGCACGCGGTCCGGCTGGGGCACGACCGCATCGGGGGTGAGGAGCTTCTGCTCGCGGTCCTCGACGATGGCGTGGGGCACGCGCTCCCCGATGCTTTGGGGATCTCTCGCGATGTCCTTGTGTGGCAACTGGAGAAAGCTCCTTCGTCGCCTGCCGCCGGGACCGTCGACGGCTATCCGGTCACTGCGGAAGTCCTTGACGTGCCCCGATCCTCGGGTCTGGTGGAACTGGTCGTCGGCCTGCTGGCCGCCGGCGGCGGAGCGGCTCGCGTCCTGGGCGAACACGGGGTGACCGAGGAGCGGGTGCGGGAGGCTTATACGCGAATCTGGGCTCCCTTTCTGGACGAGAACGCCGTCTGGGGAAGTTCCGTTTCGCGCGGTCCCGCGGACCCGCCGTTTGAGATCGACGCGCTGACGTCCCAGATCGCCGAATTTCGGCGACGCAAGGAAGCGGCCGTCGATGCGCAGGAGTACACCGAGGCGGGCCTCATCCGCGACAAGGAGAAAGAGGTCGAGCGGCGGCGGTCCGAGCTCATCCGGGAATGGGCGGCGACCGTCGATCCGGTGGATCTGGCCGAGGCGGTCGTTTCCCTACGGGCTGAAGTCGCCGCCCTTCGCCGCATTTAGCCGACTAATTGCGGCGAGCGCTTCGCATTTAGTCGACTAAATGCTAGTCGCTCAGGGTGATTCAGCATTGGCGACTGTTTCACCCGTCAGTGTTGTCGACGCGGGTTGACTTGTTGCTTAAAATTACGAACACATGTTCGACGTGTTGCGGTATTATTGAGGTGTGTCCGAGACCTTCCTCCCCGAACTGCCGCAGGAGCTGTGGCGCGCCGGCAAGCTGGAGCTTGCCCATGGCGTGCAGCAGTTCTTGCAGGTGATTCGCATGGCCACTGCCGGGTTGGGGCAGTTTCTGGCGGAGATCGAGAATCGGGGCGCGAAAGACTTATACGGGCATGGAAGTACTGCGAGCTGGTTCGCGGATTTGGCGGGGTTGTCGCGGGGTGAGGCGGGTGCGGTGGTGAAGCGGGCCCTCGCGCTGAATCCCACCCGGGCCTTGGATGGCACGGAGGTTCCGCCCGCTGCTCCTGCCACCGCTGCGGT
>NZ_LQMT02000014.1:174520-313356 GCF_001620365.2 Amycolatopsis keratiniphila subsp. keratiniphila
ACACCTCCGCTGAGGATCGGGCGTGCGCGGAGAAGATCCTCGCGAACCTCGCGCCGCACGCCGGTCCCCGTCAACTCTCCGAGGCTGAGGCGAAACTGCTGGGCTGGCTCGACCCCGATGGCAACGATCCCAAAGACCCTGAACCCAAGGATCCACGCCGGGAAATCACCCTGGAGCGCCGGAAAGACGGGTTCTGGAAGCTGACCGGTCTGCTCGACGATGAGACCGGGGCCCGGACCGCGGCCGCGTTGGAGGCGCATGCCCAGCCGCGGCCGGTGGACGAGTTCGGTCAGGCGGATCTGCGGATGAAGTGCGAACGCATGGGAGACGCCTGGGCCGAGCTCCTGGACCTGGCGATCGCGTGTCCGGATCAGCCGGGAACCAGTGGCTACCGGACCTTGGTGAATGTGACCGTCGGGCTTGAGGAACTCAGATCGGGTCTCGGGACCGCGTGCCTGGACTTCGTGGGGACGATGACTGCTCGGGAAGCGCGGCTCGCGGCCTGCGATTGCTTGATGCTGCCGGTGGTGATGAGCGGCTCGGGTGAACCGCTGGATATGGGACGCCTGAGACGGTTCGTCACACCGGGCCAAAGACGGGCGCTGAACCTCCGCGACGGCGGCTGCGCGTTCCCCGGCTGCCACCGAAAACCCAAGAGCTGCCACGCTCATCATATCGAGCACTGGGCAGACGGCGGACCCACCGATCTCCGGAATCTCGTGCTGCTCTGCGGTTTTCATCACCGGCTGATCCACCACGGTGACTGGGAAGTACGGATGGCCGCCGACGGGTTACCGGAGTTCATCCCACCTCAATACCGGGACCCGCTCCGAAAACCCCGACGTAACACCCTGCATCACGTCTAGGCCCCGAGGAGCCCGCCAGCCACCCCAGGCGACGGGCCCCTCGGCATGCCCAGCGCCGGACAGGAGCTGGTGACCGTGTGGATTTCGGGACATCCAACGTCCCAAGATCCACACAGTCCATCACCACCAGACCGGTCACGACCGAAACACCGGCACCCGCAAAACCAGAGCCCCTCAGAACCTGCCCGCCGCACGGCAACAGCCGCGAAGCCAAACATGAAGACCTCCTCATCCGTCCTTAACGGACGATTCAGGAGCGCGTCACAAGCTGATCACCGTGACCGCCTACACCTACACGACCAGCCCACCGAGAAAGCCCACCGAACCCGAAAAACCCAAGCACACCAAGGCATGGCTGATCCCCGCGGCAGCCATCCCGGCGCTGGGCACCGCGCTCGTACCCGGTGGGCCGGGCTGGCAAGGCGCACTGGTCCTGGCCGTCTTCGCCGCGGCGGTGGGTGCCTGGGTCCTGACCAGCCTGGACGACACGTGGATCGCGCTGGCGGCGGTGGCCGTCCTTGCTGTGGCAGGGATTCTGGCACCCGCCGACCTGTTCGCCACTCTCGGCGCGGATCTGGTGTGGCTCCTGATCGCGGCGTTCGTGCTGGCGGCCGGGCTGACCGGGTCGGGGCTGGTCGACCGGTTCGTGGCCATGGTTCCCGCACGGGCGCGATCGGTGCGCGGGCTGGCGCATCTGTCGACGGTCGCGTTGGTGGTCTCGTCGCTGGTGGTCCCCTCGACGTCGGGGCGGGCGGCGCTGGCCGTGCCGGTGTTCACCGCCTTGGCGGGCGCGCTCCCTCGGATGGTCAAGGCGCTCTCGGTGCTGTTCCCGACGGTGGTGCTGCTCTCGGCGGTCTCGACGCTCATCGGCGCGGGCGCGCATCTTGTGGCCGACCAGCTCCTGCGTGAAGCGACCGGCGACGGCATCGGCTTCCTGCGCTGGCTCTTGCTGGGCCTGCCGCTGGCGGTGGTGTCTTCTCATCTCGCGGCCGAGGTCGTCCTGCGGCTGTTCACCACCCGCGAGGACCGCCGTGAGCGGTTCGACCTGCGCGCCGAGTTCCCGCCCCGAGGGCCGTGGACGCGGACGGAGCGGTTCGCGGCGGTCACCATCGGAGCCGTTCTCGTGCTGTGGTGCACCGAGCCGTGGCACGGACTGCCGCCCGCGCTGGTCGGCCTCGTCGGTGCCTTGGCGATGTGCGTGCCGCCGCACCGGGTCACCACGGGTACGGCGCTGAAGACCGTGCCGTGGTCGTTGCTGCTGTTCACCGCCGCGACGGCCGCGCTGGGCGGGGCGCTGGTGGCGTCGGGCGCGGCGGCGTGGGTGGCGGACGTGGCCTTGAGTCCCGTCCGGGGCGCGCCGGCGTGGGTCGTCTTGGTGGCGGTGATCGTGGTGAGCACGGCCGCTCATCTGGCGGTGCAGTCCCGGTCGGCGCGGTCTTCGGTGCTGGTGCCGGTGGTGATCCCGCTCGCGGCGGCGACCGGGCTGGCCCCGGCCGCGGCGGTGTTCGCCTCCACCGCGGCGGCGGGGTTCTGCCACACCCTCACCTCGTCCGCCAAACCCGTCGCCCTGTTCTCCGGCATCGACGGCGTGCCGACCTATTCGTCCCGCGACCTGCTCCGGCTTTCGAAAGTGCTCGCTCCGCTGCACGTGGTCGTGGTCACCGTCTTCGCCTTGCTCGTCTGGCCGTCCCTCGGCCTGTCACTCGTGCCATAACCCATCAGGAGGAAGTCATGCGGATCGTCGTCGCCCCCAGTGGGTTCAAGGAAAGTCTCGGTGCCGAAGCCGCCGCCGACGCCATCGCCGAGGGTGTGCTGCGGGTCGTCCCGTTCGCGGAGATCGACCGGGTCCCGCTCGTGGACGGCGGAGAGGGTTCGGCCGCGGCGCTGGCGGGGAGCACCGGCGGGAAGATCGTGGACACCGTCGTCACCGGCCCGGTCGGGCTGCCGGTGCGCTCCCATTTCGCGATTCTCGGCGACGGCTCGACGGCGGTGGTCGAGATGGCGGCGGCCGCCGGTCTCCGCCTGGTGCCCGCCGATCGCCGCGATCCAGGGCGCACCACCAGCCGGGGCGTCGGCGAGCTGATGGTCGCCGCGCTCGACTCGGGTTGTTCGTCGGTGCTCGTCGGCTGCGGCGACTCCGGGGTGTCCGATGGCGGGGCCGGGGCGCTCCAGGCGCTGGGTGCCCGGGTGCTCGATCGCGCCGGTCAGGAGGTGGGCCCCGGCGGGGCGGAGCTGGCGCGGGCCCGGCACATCGACGTGTCCGGACTCGATCCGAGACTCGCGGACACCGGACTCCGGCTGGCGGTCAACCCGCACAACGTGCTGTGCGGTCCCCGCGGCGTGGCCAGGGTGTTCGGCCCGCAGAAGGGCGCGACCCCCGAGCAGGTGGAAAGACTCGCCGCCGCGCTGGACAACTGGGCCGGTGTCCTACGCCGCGACCTGGGCGCCGACGTCGCGCTCATTCCCGGATCGGGTGCTTCCGGCGGTCTCGGCGCGGGGCTGTGCGCGGCGCTGGGAGCCCGGCTTCTCCCCCGGTTCGAGGTGCTGCTGGACCACGTGGACCTCGACGCACGGCTGGCGGCGGCCGATCTCGTGGTCACCGCCGAGGGGACGATCGACGCCCAGACCCCGCACGGGAAGGTGCCCGCCGAGGTCGCGCGCCGGGCCAAGGCGCACGGCAAGCCGGTGGTCGCGCTCGCCGGGCGGATCGGTCTGGACGCCGACACCACCTACGCGGTCGGTATCGACGCCTTCCAGGCCATCCAGCCCGGTCCGGTGGATCTGGACGAGGCGATCCTGCGCGGAGCGGAGTTCCTGACCGACGCCGCCGAACGGTTGCTGCGGATCGTGCTGGTCGGCACCCGCCTGTCCGCGTCCGCTATGTGAAGATTCCTTCATCTTGTCCTCATTTTCGCCACATCGACGGCCGGGAAGGTGGAGCCATGGCCCGTTCGCCGCGTATCGCCCTCCTCGTCGCCGCCGTGGCGCTCCCGCTCGGTGCGGCGGCGGTCACCTGGGCGTGGCCGGAGCCGCCCGCGCCGCGCGCACCGATCGAGGTGAAGCTGCGAGATCACCCGGCGCCGTCACCACCACCGAGCAGTTCCACGCCGGTGGTCGTGCCACCACCCTCGGTGGTCCCGCCCGGCGACGACCAGGACGACGACGACAGTGACGACTGAACCCCGGCGGCCCAGGATGCGGGCGGTCCCCGCGCGGATCCGGATCATGGGCTGGCTGCTGCTGCTCGTCGCCGTGGTGACGGTGTCGACGACGCTGGTCACCTACAACCTGCTGCTGCGCGAGGTCGACAGCGACGTCAACGCCGCGCTCGAACAGGAGGCCGCCGAACTCGGCCAGGTGCTGGAAGAAGGGGTGGACCGCGCCACCGGGCAGCCGTTCCCGGACGTGCGGTCCGCGCTGTCGGCGCATCTGCGGCGCCAGTACGTCGACGACGACGAAGTGGTGCTGGCCTGGACGCCGTCGTCCGGGCCGATCCTGCAGGACCGCGAGGAACCGTTCCGGCTGGGCGAGAGCCCGGGACTGCTGAACCCGATCCTCGCCGACCCGGCGCGCAGCGGCAGCGTCGAGACCCCCGCCGGGGAGATGCGCTGGATCCGCGTCGACGCGTCCGGCACCCGCGAGGGTGACCGGGGCTCCTTCGTCGTCGGCTACTTCGTGGACCGCGACCGCGCCGAGATCGCCACCACCGTGCGGACCCTGCTGTTCGTCGGGTTGCTCGGGCTCGTCCTGGCCGGGGCCGCGGCTTGGCTGGTCGCCGGGCAGATCCTCGCGCCAGTGCGGCTGGTGCGCCGCGCCGCCGCCGAGATCACCGAACACGACCTGACCCGCCGCATCCCGGTGGACGGCCGTGACGACGTCGCCGCGCTCGCCGAACAGTTCAACGCCATGCTCGACCGGCTCGACCTCGCGTTCGCCACCCAGCGGCGTTTCCTCGACGACGCCGGCCACGAGCTGCGGACCCCCATCACGATCGTGCTCGGCCACCTCGAACTGCTCGATGACGATCCGGCCGCGCGGGCCGAGGCGATCCGGTTGTGCGTCGACGAACTGGACCGGATGAACCGCATCGTCGGCGATCTCCTGCTGCTGGCCAAGGCCGAGCAGCCCGACTTCGTCACCCTCGCCCCCACCGACGTCACCGAGCTGACCAGCGATCTCTACGCCAAGGTCCGCACCATCGGCGATCGTCGCTGGCGGCTGGAGGCGCTCGGTGAGGGCCAGGTGCCGCTCGACGAACAGCGCACGACCCAGGCCGTGGTGCAGCTGGCCCAGAACGCCGTCCAGCACACCGAAGACGGCGACGAGATCCTGATCGGCTCGGCCGTCTCCGAGGACACCGTGTCGTTCTGGGTGGCCGACCATGGTCCGGGTGTCCCCCAGGAGGACGCCGAGAGGATCTTCCAGCGGTTCAACCGGGGGCCCTCAGGCGGCCATCGGAGCGGGGCCGGGCTCGGACTGGCGATCGTGCGCGCCATCGCCGAGGCTCAGCACGGCCTGGTGCGCCTGGAGTCGGCACCCGGCCGCGGCGCCCGGTTCACCATCGAAATCCCTGTTCACGCCGTCGAAGGAGGCACGCCGTGGCCCGTATCCTGATCGCCGAGGACGAGGAGCGCATCGCCTCGTTCGTCCGCAAGGGGCTCGTCGCCAACGGCTTCACCACCACCGTCGTCGCGGACGGTGAGCAGGCCCTCCAGTACGCCCTCGGCGACGGCTACGACCTGCTGGTGCTCGACCTCGGCCTGCCCTCCCGCGACGGCCTGTCGGTGCTGAGGACGCTGCGTGAACACCACAACACCACCCCGGTGGTGATCCTCACCGCGCACGATTCGCCGCAGACCACCCTGGCGGGGCTGGAAGGCGGCGCCGACGACTACATGGCCAAACCGTTCCGCTTCGACGAGCTGCTGGCCAGGATCCGGCTCCGGCTGCGCCGCACCGAACTCGTCGCCGAGACCACCGTGCTGCACGCGGGCCCGCTGTCGCTGGATCTGCGCACGCGCCGCGCGGACGTCGACGGCACCGGCGTCGACCTGACCTCGCGCGAGTTCGCCCTGCTGGAGCTGTTCATCCGCCACCAGGGCCAGGTGCTGACCCGCGAGCAGATCCTCTCCCACGTGTGGGGGTACGACTTCGACCCGGGCTCCAACATCGTCGACGTCTACGTCCGCACCCTGCGCCGCAAGATCGGGGCGGGCCACATCCGCACCGCGCGCGGCATGGGTTACGCGTTCGACCCCGGTCGCACATCACCTTGACTCGCGCCGGAGCGCACCGGAGAGTGAACCGAAGACCCACGCGACGGCAGAGGGAGGAACCCGGTGAGAGTCCGGGGCGGTCCCGCCACTGTCACCCTCCCGCCCAGGGAGGGGAGCCAGGAACTCCGGCCGTCGCGACCACACGACCCGGGGCGCGGACACCCCGAGTGAGGACTGCCGTGATCCTGCTTCTGTCCACTTCGGACACCGACCTGCTCAGCGCCCGCTCCAGCGAGGCCGAGTACCGGCTGGCCAACCCGGCCCGCCTCGACCTCGCCGAGCTGCCCGCCCTGCTCGACGGCGCCAAGATCGTCGTCGTCCGGATCCTCGGCTCCGAGCGCAGCTGGCAGGAGGGGCTCGACACGGTCCGCGCGAGCGGCGCGCACGTGGTGGTCCTCGGCGGCGAGCAGACGCCGGACGCGCAGCTCATGAAGCTCTCCACGGTCCCGGCGGGCACCGCGGCGGAGGCGCACGCGTATCTCGCGCAGGGCGGGCCGGAGAACCTCACCCAGCTGCACCGGTTCCTGAGCGACACGCTCCTTCTGACGGGTGACGGCTTCGAGCCGCCCGCCGTGCAGCCGCTGTGGGGTGTCTTGGAGCGCGAGCCGAAGGGCACCGAGGGCCCGATCGTCGCGATCCTCTACTACCGGGCACATCACCTGTCCGGGAACACCGAGTTCGTCCACGCCCTCTCCGACGCCGTCGAGGACGCCGGGGGCCGCGCGCTCCCGATCCACTGCGCCTCCCTGCGCACCCGCGAGCCGGAGATGATGGCCGAGCTGGCCAAGGCCGACGCGCTCCTGGTCACCGTGCTGGCGGCCGGCGGCACCCGGCCGTCGGAGGTCGGCGCGGGTGGCGACGACGAGGCGTGGGACGTCGCCGAGATGGCCGCGCTCGACATCCCGATCCTGCAGGCGCTGTGCCTGACCAGCGACCGCGAAACCTGGTCCGCGAACGACGACGGCCTCTCCCCGCTCGACGCGGGCAACCAGATGGCCGTCCCCGAGTTCGACGGCCGCCTCATCACCGTCCCGTTCTCGTTCAAGGAGATCGACGACGACGGCCTCCCGAAGTACGTGCCGGACGCCGAGCGCGCTTCACGGGTCGCCAAGATCGCGCTCGCGCACGCCCGGCTGCGCCACACTCCCCCGCCGGAGCGCCGGATCGCGCTGATGCTGTCCGCGTACCCGACGAAGCACTCCCGCGTCGGCAACGCCGTGGGACTCGACACGCCCGCGTCCGCGATCGAACTGCTGCGCCGCATGCGCGACCAGGGTTACGACCTCGGCGAGGATCCGTTTCCCGGCGTCGAGCCCACCGGCACCGACCAGCCCGACGGCGACGCCTTGATCCACGCGCTCATCGCCGCCGGCGGACAGGACCCGGAGTGGCTCACCGAGGAACAGCTGTCCGGCAACCCGATCCGCGTGCCCGCCGACAAGTACCGCCAGTGGTTCGCCGAACTGCCCGCGGAACTGCGCGAGGGCATGGAGGAGCACTGGGGTCCCGCCCCCGGCGAGCTCTATGTGGACAACGGCGACATCGTCCTGGCGTCCCTGCAGTCGGGCAACGTCATCCTGATGATCCAGCCGCCGCGCGGCTTCGGCGAGAACCCGGTGGCGATCTACCACAACCCGGACCTCCCGCCGAGCCACCACTACCTGGCCGCGTACCGCTGGCTGGAAGAGGAATTCGGCGCGCACGCCGTCGTCCACCTCGGCAAACACGGCTCGCTGGAATGGCTTCCCGGCAAGACCGCGGGTCTCTCGGACTCGTGCGCGCCGGACGCGGTACTCGGTAATCTGCCGCTGATCTATCCGTTCCTGATCAACGACCCCGGCGAGGGCGCGCAGGCGAAACGGCGCGCGCACGCCACGATCGTCGACCACCTGATCCCGCCGATGGCCCGCGCCGAGAGCTACGGCGACATGGCCCGCCTCGAACAGCTGCTCGACGAGCACGCCAACATCGCCGCGATGGACCCGGCGAAACTGCCCGCGGTCCGCGCGCAGATCTGGACGCTGATCCAGGCCGCGAAACTCGATCACGACCTCGGTGTCGAGGAACGCCCGCACGACGCGGAGTTCGACGATTTCCTGCTGCACATCGACGGCTGGCTGTGCGAGGTCAAGGACGCCCAGATCCGCGACGGCCTGCACATCCTCGGCGCCGCGCCGGTGGGCGAGGCGCGGATCAACCTCGTGCTCGCCATGCTGCGCGCCCAGCAGATGTGGGGCGGCAAACAGGGCGCGGTCCCCGGTCTGCGGTCCGCGTTGGGGCTCAAGGAGAACAGCGACGCCCCACTGTCCGAAGTGGACGCCATCGAGCAGACGGCGCGCTCGCTCGTCGAGGCGATGGAAGCCAGGGACTGGTCTCCCGCCGCCGTCGCCGAGGTCGTCGCCGAAGTGCCGGAACACCAAGAGGTCGCCCGTGTGCTGACCTTCGCCGCCACCGAGATCGTGCCGCGGCTGGCGGGTACCGGCGCCGAGATCGACGCCGTGCTCCACGCGCTCGACGGCGGCTACATCCCGGCCGGTCCCAGCGGCTCTCCCCTGCGCGGCCTGATCAACGTGCTGCCGACCGGCCGCAACTTCTACACCGTCGACCCGAAGGCCATCCCGAGCCGTCTCGCGTGGGAGACCGGGCAGGCGCTCGCGGACTCGCTTCTCCGTCGCTACAAGGAGGACACGGGTGACTGGCCGCGTTCGGTCGGTCTGTCGGTCTGGGGCACGTCGGCGATGCGCACGTCGGGTGACGACGCGGCGGAAGTCCTCGCCCTGCTGGGTGTCCAGCCGATCTGGGACGAGGCTTCGCGACGCGTCACCGGGATCGAAGCCATCCCGCTCGCCGAACTCGGCCGTCCGCGGATCGACGTCACCGTGCGGATCAGCGGGTTCTTCCGCGACGCCTTCCCGCATGTGATCACCCTGCTGGATGACGCCGTGCGCCTGGTGGCGAACCTCGACGAGCCGGACGAGCAGAACTTCGTGCGGGCCCACACCCGCGCGGATCTGGCCGCGCACGGCGACGAACGCCGGGCCACCACGAGGATCTTCGGCTCCAAGCCGGGCGCGTACGGCGCGGGCCTGCTGCCGCTGATGGATTCCGGGAACTGGCGCGACGACAAGGATCTCGCCGAGGTCTACGCGGTCTGGGGCGGGTTCGCCTATGGCCGCGACCTCGACGGCAGGCCGGCGCGCGAGGACATGGAGAACTCGTACAAGCGGATCGTGGTCGCGGCGAAGAACACCGACACCCGCGAGCACGACATCGCCGACTCCGACGACTACTTCCAGTACCACGGCGGGATGATCGCGACGGTCCGCGCGCTGACCGGGACCGCGCCCGCGTCCTACGTCGGCGACAGCACCACCCCGGACGCCGTCCGCACCCGCACGCTCGGCGAGGAGACCGCCCGCGTCTTCCGGGCCCGCGTGGTCAACCCGCGCTGGCTGGCGGCGATGCGCAAGCACGGCTACAAGGGCGCTTTCGAACTGGCGGCGACCGTCGACTACCTGTTCGGTTTCGACGCCACCGCCGGGGTGGTCGGCGACTGGATGTACGAGAAGCTCACCGAGTCCTACGTGCTCGACGAGGTCAACCAGGAGTTCCTGCGCCAGGCCAATCCGTGGGCGCTGCGCGGCATCATCGAGCGGCTGAACGAGGCGGCCGATCGGGGACTGTGGGCGGAGCCGGACGCCGATCTTTTGGCTCAGCTGCGCGAGGTCTACCTATCGCTGGAGGGGGATCTCGAGTCCTGACATCACCCGCTGGAGCAGTGCCGTGGCACTCCCGGCGGTACCACTGTCGTATGCGCAGAACTTAGCGTGACAAGGGCGGTGGGACGTCAATGATCGGGAGGACAGCGATGATCAAGCGTCTGTTGAAGGTCGTGCTTCGCCACGGTTGCTGCTCGGCGTGCACCGGTCTGGGCTGCGGCTGCTGCGACGCCTGCAAGTAGGAACTCAGAGGTGGACACCCGGGATATGGGTGTTCGCGCGGCGGACGTCGGCGGCGAGGGCGGGTACCTCGATCACCCGGCGTCCGGCCGCCTCCAGTGTCTCGGCGCCGACGCAGTCGACGAACACCGACGGCTCGCGCCAGGCGAAGACGACGCGCGGGATTCCGGCGTCGAGGATGAGCCGGGTGCAGCTTCGCGGATGTGACATCCGCGAGCTGCACGGCTCCAGTGACGTGTACATCGTCGCCTCCGCCAGCCTCGGATCACCTGGTTCGAGTTTGGCGAGCGCGGCTTCTTCGGCATGATTGGCGGGATCGCCGTCGCCCGAGAAACCGGTGGAGATCACCTCACCGTCGGCGGCGGTGATCACCGCGCCGACGCGGAACGTGCGTGGCGGGCAGTTCTCGGCCAGCGCGATGGCCTCGCGCAGGTGTTGGATGTCCACATCGGACGGTTCCGGCGTCGCGTGGTACTCCAGGACGGCGATGTCGCCCAGCCTTGTGCTTTCGACCAAGGTCAGCCCGCGTGGGAACGCGCCTGGCCCGACGAAGCGCGGCGCGTTCGGGTCGCCGACGAAGAACGGCGCGACGGCGAGGTGCAGTTCGTCGACCAGGCCTTCGGTGAGGAACTGGGTGTGGATCGCGCCGCCGCCTTCGACCATCAGCCGCCGGACGCCGCGCGCGTGGAGATCGGCCAGCATTTCCCTTAGGCCGGACAGTTCGACGACGGTCGCTTTCACTCCCGTGACGACGCCGGGCGGGGCGTAGACCAGCTTTTCGGCATCACCGACGGTGAAGAATTGCGCCGCCGGATCGAGTGACCCGCTCCGCGTGAGGGTGACCTTGACCGGCTGCCCCGGGCGTCCTTCCGCGACCCTTTTCGCGACGAGCTCCGGCGAGCGGACCAGCAACCGCGGATCGTCCGCGCGCACCGTGTTCGCGCCGACCAGGATCGCGTCCGACGCGGCACGCAGCCCGTCCACCCTGGCCCAGTCCTCCTGGTTCGACAGCACCAGCCGGGTGTCGCTCGCGTCGTCGAGGTAGCCGTCGAGCGAGACCGCGGCGGAGAGCAGGACATGAGGGCGTTCGATCACGACCGCCAGTATGCCCCTCGCGGGTCTTTGGGACAGGGCGTGTCTTGGGGGCGGGGCTTGTGGCCGGTCGGTTGTTGCCGGGATTCGGCGACGACCAGCAGGGCCCACGACTCGACCCGAAGTCACGATACCGACGTCAACGCACCCGCGCCGTCGCCATAATCCGGCAATACAACACACCTGAATCCAGGCAGCTCCCCAAGAAGTCCCGCCGACGATGGCACCAGTCCATGATCCAGAACCTCCAGCGGACGGCAACGGTCCCGCGTCGAAACATCCTCCCGACGGCCGAACGCCGCAGACCAGATGCCCGCGCAAGCTCCGCAAAAATCGATCGCCACACGACCACCCACGAGCTAACCTGTCGCGGTGATCTTCTGAGACGAACCTGCGCCCTCATCCACCTCCTTCGCAGGGAGTCTCATGTCTTCTTCCTTCACACTTTCCGACGTCACCTTCACCTGGCCCGACGGCGCACCGGCGTTCGAGCGTCTTTCGCTCACCCTCGGCACCGGCCGCACCGGCCTGGTCGGTACCAACGGATCCGGTAAGTCCACGCTGCTCAGGCTGCTCGCCGGCGAGCTGCGGCCCACCACGGGTTCCATCACCACACCGGGTGAACTCGGCTACCTGCCGCAGAACCTCGTCCTCGACACCGGGCGCCGCGTCGACGACGTCCTCGGCGTCACCGCGATCCGCGCGGCGATCAGGGCCGTCGAGGATGGTTCCGCCACCGAAGCGCACTTCGCCACCATCGGCGACAACTGGGACGTCGAGGAACGCATCCGCGCGATCCTCGACCGGCTCGGCCTGGGCGCCGTCCGCCTGGACCGGCGGGCGGGCGAGCTGTCCGGCGGCGAACTCACGCTGCTCGGGCTGGCCGCCCTGCTGCTGCGCCGTCCCGCCGCGTTGCTGCTCGACGAGCCCACGAACAACCTCGACCTGCGGGCGCGTGAACTCGTGCACCGCGAGGTCGCTGGCTGGGGCGGGATCCTCGTGGTGGTCTCGCACGATCGCGAGCTGCTGCGGCTGGTCGACCGGATCGCCGAGGTCCGCGACCACGAGGTCACCCTGTACGGCGGCGACCTCGCGGCCTACGAACACGCCGTCGAGGTCGCGCAGGAGGCGGCGCGGCGGCACCTGCGCGCGGCGGAGTCGGACGTCAAACGACAGAAGCGGGAGCTGGTCGAGGCCGGGATCAAACTCGCCCGGCGCGCCCGCTACGGCCAGCAGATGTGGGACCGGAAACGCGAGCCCAAGGTGCGGATGCGCAAACGCCAGGAGGACGCGCAGATCGCCGCGGGCAAGTACCGGATCCTGCACACCGACCGGCTCGAGGATGCCGTCGAGGCGCTGAAGGCCGCCGAGGAACTGGTGCGGGAGGACGCCGAGATCCGCGTCGAACTGCCGGAAACGACCGTTGCCCGCGGCACGGACGTGCTCCGGATCGACGCCGTGCCCCGGTTCGGACCGGCGGTGGACCTGCACGTCATGGGCCCCGAGCGGATCGCGCTCGTCGGCCCGAACGGTTCGGGGAAGACCACCCTGCTGCGGACGATCACCGGCGAGCTGCCGCCGAAGTCGGGCGAGGTGGGGCTGTTCGTCCCCGCGAGGCTGCTCCCCCAGCGGATCGACGTGCTTGACGACACGCTGTCCATTGTGGACAACGTGCGGCTCGTCGCGCCGTCGCTCACGGACAACGAAATCCGCGCGAGGCTCGCACGGTTCCTGTTCCGGGGCAAGGCGGCCGACCGCGAGGTGGCGTCGCTGTCCGGCGGGGAACGGTTCAGGGCGGCGCTGGCGACATTGCTGCTGACCGAGCCCACGCCACGGCTACTACTGCTCGACGAGCCGACCAACAACCTCGACCTGGCGAGCGTGCGGCGGCTCACCGAGGCGCTGCTGGCCTACCGGGGCACGCTGATCGTGGCGAGCCACGACCGGCCGTTCCTCGCCGACATCGGCATCACCCGCCGGCTTGAGCTCGGACAGCCCCCGGTCGGGTGAACGCGCGCGAGTAACACCGGCGACCTCGATCCCGACTTGCAGGTGACCCTGAGTGTCGGCTCGCCTGCCCCAGGAGCGTTCGTGGTCTTGTATTTCGCCTACGGCAGCAACATGTCCGAAGAAGCGGTCCTCGACAGAGCCCCCTCGGCGGCCCGCGTCGGCAAGGCTCGGCTCCCGGATCACCGGATCCGGTTCGGCCGGAAGTCGAAACGGACGGGGACCGGTGTCGCGGACATCGTCGCCGGGCCGGGGTTCATGGTGATGGGAGTCCTGTACGAGATCCCGGACTCGGAATGGAAGGGGATACTGCGCAAAGAAGGCGCACTGATGAAGGAGCCCGCCTACCGCGTCGTCGACGTGACCGTGTTCTCCTTCGCGGAAAGAAGGAACAGGGCGGCCAAGTCCTTCGCCGTCGCATCGCCTTCAGACGTCGAGCAGATCCCGTCCGCGGACTATCTCTCCGCCATGCTGACCCAGGTCGAAGAGATGAACTTCCCCGCCTACGCCCTTTTCCTCCGGTGGCTGCGAAGGCGGGCGATGGAGACGGACGTCCCGCCGCTGCGCGAAGGACTTCTGGTCTCCGGTACGAACGTCCGGAACAGGGCGGGAGGGCACTACCTCGTCCGGGTCAACCCGCGGACCCTGGGCACGACGAAGAGCGGGCTGGCCACCGTCGAGTTCGACGGCCGCGTCACCGTGGCCGCTCTGGACGCCGCCGAAGAGGTCGCCGAACACTCCTGCGAGATGGACCAGAACCTCCGCCACGCCCTGGGCATGATCGGACAGAACTGCTACGGCTACACGGTGTCGGTCCGGCCGCTCAGTGGAATGCGCAACAGGGTCGACCTGGTCAGGCCGCGCAGCCTCACCCTCCTCGTCCATCAGACGAACTGGATCGACAGCGAGAAGAGGATTTGCGTACTCCACGAACGCAGCCTCGCGCTCTTGGGCATCAAGGAAGGCGAGCACGTCGAAATCCTGAATGTGTGGCGAGGGGAATTCGGCGACCTCTCCGTCAAGAGGATCAAGCTCCGCGCCCACACCTCGGAAAAGCGCGCCGACCAGGCTCGCGAATACCCCGGTTTCGATCATGTCCATCTGGACCGTGAATGCCGGACCGAGCTGGGGTTCCCGGTGGACCGGGCCGGCTTTCTGAATCGCCCCGTCCTGGTCCGGCCCAGCGTGCGCCGCCTGTTGCAACAGCGGATCGCCAGGTACGGGGTGACCTTCTTCCTCGGAATAGCGTCGCTGAGCCAGTTGCTCGCCCTGTTCGCGCCCACACTGCCCAGTCTGCTTCGTGGTCTCGTGGCGATCGCCACCGCCGTTCTCGCGACGATAGTCGTCGCTTGGCTGGACATCCGGGCGAGTTTGACCCACTGAACGAAGGACATCTGTGAACGACCTCAGTAGCGTGATGCACGCCGACTCGCCGAGATCGGGCCTGGCCGACCGGCATTTCGTCCGCCATCTCGAGAACGCCGTCGCCGAAGCGGGTGGGACGCTCGCGTGGCACGCCGACCACTGGCTGGCGGAGATCCGCCGCGACACGGACCGCGCGCTCGTCCTCGGCTACGCCTTTCCCGTCAACAACGTCGTGGCGGCCAAGATCGCCGACGACAAGGCGGCCAGTTCCACCATCATGCGGGCGGCAGGCGTGTCCTGTCTGCCCCAGTACCTGTGGCGGCCGGCCTGGCGGGGTAACCGGCCCGTCGACTGGCTGGTCGAACTCCCCATCGTACTCAAGCCGAACGCCGAGAGCGGCGGTCGCGACGTCCACCGTGTCCGCACTGAAGGCGAGCTGGAGGACTTGGTCTCCACGCTCTCGCAGCGCTATCGCGCGCTGGCTTGGTCCCCTCTTCTCGACGTCGAGAACGAGTTCCGGGCCGTTCTCCTGGACGGCGAGCTGCTTCTCGCCTACCGCAAGGTGCGGCCGCCGGGCAGCCGGGAGTGGCGACACAATCTGCACTTCGGGGCGGTGCCTGAGGTGTGCACGGATCCACTGACAAGCGAGCGGCTGGCGGCCTTGGGGCGAAGCGCCATGGATGCGTTGTCCTTGCGCTTCGCCACGGTCGACATCGTCACCGTCGAGGGAGGTTTCCTCGTGTTGGAAGTGAACAGCGGCGTCTCCTTGGAGCGATTCAGCCGGTACGGCGAGGAGAACTACCGCCTCGCGGGCAAGGTCTACGGCGAAGCGGTCCGAGCCTGCTTCCCGTGACGGGTCAGGCGTCGAAGTCCACGGTGACGGCATCGGAGACTGGCACCGACTGGCAGGTGAGCACGAAACCGGCGTCGACCTCGGCCTTCTCCAGTGCGAAGTTGCGCCGCATGTCCACCTTGCCGTCGCAGATCTTCGCCCGGCAGGTGCCGCACACGCCGCCCTTGCAGGCGAACGGCAGGTCCGGGCGGAACTTCTGCGCGCCGTCGAGCACCGAGGTACCGCGCGGCAGTGTCATCGTCGTCGACCGGCCGTCGAGGACCAGCGTGACCTCGCTGGACGCACCCACGACGGCCGGGTCGACGTGGTGCACCGGCTCCGGCGGAGTGTCCACATAGAACAGTTCCTGATGCACGCGCTCGTCGGGGACTTCCAGCGAGCGCAGGAGTTCCTGCGCGCCGGTCACCATCTCGAACGGCCCGCACAGCCACCAGTGCGCGACGTCCTCGACCGGGATCAGCACGCTGCACAGGCGCCGCAGCTTCTCCACGTCGAGCCGCCCGGTGAACAGTTCGGCCTCGCGCGGCTCACGCGAGAGCACGTGGACGAGTTCGAGCCGCGCGGGGTAGCGGTCCTTCAGATCCGCGAGGTCGTCGGCGAACATGACGGTGTCCGTGCGGCGGTTGCCGTAGAGCACGGTCACCGTCGCGTCGGAGTCGCCGAGCAGCGAAGACGCGATCGACAACACCGGCGTGATCCCGGATCCGGCCGCGATCAGCACGTGATGCCCGGCCGCTTCCAGATCGGGGCTGAAGTTGCCGGTCGGCGGCGCCACCTCGATCTCGTCGCCGGGTTTCACGTCGCGCACGAGCCACGACGAGAAAAGCCCGCCCGGCACCTCGCGGACGCCGACCCGCGGCGCCGCGCCGGCGGGCGCGCAGATCGAGTACGACCGGCGCTCGTCGCGGCCGTCGATCTCCCGGCGCAGGGTCAGCGACTGCCCCGCCTTGAAGCGGAAGGTGTCCGCGAGCTCTTCGGGCACGTCGAAGGTCACCGCGACGGCGTCGTCGCACAGGCGCTGGACGTCCGCCACCTTCAGGGCGTGGAATCCCGTGCGGCGCAGGGTTGCGGTCACGCTAGATCTCCTTGACGTGTTCGAACGGTTCGAGGCAGAACCGGCAGCGGCGCAAGGCTTTGCACGCGGTCGCGCTGAACCGGGACTGTTCCTCGGTGTCCGCGGAACCACAGTTCGGGCAGCGGACCGACGACACCGGCGGGCTCAGCGTGAGCGGGATCGGCCCGGTCCGCCGCGGCGCGGCTCCTGGCGGCGCGATCCCGGCTTCGGCCAGTTTCCGTTTGCCGTCCTCGGTGATCCAGTCGGTGGACCACGCCGGCTGGAGCACCGTGCGGACCTCGACCTCGCCGTAGCCCGCGCCGGTGAGCGCGTGCACGAGGTCGTCGCGCATGGTGTCCATCGCCGGGCAGCCGGTGTAGGTCGGGGTGATCGCGACGACCACCCGGCCGTCCTCTTCGGACACTTCACGCAGCACGCCGAGGTCGGCGAGGGTGAGCATCGGCAGTTCCGGGTCGGTGACCGTGGCCGCCACGGCGTACGCGGTCACCATGTCGCGTCCGGATGTTCCCTGGCGACACTCTGCAGCGTCGCCAGCAGGTAGCCCATCCGCTCGGTGTGCACGCCGTCGCGGCCCATCCGGCCCGAAACCCCGGCGATGGCACCGATTTCGGGCCGCTTCAGCGTCGCGACGGCCAGCACCTGGTCCAGGATGGCGTCGAACTCCGGCCGCAGCGACGGCGACTCGACGAACTCGACCTCGTGCGACGCGAAAAGCTCGTCCACGTACGGCCAGACCGCGTCGAGGCCTTCCTGCATCCGCGCGTGGGACAGCTCGGTACCGTCGCCGAGGCGCACGGCCCACTGGGCGGCGTAGTCGCGGTGGTACGCGGCTTCCTTGACACCCTTGTCCGCGATGGCCGCCAGCACGGGGTCCACAGAGGACTGAAGCCGCTGCAGCAGGGCGAGCCGCCAGATCGAGAACACCAGCAGCCGCGCGATCAGATGCCCGAAGTGCCCGCCTTCGAGTTCGGCCAGGCGGACGTTGCGGTATTCCTGTTCGCTCCGGAAGAAGGCGTACGAATCCTCCGAACGCTCACTGCCGTCGGCCTTGCCCGCGCGGGCCAGCAGCAGCCGGGCCTGCCCGAGCAGGTCGAGCGCGATGTTCGCGATCGCGACCTCGTCCTCGAGTTCGGGCGCGTTCGTGCACCACTCCTGCAGCCGGTGCGAGAAGATCAGCGCGTCGTCGCCGAGCATCAGGCAGTAGGCCGCCAGCCGCGCACCGTCCACACCGGACGGGACCGTGGTGTCCACACCGGACAGCGGATCCTCGAACCCGGTGCCGAAGGCCCAGCGGGAGTCGTTCTCCTCGGTGATCGCCTCGTAGGCGTTGTCGAAGCTCATGTCAGATGTGGGGAACGTTGTCGGGGATTTCGTAGAACGTCGGGTGCCGGTACACCTTGTCACCGCTGGGCGCGAAGAACGGATCCTTCTCGTCCGGCGAGGACGCCGTGATGGCGCTCGCGCGCACGACCCAGATCGACACGCCCTCGTTGCGGCGGGTGTACAGATCCCGCGCGTGGTGCAACGCCATGTCGTCGTCCGCCGCGTGCAGCGAACCCACGTGCACGTGGTTCAGCCCGCGCTTGCCCCGGACGAACACCTCGTACAACGGCCAGTCGTGTTTCATCGCGAACCCTTCTTCGCTGCGTGCGCCGAGGCGGCTTCCCGCACCCACGCGCCGTCTTCCTGGGCCCGCCGCCGGTGCGCGACGCGCTGGGCGTTGCAGGGGCCGTTGCCCTTCAACACGTTCTTGAACTCGTCCCAGTCGACGGCGCCGAAGTCGTAGTGCCCGCGTTCGGCGTTCCACTTCAGGTCCGGGTCCGGGAAGGTGACGCCCAGCGCCTCGGCCTGTGGAATGGACATGTCGACAAAGCGCTGCCGCAGCTCGTCGTTGGTGTGCCGCTTGACCTTCCACGCCATCGACTGCGCGGTGTTCGGCGAATCCGCGTCCGGCGGGCCGAACATCATCAGCGACGGCCACCACCAGCGGTTCACCGCCTCCTGCACCATCTCGCGCTGCTTCTCGGTACCGCGCATCATCGTCATCAGCAGCTCGTAACCCTGCCGCTGGTGGAAGGACTCCTCCTTGCAGATGCGGATCATGGCGCGCGCGTACGGCCCGTACGAGCTGCGGCACAACGGGACCTGGTTGCAGATCGCCGCGCCGTCCACCAGCCAGCCGATCACGCCGACGTCGGCGAAGGTCAGCGTCGGATAATTGAAGATCGACGAGTACTTCTGCTTGCCGTTGATCAGCTTGTCGGTCAGATCCGCGCGGTCGGCGCCGAGCGTGGCGGCCGCGGAGTACAGGTACAACCCGTGCCCGGCCTCGTCCTGCACCTTGGCGAGCAGGATCGCCTTGCGCCGCAAGGAAGGCGCTCGGGTGATCCAGTTGCCCTCGGGCTGCATGCCGATGATCTCCGAATGCGCGTGCTGCGCGATCTGCCGGATCATCGTCTTGCGGTAACCCTCGGGCACCCAGTCGCGCGGTTCGATGCGCTGGTCGCGCTCGATGGTCGCCTCGAAATGCCGTTCGAGGTCTTCCTCGGGCAATGTCGCGGTCATGACTGCTCCTTGGCGACGAGGGTCAGCACGTCGTACTTGGCGACCGAGTCGCCGTCGGCGTTGGTGACGTCGGCGTCCCAGCGGACCTCGCCGTACTCCTGGTCGATCCGCGGGGTGATCTGCTTGGCGGTCAAGGTCACGGTCAGCGAGTCGCCGACCTTGACCGGGGTGAGGAACCGCAGGTTCTCCAGGCCGTAGTTCGCCAGCACCGGACCGGGTTCGGGCGAGACGAACAGGCCCGCCGCGAAGGACACCACGAGATACCCGTGCGCCACGATCCCGCCGAACAGGGGGTTCGCCGCCGCGGCCTCGGGGTCGGTGTGGGCGTAGAAGGTGTCGCCGGTGAACTCGGCGAAGTGGTCGACGTCCTCCTGGGTGACGGTGCGCGGGCCTGCGACCACGGAGTCGCCGATCTTGAGTTCCGCCAAGGACTTCCGGAACGGGTGGACGTCGCCTTCGGTGCGCGGCGCACCCGCGACCCAGCGGCCGGTGACCGTGCTCAGGGCGGCGGGCGAACCCTGGACCGCCGTGCGCTGCATGTGGTGCAGCACGCCGCGGACGCCGCCCATCTCCTCGCCGCCACCGGCGCGGCCGGGGCCACCGTGCACCAGCTGCGGCATCGGGGAACCGTGACCCGTGGACTCCTTGGCGTCTTCGGCGTCGAGCACCAGCAGGCGGCCGTGGTACGGCGCGACGCCGAGGACGACCTCGCGCACGAACTCCTTGTCGGCGGAAACGACGGAACCCACGAGGCTGCCGCCGCCGCGGGCGGC
Organism: Amycolatopsis keratiniphila subsp. keratiniphila; assembly: GCF_001620365.2. GTDB lineage: Bacteria > Actinomycetota > Actinomycetes > Mycobacteriales > Pseudonocardiaceae > Amycolatopsis > Amycolatopsis keratiniphila. The sequence goes on from NZ_LQMT02000014.1 coordinate 194,352, forward strand.
GAGCTCGATGACCTGCTCGGTGGAGGTGTAGGGCAGCAGCGTCGACACCGGGCCGAACGCCTCGACCTCGTGCGGCTCGGAGCGCTCCGGGTCGGCCTTCAGCAGTACGGGTGAGATGAACGCGCCGCGTTCGGCGTCGGCGCCGATGACCTCGACCTGCTCCGGGTCGCCGAAGACGACCGTGCCGACGTCCAGCAGCGCCTTGAGCGACCGCCGGACCTCCTCGCGCTGCTCCAGGCTGGCCAGGGCACCCATCCGGACGCCCTCGGCGGTCGGGTTGCCGACGGTGGTCTTCGCCAGCCGCGCGCTCGCGGCCTCGGCGACGTCGTCCACCAGGTCGGCGGGGACGAACGCGCGGCGGATGGCGGTGCACTTCTGGCCCGCCTTGACCGTCATCTCGGTGGTCAGCTGCTTGACGAAGAGATCGAACTCGGTGGTGCCGGGTTTGGCGTCCGGGCCCAGGATCGACAGGTTGAGCGAGTCGGCCTCGGCGTTGAACCGGACGGAGTTGCGCACGATCGCGGGGTGCGCGCGCAGCTTCTGCGCGGTCGACGCGGAGCCGGTGAACGAGACGAGGTCCTGCGCGGTGACGTGGTCGAGCAGGTCGCCGACGCTGCCCGCGACGAACTGCAGCGTGCCCTCGGGCAGGATGCCGGATTCGATGATGATCTCGACCAGCCGCGCGGTGAGGTACGCGGTCTGGCTGGCCGGCTTGATCAGGCTCGGCACCCCGGCGAGGAACGCGGGCGCGAACTTCTCCAGCGGACCCCAGACGGGGAAGTTGAACGCGTTGATCTGCACGGCGACGCCACGCAGCGGGACGGCGATGTGCTGGGCGACGAAGGTGCCGCCCTTGCTCAGCGGCTCGACGTTGCCGTCGACGTAGACGGTGTCGTTCGGCAGTTCGCGCTTGCCCTTGCTGGAGTAGGCGAACAGCACGCCGATGCCGCCGTCGATGTCGACCATCGAGTCGGTCTTGGTCGCACCCGTGCGCGCGGAGAGCGCGTACAGCTCCTCGCGGTGTTCGCGCAGGTGGGAGGCCAGTGCCTTCAGCAGCGCGGCACGCTGGTGGAAGGTCAGCTCGCGCAGCGCGGGGCCGCCGACGCGGCGCCCGTGGTCCAGCGCGGCGGCGAAGTCGATGCCCTCGGACGAGACCCGGGCGACCTCTTCGCCGGTGGAGGCGTCGTGCAGCGGTACGCCGTCGTTGTCCGCCGTGTGCCATCCGCCGGAGACGTAGCTGCGCAGCAAAGCCATGGGGCGACCCTTCATGGTGGATTTACAGACCGTCCGTTCAGTAATTCACTGTAGCTCCTGACCGGGGTCTTGCAAACCCCCCGACGGCGGTGGACCCTTGACATCTGCCCGAAAGCGCGCCTTTACTTGCGGCACCCTTCACCAACCGTCCATTCGGTCAGTAACCAGGGGGTCTGGCTTGACCAACGCCGCGCACACGATGTTCGCCGACGACCAGGCGTCGAAGGCGCTGGGCATCGAGCTGATCGAGGCCGCCGAAGGCCACGCCGTCGCCACCATGCGGGTCACCGAGACGATGGTCAACGGCCACGACATCGCCCATGGCGGCTACGTCTTCCTGCTGGCCGACACGACGTTCGCCTGCGCCTGCAACAGCCACGGACCGGTGACCGTCGCGGCCGGCGCGGAGATCTCCTTCGTCGCCGCCGGCAAACTCGGCGACCACCTCATCGCCACCGCCACCGAGCGGACCCGCTACGGCCGCAACGGCATCTACGACGTCACCGTGCACCGGGAGACCCCCGACGGGCCGGAGGTCGTCGCCGAATTCCGCGGCCGCAGCCGCACCATCCAGAAAGCATCACGATGAACGCCTTCAGCGACGAAGCCGAGAACCTCACCATCGACGAGCTCCAGGCGCTGCAACTGAAACGCCTCCGGTGGACGCTGCGGCACGCGTACGACAACGTGCCCTTCTACACGCGGAAGTTCGACGAAGCGGGCGTTCACCCGGACGACTGCAAGGCGTTGGAAGATCTGGCGAAGTTCCCCTTCACCACCAAACAGGATCTGCGCGACAACTACCCGTTCGGCATGTTCGCCGTGCCGGAGTCGCAGGTCAGCCGCATCCACGCGTCGAGCGGTACCACCGGGAAACCGACCGTCGTCGGCTACACGTCCGAAGACATCGACACCTGGGCGACGGTGATGGCGCGCTCGATCCGCGCCGCGGGCGGGCGGCCGGGCGACAAGGTCCACGTCGCCTACGGCTACGGCCTGTTCACCGGCGGGCTCGGCGCGCACTACGGCGCCGAAAAGCTCGGCTGCACGGTGATCCCGGCGTCCGGCGGCATGACCGCGCGGCAGGTGCAGATCATCACCGATTTCAAACCCGAGATCATCATGGTCACCCCGTCGTACATGCTGACGCTGCTCGACGAGTTCGAGCGGCAGGGCGTCGACCCGCAGACCAGCTCGCTCAAGGTCGGCATCTTCGGCGCGGAGCCGTGGACCGAGCAGATGCGCACGGAGATCGAGGAACGCGTCGGCATCGACGCCGTCGACATCTACGGCCTGTCCGAGGTGATGGGCCCCGGCGTCGCGCAGGAATGCGTCGAGACCAAGGACGGGCTGCACATCTGGGAGGACCACTTCTTCCCCGAGGTGATCGACCCGTTCACCGAGAAACCGACCGACGCCGAGGGCGAGCTGCTGTTCACCTCGCTCACCAAACAGGCGCTGCCGATCATCCGGTACCGCACGCGCGACCTGACCCGCCTGCTGCCGGGCACCGCGCGGCCGGCGTACCGGCGGATGGAGAAGGTGACCGGGCGCAGCGATGACATGATCATCCTGCGTGGCGTCAACGTCTTCCCCACGCAGATCGAGGAAGTCGTGCTGGTGACCCCCGCGCTCGCGCCGCATTTCCAGCTGATCCGGTCGACGAAGGGCCGGATGGACCACCTGACCGTCCGCGTCGAAGCGCGTCCGGACGCGACCACCGAGCAGCGCGCCGAAGCCGCCGCCCGGCTGATCGCCGGGGTGAAGGACGGGGTCGGCGTGAGCATCGGCGTCGAGGTCGTCGATCCGGACACACTGGAACGCTCGCTGGGCAAGATGCGCCGCGTCCTCGACGAACGGGACCGCGGTTGAGCACCCCCGCCCGCCGGGGTCGCCCCGGTTACGACCTCGAGTCGCTGCTGCTGGTCGCGGTGAAGCTGTTCAACGAGCGCGGCTACGACGGCACCAGCATGGAGGACCTCTCCCGCAAGCTCGGCATCACGAAATCCGCGATCTACCACCACGTGCCGAGCAAGGAGGAGCTGCTGCGGCTCGCCGTCGACCGCGCGCTGAACGGCCTGTTCGCCGTCGCCGCCGAGACGGAATCCTTCGAGGGCAAGGCGATCGAAAAGCTGGAGCATCTGGTGCGGGGCAGTGTCCTCGTGCTCGTCGACCAGCTGCCGTTCGTGACCCTGCTGCTGCGGGTGCGCGGCAACACCAAAATCGAACGGGCGGCACTCGCGCGGCGGCGCGAATTCGACCGGCTCGTCACGGAACTGGTGAAACAGGCCGAAACCGAGGGCGACGTGCGGCCGGACATCGATCCCGCCGTCACCGCGCGCCTGCTGTACGGCATGGTGAACTCGCTGATCGAGTGGTACCGGCCGCGTCGTGGTTCGGCCGGGACCGAGCTGGCGGACGCGGTGTGCAAGATCGCCTTCGACGGCCTGCGGACCCAATAGTCGGATCGGTCGTGGGCTGAAGGCTCCCTTCACCGAGTCTGATGTGACGAAAGGAGCCTTCGCCCCCTGTCGGCGGACGACGCTCGGCAGGGCCGGCTGCCGCCGAGCGGGTTGCGAAAGCCACTTTCGCAACCTCCAACGTTGCGAAAGTGGCTTTCGCAACCTCGGCCGCGGCGAGCCGCGCTACTCCCCCGCGGCTTTCGGCGGCCGCCGCGCCTGCCAGACCAGTGCGTCGCGCAGCTGCTGGATGAGCTGTTCGTCGTCGGCCTCCGACGGATCCGCGCCGAGCGGGATCCAGCGTTCGCCGACCTCGGCGCCGTTCTCGAAACTGGTGATCACGATCCCCGCGTACGAGACGCATTCGTCCTGGATGCGGACGTCACGATGCTGCAGCCGCACACTGACCCACCGCCCGGCACGGCGAACCGGATCGCGTTCAGCACTGGTCATTCGTCCCTACCCATGACGCCCGGTCCCCCCGCCCCGAACGTCGCCGTGCGGGCCCCAGGGGTTACCAGCGGGTTGTTCCGAATGAGTAACGGCAGGCGGCCACGTGAAACGGTTACGCTCGGCCCATGAGCACCGATCCGGAGGCCAGGCGGCGCCGCCTCGAACCGGCCGCCCGGCGCGCCGAGATCCTGACCGCGGCCCGGCGGCTGTTCGGCGAGGGCACGTACGCCTCGGTTTCGACCTCGGACATCGCGAAGGCCGCCGGGGTGGCCCGGCCGCTGATCAACCACTACTTCGGCGGCAAACGCGAGCTGTACCTGGAAGTCGTCCGGCAGATGATGATCGTCCCGGCGCCGGTGATCGAGAACCTGCCGGAAACGACCGCCGAAGAGCGGCTCGCGATCAGCGTCCGGCACTGGATCGAGGTCGTCGAGCGCAACGAGCAGGCCTGGCTGACGGCTATCGGGCCGGAGGCGGTGGGCCGCGACCCGGAGATCGAGCGGATCATGCTGGAGGGTGACGAGATCGCCGCCGATCGCGTACTCGCCGCCGCGTTGATGAGCGACGTCACCGAGGGTCGCGAAGAACTCCGCGCGATGATCCGGTCGTACGGCGGGATGCTGCGCGCGGCGTCACGCGAATGGCTGATCCGCGGCACGCTCGGCCGCGAGGAGCTGCGGGTGTTCCTCACCGAGTCGATCCTGCACCTGCTGCGGGTCACCTACCCGGCCGTGCTCGCAACGCGTTCCGCCGGGCATAGGCCGCCGGCGTCATCCCCCTCCAGCGTTTGAAGGCGTAGATGAAACTCGATGCCTCCGCGTAGCCCAGCCGCAGCGCGACGTCCTCCACGGTGAGCGCGCCGGTGTCCAGCATCTCCTCGGCCAGCGCTTGGCGGACCTCGTCGAGCAGGGCCCGGTAGCCGGTCCCGGCCTCGAACAGCCGTCGCCGCAGCGTGCGCGGACTCACCGCGAGCTGCCGCGCGACCTCTTCCATGCCCGCGTCGACCCCGCCGAGCCGCACCAGTCTTTCCCGCACCTGCTGGGCGATCCCGGACCGCTCCCGTTTCCGCGACACCAGCAGCTCGCATTGCGCGGCACACACCGCGACGGTCTGGTCGTTCGCCTGCGGCAGTGGTTTGTCGAGGAGGAGCGGGTCCAGGGTGGCGACGTGCGACGGCGCCGAGAACGACGGAGCCAGCCCGAAGGTTCGCACGTATTCGTCCACAGTGGAGGGTTTGTCGTGCCGGAAGGCCAAGGAGCGCAAGGAGATGTCCGGCAGGATGTCGCGCATGACGGTGTGGATGGCGCCGAGGTCGCGCAGCAGCAGGAAGCGGGCGACGTCGCCGGGCACGCGGCTGTCGTCCATGGCGAGCGCGAGCCGTCCCGCCTCGACGGTCACGTGCGGGATGCAGAACGTGAAGCTCAGGTCCAGGTAGCGCAGGGCGAAGCGCATCGCGTCCCCCAGCGTCGGGCTGCTGATGCACGCGAAGCCGAAGATGCCGAACGCGCTGACGCGGTATCGCCTGCTCAACCGGAGCGCGACGGCGTCCTCGCCGCCGAGCCCGCGGACCAGCGCCCGGACCACCGCGAGTTCCTGACGCGCGTCGACCTGGCCGTCCACGGGGGCGTACTCGTAGGACTCCAGGCCTTCGACGCCGTTCTCGGCGGCGAAGCGGGCCATGAGCACGATGCTCGCCGTGCCGCGCGGGTAGTCCCAGTCCCGGATCACCGGCGGCGGTAGTTCCATGGCCGGGATTATGGATCCCCGGCCGACGATCGGCCCATTGAGGACCGTAACTGTCCTTGATCCCCTTTAGGGTGAGCGGCATGTCCGACACGTTGAGCAGGCGCGCGCTGAACCGCGCCATGCTGGACCGGCAGTTGCTGCTCCGGCGTTCGAAGATGACCGCGCTCGAAGCGGTCGAGCATCTGGCCGGGTTGCAGGCGCAGGCGCCGAACCCGCCGTACTTCGCGCTGTGGACCCGGCTGCACGGCTTCCGCCAGGAAGACCTGGCGAGCCTTCTGCTCGACAAGAGCGTCGTGCGGATCGCGCTCATGCGCGGCACGGTGCACCTGGTCACGCCGTCGGACGCGCTCGCGTGGCGCCCCCTCGTGCAGCCGCTCTACGACCGCTCGGTGCTCGGCAACACCCAGCACGGCCCCGACATCAAGGGCCTCGACCACCAGGAGATCGCCCGCACCGCCCGCAAGCTGTTGGGTGAGCGGCCGCTTTCGTCGGCAGGCCTCGGCGCGGAACTGGCGAAGCACTGGGAAGGCGTCGCGCCGTCGTCGCTGGTGCACGTCGCGCGGGCGCTGCTGCCGCTGGTGCAGATCCCGCCGCGCGGCGTCTGGGGCAAGTCCGGGCAGCCGACCTACCAGACCACCGGGGACTGGCTGGGCGCCGAGCCGGACTCCGCGCCGTCGCCGGAAGCGATGTTCCGGCGCTACCTGGCCGCTTTCGGACCGGCCAGCGTGCAGGACGCGCAGGCGTGGGCCGGAATCACGAAACTCGGCGACGTCGCCGAGCGGCTGCGCCCGGAGCTGCGGACGTTCCGCGACGAGAACGGCCGCGAGCTCTTCGACCTGCCCGAAGCCTCCCGCCCGGATCCGGACACCCCCGCGCCCGCCCGGCTGCTGGGTCCGTTCGACCAGACCGTCCTGTCCTACGCCGACCGCACGCGGGTGATCAGCGACGAGCACCGTAAGGTCGTCATCACCCAGAACGGCCTGGTCAAGGGCACGATCCTGGTCGGCGGGATGGTGAAGGGCTTCTGGGAGATCAAGACGGTGAAGAAGACGGCTTCGGTGGTGATCACGCCGTTCGAGCGCGTCCCGAAGCGCGATATGGACACCCTGGAGAGTTCCGCATACCGCCTCCTGGCCTGGGCGCACCCGAAGGCCGAGACCCACTCGGTGGAGGTCGTGGCCGAAAATCTCGATTGAGTGGCCGCTCGTGTACTTCCACCAGGGATGACCGCTGGGTAACTTCGATCGGCATGGGCGATACGAGCGTGCTGATCGTAGGGACGGGCTTCGGCGGGGTCGGGACGGCGATCGAGCTCAAACGCGCCGGATTCGACGACTTCACTATCCTGGAGAGCGCCGACGAACCCGGCGGCGTCTGGCGGGAGAACACGTACCCCGGCGCGGGCTGCGACATACCGTCGCCGCTGTACTCGTTCTCCTACGAGCCCAACCCCGACTGGCCGAAGCGGTTCTCGCTGCAACCGGACATCCACGAGTACCTCAAACGCGTGGTGCGCCGCTACGGGCTCGAACCGCACATCCGGTTCGGCGTCCGCGTCACCTCCGCGGCCTTCGACGAGGAGCGCGGGCTGTGGCGGGTGGAGACCGCGGGCGGCGAGACGTTCGAGGCGAACGTCTTCGTCCCCGCCGTCGGCCAGCTCTCGCGGCCCGTCCAGCCGGACATCCCCGGCCAGGAGACCTTTGAAGGCACCAGCTTCCATTCCGCGCACTGGGATCACGACGCCGACCTGCGCGGCAAGAAGATCGCGGTGATCGGCACCGGCGCGAGCGCGATCCAGTTCGTGCCCGAACTCCAGCGCCAGGCCGGCGAGCTGACGGTGTTCCAGCGCACCGCGCCCTACATCATGGCGAAACGGGACACCAGTTACCGGCGCTGGCAGCAGCGGCTGTTCCGGCACCTGCCCGCGACGCAGCTGCTCGGCAGGCTCCGGATCTTCCTGCTCGCCGAGTACGCGACGTACGCGATGACGAAGCATCCGTTGCTGGCCAAGGTCTTCGAGCTGCGGACGGCCCAGCTGCGCCGCCGTCACATCAAGGATCCTTCGCTGCGGGAGAAACTCACCCCGGACTACCCGCTGGGCTGCAAACGGATCCTGTTCACCAACGAGTACCTGCCCGCGCTGGCGCAGCACAACGTGGCCGTGGAGACGCGGCGCATCAGCGCGATCACCCCGTCCGGTGTGCGCACCGAGGACGGTGTCGAGCACGAGGCCGACGTCATCGTCTACGGGACCGGCTTCGCGGCGACCGACTTCCTCGGCGAGCTGAAGGTGGAAGGCCTCGGCGGAAAAGCGCTGTCGGACGCGTGGAAGGGCGGTGCGCGGGCGTACCTCGGCATGACCGTGCCGGGATTCCCGAACCTGTTCTGCGTCTACGGGCCCAACACGAACCTCGGCGCGGGCTCCATCATCTACATGATCGAACGGCAGGCCCGCTACATCCGCCAGGCCGTCGAACACCTCGCCAAACCCGGAGTGTCCTATATGGACGTCGTCCCGGAGGTCGAGCAGCGCTACGACGAGGAGATCCAGCGACGGCTCGGCCGCAGTGTCTGGACGACCTGCGCCAGTTGGTATCGCCAGGAGAACGGCCGCGTGAGCACGAACTGGCCCGGTCTGGTCACCGAATACGACCGCCGGACGAAGACCCTCGACCTCGGCGACTACCGGACGGTGGGGCCGCGATGAACTACGACGTGCTGGTGATCGGCTCCGGTTTCGGCGGCAGCGTGAGCGCGTTGCGGCTCACCGAGAAGGGCTATCGCGTCGGCGTGCTGGAGACCGGCCGCCGGTTCGCCGACGACGAGTTCGCGAAGACCTCGTGGCGGCTGCGGAAATACCTGTGGGCGCCGAAACTGGGCTGCTACGGAATCCAGCGGCTCACCCTGCTGAAGAACACGTTCGTCCTGAGCGGCGCGGGTGTCGGCGGCGGCTCGCTCGTCTACGCGAACACGCTCTACGAACCCCCGGACACCTTCTACCGGGATCCGCAGTGGGCGCACATCACCGACTGGAAGGCCGAACTCGCCCCGCATTACGACCAGGCGAAACGGATGCTGGGCGTGGTGGAGAACCCGCTGGTCACCCCGGCCGACCGCGTGCTGCGCGAGGTGGCCGAAGACATGGGCATCGCGGACACCTACCGGCCGACCCCGGTCGGCGTCCATTTCGGCGAGCGCGACGTCGACCCGTTCTTCGGCGGCGAAGGCCCGCTGCGCAAGCCGTGCACGCACTGCGGCGAGTGCATGACCGGCTGCCGGGTCGGCGCGAAGAACACGACGGTCAAGAACTACCTGTACCTGGCGGAGAAAGCGGGCGCGGAGGTCCATCCGCTGACCACCGCCGTTTCGGTCCGGCCGATCGAGGGCGGCTACGCGATCGACACCGTCCGAACAGGACGCTGGGCGCGCAAGGGCAAGCGGACCTTCACCGCCGAACAGGTCGTGTTCGCCGCCGCTTCCCTGGGCACACAACGGCTTCTGCACTCGCTCAAGGATGCGGGCACGCTGCCGGAGCTGTCGCCGCGGCTGGGTCTGCTCGCCAGGACGAACTCCGAGGCCGTGCTCGCGGCGCGCTCGCTGCGGAAGGACACGGATTTCACCCGCGGCGTCGCGATCACGTCGTCGATCCATCCCGACGCCGTCACGCATGTCGAGCCGGTGCGCTACGGCAAGGGCAGCAACTTCATGGGCCTGCTGACGACGGTGCTCGTCGACGCCGAGCCGGGAAAACGCCGATGGGTGCTGGGCGCGCGCGAACTGTGGCGGAACCGGCGGCGGCTGGTGCGGCTGCACAACCCGCGACGCTGGTCGGAGCGGATGGTCGGGCTGCTGGTGATGCAGACGCTGAACAATTCCGTGACCACGTACACGAAACGCGGGTTCTTCGGCCGCCGGATGACCACGAAACAAGGCATCGGCGACCCGAACCCCGAGTGGATCCCGGCCGGGCACGAGGTCACCCGGCGGGTGGCGGACAAGATCGGCGGGCTGGCGCAGGGAGCGTGGACGGATCTGGCGAACATCCCGATCACCGGGCATTTCATCGGCGGCTGCGCGATCGGCGACAGCGCCGAGACCGGCGTCGTCGACCCGTACCAGCGGGTGCACGGGTACCCGGGGCTGCACATCGCCGACGGCTCGGCGATCTCGGCGAACCTCGGCGTGAACCCGTCGCTGACCATCACCGCGCAGGCGGAACGCGCGATGTCGTTGTGGCCCAACAAGGGCGAGGAGGACCCGCGGCCGCCGCTCGGCTCCGCCTACCGGCGCCTGTCCCCCGTCGCCCCGCTCAAGCCCGTCGTGCCACCGGAGGCTCCGGCAGCGTTGCGGTTGCCGCTCACGCCCCTCTGACCGCGGTTTCCAAGTGTCATGAAAGGGTCGTTCAGGACACAAAATGTCCTGAACGACCCTTTCATGACATCTGAGACGGCCTCAGCAACGCCGCCACTGGAAAGGGCGGAGCACCGTCGCCCGCGCGACGACGGTGCCCCGCCCCGGTCTAGCGGGTCGTCACGGGAGGCCGGCCAGGCCCGCGCTCACCGTGTTCGACCACGCGTAGCCCTGTGAGGCGTCCCAGTTGATCGACCAGGTCATCGCGCCCCGGATCGTCGGGTACGTCGTCGAAGGCTTGAACGAGCCGCAGTTCGTGCCCTTCGCCAGGCAGTTCAGCGCGTTGACCGTGTTGCCCGGCGCCTGGTAGCCGCCACCGGCCGCCGAGCCCGACGCGGGCAGGCCGAGACCGACCTGGTCGGCCCGCAGACCGCTCTGCAGCTGGATGCAGGCCAGCGCGGTGAGGAAGTCGACCGTGCCCTGCGAGTACACCTTCTGGTCGCAGCCGAGCATCGTGCCGCTGTTGTAGTACTGCATGTTGACGATGGTCAGGATGTCCTTGACGTTCAGCGCCAGCTTGAAGTACTCCGCCGCCGGGCTCTGCATGTCGATCGTCTGCGGCGCCATGGTGATGATCGAGCCACCCGCCGCGTGGATGCTGCGCAGCGCCTGCGCCATGTACGTCGCGTTGACGCCGTTCTCCAGGTCGATGTCGACGCCGTCGAAACCGTAGGTCGCGATGAGCGACTTCATGCTGTTGGAGAAGTTCGTCGCCGCGGCCGAGGAGTCGACGCGGATCGTGCCCTTCTCGCCGCCGACGGACAGGATGACCTTCTGCCCGCGCGCCTGCGCCGTCTTGATGTCGGCCTTGAACTGCGCGTCGGTGTAGCCGCCGAGCTGGCTCGACAGACCGGAGTCGAGGGTGAAGCTGACCGCGCCCGGCGTGGCCGTCGCGTCGGCGAAGGACACCGCGATGATGTTGTACTTCGTCGGGACGTCGGCGAGCTTGAGCGCCTTCGCGCCGTTGTAGAAGTTCTGCCAGTAGCCGGTGATCACGTGCTTCGGCAGATTCCCGGTCGGCGGGGTGCTGGTCGTGGTGGTCGGCGGGTTCGACGTGGTGGTCGTCGGGCTCGTGGACGTCGTCGGCGTGGTCGGCGTCGTGGTGGGCGAGCCGCCGGGGCCGTCGAGGTTCACGTCGTCGGCGAAGTACGCGGGCTGGCCGTACCAGCCGTGCAGGTAGATCTCGACGCTGGTGGTGGACGCGCCGGTGGTGAAGCTCAGCGAGAGCTGGCTCCAGCTCCCGCCGCCCGGCGTCCAGGTGTTCTTGTCACCCGTCCCGGTGCCGGTGACGCCGAGGTAGGTGTAGCTACCCTGCACCCACGCCGAAAGCGTGTACGCGGTGTTGGCCTTCACGGCCACGCTCTGCGAGCAGCGGGCGTTGTCCTGTCCGGCCGGGGTGGCACTGAGCGCGCGGGTGCCGGAGTGGACCGGCGTGGTGACGACCGCGTTCGTGCCGGTGCAGGTCCAGCCGCTCGTGGTCCCGAGTTCGAAGCCCGGGTTGGTCAGGATGTTGGCGGCCGAGGCGTTGCCCGAGACCGCGAAAGTCACCCCCAGGCACACGGCCAGTGACGACAACAGGGCGAGGAACGCGTGTTTCGGCTTCACTTTCACGACTGGCCTCCACGAACAGGTGATGTCGGCCACATCAAAATGGTACAGACCAATACAACTGTCAAGGGTTGGGTTAGGGGAGGCCATACGAAAGTCGGCTCGGCGCGAGCGGCAGAATGCAGGGTCCGAGAGCACCCGAGGGCGGATTTCAGGAGCGTGGGAGTGAGCGTGCAGGGCCTGCAGACAGTCGAGCAGAAGATCGCCGAAGAACTCGGCGTGCGCGAGGGGCAGGTCAAGGCGGCCGTCGACCTGCTGGACGGCGGATCGACCGTGCCGTTCATCGCCCGGTACCGCAAAGAGGTCACCGGGATGCTGGACGACACCCAGCTCCGCACCCTCGAAGAACGCCTCCGCTACCTGCGGGAACTCGGCGAGCGCAAGGTCGCGGTGCTGGAGTCGATCCGCAGCCAGGGCAAGCTGGACGAGGCGCTCGAAGCCTCGATCATGGCGGCGGACACGAAGTCCCGCCTCGAGGACATCTACCTGCCGTACAAGCCCAAGCGGCGGACGAAGGCGATGATCGCCCGCGAGGCCGGCCTGGAGCCACTCGCCGATGGGTTGCTGAGCGACCCGAACACCGACCCGCAGGCAGCCGCCGCGGTGTTCGTCGACGCCGACAAGGGTGTCGCGGACGCACAGGCCGCCTTGGACGGCGCCCGCGCCATCCTCGTCGAGCGCTTCGCCGAGGACGCCGACCTGATCGGCGAGCTGCGCGAGAAGATGTGGGCGGAAGGCCGCCTGGCCTCGAAGGTCCGCGACGGCAAGGCCGAAGAGGGCGCGAAGTTCTCCGACTACTTCGACTTCTCCGAGCCCTACACCAAGCTCCCCTCGCACCGGATCCTCGCGATGTTCCGCGGCGAGAAGGAAGAGATCCTCGACCTGTCGATGGAATCGGAGGAGCCCTCCGAAGAACCGAAGACCGGGCCGACCGAGTACGAGAACCGCATCGCGCACAAGTTCGGCATCGCCAACGAAGGCCGCCCGGCCGACAAGTGGCTCGGCGACACCGTCCGCTGGGCGTGGCGGACGAAGATCCTGCTGCACCTGGGCATCGACCTGCGGATGCGGCTGCGCCAGTCCGCCGAGGACGACGCCGTCCGCGTGTTCGCCGCGAACCTGCGCGACCTGCTGCTCGCCGCCCCGGCGGGCACCCGCGCCACGATGGGCCTCGACCCGGGCTTCCGGACCGGTGTCAAGGTCGCCGTCGTCGACGCGACCGGCAAGGTCGTCGACACGCACGTGATCTACCCGCACCAGCCCGCGAACAAATGGGACCAGTCCATCTCCGAACTCGCCGCGCTCTGCGCCCGGCACAAGGTGGACCTGATCTCGATCGGCAACGGCACCGCGTCGCGCGAGACCGACAAGCTCGCCGGCGAACTGATCAAGAAGCACCCGGAACTGAAGCTGACCAAGGCCGTCGTCTCGGAGGCCGGAGCGTCGGTCTACTCGGCGTCGGCGTTCGCTTCGCAGGAGCTGCCGGGCATGGACGTCTCGCTGCGCGGCGCGGTCTCGATCGCGCGGCGGCTGCAGGACCCGCTGGCGGAACTGGTGAAGATCGACCCGAAGTCGATCGGCGTCGGGCAGTACCAGCACGACCTGTCGGAGATCTCGCTGTCGCGTTCACTCGACGCGGTGGTCGAAGACTGTGTGAACGCCGTCGGCGTGGACGTCAACACCGCGTCGGCGCCGCTGCTGACCCGCGTTTCGGGCATCACGACGACGCTGGCGGAGAACATCGTCGCGCACCGCGACGAGAACGGGCCGTTCAAGACCCGGAGCGGGCTCAAGGAGGTCGCGCGGCTGGGGCCGAAGGCGTTCGAGCAGTGCGCGGGCTTCCTCCGGATCCCGGACGGCGACGACCCGCTGGACTCGTCCTCGGTGCACCCGGAGGCGTACCCGGTGGTGCGACGGATCCTTTCGTCGACCGGTACCGACATCCGTTCGCTGATCGGCAACACGCGGACGCTGCAGGCGCTGAAGCCGTCCGAGTTCGTCGACGACACCTTCGGTCTCCCGACCGTGACCGACATCCTCGCCGAGCTCGACAAGCCGGGCCGTGACCCGCGTCCGGCGTTCAAGACCGCGACGTTCGCCGATGGCGTCGAGAAGATCGGCGACCTGAAGCCGGGGATGCGGCTGGAGGGTGTCGTGACGAACGTGGCCGCGTTCGGCGCGTTCATCGACGTCGGCGTGCACCAGGACGGGCTCGCGCACGTGTCGGCGCTGTCGAAGAACTTCGTCAAGGACCCGCGTGAGGTCGTGAAGCCGGGCGACATCGTCAAGGTGAAGGTGCTGGAGGTCGACGTGCCGCGCAAGCGGATCTCGCTGACCCTGCGCCTCGACGACGAGCCCGGCAAGCCCGCTCGCGAGCAGGGTGGCGGCGGTCGTGACCGCGGCCAGGGCGGCGGTCAGCGTCAAGGCGGCCAGCGCGGCGGTCAGGGCGGTCGTGGCGGCGGCCGTGACCGCGGCGGCAACTTCGGTGGCGGCGGCGCCATGGCGGACGCGCTCCGGAAGGCCGGCTTCGGCAAGTAAGGCTCAGAAGTACATGAAGGCCCCCATCCTGTACCTAGGCGCAAGGATGGGGGCCTTCATGTACTTGGGTCAGGGGTTCATCGCGTAGGCACCCGAGAGATCGCGGACCAGGGACCACACGTGGTCGAAGCGATCCGCGTCCACGACCGGCTTCCGGATCGAAGCCAACGCGAGTGCCTGCTGCGTGTCGGTCGAGGACGACTTCCCGTGCAGGTCGATCGCGGCGACGCTGAAGTCCTGCACCAGCACGGCGAAGATCTGATCGACGATCTCGGTCTCGATCCCGGTGATCTCCGCCTGCTCCAGCACCAGCTGCCCGTAGACGACCAGCGTGAACAACTCGGTCAGCGCGAGGCCGAAGTCGAGGTCCTGCTGCTGCGCCTCGTCCGGGGCCGCGTCGGTGAACAGTTTCACCAGCGCCTCGGCCTGTTCGGTGAATCGTGCGACGTTCGGGATCGCGGACGCCTTGGCGTACGCCTCACGCCAGTCGTGGAACCGCACCTTCGACAGCCCGCGCGCGGGGCCCTGGCGGAACAGGAACTCGTCGTCCGCCGCGTCGGAGCGGGTCGGCACCGGCTCGTAGGCCTGCGGCGCGAACAGGTACGCGGGCACGAACTTCGCGATCAGCGCGAGGTTCACCGCCACCGTGCCTTCGAGCTTCGGCAGGCCGTCGATGTCGTTCTTGGACATCGCGAGATAGGTGTCGGCCTCGAAACCCTTGGCCGCCAACACATCCGCGACCAGGCCGATGACCTTCTGCGCCTCGGTGGTCACCTTCATCTTGGTGATCGGGTTGAACAGCAGGTACCGGCGGTCGTCCGCGTTCGCGCTGCGGAAGTAGTCCACGGCGCGGTCGGAGAACAGCTTCATCGCGACGAGCCGCGCGTACGCCTCGACGAATTCCCTGCGCACGTGCGGGAAATCGGTGACCTTCTTGCCGTAGAGCACCCGGTTGTGCGCGTGCGTGATCGCCTCGTACAGCGAATGCGTCGACATCCCGATGCCGCCGAAGCACAGGTTGAACTTGCCGATGTTGACCGTGTTCAGCGCCGCGGAGAACGCCTCGGCGCCGACGTGAAGGATGTCCTCTTCGGACACCGGGTAGTCGTTCAGCTCGAACTCGGCGACGTACATCTGCGACGGCACGACGTTCTTCACCACACGGTAGTTCGGGTGCTCAGAGTCCGCGTAGAAGAACACGTACTGGTCCGGACCCTCGACACCTTCGATGCGGCCGAAGACCGACACCGTCCGCGCGCAGTTCCCGTTGCCGATGTAGTACTTCGAGCCGTTCGCGCGGTAGCCGCCAGCGCCGTCCGGGGTGAGCACGAGGTCCGACGAGTAGATGTCGGCCCCGTGCTCCTTTTCGGACAGCCCGAACGCGGCGACGCCACCGGCCGCGAGCGAGTCCGCCGCGCGTTTGCGGGCGGCCTCGTTCGCGCTCTGCCACACCGGGCCCAGGCCGAGGATGGTGACCTGCCACGGGTACCAATAATTCAGGCCGTAGAAGCCGAGGATCTCCGACAGGGCCGCGACCCGCGCGGTGTCCCAGCGCTTGTCGGGGTTCCCCTCGGCGTTGGCGCCGGGAGTGAGGAAGGTCGAGAACAGGCCTTCCTTGCCCGCGAACTCGATGAAGTCCGCGTAGAAGGTCCGGTCGTGGTAGTCCTCGACGAGCTTGCGCTTGCCACGCTGTTCGAACCACTCGATGGTGGCACGCAACAGGCGACGCGTCTCCGGGTCGAACTGCTGGGGGTCGTACCCACCCGGGTTCAGCAACAACGCGGTCGCCTTTTCGCTCATGGTCACTCCTGGTCAGCCGAAGTTACTACCCGGTAACCGTAGCGTCCCGCTTCGCCGTCCGGCCACCGAACTCGACCGAAGTCACCCGTCCACGCTCGTCGCGCAGGAACCGCGCGGTGGGCTTGCGGGTGTCCGCGGCCGGGGCGATCGCGTCTCCGCCGACGAAGACGGCCTCGAACGGCGGAGGCGACGGGAAGTCCTCGATTTCCGCGACGAGCTGGGTCCAGAGGGCGCCGTCCCGGTCGCTGACCACGAACGTCAGGTCCCCGGTTTGGTAGCGGCCCAGGTACTCGGCGATATCCGGCTGGGGCACGGGCGGCGAGCTCGCGAGCGGAGGCAGCCCGACCACGTTCTCCAGACACCAGTCGACGATCTTGGCGCCCAGCGCGGATCCGCCCGCGCTGTTGGTCAGCACCGTGACGGCGAAATCCGACTCCGGCAAGGTCACGAACTCCGACAGCTGCAGGTTGCTGACGTTGCCGCCGTGCCGGACCAGCCGGGCCGCGCCGTGCGTCGTGTGCAGCCAGCTCAGGCCGACCTCCTCGAAGCGCAGGGCCGCCTTGCGCTGCGGCGCGCGCATGAGATCGCGGGTGGCCTCGCTGAGCGGCGGCTTCCCCTCGGCCTCGCCGGTCAGGAAGAACCGTGCCCACTTCAGCTGGTCGCCCGCGGTGGACCACAAGCCGCCGCTCGCGCTGTCGGCCCGGCTCAGGCCCACGGTGTGCTCGACGGCAGGCCCGCCGTCTCGCAGCACGTGACCGACGGCGTGACGGCGGGTGAGCACTTCCCACGGCAGGTAATACGACTCGGTCATGCCCAGCGGTTCGAGCAGCCGGGCGCGGACGACGTCCTCGAAGGCCTCGCCCGCCGCCACCTCGACGACCCGTCCGGCCAGCTGGAACCCGGCGTTGCAGTAGGAGAACACCTCACCGGGCGCGAAATTCTGCGGGAGCTCGCCGAACCTCGCGATCGCCAGGGCCAGCGCGTCGTCACCCCACCCGGTGGTGAAGTCCACGTCGCCGAGGAAGCCGGCCGAATGCGTGAGCAGATGGCGCAGGGTCACCGTCTTCCGCGCCACCGGATCCGCCAGCGGGAGATCGGGAAGGTGCTCGACGACCGGCCGGTCCAGGTCCAGCACGCCGTCTTCGACCAGTGCGAGCACGGCGGCCGCGGCGAACGTCTTGCTGGTGGAACCGATCATGAACAACGTGCCGGGATCGACCGGGAGCCCGGTGTCCACACTGGACACCCCGGTGGCGAACACCGACTCCTCGCCCCGGTGCGTCACCCCCACCACGGCCCCGGGGACGCTCGCGCGACGCGCCTCCTCGTCGAGCACCCCTTGCAGTTCCTGAACGTTCGACACCCGTGTCCCCTTTCGTCCGGTCAGGCCAGCGTTTCACCGCGAGGCCGGGTCCGGCTCGTACGAACCGACGAACATCGGCGGGCCGGTGCGGGCGATATCACGTAGCCCGGGAGATCACGACCCAGTACACTGGACCACGCGGTCCGCTCAGTTCTGCCTCGGGCCGCGTTTCGTTGTCGAAGACCACGCGCCGCGGCCCCCGAGGTCTGCGCCGGGCAGGACAACCGTTTCTACTCTTACGGAGATACCAGGGCGCCCGTGCGCCCACACGCTTATGAGCACACCTACTTTCACCGAGCTCGGCCTGTCCAAGACCCTCGTCGACGCGCTCGCCGAACAGGGCGTCACCAGCCCGTTCCCGATCCAGGCCGCCACGCTGCCGCATTCGCTGGCGGGCCGGGACGTCCTCGGCCGCGGCCGCACCGGCTCCGGCAAGACGTACGGCTTCGTGCTGCCCGTCCTCGCCCGGCTCGCCGACGGCCCGACCCGGCGCCGCCCCGGCCGCCCGCGCGCACTGGTGCTGGCGCCGACCCGCGAGCTGGCGACCCAGATCGAGGCGTCGTTCCTGCCGCTGGCCAAACCGCTCGGCCTCAAGGTCACCACGATCTTCGGCGGGGTCAGCCCGAACCCGCAGATCACCCGCCTGCGTGACGGCGTCGACATCGTCGTCGCCTGCCCCGGCAGGCTCGCCGACCACATGCGCTCCGGCGAGGCGAAACTCGACCACGTCGAGATCACCGTGCTGGACGAGGCCGACCACATGGCCGACCTCGGGTTCCTGCCCGACGTGCGGCGCATCATGGCCGAGACCCCGGAGCGCGGGCAGCGGCTGCTGTTCTCCGCGACCCTCGACGCCGGCGTCGACGTGCTGGTCAAGCGCTTCATGCACGACCCGGTGACGCACAGCGTCGACTCGGCGCAGTCGCCGGTCTCGACCATGAAGCACCACGTGCTGCACCTGGAGGAGACCCACCGGCTGCCGGTGCTGATCGACCTCACCGCCGCCCCGGGCCGCACGCTGGTGTTCACCCGCACGAAGCACCGCGCGAAGCAGCTGACGCGCAAGCTCATGGCCTCCGGCGTGCCGGCGGTCGAATTGCACGGCAACCTCGGCCAGACGGCGCGGACCCGCAACCTGGAGGCGTTCGCCTCCGGCGCGGCGAAGACGCTGGTCGCGACCGACATCGCCGCCCGCGGGATCCACGTAGACGACGTCACGCTCGTCATCCACGCCGACCCGCCGGTCGAGCACAAGGCGTACCTGCACCGGTCCGGCCGGACGGCGCGGGCCGGGGCGTCCGGCACCGTCGTCACGCTGATGACCGACGCGCAGATCGGCGACGTCCGCGACCTCACCCGCAAGGCGGGTATCAAGCCGACCACGACGCAGCTCGGCCCCGGCCACCCGCTGCTGTCGGAGCTGGCGCCCGGTGAGCGTTCGTTCACCGCGTCGCCGCGGCGGCCCATCGTGGACACGCGGCCGAAGAAGGTCACCGCGTCCGGTGAGGCCATACCGGCCAAGGGTGACGACGAAGAGCGTCCGGCCCGCGGTGGACGTGGCGCCCGCGGCGGCCGTGGCCGTGGTCCCTCGGCCGGTGGCCGTGGCGCTTCCGGCGGCGGACGGGGTGCTTCGGGCGGCGGACGTCGCGGTGGCTCCTCGGACGGCCGTTCGCGCTCCGAGGGCGACCGTCGCGGTGCTTCCGCGGGCCAGGGTCGTCGCGGCGCCGAGTCCGCCGGACGTCGCGAAGGCGCCCCCAAGGGCGGCCAGGGTCGTCGCGCCGCCGCCGAGGCGCAGCCGCGCCGCGGCTCCGGCGCCGCGAAGTCCCAATCCTCGCGGAACCAGTCCGGCGGTGCTCCGGCCCGCCGCGGCGGTGCCGCCGCGTTCTCCTCGGGGACCCGGGCCGGCTCGCGCCGCTCGCGCTGACCCACCCCGGACACGCGTGATTGAAGGCCGATCACGCGTGTCCGGAGGCGTAACTCGCGTGATTGAAGGCGTAACTCCGTGATCCGGCTCCAATCACGCGAGTTACGGCTCCGATCACGTGAGTTACGGCTCCGATCACGCGTGGCGGGCGGCGGCGCGGGCTTCGGCGGCCGCGCGACGCTCTTCGAAGCGCGAAGCCTGGGTGTCGAGGGCCTTCAGGAACTGGTCGAGTTCGTCCCGCGCCTTCTCCCCCACCTCGCCGAGCCCTTCGAGCTCGAAGATCTTCCACTGCCGCAGCAACGGCCAGATCACCTCGTCGTGGTGGATCCGCAGGTCGTAGATGCCCGCCTTCGCGATCAGCGCGGCCTTGCGCACGAAGCTCGGGATCACCGCGCCCGGCATCTGGAACTGGACGACCTCGTCGGTGATGGCGCGCATCATCGCGTCGGGTGACAGCTCCAGCGACGCCTGCACCAGGTTCCGGTAGAAGAGCATGTGCAGGTTCTCGTCCATCGCGACCCGCGCGAGCAGCTTCTCGCACAACGGATCCTGCGTGTACTTGCCGGTGTTGCGGTGCGAGATCCGCGTCGCCAGCTCCTGGAACGACACGTACGCGAAGACGTTCAGCAGCTCCTTGTCGCCGCTGTCGTACCCGGCCTGCATGGTCTGCATCCGCATCCGTTCCAGCTCGACCGGATCGACCGCGCGCGTCACCAGCAGATAGTCGCGGATGCAGATGCCGTGACGGCCCTCTTCGGCGGTCCAGCGGTGCACCCACGTGCCCCACGCGCCGTCGCGGCCGAAGGCGCGCTCGATCTCGCGGTGGTAGCTCGGCAGGTTGTCCTCGGTGAGGAGGTTGACCTCCAAGGACGTCCGCGCGATCGGCGACACCCTCGACTGCTCCGGATCCCAGGCCTCCCCGCCGAGGTCGGCGAAGTTCCGGCCCTCGTCCCACGGCACGTATTCGTGCGGCATCCATTCCTTGGCGACCGAGAGATGCCGGTTGAGGTTCTCCTCGACCGTCCCCTCGAGCTCGAGCATCAGCCGGGTGGTTTCGGGGACCGCCATGCGTTTCGTCCTTCCAGGGTACGGAAAACGCTACCTACGACACCGTAACTTACGGTGCCGTAGGTTTGCCACCTCCGGAGGATGAACGACTTACAGCGAAGCCGTCAGTCCCCGCGCCCGCAGGACCGAACGTTCCAGCGGACGGAACACCAGCAGCTCGATACCGACGCCGACCAGCAGGATCAGGAAGATCGCCGAGATCACGCCTTCCATGCTGTTGAACGACGAGCCCTCGTTGAGGTACGCGCCGAGCCCTTTGCCCAGCGCAGGGGACAGCGCGATCAGCTCGGCGGCCATCAGCGAACGCCACGAGAACGCCCAGCCCTGTTTGAGCCCCGCCAGGAACCCGGGCAACGCGGCCGGCAGCAGGATGTGCCGCGCCGACGAGAACCGGTTCGCGCCCATCACCTGGCCGACGCGCGGCAGGATCGGCGGGATCTGGTCGATGCCCGAGACGAGGCCGTTCGCGATCGAAGGCACCGAACCCAGCAACACCACGAAGTAGATCGAGGCGTCGTTCAGCCCGAACCACAGGATCGCCGCCGGCACCCACGCCACCGACGGAAGGCTTTGCAGCCCGGTCAGGAACGGCCCGACCGCGGCGCGCACGATGCGGACCTTCGCCACCAGCAGGCCGAGCGGGGTCCCGATGACCACGCCGATCAGGAAGCCCAGCGCGGCCCGGTGCACCGACGTCCAGACGAATTCGAAGATCTCGCCGTCGACGGTGATGCCGACGAGTTCGTCCCATACCGCGAGCGGCGCGGGCAGCATCGCCTCCGGCCAGAACGCGGCGGCCCACAGTGCCTGCCACAACGCGACCAGCAGCGCCAGGAAGACCACCGGCGGCACGAAGCCGCGCAGGAACCGCTTGCCCCGGCTTTCCCGGCGTTCGCCGGTCGGGGTGTCGAGCGAGTCGAGCCCCGCGCCGACGGCCTCGTCGGCGTCTTCCACCGCGGTTTCAGGGCGGTCAAGCCGCGGCATGGGTACTGATCACCTCCCGGAGGTGACCGGTGATCTCCAAGGTCAGCTCTTCGGCGTCGGAGGCCTGGACGTCGCGCCATTCCCGCACGACCCGGCCCGGCCGCGACGACAGCAGCACGACCCGCTGGCCCAGCCGGACGGCCTCGCGGACGTCGTGGGTCACGAACAGCACCGAGGTGCCGGTGCTGCGGTAGACGCGCAGCAGTTCACCCTGCAGGACGTCGCGGGTGATGGCGTCGAGCGCGGCGAACGGCTCGTCCATCAGCAGCAGCGACTGTTCCGCGTCGCCGCCGACGCGCAGGGTCGCGGCCAGCGCCCTGGCGAGCGCGACGCGCTGCCGCATCCCGCCGGACAGCTCGTGCGGCCGCTTGTCGCCCGCGCCGCCGAGGCGGACGAGTTCGAGCAGTTCCGCCGCCTTCTCGCGGCGCTCGGCCCGGCCGAAACCGGCGAGCCGCAGGGGCAGTTCCACGTTGCGGGCCGCGGTCAGCCACGGCATCAGCGCGGCCTCCTGGAACATCACCGCGGGCCGGGAGGTTTCGAGCGTGATCGAGCCCGACGTCGGCTGGTCGAGGCCGGCGACCAGGTTCAGCAGGGTGCTCTTGCCGCAGCCGGAGGCGCCGAGGAGACAGACGAACTCGCCGGGCGCGACCGTCAGGTCCATCCCGTCGAGGGCCACGACGGCGCGGCCGGTCGGCCCGAACGCCTTCCGCACCCCGTCGAGCCGCACGGCGACCTCGGTGGACAGGCCGGGCTCCAAGGTGGTCGTCATCGCTGATCCCCTCCGGTCACTTCGTCAGCCCGGGCGCGTTCACGCCGGGCTTGCCCTGCTCCTTGAGCACGGCGTTGAGCGGGCCGAAATCGGCGAACCCCTTGAGGTCCACCGCGGACTTCACCACGCCCGCGGTCACCGAGTCCTGCGCGAGCTGGGTGAAGGTCGACGCCACCGGATCGATGCCGAGTTCGATGCCGGAGAACGCGCGGTCGAGAACGGCCTCGCTCAGTGTGCTGCCCGCGAGCGCCTTGAGTTCTCCGTTGACCACCTTCTTCGCCTCGGCGGGGTTGGTCTTCGCCCATTCGATCGCGGCGAGTTCACCCTTGAGGATGGCGGTGACGGTCTCGGGGTGCTGCTGGAGGAACTCGCTGCGGACGATCACGACCGTGGTCGGGAACTTGCCCTCGGGCCACAGGTTCTTCTCGTCCAGCAGGACCTTCGCGCCCGCGTCCAGCACGAGCCGCGAGGACCACGGTTCGGGCAGCCAGCCGCCGTCGAGCTCGCCCTTCTTGAAGGCGTCGAACGTCTTCGGGTTGTCGAGGTTCGTGACCTTGACGTCCGGCAGCTTCTTCTCGGCGACGAACTTCTTGAGCGCGACGTCCTGGGTGTTCGCCAGCGACGGCGTCGCGATGTTCTTGCCGCTCAGCTGCTCGGGCGTGGTGATCTCCGGCTTCACCACCAGCTGCGCGCCGCCGGTGACGGCGCCGGAGACGAGCTGGATGGCGCCCTTGGACTTGGTGAAGGCGTTGATCGCGGGCCCGGAGCCGATGAAGGCGATGTCGAGCGAGTTGCCGAGCAGCGCGTTGACCTCTTCGGGGCCGGCGTTGAACGTCTGCGTGGTGAGCTTCGTCGAGCCGAGTTCCTTGGCGAAGAAGCCGTTCTTCGCGCCGATCAGCGCGGGCGCGTGCGTCACGTTGGGGAAGTACCCGACGCGCACCTCGGCCGCGGCGCCCTGGCTCTTCTGCTCCACCTCGGTACCCCTGTCGGCACGCGAACACCCCGTGATCCCGCCGGCCAGTGTCAGGGCGGCGAAGGCCGCGGCCAGCAAGCGGGTTCTGTGGTGGGTGCGCACGGCAGGTCGCCTTTCGGAGGGTACGACTCGGCTCGGGTGATGGCGCGAGAGTCGCATGTTCACCCACGTGCCTGCATCGGCATCCGAATGACGGGAAAGATGCTGAGAAAGCTTGACACCTGGCGGAACAGTTGTTCCACATATCAGGACCGGTGTAACGGTCCGGGCCGAACGGACGAATCACGCTTAGTGGTGACGCACCCTCGGACCGTCGCGATGGCGGGCGTGCTGACCGCCGGGATCGGCATGGGCGTCGTCGCGACGACCCTCAAAATCGCCGACGGCGGGCACACCGTTCTCGACACCACCTTGTCGTCCGCGACGGGGTTCCTCTTCCTCCTCGCCGGCGCCGTCGCGCACGTACGCCGCGCCTCGAATCCCATCGGCCTGCTCATCGCCCTGGTGGGGCTCGCGTTGTTCACCGAGGATCTCCAATTCGCCGACGAGCCGCTGACGCACACCGCCGGCCTGGCGCTGGCGGCCGCGTCCAGCCCGGTGATCGCGCATCTCGTGCTCGCCTTCCCCCACGGGAAACTCCAGTCGCGCGGGGAGCGGGTGCTCGCGTTCTCCGCGTACGCCGTGGTCTTCTCCTCGGCCGTGCTCGGCCTGCTGGTCGACGACGATCCGCGGAACCTCGCCGCGGTCGCCGCCTCACCGGAGGCCGAACAGCTGGTGAAACGGCTGCTGGAACTGGTCGGCGCGCTGATCGGCGGCGGGGTCGTGGTGGTGCTGCTCTATCGCTGGCTCACCGGGCGGCTTCCGCAGCGGAGGCTGCTCTCCCCCGTCCTCGCGATCGCCGTGGTGGGCGCGGTGAGCACCACGGTCGGCAGCGCGCTCGGCGCCGGGCACCCGTTCTCCGAACCGCTGCTGGACGTCTACCGGATCTCGTTCTGCCTGTGGCCGCTGACGTTCCTGATCGGGGTGCTGCGGGCGCGGGTCGGCAACGCGGAGATGATCCGGCTCCTGCTGGAACGCGACGGCTCCGGGCTGGCCGCGCTCGTGCAGGACGACGAGGTGTGGAAGGACAGCCGGTCGATCGACGCGCTCAACGCCGCGGCCGGGCTGGTGCTGGACAACCAGCGGCTGGCCGCGGAACTGGAGGAACGGCTCGTCGAGGTCCAGGCCTCCCGCGCCCGGATCGTCGCCGCCGCCGACGACGAACGGCGGCGGGTCGAGCGGGACCTGCACGACGGGGCACAGCAACGCCTGGTCAGCGTCGTACTGCTGCTGCGGATGGCGGAACGGCGGCTCGGGGACGACCTCACGCCCGCCGTCGCGACCCTGCTGGGGAGCACGATCGACGAACTCCAGGCCACCGTCACCGAACTGCGTGAGCTCGCGCGCGGGCTCCGGCCGCCGATCCTCACCGAGGCCGGGCTGATCCCCGCGGTCCGGTCGCTGCTGGACCGGGTCCCGATCGCCGTCGACCTCGTGGGGGCGGACGTGCCGCGGCTCAGCGGCGCCGTGGAGGCCACGGCGTACTTCGTCGTCTCCGAAGCGGTCACCAACGCGTTGAAACACGCGCAGGCCGAACAGGTCCGGGTACGCATCCGCGTCGAGGAGGACGGCCTGCGGGTGGACGTCCACGACGACGGCGTCGGCACGGCCGACATCGGCGGCGGTTCCGGGCTGCACGGACTGCGCGACCGGGTCCGCGCGCTCGGCGGCGAACTGACCGTCGCGAGCGAACCCGGCTCTGGCACGACGGTTTCCGCCGTCATCCCGACGGACGGCTAAGATCCCTTCTGCGGGCCGGCGTGCGTGATTGCAGGGACGACACGCGTGATCAGATGGACGACTCGCGTGTCCAGGTGGACGACACGCGGCGATCCCGGGCGCGTGCGCGTGTCGTCCATCCAATCACGCGTGTCGTCCATCTGATCACCAGTGTCGTCCCCGCGGTCACGCGAAATGCCCGATCGCAGACCGAATCGCGCCGGCGACCGACCGCGGCTAGGCAAGCCCTCGGATCGCGCGCGCGGGCGGCCGTGTCCCCTGGATCGACGCGACCATCTCCAGCACCTGCCGGGTGCGCCGGACTTCGTGCACCCGGAACACCTTCGCGCCTTCGGCCACCGCCCAGGCCGTCGCGGCGAGGGTGCCGTCGACCCGCTCCGCGAGTTCCACGCCGAGCGTCTCCCCGACGAAGTCCTTATTGGACAGTGCCATCAGCACGGGCCAGCCGGTGTCCGCGAGTTCCCGCGCGTGCCGCAGGAGCGCCAGGCTGTGCCAGGTGTTCTTGCCGAAGTCGTGCGTCGGGTCGATCAGCACTCCTTCACGCGGGACGCCGAGCGCCACGACGGCTTCGGCGTGAGCCGTCGTCTCCGCGACGACGTCCGCGACGATGTCCGGGTACCGCACCCGGAACGGGCGGGTGCGCGGGACGGCGTTCCCGGTGTGCGAGCAGACGTAGCCGGTGCCGAATTCCGCGGCGACCTCGGCCAGTTTCGGATCGGCACCCGCCCAGGTGTCGTTGATCAGGTCCGCGCCTGCCTCCGCCGCGCGCCTGCCCACCTCGTGGCGCCAGGTGTCGACGCTGATCACCAGATCGGGATGCAGTTCGCGGATCCGCTCGACGAACGGGACCACCCGTCGGATCTCTTCCTCGACGTCCACGTCCGCGCCGGGACCCGCCTTGACCCCGCCGATGTCCACGATGTCGGCGCCCTCGGCCACCACCCGGTCGACGGCGGCGAGCGCGTCCGGATCCGAGAAGGTCGCGCCCTTGTCGTAGAACGAATCGGGGGTCCGGTTGACGATGGCCATGACCAGGGCGCGGTCCCGGGCGACGCGGCGCCCGCGGAAGGTCAGCTCGTTCACGCACCGATCGTAGGCGAGCGGAAGGAAAGTGCCGCCCAGCGGGACCGTCCCAGGGACCGGGAGCGCCCATTCGGGTGGCGTATCTGATATATGACGTAAGAGATCGGATCTCTCTTGACTCGCCGCCGAACACGCGGGTAGACGTTGTTCAGCCGGGATGGCGACGGACGGCGGATCGGCATCCCGGCCACTCATTCCCCCGGTTTCCCCGGCGCAGGAAGGACCTCGAATGGCACCGGATCCTCTTCGCGCGGCACGGCTTTCGCGGCGCACCGTGCTGGCGGGAACCGCGGGCGCCCTCGGCGCGCTCACCCTGCCCGGCGTGGCCGCCGCGGCTCCGGTGGACTGGTCGCGCGCGGTCGTCGACTCGACGATGAAGCGCCACACGCCGGCCACGCTCGGCGGCTGGGGCTACACCCGCGGCCTCTACCTCTACGGCCAGTACCTGGTGTACCGGCGCACCGGCGAGAAGTCCTACCTCGACTACATCCTCGCCTGGTACGACCGCTTCGTCACCGACAGCGGTATTTCCAACGGGTTCACCAATCTCGACGCGATGCGCTCCGGGCAGATGTTCCCCTTGCTGTACACCGAAACCGGGCAGGCCAAGTACAAGACCGCGGCGGACCAGCTGCGTGGCCGCTTCCCGTCCTATCCCCGGACGTCCGACGGCGGGATGTTCCACGCCACGAGCCGGGTCGGGCAGCTGTGGGCCGATGGCGTGTACATGGCGCAGCCGTTCCTCGCCCTGTACGGCAAGACCTTCGGCGACGCCGCCTACTGCTACGAAGAGGCCACGAAGAACGTCAGCGTCTACTTCGACCATCTCAAGGAACCCGCCAAGGGCCTGCTCTACCACGCCTACGACGAAGACGGCTCGGAACCGTGGGCTTCGGGCGCCGGACGGCATTCGAAGTACCACTGGGGACGGGCGATCGGCTGGCTCGGGATGACGGCGATCGACCTCCTCGAAATCCTCCCCCGCGACCATCCGCGACGGCGTCGTCTCGTGGACGTCGTCAAATTCCTCGCGGCCGGTTACAGGCGCTGGCAGGACCGGGCTTCGGGCCGCTGGTTCCAGGTCGTCGACCGGGGCGGCGACAAGGACAACTGGCTG
This sequence comes from Amycolatopsis keratiniphila subsp. keratiniphila, assembly GCF_001620365.2. GTDB lineage: Bacteria > Actinomycetota > Actinomycetes > Mycobacteriales > Pseudonocardiaceae > Amycolatopsis > Amycolatopsis keratiniphila. The sequence goes on from NZ_LQMT02000014.1 coordinate 221,740, forward strand.
GAGACGTCGGCTTCGGCGATGTACACGTTCCTGCTCTCCCGCGCGGTGCAACGCGGCTACGTCGGCCCCGAATACGGGCCTGTGGCCGCGAAGGGCTACCGCGGGGTGCTGTCCCAGGTTTCGACCGATCCCGAAGGATTGACCGATATCGCGAACATTTCCGAAGGCACCAACGTCGGCGACACGGCGTATTACTACGCTCGTAAACGCAACACCAACGATTTCCACGGTCTCGGCGCGTTCCTCATCATGAATGAGCAACTCGCCCGCTGAGGTCGCCGCACCGGCCGAAGGACGCCTTCCCCGCTTCCGACCTGGGGAAAGCGTCCTTCGGTCGTTTTCCGGGCGGATGCCGGGTATTGACGGGAGGCGCTAACATCGCGTGCTGCGAAGCCCACTCCCAGGAGGGACGACCGGATGCGCGAGACGCCGCCCCCGGCTTCTTATACCCGGCTCGAACTCGGTGACACCAGCACGATCCCGGTCGGTGTGACGGTTTCACCGCACATCTCGCTGGTTTCGATGCTCGTCGAGGTCGTCGGCGGGTACGACCGCGGCCTTCCCGCCCCCTGGCGGCGTCAGGTGGGCTCGGCGATCCCCGAGCAGGGCTACCGCGCGGCGGGCGCGCTCGCCCGCCGCGGCACCTCGGTGCAGCCGGACTTCATCGTCCCGGTCAGCCCCGGCGAGGATTCTTCCGCCGCCGCCCAGGCGGAGATGCTGCGCGAGCTGCCGGAAGCCGACGTCCTGAAAGGCCTGGAAGAGGTCTTCGGCGACCGGTTGCCCGCGCAGTGGCGGCAGGCCGCCGACCATCCGAGACGCTGGGTCGCCTCGCTCGCGGACGCCTTCACCGCGACCCGGCTGGCGACCGAAAATCTCTGGACCAAGGCCCGTCCCCTGCTCGACCGCGAGATCGAACGCATCGGCGTCGCCTCCGTCCGCGGTGGGACGGACGCGGTACTCGGCCTGCTGCGGCCCCATTTCCGGTTCAGCAACGGATGTCTCCTGCTGCCCGACGCCGAACCGGCGCGGTACACCACGCGTGGCCGCAAGCTGATCCTCGTCCCGATGCTCGCGGGCAGCCGCTCGGTGGTGTCCAACTTCGACGAAGAGGACGCCATCTGGATCGGCTACCCGCTGCCGGGGCTCGACGGCCTGCTCGACGGCGGCAAGACCGAGCCGGCCCCCGGTGTCGACGGGCTCGATCTGGTGGTCGGTGCCCACCGCGCGAAACTGTTGCGGCATCTGGGAAAACCCGCTCGGATGGGCGAGATCGCGAATTTGCTGTCATGCGCCGCGAGCACTGCGACCTATCACTGCGAACAGCTCGTTTCGGCGGGGTTGATCCAGCGGCACCGCGAGGGCCAGGTCGTCCTGGTGGTCCGGACTCCTCGCGGTGACGCGCTGGTGGACCTGCTCTCCTGACTAGACCCGCTGCAGCCCCGGCTTACCGGCCTCGACGACGTACGAACGGTCCGCGGCCAAGGTCACCTTCGAGAAGTCGTACTCGGTGGTGTCCGAGACCGTCATGAAGTCCGCCCGCATCTGCGTTTGCGACGCCGTCACCCGGACGTAGCCGCGCTTTCCCCGGCAGTACTTGATGTGCGGATTGTGCGAAAGCCACGTCGACGACGGGTCGGTCGCGGTGTCGCTGTTGCTCGTCACCGAGGTCGTCACGAGTTCCGAACCGAACACCGGGTCGCTGTGGTTGAAGTAGTCGCGCCGCAGATCGGCCGCCCAGTGCCGGTGGACGTCGCCGGTCAGCACGATCGGGTTCGGCACCTTGCGGTCCACGATGCCCTTCGCGATCCGGTCGCGCGAAGCCTCATAACCCTGCCAGGAGTCGGGGCTCTCGCACGTCGCCTTGTTGCCGTCGCCGTCACGGGTGGCGAAGAAGACCTGCTGGCCGAGGAAGTCCCACTTCGCCGGGTGCGTCTCCAGCGCCTTCAGCAGCCACGCTTCCTGCGTGGTGCCCAGGATGCCGCGCGACGTCGACCGCATGTCCGTGCACGACGGTCCGGCCGAACCGGACGGGTCGGGCACCTGCGCGCTGCGGTACTGACGGGTGTCGAGCATGTGGAACCGCGCGAGGTTCCCCCACGTGAACTGGCGGTACAGACGGATCGACGCGCCGCTCGGCTTGGCGGTCGACCGGATCGGCATGTTCTCGTAGAACGCCTGGAAGCCGGCGGCCTTGCGCGCGTCCGTCGCGGGGCTGGTGGTGCCGTTCCAGTTGTTCATCACCTCGTGGTCGTCGAAGACCACGAGCCATGGCGCCATCGCGTGCGCGTTCTGCAGATCGGCGTCGGTCTTGTGCTGGGCGTGCCGCGCGCGGTACTGGGCGAGCGTCGTGACGTCCTCGGTGAACGCCAGCCGTCGCGGATTCCGCTCGGCGGCGGCGCGGCCGGACTTCTTCTCGTACATGTAGTCGCCGAGGAACAGCACCAGTTCCGGGTTGTCGGCGAGCATGCCCTTGTACGAGTGGTACCAGCCCTCCTCCCAATGCTGACAGGAGGAGAAGCAGTACTTCAGCTGGTTCACCGCGGCACCGGCGGCCGGAGCGGTCCTGGTCCGGCCGACCGGTGAGATGTAGCCGCTGGTCTTGAACCGGTAGAAGTATTCACGTCCCGGCTCGAGTCCGACCGGTTCGATGTGCACGCTGTGCCCGGAGGCGCGGGCCGCGGTCACGGTGCCCCGCTGCGCGATCGAGGTGAACGCCTGGTCGTTCGCGAGTTCCCAGTCCACTGTGTACGAAGCGTCCGGCATCCCGCCGAAACCGTCGGGGTTCAGCGGGGCGGGCGCGAGCCGCGTCCACAGCACGACGCTGTCCGGCAGCGGGTCACCCGAGGCGACACCGAGCTGGAACGGGTCGTGGATGGCGGGCGCCGCCGCCAGCGTTCTCGCGTTCGCCCACGAAGGCAGCGTCGACGACAACGCCGCCGCAGAAACCGCCGCGGCCCCGCCGAGGAGTACCGCGCGCCGATTCACCTGGCCCATGAAAATTCAACCTTTCGAAGTGGGGAAAGAACGGGGAGGGATTTCACGAGGCGTAATCGGTGATGCCGCCACTACAGGCTTCGAGCGTCGGATTGGCGGCGGCGTCGGCGACGCAGACCTTGTAATAGACCCACGATCCCTTCGCGACCGGCACGGCCTTGTCGACGTGGGTGCCGTTGCCGCCGGAGGCCCAGACGTAGAACGGACCGGCGCCGCCCTTCAGCCAGTAGGCGACCACGGCGGACTTGCCGTCGGCGTTCTTGTCGTAGACGAGGAAATGCGCGTCCGACGAACGGAACTGCCCCTCACCCGCGCAGACGCCGGTGGAGCATTCGGCACTGCCGGAACCGACTCCGCAGTCGGGTGCGATCCGCTGGTCCGAGCCGGTGTAGACGTAGCCGTCGGAGATGTAGCCGCCCAGCGCGGGAACGTAGTCCCACAACGTCGTGGTGCCCAGCGGGCCGGCGACCGAGGTCCCGATCGTCTGGCAGTCGATGGTCACCGTGGCGCCGTTGGCCACCGTGCGCACCGCCGTCGAGGAGGTGCTGGGGGCGCGGCGGACGTTCAGCGGATCACCCGCCGTCTTCACGGTCCCGGTGGCCGCTGCCACCGCGGGAGTGGCTCCGGCGAGGCCCAAGGCGCCCGCCGTCACCAGCACGAGAAAGAAACCGGCGAGCCGCCGGACACTTGAACGCTTCATGACCGCAGGGTCGACCGGCGTCGTACACATCACGTACAAACGCCGGCCCGGTGTCTGCACATGCATGCGAATGGATCTAGCCAACCATGGCGGGACGGCAATATTATCGGCGGATATGGGGCTCCTGCCGTATTGGCGGTTTAGGTGACTATTCTCGGGTTTCGCGTTCTCGGTCCGCTCGAAGTGGCGGTGGACGGGCAGGTGGTGCCGCTCGGCGGCCCCAAACCACGTCTGCTGCTGGCCGCTCTCCTGCTCCAGCCCAACGTCGTCGTCTCCACCGAGCTGCTGATCGAGGTCCTGTGGCCGTCGTCGGCTCCCCGGTCGGCGGCCGCGAACATCCGTACCTACGTCCATTCACTCCGCAAACGCCTCGCCGACCACGACCCCGCACTCGGGGAACGCATCGGGAGCCGGGCGTCCGGCTACATCCTCAAGGCGACGCCGGAGGAGATCGACCACATCCGGTTCGGCGAATTGGCCGCCCGCGCGCAGGACGCGCTCGGCCGGGGCGAAGCCGGATCCGCACTCGACCTGCTGGATCAAGCCGAAGCCCTGTGGCGCGGGGAAGTACTCGAAGGTCTCCCCCACGACCACGGCTGGGGCGCGACCGTGGCGCGGCTGTCGGAACTGCGGCTGGCGGTGCAGGAACAGCGGCTGCGGGCGAGGATCGAACTCGGCCGGACCGCCGAGGCCGTCGCCGAACTGCGCGGCCTGGTCACCGAGCATCCCCTGCGCGAGGAGCTCTGGCAGCAGCTGATCGTCGCGCTGCGGGCCGACGGCCGCACGGCCGACGCGATCGAGGCCTACGAAACGGCCGAGAAGGTGCTGGCCGAGGAGCTCGGCACCGAACCGGGCCCGCGGCTGAGGGAACTGCGGGCCTCGCTGGTGAGCACGCCGTCCGCGGCCCAGGAGGCGGTGGCCGCCGCCCTCACCCGGCCGATGGCGCCGGTCTGCCAGCTGCCGCTGGACCTGCCGGACTTCACCGGCCGCGACGACGTGGTCGACGAGCTCGTCGGCCTCTTCCGCGAACGCCGTGAGCAGGGAAAGCCCGCGATCGCGGTGCTTTCGGGGGCACCGGGGATCGGCAAGTCCTCCGTCGCGATCCGGGTGGCGCACGCGGTCCGCGACGATTTCCCGGACGGTCAGCTGCACGTCGACCTCGCCGGGACGTCGTCCTCGCCCCGGCCCCCGATGACCGTGCTCGCCGAACTGCTCCGCGCGCTCGGCGTCCCGGACGCGGGACTGCCGCGCGATCTCCCCGAACGCGCCGCGCTGCTGCGGTCCCGGCTGTCGACCATGCGGATGTGCGTGGTCCTCGACGACGCCGGCAGCGCGGCGCAGGTCCGGCCGCTGCTGCCCGGCGCGGGTTCGTGCGCGGTGCTGATCACCAGCCGGATCCGGATGCCGGATCTGGCCGGGGCCACCCCGGTCGACATCGAGCTCCTTCACGAAGCCGAGGCCGCGGCGCTGCTCGAAGGCATCGTCGGCGCCGAGCGGGTCGCCGCGGAACCGGACTGCGCGACCGCGATCCTGCGCCACTGCGGGTATCTGCCGCTGGCGATCCGGGTCGCCGGGGCGAAGCTGACGCACCGGCCGGGCTGGACGTTGCGTGTGCTGGCGGACCGGCTGCGGGACGAAAGACGAAGATTGGACGAACTTCGCGTCGGCGATCTCGCCGTACGGGCGAGTGTCACCCTCAGCTACGACCTGCTGCCGATGTCGGCGGCGACCGCGTTCCGCGGCCTCGGCGGCCTCGGCTCGGTGCAGTTCCCCGGCTGGGTGGTGGCGGCCCTGCTCGGCCGCGAGCACGGCGACGACGTCCTCGACGTGCTGGTGGACGCCCATCTGGTCGAGCTCAGCGGCTCGGACGCCACCGGCGAGCCCCGCTACCGCCTGCACGACCTGTTGCGGTGTTACGCGCTCGAACTCCGCGCGCAGGACGTCCCGGCGAAGGCGCACGCCGCCACGAAACGGGTGCTGGAGGGCTATCTCGCGCTGGCGATCGAGGCCGCGGACCGGCTGCCGATCCACTTCTTCGGCCTGTACCGGGACGACGCCGCGGCCCAGCCCGCCCTCCCCCGCGGAACCGGACGGCTGATCGAGGATCCGGCCGCGTGGTTCGCCGCCGAGCGGCACACCTGTGTCGCCGCGGTCTCGCTGGCCGCCGACCTCGGCTTCGATGCGCTGGCCTGGCGGCTCGCCGCCGCGCTGGCGCCGTACTTCGACCAGCGCGGGCACCAGGACGACTGGCTGCACACGCACGCCGTCGCGCTGGCCGCCGCCCGCCGGTCCGGCGAGGTCCGCGGCGAGGCGATCATCCAGCGCAACCTCGGGCAGATCCAGCTGTACCAGGACAGTTACGCCGAAGCCCTGGTCGCGTTCGAGCAGTCGCAACTGCTGTTCGACAAGGTCGGCGACGCGCAGGGCGCGGCGATCGCGCTGGCCGGGCTCGGCACCGTGCTGCGGATCAAGGGCGAGGACACCGTCGCGCTGGAGCACTGTCACGCGGCGCTCGACCAGTTCTCGGCGGCGGGTGATCCGCACGGCGAGGCCGTCGCGCGGATCGCGATCGGCGCGGTGTGGCTGGCGCGGCGCCGGTTCGACGAAGCGGAACGCTGGTTCACCGAGGCGCTCGATCAGTCCGCCCGGATCGGGGACCGGCATCGGGAGGCGCACGCGTTGAAGCGGCTCGCGATGCTCCGGCAGCACCAGGGCGACCTCGCGGGGGCGAGGGAGTGGGTCGACCGCGCCATCGCCCTCTTCAACGAACTCGGCGACGACCACTGCGTCGGCTACGCGAACCAGAATCTCGGCGAGCTGTACCTGCACAGCGGCGATCTGGCGCACGCGCAACTGCTGCTGGTCAATTCGCTGAGCGTGCACCGGCGCAACGGGGACCGCCGGTCCGAGGCCGAGGTGTCGCAGTTGCTCGGGGAACTGCACGAGGCGCTGAGCCAGCCCGAGCGGTCGCGGACCTATTCGGAACGCGCGCTGGCGTTGTGGCGGGAACTCTCCGCCCGGCCGCAGGAATCCGCGCTCGCTTCGCGCCTTCAGGAGTCGGCCGAAGCGTCCTACAACGACTCCGCGAGCGCCTGACCTTCCAGCTTTTCGGCACCTGATCGCGGTGTTCACGCACCGCGATCAGGTGCCGACTTGCGTTTGTATCGATCGTGTACAGGTCCCGGCGAAGCTCCCTTCGTAGCAACCGAGAGTGCTCGAAGGGAGACCGGAATGGTCCGGACCGTGAAGGCCCGCCGGGTGATGGCGGCCGTGCTGGCCATGGGGGCGGTCACCGCGCTCGCCGCCGGCCCCGCGAACGCCGCGCCCGAAGGAAGCTGGCGCGCCGACCTGTCCACTGTGGACGGCGACGACGTCAACGTCCGCAGCGACGGCGGCGTGCTCAGCCTGGAAAACGCCGCCTGGCACAGAAAACCCGACTCCATCGGCAGCCAGGGCTACCTGCTGCTGGCCGAGCAGAAGCTCGGGAAGCCGGTCAACCGCGTCACCGCCCAGGTGACCGCCGACGCGCCGAAGGGCACCGAGGTCGAGGTCGACGTCCGCGGCAAGCTCAACTCGCAGGACTGGACGGAGTGGACGCCCGCCGACGGTGGCACCCAGCTGTCCGCTTCGGTCTCCACGGTCCAGGTCCGTGTCGGACTGCGCTCGGTCAACGACGGCGTGACCGCCAAGGTCAGCGACGTCACCCTCCTGGGTGAGCTCGCCCCGCAGGTCAACGCGATAGGCGCGGCCGCGGCCCCCCTGACGTACAAGGTCTACGGCACCCGCGAAGGCCTCGTCGGCGGCACCACCGCCAACGGGCACGTGATCAAGTCCCGCGACCACTTCGTCGCGCTCCCGTCGGGCCGCGGCCTGGCGCCGAAGAACACCGGCAACTACACCGTCCGCATCTGCCGCACCGACAACAGCCGCTGCGAATACGCGCCGGTGTGGGACGTCGGCCCGTGGAACACCAAGGACGACTACTGGAACCCGTCGGCCACCCGTCAGATGTGGAAGAACCTGCCGCAGGGCAAGCCCGAGGCGCAGGCCGCGTACCAGGACGGCTACAACGGCGGCAAGGACGAGTTCGGCCGCCGGGTGGCCAACCCGGCGGGCATCGACCTCGCGGACGGCACCTTCTGGGACGGCCTGAAGATGACGGACAACGGCTGGGTCAACGTCTCCTACCTGTGGACCGGCTCCGGCCCGACCGGCGTCGTCAGCACGGCGGGCGACCCGATGAACGTCCGCGCGTCGGCGAGCACCTCGGCGGCGATCAAGGGTCTCGCGGCGAACTACGCGAAGGTCAACATCGAATGCTACGTCGAGGGCGAGACCGTCACCGGCAAGTTCGGCACCAGCAACATCTGGGACCGGATCGGCCCGGGACACTACATCTCCGACACCTACCTGCAGACCGGCTCGGACCTGCCGGTGGCTCCCAAGTGCTGACGCACTCCTGATCGCGAAGGCCCGGCGTACCCCATAACGCCGGGCCTTCGCCCTTTTGTCCGCCCTTTCCGCCGCTCGTGCGGACCTGGGGCCGGGGCGTCCGCCATCGAGACTGGCGGTAGCCACGACCTGAGGGGGTCCCATGAATCCGCCCGAAACGACCACGTTGCGCGAGAAGCTCTCCGGCACGGTGATCACCGCCGCCGATCCCGGTTACGACGCCGCCCGCGCCGTGTGGAACGGCGACATCGACCGGCGTCCGGCGGTGGTCGCCGAATGCGCCACGCGCGAAGACGTCGTCACCGCGCTGGCCTTCGGCCGTGAAAAGGGCCTCGAGATCACGGTGCGCGGCGGCGGGCACAGTTTCAGCGGCGCCGCCGTGGCCGACGACGGCCTGGTGATCGACCTCGGCGGGCTGCGCCGGATCACCGTCGATCCCGACGCCCGCACCGCGGTGGTCGGGGGCGGTGCGGTCTGGGCCGACGTCGACGAAACGACGCAGCGGTACGGGCTCGCGACGGTGGGCGGCACGGTGAGCGACACCGGCGTCGGCGGGCTCACCCTCGGTGGCGGTTTCGGCTGGCTGACGGCGAAACACGGGCTCACGATCGACAATCTGCTTTCGGCGGAGGTCGTGACGGCCGACGGCCGGATCCTGCGGGCGTCGGAGGCGGAGCATCCGGATCTGTTCTGGGCCTTGCGTGGCGGTGGCGGGAACTTCGGCGTGGCCACGGAATTCGAGTTCCGGCTGCACCGGGTCGGCCTCGCCGAGGTCGGGCTGTTCTTCTGGACACTGGACGACGCGCCCGAAGCACTGCGCTTCGCGAAGGACGTGATCGCGACGCTGCCACCGGGCACCGGTTCGATGCTCGTCGGGATCACCGCGCCGCCCGCGCCGTTCGTCCCGCCGGAGCATCACCTCGCGCCGGGACTCGCGCTGGTCGTCGCCGGCTTCGACGGTCCCGAGCGGCACGCCCGGATCGTCGAGCGGATCTGGGACGGGCTGCCCGCGGCGTTCGAACTCGTCACCCCGATGCCGTACGCGGAACTGCAGAAACTGCTCGACCCGACCGCGCCACGGGGCATCCTCGCCTACGAGAAGTCGCTTTACGTCTCCTCACTGTCCGAAAAGGTCATCGACGTGATCGCCACGCGCCTGCCGGACAAGGCGTCGCCGACGACCGTGCTGCCGATCGTGCCGTTGCAGGACACGTTCTCGACGGTGCCCGACGACGCGACCGCGTTCGGCGGGCCGCGGGCACCCGGCTTCGTCATCGGCCTCGCGGCGACCGCGCCGACACCGGAACTCCTGGCCGCCGACCGCGCCTGGGTGCGGGCGCTGTGGGAAGAACTCCTGCCGCATTCCAACAACTACGGCGGCTATCTGAACTTCATGAATGAATACGACGAAGACCGCGTGCGCACGGCGTTCGGCGCGGAGAAATACGCGAGGCTGGCCGCCATCAAGGCGGTGTACGACCCGGACAACGTGTTCCGGCACAACGCGAATATCCGTCCCGCTGAGTGACGCACTATTCACAACCATGAACGCTCTTCACAAGTCCGTAATCATCGTGCGAAACTCCCGTGAACGCATTTCCCACTGACGAATGGCGGGTATGGTGAGCGTTTCCCGGCGAACACTCTTGACCACCGCTGCCGGTGCCGCCGTCGCGGCGACGACGACGATCACCCCGGCCGCCAGTGCGGCCGACGGGCTGAGGACTTTCCGCCGAACGGCGGATTACGCGGTGACCAAACTGCGTGCCGTCGCCCCCGGCGTGACGGCGTTTCCGGAGATCACCCGATTCGAGAAATGGACCTATTCGCAGAACGGCGGCTGGATCGGCGGATTCTGGCCGGGCACCTTGTGGCTCGCCTCGATCTACAGCGGTGATACGCGATTCCGCACGCTCGCCATGGCGTCGGCGGAAAAGCTCGCACCGCGTCAATACGAGACACGGGACCACGACCTCGGATTTCTCTTCTATCCGTCGTGGGTGACCGGCTGGCGGCTCACCGGCGACGAGAAGTGGCGCGCCGGCGCGCTCAACGCCGCCGCGTCGCTCATCCAGCGCTACAACGAAAAGGGGCGGTTCATCCGGGCGTGGGGCGCGCTCGGCACCCCGGGCAACGCGGGCCGGGTCATCGTCGACACGATGATGAACCTGGACCTGCTGGCCTTCGCGAGCAAGCAGAGCGGCGACCGGAAGTACCTCGACATCGCCGTCTCGCACGCGAAGACCACCGAACGGGTCTTCGTGCGCCCGGACGGCTCGACCCCGCACGTGTTCGACTTCGACCCGGACACCGGCGCCGGGATCGGACCGGACACCGTGCAGGGTTACAGCCCGACGTCGTGCTGGTCGCGTGGCCAGGCCTGGGGGATCTACGGGTTCACCACGATGTACCGGCGCTCCGGGGACCCGCTGTTCCTGCGGACCGCGCGACGCATGGCCGACTTCGCGCTGCGCGCGCTGACTCCGGACAACGTGCCGGTGTGGGATTACCTCGCACCGCAGGCGCCCTACGACATCAAGGACTCCTCCGCCGGGGCCGTGATGGCGTGCGGGCTGCTCGACCTGGCGAAGGTGGCGAACCGGCCGCAGTACCGCGAAGCGGCGATCCGGATCCTCACCGCGCTGTGTGACACGTGCCTGACCGCGAACTCCACGCGGGCCGAGGCGATCATGGCGCGGGGCACGCGCAACCGGCGGGCCGAAGACGGCGTCGAGGTTTCGTTGCCGTACGGCGACTATTACCTGCTGGAGGGGATTCTGCGGGTGCTGATGCCGCGGGAGATCGACCGGGCCATCGATCTGTCGAGCGTCTGAACCCGGGGTTTCCGCGGCTGTGCAGCCTTGTGTTGCGAAAGCCACTTTCGCAACATTGGAGGTTGCGAAAGTGGCTTTCGCAACGCGTCCTGGCGCGGCCGCGCGTGACCAGTGATGCAGCCGGGAACTCCGAAGGCCGGCTCAGTGACCTTCGTGGTGCGCGTGGACCTTCGCGTGCCCCAGTCCCCGCCCGATCATCCACTTGTTCACCGGCACCGTCAGTACGAACGCGACAGCCAGCGAGAACGCCAGCGCGCCCCAGAACAGCAGGCTTCCGAGCCCGGCGTCCATGGCGCCCGGCACCACCAGCATGACCGCGTTGTCGACGATTTCCATGACCGCGATCGACACGGTGTCCGCGGCCAGCGCCACCTTGAGCGCGGCGCCGAACGGCAGTCCCGACTTCAGCACGCCGCGCATGGTCAGCGCGTAGCCGAAGACGAAGGCGAGCACCACCGCGAGGACGATCGTCGCCAGGTTGCCGAAGCCGAGCGCCGTACCGATGACCATGCCGAGGACCTCACCGATCGCACAGCCGGTGAGGCAGTGCAGGGTCGCCGACACCGCCATCGACCAGCTTGCTCCACGCCTTGCGTCATCCATGCCGCAGACCATACCCCCCGCCCGTATGAAACGCGCGATGAGCCGTCGCTCACCGTCACCCCCGTAGGCCGACTGGGTAATCGGCCCAGGTCGATGAACTCACTTCCGTAACCCTTTGCGCTCATCCGGTTGACCGGGGTAACCAGGAGCCCTAGTTTCGCCGGAGGTCTCCACCGCGCGTAGACCGATCGGCTGGTTCAGATGGTTCCGTGACTATGGGGTGGAGATGCGAGGGCCGACGAAGACGCTCGTCGTTGCCACTGTGCTCGCTTTGGGCATGGTGTTCGGGCTGGCGGGCTGTGACGGCGAAGAACCGGCGGGCATGGCGGCCAGGCCGATCCGGATCGCGTTCGTGCCGAAGGTCGCGGGCATCCCGTACTTCGAGGCGATGAACACCGGTGGGCAGGCCGCGGCCAAGCAGCTCGGTGTCGAATGGAGCTCGACCGGTCCGGTCACGGTGGACCCCGCGGCGCAGGTCTCGATCGTCCGCGGGCTCGTCGAGCAGCAGGTGGACGTCATCGCGATCGCGCCGAACGACCCCAGGGCGATCGCTCCCGCGATCACCGAAGCGCGGGCCAAGGGCGTCCACGTGATCACTTCGGACACCGACGCGCCCGGCACCGATCGCGAACTCTTCGTCAATCAGGCGACCCCGGAGGGCATCGGCAAGGCGCTCACCGACGCGCTGATGAAGAAGATGGGGAACGCGGGCAAGTACGCGATCGTCTCCTGCGGCGAGACCGCCGAGAACCTCAACGCGTGGATCGCCGTTCAGCGTGCCTATACCGCTACCGCGTACCCCCATGCCCAGCTCGTCGAGACGGTCTACGCCGGCGAGGACAAGGACAACGCCACCGCACTGGCCAAACAGCTGATGACCAAGTACCCGGACCTCACCGGCCTGGTCGGTGAATGCACGACGTCCGCGCCCGGTGTCGCCGAAGCGGTCCGCTCGCAGCAGAAGATCGGCCGCGTCTTCACCGTCGGCGTCGGGACACCGCAGGCGATCAAGCCGTACCTGCTGGACGGTTCCGCGTCGCTTTCGGTGCTGTGGAACGTCGAATCGCTCGGCTACCTCACCGCCTGGGCCGGCAAGCAGATCGCCGAGGGCAAACGGCCAGGCCTGTCGAACAAGGTCAACCTCGAACTCCCCGCGATCAAATACGAGGAAGGCACGAAGACCCTGCTGCTGGGCGACCCGCTCCTGATCACGCGCGAGAACGTGGACCAGTTCAAGTACTGACTCACCGGGCCCGCCGGACGGCACCGGCCGCGGCACCACCGCCGAGGATCAGGACCAGCGCGGTCAATCCCCAGCGCCGTTTCTCCTTCGTACGGGCGTGCGCGTCGACCTCCTCCGCCGTTTCCTTCCGTTCCCTGGGCGCCACCGAACGAGAGGGCCTCGGCGCGGAAACCGGCGGCTGCGGCATCACCTGAGGAGCGGACGAAGCGGACGTGGGCGCCGGGCTCGACGACGGCGCAGGGCTCGGCGAAGAAGACGGACTGGGCGACGGCGGCGAAGAACTGGAAGTAGGCGTGAGGGAAGGAGACGGCGTCGGCGTAGGTGCCGGTGTCGGCTTCGGTGGCTCAGGTTTTGGCGGTTCGGGCTTGGGCGGCGTGGGCGCGGTGAGGCAGCCCGCGGCGTCGGAACCCGCCAGCGGCGGTCCGGAAAGCACCACGGTCACCCGCCCGCTCCGGTCCAGCCGGTAGAGCACGCTGCGCCCGCCGATCCGGTTCGCCGTGGCGTACAGGGCACCGTCGCGGCCCAGCACGACCGAGCCGTAGACGTCGGCGGGCGGGAAACGCGCGTCTTCGGCCTCGCGGACCTTGCCGGTCTCCGGATCGATGGTGATCACGGCGCCCTTTCCGCGCCAGGTGGTGGAAACCCCGTACAGCAATCCGTTGTGGTACGCGAAATCGTTGACGTCGTGGGCGAGCGTGATCGGCCGCAGGAACACCGTCCTGATCACCCGCAGATACCGCTCCCCCGGCGTCAAGTCCACTGTGTACAGTGTGCCGTTCCTGAGCAGGTACCAGGAATCCCCGCCGATCGCGCCGGCGGTCACGCCCGCGACGGGGCTCCACAGCGGCAGCCGGTTCCCGGCGCGGGTGATCGGGCCGAGGTCCTGGGTCTTCCCTTCCCGGTCGATCGTCACCGCGTGCGCGCCCCGGCTGAGTCCTTCGGCGACACCGAAGACCAGATTCCGCGTCGCGGAGTAGCCGAGCGCGTTGAGCCGGTAGCCCGGCTCGGTCACCCGTGACGTCGTACCCGAGCCGACGTCGAGCCAGCGCAGCTTCGACTTCCCGTACGACCCGGTCTCCGCCTGCACCACCAGGCACGACTCGGCGGCCCGCGCGGCCATCGGCGCCAGGAGCGCCGACGCCCCCACCAGCCCGGCGACGGCCACCGTCGCCGCGCCCCGGGTCACCCGGTCCACTGTGCTCACCGGCTCAAGAGATCCTCGCCAGCGCGGCGGTGAACGCGTCCGGCGGGATCCGCACCCCACCGCCGAACGGGTTCTGCAGCTGGTAGATCGCGAACAGCAGCAACGTGACCGTGCCGGCCAGGGTGGACACGATCACCAGATGCGCGGCCAGCCGGGTACCGCCGAACAGGTTGGGCAGCAGCGCCGAGATCAGGCTGCCAAGAATGAGCGCGAACCACACGACGCCGCCGACCCGGCCGCCCACGACCGCGTTGAGCCGCTCCTGCCGGGCCTCGTAGACCTGCCAGAGCTGCGTGTTCGCCTCGGTCTTGCGCTCGCGGAGCCAGTCGTCGTCCGTCGGGGCCTTGTCCACCGCCTTGCGCAACCGGTCGAGCTGCGTCCAGCCGGTGTCCGGGAGGGTCGTCTGGCCCCCGGCCATCAGCGGCCATTCCTTCTGCTCGACCGTGGTCATGTATTCGGTGCTCAGCTTCCGCACCTCGTCCTTGACCTCGGTCCCCAGCGAGTCGGCGGCCCAGACGGCGGCGACCAGGCTGTCCGCCTCGTGATACGAGCCTTCGCGCGCCGCGCTCGCGGAGTCGAACAGGGAGATCAGGATGAACGCGACCAGGACGGCGTGCAGCCCGCCGACGATGGTGAACACCTGGCCGGCGGCGTCGTTGTTGTCTGGCCGTCCTTCGTCCCAGCCGAATTTGCGGACGAGGTAGCCGACGAGTCCCGCGAGGGCCGCCGCGCCGACGACCCAGGCGATGCCGGTCAGGTAAATGCCCATTCGAGTCCTTCCAGGCGGAGACTGCTGAAACTAGTTCACGCTTCACCGAACGGAAAAGACCGGTTGAATCAATTCATACCAGCGGCGGACGTGAGCCAGTCGATCATCACCGGCTCGGCCCAATTTCCCACGACTCGAAACAATTTCCGACACGCGCCGGAAAGGCTCGTCACCGGTCGGAGAACCCGGCTTCACGACCGAGTGAGCGGCCACCACGAGACGTCACCACCCTCGTCCCATACCGGGGTTTCGCGCAGTACCGGGCACCCGATCGGCCGCCCGGCACCGCGCATCCGGCCCAATCCGGCAAACAGGTGAACCTCTCCACAGACCCGATCGAGTTGTTTGACCCGGCATTACCCCTTGCTATGTTGATTTTGCGCCCACCCCACTCGAATGGGTATCCGCGAATTGCGAAAAATCGCGGTTCACCGGGTCGAATGAAAGGGAGTCCGTTGACGACCATCGAGACCCATACCGGCGCCCGGCCCGCCGGCGAGGTACTGACCTGGAGCCGGAATCTGCTCGATCCGGCACTGCGTGAAGCCGTCGACGGCTTGCCCGAATCGATGCGGCTCATCGCCGGCTACCACTTCGGCTGGTGGGACGAACACGGCCGTCCGTCCACTTCGGACAGCGGGAAGGCCTTGCGGCCCGCATTGGCGTTGTTGTCGGCTCAAGCGGTCGGCGGGGACGCCGAGATCGCCGTCCCGGTGGGCGTCGCGGTGGAGATGGTGCACAACTTCTCCCTGCTGCACGACGACGTGATGGACTCCGACACCACGCGGCGGCACCGGCCGACGGCCTGGACCGTGTTCGGCACCGGCGCGGCGATCCTCGCCGGGGACGCCCTGCTGTGCCGGGCCTTCGAGGTGCTGGCCCCGTTCGGGCAGACCGCGCTGCGGGTGCTCAGCACCGCCGTGATCGACCTGCTGGAAGGGCAGAGCGCGGATCTGAAGTTCGAGGAACGCGGTGACGTCGACACCGCCGAATGCGTCCGTATGGCCGAGGGGAAGACCGGCGCGTTGCTCGGGGCGTCGTGCACGCTCGGGGCGCTGGCCGGAGAAGGGAGGCAGGATCAGGTCGACCGGCTGACCGAGTACGGGAGGGCACTCGGGCTGGCGTTCCAGCACATCGACGATCTCCTCGGGATCTGGGGTGATCCGGCGGTGACCGGGAAACCGGTCCACTCGGATCTTTCCAACCGGAAGAAGTCCCTGCCGGTGGTGGCCGCGCTCCACTCGGGGACGGACGCCGGGCGAGAGCTGGACGCCTTGTACCGCAAGGAAAACCTCGACGCCGCGGAGTTGCCCCACGCGGCGGAGCTGGTGGAACGGGCGGGCGGCCGGACGTGGAGCCAGGAGCAGGCCGACGCGCTCCTGACCGGCGCGCTGCACCATCTCGCCGTCTCGAACCCGGCGCCCCGCCCAGGCGCCGAGCTCGCGGCCCTCGCGAAACTGGTGGTGCGGCGACGATATTGAAGGCGGGCGCGGTAAGGCAGGGGTGGGCGGGAAGAGCCCACCCCTGTCCCCTCAGAGCTTGTTGGCGGAGCTGAAGACACACCTCGAAAAAGGGCCCGAACGCGTGAACCCGCCACGGCCGAAGGCCCCGCTATCGCGGTGGCAGAACGCCTGATCCGACATCGTGAGGTGTATGACCAGGCAGCGTCCTGCCGACGTCGATCGCGGACGCGGGTTCACCGATAGACACTCGAGTCAGCGACCGGGCCGGGTCAGGCCCTTGTCCGCGGCACCACGGCTGAGGACGACCTCGTCGGTGGCCTTGAGCGCTTCCGCGCCGTCGTTCCCGGCCGGTCCCGCGGTCAGGTCGAGCAGCCGGATCGGCGGACCGAGCTGGACCAGCGTCGGAACGTATTCGGCCTTGTCGACCTTCCAGCGTTCGCCGTCCCGCACGAACCGGAACCGCGCCGCGGCGCCCTGTTCGGTCGAGCCCTTCGGCTCCGAATGCCGGGCGACGCTGTTGCCGAGACCGTAAGCGACCCACTTGCCGTTGATCTGCTCGAAGGGCTGCACCACGTGCGCGTGGTGGCCGATGATCAGGTCGATCGAGTCGTCACCGAGGAGTTTCTTCGCCAGCGTGCGCTGTTCGGCGGTCGGGTCGTGCTGGTATTCGGTCCCCCAGTGCAGGCTCGCGAGGACGACCTGGGCGCCCGCCTTCCGCGCGGCCTTGGCCTGGGCGATCACGTCTTCGGCGTCGATCTGGTTGACCAGCCAGGGTTTGCCCGCGGGCACCTTGATCCCGTTGAACCCGTAGGAGAAGGAGATCTGCGCGACCTTGACGCCGTTGACGTCGACGATCAGCGGCTTCTTCGCCTCTTCGGCCGAACGAGCCGAACCGGTGTGCTTGATCCCCGCTTCGTCGAGTTTGTCGAGCGTGCGGGTCGCGCCGTCCACACCTTGGTCGATCGTGTGGTTCGACGCCGTCGAGCAGTTGTCGTACCCGGTGTCCTTGAGCGCGTCGACGATTTCGGGCGGCGCGCTGAAGG
Organism: Amycolatopsis keratiniphila subsp. keratiniphila; assembly: GCF_001620365.2. Lineage (GTDB taxonomy): Bacteria > Actinomycetota > Actinomycetes > Mycobacteriales > Pseudonocardiaceae > Amycolatopsis > Amycolatopsis keratiniphila. The sequence goes on from NZ_LQMT02000014.1 coordinate 239,045, forward strand.
ACGGGTAGCCGCTGTACGGCCCGCCCTTCGGCGCGAGCGGGGTCTCGAGGTGGCAGATGCCGAGGTCGGCCCCGGAGATCAGCGGCTTGATCCCGGCCAGCAGCGGCCGGTAGTCGATCTTGCCGCCGCCGTCCTCCTTCGCCTGCTCGGTCAGCGCGGGGTGGATCAGCACGTCACCGGTGGCGACCACGGTGAACGACCCGTCCGGCGCCTGGCTCGTCTGCGGCGCAGCGGGCGCGGCGGGCGGTTCCCGCTGTTCAGGGGTGCCGCTGCACGCGGCGAGCAGGACGGCGGCGCCGAGGAGGGCGGTGGCTTGACGGACGTGCGAGCTGAACATCGATTCCCTCGATCGGGTGACAGTCCCCTCCATCCTGCCTTACGCGCGGTCACTGGACAGCGTCACGCCTGGTCGCGCAGTATCGCTGCCATGACCGCGCGCCCCCGGTTCGGCCTGATCGCTTTCGTCGTCGCCGTGTTCTGGCTGACCGCGGCCTGCGGATCGTCGCCCGACCGGACGACGGCGGACGGCACCGCCGGGGCGATCGCGAACGCGATGACCGATGGCGACAATCCCGCGCTACTGGCCTTGACCTGCCCGCGCACGCCGGACAAGCCCGCCGCTCCCGACGAGCTGGTCTCCGGCGAAACACCGGTCACCGTCGGCAGCGTGGATCAGAAGGGACAGGCCGCGATGGTCGTCCTGAACGACCAGCGGAACGAGAAGCGCGCATACGGCGCGCTGCTGATCGAAGGCGACGACGGGAACTGGTGCATCTTCGGCTTCCGCAACTGCCCGCGCGAGGTGAAGGTGACCAGCTCGAATTTCGTGACGGTCTGCCGCGGCTGACCCGGCCGATGTCGCGTGATCGAACTCCGCACTCGCGTGATCAGAGACGTATCTCGCGTGATCAGAGGCCGCACACCGTGATCGCTCCTCAATCACGCGAGTTCGCCGCTCAATCACGCGAGTTCGGCGTCCAATCACGCGAGTTCGCCGTCTGATCACGGGGCCTCAGGCCAGGCAGTCGCCGGGCTCGCCCCGGCGTAGCGCCGGATCCTCCTGCGTGAAGGTCCGCGCCACCCCCGGCCCGCTGGATCGCGTCTCGAACCGGACGGTCACCCGGCCGTGTCCGGCGCCCTGCACCCAACCGGTGCCGAACTCGTCGTGCACGACGTCGTCGCCGGGCCGCCAGCTCGACGCGACCACGGGCGCCGGCGCGGGCGCCCGCTCGACCACCGGCACGTCCGGAGCCTGCACGGAAAGCGTGAACAGCGGATCCTGATGCGGCACCGAAAGCCCGGACAACGCGACACCGGCCAGCCGCACACCGCCGAATTCGGCCGGGTCGATCAGCAGCCGTTCCGCCATCGCGGCGAGCTGGTCGAATTCGTCGGTGGGCGAGGCCATCGTCTCCGAACGCGTCACCGTGCTGAAGTCGGTGTGCCGCAGTTTCACCACCACCGTCCGCGCGACCCGGCCGGCGTTGACGAGCCGCCGGTGCGCGTGCACGGCGAGGTCGCGGACCTCGCGCCGCAGGCTCGGCAGGTCGATCAGGTCCCGGTCGAAGGTCGTCTCCGCGCTGACCTGCTTGAGCTCCGCGCGGTCGGACACCGGCCGGTCGTCGACGCCGGTGGCCAGCCGCCGCAGGTCCCGCCCGACCACACTGCCCAAAGTGGACACCGCGTCGGCGTCGGAGAGCGCGGTCAGCTGCCCCAGTGTCCGGACGCCGATCGCCCGTAGTTTCCCCTCCGCCACCGGGCCGATCCCCCACAGCACCCTGGTCGGCAGCGGGGCGAGGAAATCGCGTTCGGTGCCCTGGTCGACGACGAGCAGCCCGTCCGGCTTCGCCAGATCCGAAGCGACCTTCGCGACCTGTTTCCCCGACGCCGCCCCGATCGACGCGACCAGGCCGACGTCGGAGCGGATGTGCTCCCGCAGGCGCGCGCCGAACTCCCGCACGCCTTCCGACGACGCGCCGACCAGCGACGGCGGTTCCGCGAAGGCCTCGTCGAGGGAGATCCGTTCCAGCACGGGCGCGTACGTGGCGACGAGGTCGAACACCCGCGTGCTCAGCAGTTCGTACAGTTTGAACCGCGGCGGCAGGATGACCCCGTTCGGCGGCAGCAGCCGCCGGGCCTGCGACATCGGCATCGCCGATTTGATCCCGTGTTCGCGCGCCTGGTAGCTCGCCCCGGCGACCACGCCGCGCGGGCCCGCGCCGCCGACCAGGACCGGACGGTGCGCCAGGGTCGGCCGGGTCAGCTGTTCACAGGAGGCGTAGAACGCGTCCATGTCCAGGTGGATGACCCACCGGTCATGCCCGCCCATCGCCCGGCACCTCGAGAAGACGGTGCAGGGCCTTCGTGTACTCCTCGAACGCGGCCCGGCCGCGGGTGGTCAGCTCGACCAGCGTCACCGGCGTGCGATGTTCGAAGGCCTTGGTGATCCCGACGTAGCCGGCGTCCTCGAGTTTGCGCAGATGCGTCGACAGGTTGCCCGGCGTCATGTCCAGCAGTTGCTGCAACCGCGGGAAGGTGATGCTGTCCCCCGGCCCCAGGCTCGACAGGGCCACCGTGACCCGCAGCCGCGCCTGCGCGTGGATCACCGGATCGAGCTGGGGCAGCCCGTCGTCGGTCATCGCGCCCGTACCAGGAAGACCAGGGACGCCACCAGGAAGCCACCGCCGCCCGCGACGCTCAGCACGAGGAAGTTGTACGGTCCCCCGGCAAGCACGCTCGCCGCGCCGCACGCGATGATCCACACGCCGAGGCCGTACTGCAGTTTGCTCTGCCACAGCATTCCGCCGGCGAGGTACATCAAGCCGGTCAGCATGAGCGCGGTCCCGGACCACAGCAACGGGACCAGGTCGGCGTCGATGCCCAGCCGGATCAGCGCGGTGTTCACCACCGTCAGCCCGCCGAACGCGATCATCCAGCTCCACCCGTACATCGCGCCGACGAGCCGCGACGGGCCGTGTACGCCGCGGCTCGAACGGATGCCGTAGATCGCCGAGTACGTCATGGCCCCGGCGAAACCGACGACGGTGAGCACGGCGGCGACCCACAGCGGCATCAGGGCGGTCGGCGGGGCGGAGACGTAGATCAGCCCGAAACCGAACAGCCACACCAGACCCCAGATACCGAGCAGCACGGCCGGATTCGGCCCGATCTCGCGCCGGGTCCGCTCGGCCTGCGTGGCGATGAGCGCGAGCGACTCCTCGGGCGTCATCGGCCGCTCGTCGCCGTCCCGTTCATCCTCCACCACTTGGGAAAACTAACACGGGTTCACAGCCTCGCCGTGTCGAGCCGGAACCTCGCCATCACCACGAGCGCGGGCACCACCAGCCACGCCGCGAGCACTCCGACGGCGGTCAGCAGGCCCGAACCGCCGAGCACCGGCGCACGGCCGATCTCGCCGAGCCAGTACGTCGGCATGAGGTGCCCGGCGGTGTTCATCCAGCCGGGCAGGACCTGCAGCGGGATCCACAATCCGCCGAACATGCCCAGCGGCAGCATCAGCGCGCCGGTCACGGCCTGGACGGTGTCGCCCTTGCCGAACAGACCGATCATCAAGCCCAGTACGGCGAAGGGCAGCGTCCCGAGCCACAGCGTGCCGAAGATCGTGAGCCACTGGCCGATTTCGAGCCGGATGCCGCGGATCATCCCGGCCGCGAAGATCACCAGCAGGACGGGCAAGGCGACGAACAATCCGGCCGCCACCTTGACCATCAGGTAGCCGGGCGCCCGCAACGGTGTCAGCCGCAGGGTGCGCTGCCAGCCGTCGGTGCGCTCGGTGGCGACGCGGGTGCCGGTGAACAGCGCGGCGGTCATGGCGCCGTACGCGGCCATGTTCACCATGGTCACGGTCGCCGTCGAGATCCCCGGGGCGATGTCGCGGGCGCCGAAGATCCCGCCGAACAACAGGAACATCGCCAGCGGCATACCGATGGTGAACAACGCGAACTGCGGGCTGCGGACGATGCGCTTGATCTCCAGCGCGAGATAGTCCAGGTTCATCTCAAGGCTCCTTCAGCCTCGTCGGCGGTCAGCGCGATGAAGGCTTCTTCCAGTCCCACAGCGGTGATTTCGATGTTCGCGGCGAGCGGGAACTCGCGCAGCAGGCCGCGGATGGCGGCATCGGAGTCGGCACAGTTCAGTTCCGCGTGCCCCGCACGCAACACGGCCCGCGAGACCCCGGGCAGCGCGGCGAGCGCGGCTTGGGTGGCGTCCGGGACGACGGCGCGCAGCACCCGCCCGGCGACCGCGGCCCGCACGTCGCCGACGGGACCGTCCGCGACGACCCGGCCGTGCCGCATGAGCACGACGCGGTCCGCGTAATCCTCGGCCTCGGCGAGGTAGTGCGTCGCGAAGAGGACGGTGCGGCCCGTCTCGGTGTACTCGCGCATCGACGCCCAGAACCGGCGCCGCCCGTCGACGTCCATGGCCGCGGTGGGTTCGTCGAGCACCAGCAGATCCGGATCGCCGACCAGCGCGAGCGCGAACCGGACCCGCTGCTGTTCGCCGCCGGAGAGCTTGCCGCAGCGACGGTTCGCGTATTCGGTGACGCCTGCCCGCTTGAGCACATCGCGGACCGGCAGCGGATTCCGGTGCAGTGACGCGAACAGGCCGACGAGTTCGGCGACCGTGGCGTCCCGCAGCAGCGTCCCGTTCTGCGCCATCGCGCCGACCATCCCCCGGTCCATCGCCTCGGCCGCGCCGAGCCCGGCGACCCGGACCTGGCCGGAGTCCGGCCTGCTCAGCCCCAGCAGCATGTCGATGGTGGTCGACTTGCCCGCGCCGTTCGGGCCGAGCAGCGCCACCACCTCCCCTGGCGCGACCCGCACGCTGACGTCTTCGACGGCCAGGACGTCACCGAAGCGCTTGACCAGCCCTTCGAGGCTGAACGCGTCCGCCATGACTCTCCCCCTTCGAGCACTCTGAAATACAAAGCTCACTCGCACTTTGTAACACAAAGTCCCCTACCGCAGAAAGTCCCAAAGTCCGTGAAGGCCTCCTTGAGGGACTCTGGGTCCCTCAAGGAGGCCTTCACGGACTGGGGTTAGGCGGGGACCCGGGAGAGTGCCGTGCCGGGGGCCGAAGCGGGTGCCGGAGGCGGCACCGGGAGCGGCAGCGGCGCGCATTCGACGTCGGCCGTGCGCCCCGGCTTGCGGTCGGGCAGCGCCCCGGTCGCCAGGTAATCGGCGATCCGGTTGTCGACGCAAGCGTTTCCGCGCGGGGTGATGGCGTGGCTCGTACCGCCCGGCTCACCGATCAGGCGAGCGCCGGGGAACCGGCTGCGCACCTCGAGGCTGCCCTCGTACGGCGTCGCCGCGTCGAGCGTCTCGCCGATCATCAGCACGCTCGGCACCTTCGAGCCGTCGACCTTGACCGGCTTGGCGGGTTTCGCCGGCCAGAACAGGCAAGGCGCGTTGAACCAGGCGTTCTGCCAGGTGAAGTACGGCGCCTTCTCGTACGTCCGCCAGTTGTCGCGCTTCCACTGCTGCCAGCTCGGCGGCCACTTCACGTCCGTGCACTGGACGGCGAGGTAGACGGCGTACCCGTTGTCGTCGCCGCGGCCGCCGAAGGCCTCGAACAAGCCCTTCATCGTCTGCCAGTCGCCCTTGTTGACGAACTTCGCGAGCGCGTCACCGAGCAGCGTCCACCGCAGCTGGTAGTACGACGCCTGCTGGAAGACGTCGAGGAGTTCGTCTGGCCCGATGAAACCACCGGCCGGGACGGCGGCCACCTTCTTCAGTTGTTCATTGAAGACCTGCTTGACCGCGGCCTGCGTCTTGCCGAGGTGATAGACGCCGTCGTGCTGCGCGACCCAGCCGAACCAGATGTTCAGGTTGACGTCGAAGGCCACGTCCTGGTTGAGGTTCGCCTGGTACCAGACGTTGCGGGGGTCCACAGTGGAATCGAGGACCATCCGCCGGACGTGCTGCGGGAACAGCGTCCCGTAGACCTGGCCGAGATAGGTGCCGTAGGAGTACCCGTAGAAGTTCAGCTGCTCCACGCGGAGCGCCTTGCGGATACTTTCCATGTCCTTGACCGTGTCGGTCGTCTTGATGTTCTCCAGCAGCGCGCGGCTGTTCTTCTCCGCGCACGCGTCGGCATAGGACTTCGAGCGCTGCAGCCAGGTCTTCTCCAGCTGCCGCGTGGTCGGCACGTAGTTCGGCCGGTTGTAGTCCATGTAGTCGGGGATGCACGAAAGCGCGGGCTTGCTGGAGCCGACGCCGCGCGGGTCGAAGCCGACCCAGTCGTAGGCGTCGCCGGCGCGGTTCGGCACGCGGGTGCCGCGGGTGGCGAGCAGCAGCCCGGAGCCACCCGGACCGCCGGGGTTGGTGAGCATGACGCCCTGATACTGCGCGTCGGGCGTCTTGTGCTTGACGCGGCTGAGCGCGAGCTGGATCTTCTCGCCGCGCGGCCTCGAATAGTCCAGCGGAACGGACAGGTAACCGCATTCGGCGCCGGCGTTGATCAACGTCGGGTCGGTGCACGCTCCCCAGGTGATCGTCTCGACGGGCTGTGCCGCCTCCGCCGCGCCGGCGGGCGCGGTCACCGCGACCGAGGCGAGCGTGGCCGCGGCCAGCGCGGTGATGAGAACACGTCTCAAGGTTTCTCCCTTTCCCTCCAAAGGTGAAAGCCCCGAAACCCTATCCACGTCCATGACCTGCGGAAGCCTTCCGGCGAAGGTCCCTACCAACGGCGGGTCCCGATCGCGGCAAACCGGGCAACCGGTTAATCGGTTGGGATGCTTCGTGGACCTCGCTAGGATGTCGATCATGATCTACTTCATCCGCCTGCGCACCGCCTGAGACGGCGTGACCGCAGGGCCGCCCGCGATCGGGAGGCCCCTTTTTCTGCACGCCGTCTGACGTTCCTCCACGGATTCAGACAGGACATCATGCAGAACCAGCACATCGCCATGATCGGCTCCACCGCGCCGAGTCATATCTATCCCTCGCTGGCGATCATCCGTGAGCTGGTCGCTCGCGGGTACCGGGTCAGCTACGCCGTGGGCGAGCCGCTAACCGGGCTGATCGAGCCGACCGGGGCCGAGGTCGTCGCCCACCCGTCGATCCTCCCGCTCGGCGACCAGGCGGCGTGGCCGGAGGATCCGGCGTCGCAGATGCGGGTCTTCCTCGACGAGGGCATCCAGGCGATGCCGGTGCTCACCGATTTCTACGACGAGAACTGCCCGGACCTGCTGCTGTACGACATCGGCGGGCTTCCGGCGCCGCTGCTGGCCAGGCGTTACGGCGTGCCGGCGGTGCAGCTTTCCCCGACGTACGTCGCCTGGGAAGGCTACGAGGAGGACATGGGCGAGATCGTCACCGCGATCCGGACCTCACCGTCCGGAAAGGACTATTTCGCCACGTTCACCCGCTGGCTGAACGAAAACGGCATCGAGGCCGACGCCTGGGACTGGATCTCCCATCCGCCCCAGGTGCTCGCGCTGCTGCCGAGGGCGATGCAGCCGAACGTCGAACGGGTGCCGTCGACGGTCCGGTTCGTCGGCCCGGCGCTGGACCCGGAACGCCTCGCCGACCGGAGCTGGACCCCGCCGTCGAACGGCCGGAAAGTCCTCCTGATGTCGCTCGGCACGGCGTTCACCGACCAGCTGGACCTGTTCCGCGCCTGCGTGGAGGGGTTCCGTGACTCGGACTGGCACGTGGTCATCTCGATCGGCCAGACCGATCCGGCCGCGCTCGGACCGCTGCCGGAGCACATCGAGGTCCACCAGTTCGTTCCGCAACTCGCGGTGCTGGAGGCCGCGTCGGCGTTCATCACGCACGCCGGTATGGGCGGCAGCACGGAATCGCTGTGGTACGGCGTGCCGACCGTCGCGATCCCGCTGGCCACCGACGGCTTCGGCAACGCGGCGAAACTGGCCGAACTCGGCGTCGGTGAGCAGCTGCCTGCCGACGACGTGACGGCTTCTTCGCTGCGGGCCGCTGTCGAGCGGGTGGCCGGGTCCCCCGAGGTGGCCGCGCGCCTGGCCGAGGTGCGGGCCGAGACTCGCGGGAACGGCGGGATCGACCGGGCCGCCGATGCGGTGGAGTCCTTCCTCGCGTAGCTCCCCACTGCTATGAACGGTCCGTTCCTTGCAAATTTTGCAAGGAACGGACCGTTCATGGCACGCGCGTCAGGTGCCCCGGATCTCGTTCAGGTAGTTGTAGATCGTGTACCGCGTGACGTCGAGTTCCCCGGCGAGGTGGTCCACCGAGTCCTTGATGAGGAAGAACCCCGCCTCGTCCAGTTCCCGGACCACGGCCGCCTTGTGCCGTTTCTTCATCAGGTCCACCGGGATTCCGGCCTTCGCCACCGCACGCCCGACCAGGAACCGCTGCAGGCTGTCGACGTCCGGCGGGAACGTCTCGGGTTCGTGCCCGTCGGCCTTCGGCGCGCCGTCGGACAGCCGGTTGACGCACAGGCAGCCGATCGCGACCCCGTCCGCGTCCCGCAGGAACAACGTCGACGAGCGGATCGCTCGCCCGTCGGGGCCGTGGGTCTCGTAGTTCGTCAGATCCTGCGTGGTGCCGCGGCGGACGAGCCCGAGCAGCAGATCCGTCATCGGCCCGCCGACCGTCCGGCCGGTGAGGTCGCCCGCGATGGCGACGATCGAATCCGGCAGCCTGCTCAGATCGTGCAGCAGCACTTCGTTGCCCGGCCCCAGCATCGCCGCGAGCGCGTGCACCGCCGGGACGAGCGCGGTGAGCAGATCGCCGGACGCCGCGGACGCGACAACGGGCGCCTCGAAGACACGAGCCGGCTTCTTCAGCCGTTCCAACGCCGAACGCACCTGTTCCGCCGTACTCGCCGGAGTGGACGCGTGCGGCGACAGCCGGACGTGTTCCGGCCGCACGGTCGCCGCGATCCCGGCGTTCGCCAGCGCGGACCCCACCTGTTCGGCCGCGTGCCCCGGCAGGGTGAAGGCGAGGATCCCGGCCCGTCGCTCGACGGCCGAAACCACCTCGCCACCCACGGATTTCACAACGTCTTCGAGTTCGCCGACCCGCTCGGCGATCCGCCCGGCGATGGCGCCGACGCCCGCTTCCTCGACCAGTTCCAGCGCGGCCGCGAACGCACCCGAGGTGATCGGGCTCAGGTTCGAGATCGACCACGCGGCCGCGGTGTCGTCGGCCGGGTGGATCTCGTCGTCGAACAGGCCGGGGTCGCGGGCACCGGTCCAGCCGGAAAGGATCGGCTCCATCCGCTCCAGCGCGCGGTCGGACAGCACGGCGAAACCGGTGCCCCAGCCCGCCCGCAGCCACTTCTGCCCGCCGACGACGAGCACGTCCGCGACCTCCCACGGCGCCTCGGTCACGCCGAAGCCCTGGATCCCGTCGACCACGAGAAGCCGGTCCTCCACCACCTCGCGGATGGCCGCCAGATCGGCCCGGTACCCGGTGCGGAAGTCGACCGCGCTCACGCTCACCAGCGACGTCTCCGGGGTCAGCGCCGCCTTGACCGCGTCCGCGGTGACGTTGCCCAACGGCAGCCGCCGCACGGTCAGCCGTCCCGCCTGTTCCGCGCGCGCCCACGGGTAGGTGTTGGCCGGGAACTCCGCCGCCGACACCAGCGCCTCGCCGCGCGGCGCGTTGAACGCGGCCTGGAACAAGCCGAGACTGGTGTGCGGCAACAGCACCGTGTGGTCGGTGTCGCTACCGGAAAGCCGTGCCGCGGCGGCCTTGGCCCTGGTCTCCTGCCGCATCAGTTCGTCCACTGTGGACGGACCGGCCTTGGTCGAGGCGTCGAGCAGGCTCGCCGTCGTGTCGAGCACGGCGTGCGAGGGCGGGCCGAACCGGGCGAAGTCGAGGTACCCGGCCGGCTCGTCGAACTGCAGCAGGTACCGCGGCGAGATCCGCGTCATGCGAGGACCCGTGCCAGGAACTGCTTGGTCCGCTCGTGCTTCGGGTCGCTCAGGAGCTCCCCCGGCGGGCCGGTCTCGACGACCACGCCGTCGGCCATGAACACCACCTCGTCCGCGGCCTCGGCCGCGAATCCCATTTCGTGCGTCACCACGACCATCGTCATCCCCTCCTCGGCCAACGTACCCATCACCGCCAGCACCTCGCCGACGAGTTCCGGGTCCAGCGCCGACGTCGGCTCGTCGAACAGCATCAGCTTCGGTTTCATCGCGAGCGACCGCGCGATCGCGACCCGCTGCTGCTGCCCGCCGGAAAGCTGCGCCGGGTACGCGTCGGCGCGATGCGCGAGACCGACCCTGTCGAGCAGGTCGAGCGCCTGCTCCCGGGCTTCCTCCATGGGGACACCGAGTACCCGCACCGGCCCCTCGACGACGTTCTGCAGCGCGGTACGGTGGCCGAACAGGTTGAACCGCTGGAACACCATGCCGATGTCGCGCCGCTGCCGGGCGACCTCGCGTTCCTTCAGCTCGTACAGCTTGCCGTCACGCAGCCGGAACCCGATCGGCTCGCCGTCGACCCAGACCTGCCCGGCGTCGATCGTCTCCAGATGGTTGACACAGCGCAGGAAGGTGCTCTTCCCCGCGCCGGACGGGCCGAGCAGGCAGACGACCTGTCCTTTGTGGACTTCGAGGTCGATGCCGCCCAGTACCTCGGTGTGGCCGTAGCTCTTGCGGACGCCGACGGCCTTGAGCAGTGGCTCAGACACGTTCACTCCTCACCAGTGGCGCGGTGCGCAAGGCCTTGGCGGCGCGGGAGAACGGGCTCCGCGACCGGTCTTCGGCGTCGAAGGCGCGCTCCAGGTAGTGCTGCCCCACCCCGGCGACGGTCACCACGACCATGTACCAGACGGCGGCGGCCAGCAGGGTCTCCATCACCAGCAGGTTGTTGGACGAGATGTTGTTGGCGGCGTGGATCAGCTCGGTCACGCCGATCACCGAGGCCATCGACGTGCCCTTGAGCATGTTGATGAAGTCGTTGCCGGTCGGCGGGATGATCACCCGCATCGCCTGCGGCAGCACCACGCGGCGCAGCGTCGCGCCCGGCGACATCCCGATCGACTTCGCCGCCTCGGTCTGTCCACTGTCGACACTGTTCAGCCCGGCGCGGACGATCTCCGCCATGTACGCGCTTTCGTTGAGCGCCAAGCCGAGCAGCGCGGCGGTGAACGCGGTGATCAGCACGTTGGTCTGCTCGTGCAGCAGGTAGCCGCCGAACGGCAGCGGGATCGAGATGAACTCGAAGACCAGCGCCAGGTTGTACCAGATCAGGATCTGCAGCAGCACCGGAAGCCCGCGGAACAGCCAGATGTAGCCGGCCGCGAACCAGCGCGCCACCGGATTCGCCGACCGGCGCATCAACGCGATCACGATCCCGATGACGATCGCCGAACCCTGCGCGATCACCGCGAGCAGCACGGTGTTGAGCAGGCCGACCGCCATCACGCGGTACCAAAGGAACTCCGGGACCGAATCCCACTGGATCTGCGCGTTGCCGAGCGCGATCCCGAGCAGGATCAGCAGCGCCAGGATGATCGCGGCGCTGACCCACCTGCCCCAGTGTTTGCGCCGGACGATCGGCAGCGGCTCAACTTCCGCCATTGAGCTTCGCCTCCTTGAGCGCGCCCTGCTCGACGCCCCAGGCCTGGAGGATCTTGCCGTAGCCGCCGTCGGCGATCAGCGACTGCAGTGCCTTCTGGATCGACTCGGCGAGCGGCTTGTTCTCCTTGTTGACACCGATCCCGTACGGCCCGCCGTTGATCGGCTCACCGGGGACGACCTCGAAGAACTTCCCCTCACCCGCGGTCCGCGAGATGTAGACCGCACTGGGCAGGTCGTTGAGGATGGCGGCGACCCGGCCGGTGCGGAGCTGGTTCTGGTTCTGCGTATCGGAATCGGTCGCGGTGACGGTCAACGCGGGCTTGCCCGCCTGAGCGCATTCGCCGTTCTGTTCTTCGGCGAACTTCTGGTGACTCGTCCCCTGCACCACCGCGACGTTCTTGCCGCACAACGTGTCCGGCCCCGAGATCTGGTCGGGGTTGCCCTTGCGGACCATGATCGTGATGCCGGACGAGAAGTAGTCGACGAAATCGATCTGCGCCTGCCGGGTCTTCGTGTCGTTCATCGCGGCCATCGTGAGGTCGACGCGGCCGGACTGGAGGCTCGTGATCAGCGAACCGAACGCCATGTCCTGGTGGTGCACGGTGACGCCCAGTTTCTTGCCGATGGCCTTGGCGAGGTCGACCTCGTAGCCGATCGGGGTCTTGCCGTCGGCGGCGTAGAAGTTGTTCGGCGCGGACTGCAGGTTCGAGGCCAGGTGCAGCATCCCGGCCTGCGCGTACTTCGCGGGCAGGGTACCGGCGACGGCGGCGTCCTTCTGGACGGACTCGATCAGCGCGGTCGTGTCCGGGATCGCGGCCGGCGCGCCCGGGGCCGCGGGTTCCTGGCCGCCGGCGCCGTCGGGCCCGCCTCCGCAGGCGGCGGTGACGAGCGCGGCCAGGCCGGTGAGCACGGCCAAGCGCCAGGTTCGGTTCAGGGTGAGCGGCGTCGACGGCATGACGGACCTCCACGGGGGCTTCGGGTGGTCGCCGACGCTACAACTGCGTGTTGAAGAGGTCAACTGGGTGTTGAAATCCTGTCCGGTCAGATGTCATGAAAGGGTCGTTCAGGACAAAAGATGTCCTGAACGACCCTTTCATGACACTTCAGTAAGCGGTGGTCACCGCCGGATCAGACCGCGACGTAGTTCCCCGAGAGGATGATCAGGACCTGCACGGTGATGCCGGTGCCGTAGTAGTCCTTGGCGTTCGGCGACCAGGTGGTGATCGACGTCCACAGCTTGTCCAGCCAGGCCTGGCTGCCCGGGTCGTTCATCGCCGCGATGGCGAACGACGCGGTGAAGCAGGGGTGCTGCCCGGTCTCACCCGGCAGCTTGGACCCGGACAGGGTGTAGCCGGAGGTGATCTTGGCCGGGTTGCCGCCGGTGTTCTGCTGGATCCAGGTGTTCATCTTCCGCACCTGCCCCTGCGCCGGACTGCCCGAGACGGTGATCCCGTCGACACCGAGCCGCCACGGGTCACGGCAGGCGTTGTAGCCGTAGTGCGGGTCGTGATCCTCGAGGAAGCCGTCCGGAGCGGGCTTCGGCGTGGAGTTGGTGTTGACCACGAAGTCCGGGATCAGGCCGGTCTTCGGCGCGTACTGCTGCTGCAGCTGCGTGACCGCCTTCTCCTGCCGCGTCCGGACCTGGCCCCAGAAGGAGTCGCCGGTGGCCTTCTCGAACGCGCGAAGGTGTCCGGGCATCCAGTCCGAGGAGCGCGAGCTGTTGATGTACTTGCCGCTGTCGGCCCAGTCCGCCAGCCGCATGAACTTGGTGTCGGGGTTGACCTCGCTGCGCTTGATCGCCTTGATGATCCGCAGCGCCTCGGCCTTGTAGTTGACCGAACCCCCGCTGCCCCAGACCTTGTCGGCGAGGAGCAGGCCGTATGCGATCTCGAGATCGCCGTCGGTCGCCGAGTCACTGCCGTTGACGCTCTTGCAGTTCTCGTCCTGCTCGGCGGCGTGCAGATCCTTGTCGATCACGGACGGGTGCGCCTTCACGAACTTCAGGATGCCGTCGAAGACCGTGCGCGCCTGCGAGTCCTTGCCCGCCATCATGGCCGCGATGGTCATGCCGTAGCCCTGCCCCTCGGCCACGAAGGCGTGGTCGGCGTCCGGCGCCTTGACCGCGTACGTGCCCGCGCCGCACTTGGTGGTCAGGAAGTTCTTCTTCCAGTAGTCGTAGTACTTGGCGAGCGCCGCGTCCTGCGCGGACTGGGAGACGGACGGGCGCAGAACGCCCGGCAGGTACGGGGTCCCCTGAGCGGTCGCCGCGGTGGCGGGGGCGGTCGTGGCGACCAGCCCGGCGGTCAGCGCGGCCGCGGCCAGCACTGTCCGAACGGTCTTTCTCATGGCTCCTCCGGGAAACATCGTTGGTGGCGGCGGCGCGTTCCGAGAGTGACATCCGGGTCGGGCAAAAACAAGAGAGTTAAGAAAGTTTCCTTACTATTACCTCAAATGACGCCTGCCCGACCGGTGCCTTAGCGTTGACACCATGAAGATCGACCTGAGCGAACGCGGCGAAGCCTTCCGGGAATTCTGGACCGAACGGCATCTCGCCACCCTGACCACCGTGCGCCCGGACGGAACCCCGCACGTCGTCGCGGTCGGGGTCACGGTGGAGTTCGAAGCCGGGATCGCCCGGGTGATCACGTTCCGCTCGTCCAAGAAGGCGCGTCTGGTCAAGGAAGCGGGCGAAGGCGGCATTCCGGTCGCCGCCTGCCAGATCGACGGGCCCCGGTGGTCCACTTTGGAGGGTCGAGCCGTGCTGCGTGAAGACCCGGAGTCCGTGCGCGACGCGGAGAATCGCTACGCCGCACGCTACCGGCAGCCGAAGCCGAACCCGGAACGCGTGGTCATCGAGATCACCGTGACGCGGGTGCTCGGCAACGCCTAACCGGCGAGCACCAGCCGGGTGTATTCGTCCAGGATGTCGCCGAGGTCGGTGAATCCGCCCGCCGAGGCCACCTGCTGGTAGCCCACCAGCATCGCCAGCCCGAGCGAAGTCACGACCTCCGCGCGACGCCGGTCGGGGATCAGCTCGGCCACCACCCTCCCGACCGTCTTGACCCGGGCGTCGTCGACGCGTTTCTGCGCCACGCGAACGGTTTCGTCGTTCGCCGCCCAGGCGCGGATGGCCGCCTCGGCGCGATGGCGGAGTCCGCGCGTCAGGCTCATCAGCGCGGCGAAATCCGCCTCGGGGCCGCCGGAGCCGAAGTCCAGTTCCCGCAGGATCCGCACCTGCCGCTGCGCCCAGAAGTCGAGCAAGGCGCCGACGAACCCGGGCCAGCCGCCGAAATGGTGGTAGAACGATCCGCTGGTGACGCCGAGGCGTCTGCCGAGCGCGCCGACGTTGAGCCCGGCGAACCCGGACTCGGCGAGGATCTCCAGCGCCGCGTCGAAGTACTGCTCGCGGCTAACCGTGGACGGCATCAGTGTCCGGTGGTGAACCCGCGACCGCGATCGACGTCGGCAGGGCACTGCCTGGTCGTCCACGGCACGGATGCGGACAGGGTGCCCTGCCACCGCGATAGCGGGGCCTTCGGCCGAGGCGGGTTCACACGCATGGTCACTTTTCCGAACATAGTCTCAGCTCCGCCAACAGGCTCTCAGACGGCGCGCTCCCGCCCCTCCCAGTACGGGCGCCGCAGGGTCCGCTTGAGGATCTTGCCGGTCGCGTTGCGCGGCAACGCCTCCACGATCTCGACCGTGCGCGGGCATTTGTAGTGCGCCAGGCGTTCCCGGCAGTACTCGACGAGTTCGTCGGCGTCGACGCGCTCTCCAGGAGCCGGGGCGACCACGGCCTTGACCTGCTCTCCCCAGCGATCGTCGGGGACCCCGATCACGGCGACCTCGCCGACCGCCGGATGTTCGGCGATGACCCGCTCCACCTCCGGCGAGTAGACGTTCTCGCCACCGGTGATGATCATGTCCTTCACGCGGTCTTCGATGAACACGAAACCGCCGTCGTCGACCCTGCCGACGTCACCGCTGCGAACCCAGCCGTCGACGATCGTCTCGGCGGTCGCCTCGGGTTTGCCCAGATAGCCCGCCATCGCCTGATCGGTACGGAACCACAGCTCGCCGGGCGTCCCCGGTGCGGTGTCTTCGAGGGTCGCCGGGTCGACGACACGCATCCCCACCTCAGGCAGCACCGTGCCCGCCGACGCCAGCCGCTCCGGCCGGGCGGGGTCGCGATGCGCGTCCGGGCCGAGCGTCGTCACCACGCCGGACAGCTCGGTCATGCCGTAGACCTGCACGAACCGCGTGTCCGGCCAGGCCGCGAGCGCCTTGCGCAGCAACGGGAGCGGCATCGGCGAAGCGCCGTAGCCCAGGTACTTCAACCGCGCGAACGCGGCGACGGCCTGCTCCCCCGCCTGCACGATGCCGGCGACCACCGCGGGCACCAGGAACGCGTGCGTGGCCCCTTCGGCGAGCGCGCCCAGCAAAGACTTGCCGTCGGGCTCGCGGGTCATCGTCGTCGGCTGCCCGTAGTGGAAACCGATGATCGCGTAACAACTCCCGCCGACGTGGAACAGCGGCATCGCGACCAGGTTGCGGTCGCCGTCGCCCATCGGGAACGCGGCCCCGGCGTTGCGGCTGTGCGCCAGCAGGTTGCGGTGGGTCAGGACGGCGCCCTTGGGGAAACCGGTGGTACCGCTGGTGTAGATGATCAGCGCGCCGTCGTGTTCGTCGACCTCGGGTGAGGGCCCGGCAGGTGTCGCGGCCGCCAGGAAGTCCTCGTACTGGTCGTCTTCTCCCCCGACGACGATCACCCGCTCGACCGACGGCAGCCGATCGCGCAGCGCCTCGACGGCGGGCAGCATGTCCGGCCCGGCGAAAACGATCCGCGCGCCACTGTCGCCGAGGACGTACGCCAGTTCCTCCGGGGCGAGACGCCAGTTGACGACCGCGTTCGCCGCGCCGAGCGAGGACGCGCCGAAGGTCACCTCCAGGCAGGCGGGCGTGTTCTTGTCGACGAACGCCACCCGGTCGCCTCTGCCGATTCCGGCGGCCGCGAGCGCGCCGGTGACGCGCCTCGCCCGGTCGTCGAGTTCGGCCCAGGTGAGCCGCCGCCCTTGGAAGGAGAGGGCCTCCCGCTCGGGGATCACCTTCGCCCAGTGCGCGAAAAGTTCACCGAGAAGCCGCACATCCGGACGCGCGTCGTCGGGCATGCCGGACCCCTTTCGCCTGGTCAGAGCCGCCATAGAGTGCTCTATGGTGACTCGGAGACCAGCAGGCGTCAAGCCACGAACAGGCTGAGCAGCCCCTCGACCGAACGCACGATCACCCGGGCGGCGGCACGTTCGGCGTGCGCGGCGTCGGCCCGTTCCGCCTCGTGCCGCCAGCGGACGAGCGCGCTTTCGGCTCCCGCGTGGATCTCGGCCGGATCCGCGTCGGGTTCGAGACCGAGGCGCTCGGTGGGCGCGAGTCCCTGTGCGCCGAGCAGCCGGACGGCCTCCTCGGCGGTCTCCCCCGACAACGCCGTGCGGCCACCACGGATGCCCGCGATGAGCCGCAGCTCCCGGAAGTCGTGCGCTGCCGCGGCGAACCGTTCCACGCGGGCGGCCAGCCGGTCACCGTGCGGAAGGGGCTCCGCGGCCAGAAGGCCTTCCAAGCGCAACACCGCCGTGCGCGCCTTCAACGCGTCGGCCCTCGCGACGAAGCATCCGGCGAGCGTGTCCCTCAGGTCACCGAGACCACTGCGGTGCACGAGTTCCGCCGAGAGTTTGAGCCTGCTGTCGCAGCCCGTGCGGATCAGGGTGATCGCCAGCCGGACCCCGTAGAGCCCGAACCGCGACACCAGGTGCTTCCGCGATTCCGGCGAGACCCGCACCGGGAACGGATCGTCCACAAAGGAATCGACGGACAGCAGATACCGTTCCAGCTCCGGCCGGGAGATCGACGCCAGCGCGCGCAGCACCTCGAATTCGTCGTCCCGCAGCGCTCGCCCCGCGTAGCCCAGCTGCCCGGCGACCGCGATGACTCCTTGGAATCCCGCGCAATCCGGGTTCTCGCGCCAGGCCCGGCGGGCCAGCTGTTTCGCGGTGAGCAGGGCGTCGATCCGGCCCGCGCCGACCTCGTCCGCCCTGCCGAGCACGAGCACCGAGTTCACCGCCGTCTGCCGCGCGAACGCCGAACCGCCCACCTGCCGGGTGCCGGCGAGTTCGTCGGGTTCGAGATGGCGCACCAACCGCACCGTCGCGTCGACGTGTTCGGCGAAGGCCGGGGTGTCGAACAGATCGATCTCGCGCAAGGCCCGCGTCGGCCATTCCGCCAACGCGGAGACCAAAGTGGACTTTCCGGTCCCCGGTGTGCCGATGAAGCCGACGCGCAGCGGTTCGTCCAGCCGCTCCAGGCATTCCCGCAGCATCGCCACCGCGTGCGGACGGTCCCGGTAGTGCGCGGCGGCCTCGTTCAGCAACTCCCGGACATCGAGGGTGGTCACGCCGACAGCTCCCGGCGCGGCGCGGCGCCGGTGCCCAGTGCCCCCGCCTTCCGGTGCAGGGCGGCCAGCCGGTCGATCTCCTTCTTGACCCGCTGGGTACGCCGGTCCCGTTCGGCGGAGCCGGCGATGATCAGTTCCCGTTGCCGCGTCAGCTCTTCCGAAAGCTGGTCGGACAGCGCGGCGAAATGGTCGCGCAGGCGCCGCTGCACCTGACGGACCTCGTCCTTGATCTCCTTGCTGAACCGGATGAACACGTCGTCCACGTGGCGCTGCGCCGCGGCCTTCGCGAGCGCTTGGCGGCGCTGCAACCGCATCCCGCCTTCGTCGCGCACGCTCTTGGTGGCGAACGCGACACCGGCGCCGAGCGACACCGGGTTGATCAACGGCAGCCCGGCGAGACTGGTGACCAGACCGAACATCAGCACGCCGCCGTAGGAACCGCGCAAGCCGGTGAAGAGTTTCTGGCCGATCTTGAACCGCTCGATCTTGGGGGCGCCGACCTCGGGGATCGAGTCCACTCCGGACCCGGTCAGCGGCAGTTCCGGGGCGTGGCCGTAATGCGGCCCGAAGGTCGACGCGACCGCTTGCGCGATCCACTCCGACCGGTCGGACACCCAGTTGTAGTTCGTCTCGACGGCCTCGGCGAGGTTTTCTTCCAGCCAGGTCTGGAAATCCGGCCAGATCTGCACCGGGTCGCCTTCGTCGAAGGTGCGGTCGACATGCCGCACGATCACCCGGGTCCGCTCGCGTAGATCGTATTCGGCGTCGGAGATCAGGTCGGTGATCTCGTCGGACAACATGTTCTGCCAGCGGACGTTCTGCCGCCGCAGCTCCTCGGTGCGCCGTTGTGCCTGGTGCAGCAGGGTGACCTGATCCACGCCGTTGTCCTGCGAGACCGCGTTCAGCCGGGTCTGCAGCGTCTCGACCAGTTCGACCGCCGCCGCGCGCACACTCACCGCGGCGGCGAGCGCGCGGGTGCGTTCGATCGGGCGCGCGGCCTGTTCTCCCACCCAGTTCAGGAGTTCCGGGAAGCCGGACCGTCCGTTGAGGGCGGCGTCGCCGGCTTTCGCGGCGGCCTGACGCACCGTCGCGGACACGGGGAAGACGTCGGCGACGACACCGGTCTCCGACAGCGCCGCACGATTACGGGCGGCGAGGTCCCGCCAGTCCGGGCTCACGTCGATCTTGGTCAGTGCCAGCACCAAAGCGGGGCACCAGGTCCGGATATGCCGCGCCAGCGCGAGTTCGGCGGGCTGGAGTTCCTGTGTCGCGTCGGAGACGAGGATCACCGCGTGCGCGTCGGCGAGCACGTCGAGGGTGGCCGCCGTGCGCGGGGAGCGCGGGTCCCCGATCGCCGGGGTGTCCACCAGCACCAGCCCGGTGCCGAGGAGTTCGCGCGGCAGGCCGACTTCGACCCGGCGCAGCGACCCGGGCGGCCGGACCTCGAGTTCCTTGGCGAGGTCACCGACCGGCACGTTCTCCCTGGCGTGCCCGACCAGGGTGGCGGCGGGATCGGCGGCGTACCCGATCTCCGTTGGCACGGCGGGCGTACTCGCGTCCCCGACCGCGCAGACCGGCGCGTTCAGCAGCGCGTTGAGCAAATAGCCCTTGCCCTGCTTGGGAAAACCGACCACCGCGATCCGGGTGCCCGGCGCCCGTTGGTCCCGTCTGCGCCGGAGTCGTTCGGCCAGGTCGGCGCGACCGTGGGCGGCACAGGCGTCCAAGGTCTCGTTGAGCACGTCGAGCCAGGCGGGGGCTGTCACGGGGATGCAGTGTTCCCTTAACCAAGCGCGGAATCAATGTGGCATGGGCCAACATGCCGTGCGGGCCCCGCGACCTGGTGCGGTCGCGGGGCCCTGGCACAGATATGAAGAATATTCGGATCAGCCGATGTGGATGTCGTTGTTCGAGGCGATGTCGCCTGCCCCGAGGTTGATGTCGCCCACGTGGCCGATGTTGTTGGCCACACCGGAGACGACGTCGTGCACGTCGTTGACGCCCGCGTGGTTCGCGACATCGTTCACGACGTTGTCGGTGACGTCGGTCGCGACGTTGTCGGTCACGTCGCTCGCGACGTTGCCGTTGCCGATGTCGTGCGCCTTGCCCGCGATGTCGTGCACCTTGGTGGTGACGTCCGCGACGCCCGTCGTCTGACCGATGACGCTGGTCAGGTCGCCGACCGTGGACAGGAAGTTCGGGGCGTCGCCCGCGACACCGTCGGCACGCGGCAGGTCGCTGGTCAGGTCGCCGACGGCCGGGACCGAGTCGACGGCGGGCAGACCGGCGGTGTCCACGGCCGGGACGCCGTGGGCCAGGTCGGTCGCGGTGTCGACGGCGCCGGTGGCGATGTCTCCGGCCTGGCCGACGGAAGCGGCGTCGAGGCCACGCGAAAGGTCGTCGGTCAGGCCGAAGCTGCCGACGGTGTTCTGCGCGAGGGCGGTCACGCCGGCGGCGGCGTTCGACACGTCGGTCACGTCGGAGACGGCCGGAACGGCGGGCAGGCCCGGGACGTCGACCGGCAGGTCACCCACGGCCGGGACGGCCGGGAGGCCACCCAGCTCCGGCAGCTCGGGCAGGCCCGGCAGGGCGTCGGCGCCGGGGATGGCGACCGGCAGGCCGGCGGTCAGCGCGGTGAGCTGGTCGATCGCGCCCTGGACGCCGTCGGCGCACTCGCCGTCGGTGCCGTTGACGGCGTTCGTGATGCCGCCGAAGCCGGCCAGGTTGTCGGCGGTGGCGGCGGTGGTTCCGGTGAGGTCGGTGGCGGTGCCGACCGGGACGAAGTCGAGCACCAGCGGGACGACCTCGTGCACGTCGGCGGCGTTGATGTCGCCGAGGCCGGCGTCGGCCAGCACCTGCTGCGGGTCGTTGGCGAACGCCGCGCGGGCCGCGGTGTCGTTCAGCAGGTTCAGCGTGAAGTCGTGCAGGGTCTGGACGGAACCCATGAAAGGACTCTCCTGGGGGTCTAGGTCGGTGGGGCGCGCCCAGCGGCCGGAGGGCACGGCTGAGCGCAGGTCACCGAAGTTAGTGAGCCGGTGCCGCTGGGCACATCGGGGATCACTCCTGGTCGTCGCTCACTCAGCCAATAGGGGATCGGTATGACATCGTTAGGGCGTTAGGGGCTTAACCGAGACGCACTCGGTTGGGTTTAATGCCAACCCTCACCCGGATGGGTCAAGCCGTTCAGGTGAGTGGCCCTATTTGGTCCTTAGGGGCTGGTCAAGCGAAGGAGGATGCTCGTTGCCCTACGTCCTCGGCATCGATATCGCCTCGACCCGCACCACCGCCGCCACCTGCGTGAACTCCGGCGACGGCTGGGGCGTGCCCGAGCCGTCGTGGCTCGGCGCGCGCGGCCCGGCGGCGGCGTCGGCGGTGTTCCTCGACGACGACGGCTACCTGCTCACCGGGGACGCCGCGGTCGAGGCGGGCCGGTCCGCGCCCGCCCGCCTGCTCACCGGGTTCCACGAACGGGTCGGCGACGACGTCCCCGTGATCGTCGGCGGCGAACGGTTCCCTGCCGAATCCCTCAGCGCGGTCCTCGTCGACGCGGCGGTGGATCAAGCGGCCGAACGCTTCGGTGAGAAACCGCACCACATCGTGCTCACACACCCCGTCGGCTGGGGTTCGTTCCGCCGGGACCTGCTGCGCCGGGCCCTGGCCGAAGCCGGATTCCCCCGTGCCGCGCTGGTGGCGTCGCCCGTCGCCGCGCTGCACGCGTACCTCGCCCCGCACGGCGATGTCACCGCCGGTGTCTGCGAATTCGGCCCGGACGGCGCGGTCGTCACGATCGCCGCCGCCACCGCCGTCAACGGCTGGCAACCGATCAAAACCCTGGAAGGTGTCGACCCCGCCGAGGCCGTCGGCAAGGTCTTCGAGCTCGCGCACGGCGCCGGCGTCCCGCCCCAGTCGCTGGCGGGCATCGTGCTCTGCGGGGAGGCACCCCCGGTTCCCGGCCGGACACCGTGCCCCCTCTTCGCGTCGAGCGACCCGGTGCTGACGGTGGCGACCGGCGCGGCCAACATCGCCGCGCGACGTGACCTTCCTCAACCCGGCGGGGTGGGATCGCACGCCGTCGCGACCATCGAAACCACCCTGCTCCCCCGGGTCGACGTGTCCGAAGAGCTCACCGAGCGGCCCGAACGGCCGCCGGTGGACATCACCCCGTTCCCCTTGCCAGAACGCACCGGGGCGGCGAAACTGCTCAGCCGGCGCAAGCCCCTCGTCGCCGGAGCCGCGGTCGTGGTTCTGGCCGCGACCACCCTGTTGCTCACCCTGACCACTCGAGAAGCCACCGCCGACAAGGGTCCCGAAGCCCCTCCCACCACTTCGAGCTCGTGCGCGCCGCCCACCCCCGGTGCCACGCCGTCCACCCCCGAAGGTCGCTGTTGAACGCACTGCTCGACCAGCCCGGCATCATCCATCCGGGTGCCCGGCGCCTGCTCGACGAGGTGACCACCGCCCCGGAAGCCCCGGTGCGGGTCGCCGTCGTCGCCCCCGGCGGGCACGGCAAGACCCATCTGCTCGGCCTGCTCGGACGTCGCTACGCCGACGCCGGTGTCGAAGCGTTGCTGATCGACGACGCCGACCAGCTCGACGACGACGAGCTCGCGAAGATCAAGGCGCGGACGGAGGAAACGACGGCACCCGTGGTCCTGGCCTTCCGGACAGCGGCACGCACGAAAGCGTTGCGCACCCTCGCCGATTCCTTCGGCAGGTCGGTGTCCTTGAGCGCCTTCGGCGTCGACGACGTCCGGCGGCTAGTCGAGCACGCCGGTGGCGACGCGGCCACCGCGGCGGAGGTCCACGTCAGAACCGGTGGCGTGCCAGGACTCGTGGTGCGCGCGGTCACCGGCCGGCTCGCGGACTTCCGCGGCGAACTGGAGCAGCTGGACGACGACGTGCACCGCTTCCTGATCGCGGCGGAAGCGGGTGCGGGCCGGAATCTCGATCTCCTCGCCGCGCTCCTGAACCGTGATCGCGAAAGTCTGACCGAAGTCTTCGACAGCGCCAGGGCGACCGGTCTCCTCGGCGAGGACGACGTCCTGTTGCCGATCGCCGCCGAGGCCATCCGGACCTGGGGTTCGCCGGGGCGACGGCTGACCGTGCTGCAGCGGCTGGTGGAACTCCAGTTGCGTGACGGGCTTCCGGTGCTGGACCTCGCCCGGTCGTTGCTGGGAACGGGAAGTTCGGGCGCGAGCGCGGCGGCGGCCTTCGAAGCGGCCGCCCGCGAGGCGATGCCCGACGACACGAAACTCGCGGCGCGGTTCTACGAGGCCGCGTCCGAGGCCGGTGGGCGCGGCGCGGCGCTCACCGTCGGCTGGGCGCACGCCGCGGCACTGGCCGGGGATCTCGACACCGCACTGCGGCTCGGGGACGGCATGCTCGGCAGCACCTCGGACACCGACGCCCGGGCCGCGGGCGCCGAAGTGGCCGGGACGGTGCTGGCGCATCGCGGCGAACTGGCGCACAGCGCGGAGCTGTACCAATGGTCCGGGCGGGCCGAATCGAAGGCGTTCGCCGCGATCGCGTTGCTGGGCACCGGGAAACTCGAGGCCGCCCGGGGTGTCCTGGAAACCCCCGAAGTCCCGACGTTGTTCGCCGGAGCCGTCTCGCGGATGGCACGGGCGATCACCGGCTCGGTGTCGGGCTGCGGCGCCGAAACCCTGTCCGCGTTGCTGGGCGCGGCCTCGATGCTGGAATCGGCGGGCGCGCCGGCACCGCTCCCGGACAGCCCGGCGGCCCTGGCGGCGTTGGTGGGCCTGCATTCCGGCGAACTCGCGCTGGCGGAGTCGGTGTTGAGCCGTGCGGCGAACGGCCGGATCGGCGGCGACCTGCTCGCGAAACGGCACCGGCTGCTGCTCGGCTGGGTCGCGATGACCGCGGGCGACCTCAAGACGGCCGCCGAAGCCTTGATGCCCCCGGACGGCCTCGAAGCGCGCGACGAACTCTTCGCCGCCACCCTGCACTTGGGCCTGGCGCGGCGCGCGAGCGATCTTCCCGGCCTGCAACGATCTTGGGACCGGGCGTATCAGGCGTCGATGCGGCAACAGCCGGACCTGTATTCGCTGCTGCCGCTGGGAGAACTCGCGATCGCGGCCGCGCGGGGCGGCGCGAGCGCCAAACTGGCCGGACAGCTGGAGCGGGCACACGCGGTGCTCGACGCGCTCGGCAACCCTCCACTGTGGACAGCCACGCTGCGCTGGCACGAACTGCACGCCGCGATCACCGTCGAGGACCACACGTCGGCGGGAGAACATCTGGCCGCGTTGAACGATTTCGCGCCCTGCGGCCGTTATCCCGCGGCCCTCGCCGCCGCGGCTACCGGCTGGCTCGCGGTCTTGACCGGAAGCTTCGATCCGGAAACGATCACCGCGGCCGCGTCGGAACTGCACGAACTCGGGCTCTGCTGGGACGCCTCCCGGCTGGCCGGGCAGGCGGCGATCCGGACCTCCGACCGCAAGGCGATGGTCCAGCTGCTCGAAGCGGCCCGGCAATTCCAAGGCCGGGCACCGGAACCCGTCGCGGCCACGGGATTGAACGCCTTGAGCGAACGGGAACTGGAAGTCGCCCGCCTCGTCGTCGGCGGGCTGACGTACAAGCAGGCCGGGAGCGAACTGTTCATCTCGGCGAAGACCGTGGAACACCACATGGCGCGGATCCGGGGGAAACTCGGGGCCGGGGACCGGCGGGAACTGCTGGCGATGCTGCGGGAGTTGCTCGCGGCGGGCGAGGGTTGAGGCTGGTCCGGAGCCTGGCTACCGGTCCGCGAGGTAGGCGTCCTCAGCGGCGTAGTCGAACATCGGCGCGAAATAATCGTGGTCGAAGCCTGCCGGGAGCCGATCGGTGGAGCCGAGCCAGTCCAGCTCGGCGGTCACGGTGGCGGCGTAGTCGCCGACCGGCCGGTAGCCCAGTCGCCCGGCCGCGGACATGTCCAGCCGGATACCCGGCAGGCGGTCCCAAGGGTGCCGGCCGAGTCCGGCGGGGGCGTGGTCGTCAAGGAGTATTTCCTCCCACCGATGGCCGAGGTGGTTCGCGACGATTCTCGAGATGCACAGGGCGTCGGGCGCGTCCGGGTCCGCGGCGTTGAGGACACGCCTGCCCGGGTTTCCCGCGACGGTTTCGATCAGCGCGGCGATGTTCCCTGCCGCACTCGGGTGGTCGACGCCGCGGCCACCGCGGGACAGGAGAAGGACTTCGCGCCGGTCGGCCACGCGTTTGACGAACACCCATTCGCCGGGCTTGGCCGACCCCTCTCCATGGACTTTGGACGGACGCAGAACGGTGACCGGGTATCCGCTGTCGAGCAGGACACGTTCCGCCGCCACCTTGTTGGCCCCGTAGCCGTCACGAGTGCGGTAATCGACGTCGTCGCGTGGGGCCATGGTGGGCTGCGACTCGTGGATCGGCCCGTCGAAAACCGGCGCGACGGCCGAGTTCACGTGGTTGCCCGCCGCGTCGACGTACACGGCCTTGCTGGAGATCATCACCGTGGACCCCACATCGTCCAGCAGCGGCAGCAGATCACGGGCGTGTGCGGCGGTGAAGCACAGGCAGTCGACCACCAGATCCGCGCCCTCCCCGAGCGCGGCAGCGAGACTGCCGGGTTCGCCGCGGTCCCCGGCGGCGAACCGGCCACCCGCGACCGCGATGTCCTCGGGCATACGCGAGGAGTCCCGGCCGGCGACGGTCACCTCCCACCCGGCGGCCAGCAACCGGCGTGCCACGGCGCGACCGATCAGCCCGGTCCCACCAAGAACGACCGCGTGCGACATCGATCAACGATAACGCCCTACGTCCGCTGAGGGTTGATAGACAGGACGGGTGAACGCCTTCTAC
This sequence comes from Amycolatopsis keratiniphila subsp. keratiniphila, assembly GCF_001620365.2. Taxonomy (GTDB): domain Bacteria; phylum Actinomycetota; class Actinomycetes; order Mycobacteriales; family Pseudonocardiaceae; genus Amycolatopsis; species Amycolatopsis keratiniphila. The sequence continues at coordinate 264,853 of NZ_LQMT02000014.1, forward strand.
CACCTGTGCTTCGTCGTCCGAGACATCGGACAGGCGACCGAGGACCTCACCCGCACCCTCGGCGTGACCTGGAGTCCGGTCCGCGCGGGCACCCTCGGGGATTGGGACTACGAAATCGTGTTCTCGACCGACGGGCCACCGTTCTTCGAGGTGATCCAAGGACCCGCCGGCAGTCCATGGGATGCGACCGAGGGGTCCCGCTTCGACCACATCGGCTACTGGTCCAAGGACGTCATGACGGACAAACAGCGCCTGGCGGATCGAGGCGCGCCGATCGAGTTCGACTCCTGCCCCTATGGTCGCTCCTTCACCTACCACCGGCTCGACAGCATCGGAGCGCGGATCGAACTGGTCGATCTCGCGGTCCAGCCGGGATTTCGCGACACGTGGGCCAAGGACGCGGCGCCGATGCCGCCGCTCGACCTCGACGACCCGTGACGGTCAGCCCAGCACTGTGCCCGAGTTCGCGGTGTTCCGGTTGCGCTTACGGGAGAACGCACCCAGGTCGGTCTCCGGGCCGGTGCGCGGGGCCCCGGAAGGTGACTTGCCCGGTCGAGCCAGCCGAAATGCGCCTCCCACGCCGTCACCACCCCGGCGGTGGTGGAGAAGTTGAACCGGACGATCGCACTCGATGCCCTGTCCTGGCCCCGCGGGCCGATCCAGCACGATGACCCGGTACCCCCGACCGCGCGAGCTCAAGGGCGATCGACGAACTTCGCCGATGACACCGGGGCTGCCCGCTCCGATGCTCCCGAAAAGCGTGATGCCGCTGAGCCAGGCGTAGAGGCTGAACAGGCCGCCGTAGGAGTAGCCGAAAAGGCCGTGGCCGCTCGTGGCCGTGCCGTAGTCGCGTTCGATCCGCGGGTGCAGTTCCGCGGTGAGGAAGCTCAGGAACGCGTCGGTTCGCCGGGCGGCACGAGGTCCCGGTTGCGCAGCCGGTCCCAGTGCTGTGCTTCCTCGCCCGCGTAGCCGACGCTGACTTGGATGTAGGGCTGTATCCGTTGCATGGGGTCCGCCTGGGTGACGATGAGCGGAGCCGTCTGGCCTACGGCGAAGTTGCCGTCGACCACGTACACGGCAGGCGTTGGCGTCGTGGCGGGGTCATAACCCGGTGGTGTGGTGACCCAGACGCCGTAGTCGTTCCCACCGCTGGAGCGCGTCTCGAAGTATTCGGTGTCGGCGAGACAGCCTTGCCACATGGTGCTCATCGAAGGTCCTTCATGATTCGGCCGGCCTTGAGAACGAGGACGGCATTGGCGGGATCAGCGAACAGCTCCGGGTCTTCGACCGGGTTGCCGTTCCACAACACGAGGTCTGCCTGCGCGCCGGGAGCGATGACACCGACCTGGCCGGACAGGCCGAGGATCTCGGCGTTGGTCTTGGTGGCCGCCACGAGGGCTTCCATCGGTGTTTCGAGCTTCGCGCGCAGCCTGAGCTCCTCGCCGCGGCGGTGCTGCACCGGACCGATGAGGTCGGAACCCAGCCCGATCCGTACGCCGGCCTCCTTGGCGACGGCGAGCGCCTCGGTCATCCGCTCGCGGACACCCAGCACCCGATCGCGGGTCGATTCGTCGAGGCCGGCTCCGGCGGTGTCGTGCAGCAGTTGCTCGACGACGGCGAACGTGGGCACGAGGGCGACCTCGCGACCGGCCATCAGGGTGGCCGTGGACTCGTCGAGGTCGGTGCCGTGCTCGACGCAGCGCACCCCGGCCTCGACCGCGTTCCGGATGCCGTCGTTGTTGTGGGCGTGGACCGTCACATAGGTGCCCCGGGCCACTGCTTCCTGGACGGCGACGGCGATCTCCTCGACGGTGAACTGGGTGTCGGTCAGCCGGTCGTGCGCCCCGACCACGCCGCCGGTCACGCAGAGCTTCAGGAAGGAGGCTCCTCGGCGGAAGGCCTCGCGCACGTTGTGCCGCAGCTCGTCCGCGTTGCCCGACATCATGGACAGGGCGCACAGACCCGGAACGTGATGGCTGCTCCACAGCTCGGTCGGTTCCCACTCGGCCCCGTAGTAGCCGTGTCCACCGATCTGGCACTGAACCGGCCCGCAGGACAGGACGCGGGGTCCTCGGACCTTGCCCTTGGCGATCGTGGTGACGACACCGCCGTCGATCCCGCCGGTGTCCCGGACGGTGGTGAAGCCTGCATCAAGCGCCGCGCCCGCCGTGGCGAAGATGTCCGCCGCGAGCTCGGCGGCGCTCAGTCGGAACGAGAACTGCGGCTGGATCGGGCTCGACAGGCCCAAGTGGACGTGAGCGTCGATCAGGCCGGGCGTCATCGTCAGACCATCGGCCTCCAGGCGCTCGCCGTGTGCGGCGAAGGCGCCGACCTGCGTGATTCGCCCGTCTTCGATACCGACGTCGACGTCGGCCGGGTCGCGACCCGATCCGTCGACGACCGTCGCGCCGACCACTTGAACACGTCCCACGAGTCGTTCCCTCCGCCGGCGTGACTGCGATCATGTGCAAGCGACGGCGCCGCCGTCTCTTATCCAATGGATAAACTGTGGGAGTGATCCTGTCAAGCAAGGAACGCAAGGGCGACGCACGCGAGCGTCTCCTGGCTCGGCTTCTCGACGCCTTCGATGAGGACCTGCCCGCCCCGGAGGTGTCGCTCCGTGAGATCGCCGCCAGGGCCGGGACCAACCATGCCCACCTGCGATACCACTTCGGGTCACTCCCGGGCGTGTTGGCGGCCATGCTCAAGGCGCAGCGCACCCGAGACAACGAGGTGCTTTTCGAGACCGCCCAGCAGGGCACCTTCGACGACTTCGTCGTGGCGATCTGGCGGGCGTACACCAGCCCAGAGCAGTTGTCCCGCGTCCGCGGCTTCTTTCACGTCGTCGGTCTGGCCGCGTACGGCCCAGAGGACTTTCGTGAGTTCATCGACTCGCTCGACGACCTGACCAAGATGCTGGCCTCGCTCGCGGAACGCGAAGGGCTTGAGGCCGAGGAAGCGCTGACGTTGGCCACCGTCACCATTGCCGCGATGCGTGGCCTGCTCCTCCAGGAGGTCCTGACCCCGGCGGGCCACTCGGAGGCCGCGGTCGCTTTGATCCTGCGCATGCACAAGGGCGGATCCGTTCCACGGACGCGCACTGGGCAAGTGCAGTGACCGACTTTCCGGCGGACGTGGAGACGCACTACCGACGCCTGGCAGCACGACGGCACTGGCCGGCGGAGACCGAAGCCGCGTTCCGGGCGAGCGTCGCGAGGTACCGGATGTTGGACGAAAGCTCCGAGCCTCGCCGCTACTACGAGTACGTGGATCACGAAGGCTTGGTCGACGAAGGAGCCCGCTGGCTGTGGGAGGCGATCGTGGTCGACCACGAGACGGTGGCCATCAAGCAGATCGAGCAGGATTCGTCCGGGGCCGTTCGCCGCTACTGGTGGCGGAACATCGAGGATGACGCCGGCGGACTCACCGACCAGGCACTCGACTCCGGCCTCACCCCTGTTTCCCGAGCCGCGTTCTACGCGCTCTGGGACAGCGCCGCCGGCGAGTGAACACCCCGTGGCCGGGAGCGGGACGCGCTCCCGGCCACCGATCCGCTTACTCGGGCAGGGTGTCGGTCCATTCGGCGTCGACCCTGGCGCCGGCGGGGTCGGCCACCTTGTGCACCGCCCCGTCCATGGCGACGAAGATCGACGTCCCGTTCACCCGGCCGGTCGCCGGATCGACGACGAGCCGCTCGCCCGTCGGCAGCCGCAAGCCTTGCCCGCCCGGCACCGTGCCGAGGTTTTCGACACCTGGATATTCGGCGATCGCGCGCAAGGCCGTGGCCCGGACCCCCGGCGTGGCCGGCAGGGTGGACACCAGTGAGATCAACGACTGGAAGCCGGCTTGTTCCCGGTCGCTAGCGGTGAGCTCACCCGCGCTCGTCCTGACGTCGCTGCGCTCGAGCGCATCGGCGATCCAGGCCTTCAACCCGCCCGGGTCCGTCGGCAGGGCACGCAACTGCTCGAGGGTCAGATCGACGGCGACCAGTGAGAACGGGGTGGCCGAAAGCGCCTTCAGCGACATGACCTTGCCTCCCGTCTTCGCTCCCCGCATCCACGATCGACCGTCCGGCTTGATCCAGTACTCATACTCGTCCGCCCCGCTCACCTTCACGTGCCAATACGTGCCGGCCCCTTCAGGGGAACGCTCAGCGGCGGTGGCGGCGGCGAGCAGGACCTCCTGCCCCGTGACCGTCCGCACCGGCGGACCGTCGACCGGTGCGGCCGGCATGGCCGCGATCGCGACGGCGGCAGCGGCCGCCGCCGCGAGCCCGGCCCCCGCGATCAGCCATCCGCTCCTCCGCCCGGAGGCGCGGCCACCGCGGATCCGGTTCTGAAGCCGGTGACGGCTGCGGTCGATCACGTCCTGGGACGGCTCGTCCGGGGTCATCGCGGCGCGCAGCGTCTGCAGGTCATTCATCGAGTGCCTCCGGAGTGAGGATGAAGTTGAGCTTCTTGCGTGCACGGTTGAGCCGGGAACCCACCGTGCCGGAGGAGATACCGAGCGCCGCGGCCACTTCCTCGTACCCGAGCTGGCCGAGCGCCACGAGCAGCAACACGTCCCGTTCCCCGGCGGACAGCCGCGACAGCGCGTTCGCGAGCCGAGGAAGCAGCATTCGGGCGGCCACCGACGCGACCACCCTGCTCTCGTGCCCCTCGACCGCCGGCGCGACGCTCACCCGTGCCAGCGCCCGATAGTGGCGAGCCTCCTTGCGACGGTGCCTGGCCACCAGATTCGTGGCGATGCCGAACAGCCAGACCCGCACCTCACCGCGTTCGGGGTCGAACGTGTCGCGCCGGTCGAACGCGACGAGGAACGTCTCCGCGGCGATGTCCTCCGCGGTCTGTGCGTCCAACCGTCCGGCCACATACCGGTAGATGGCCGCGAAGTAGCGGTCGTGCACTTCGGTGAACAATTCCGGGTCCTGCGGCAACCGGGCGGCCAGGTCGGCGTCGGTCACCTGCTCACCCGTTCCCGCTGTCATATACCCGCCTCTGACATGTGGTTCCTTCCCGTCGACGGTCGGCTTTCACCACCACTTCGCCGACGGCCGGTTTCTTCTTCCCGCCCGGCGAAGGCTCGTTCGCCGGGCAGGAGGCAAATCGTCGAGGTTGTCCCGGACGTGGCCTTGTTCCGGCATCGGCAGCGCCGCCACGCGGCCTGACCGCTCGATGCGGCAATTCCGGTTGTCGTCTCAGCGCCCGAAACGCCATGCTGCGACCATGATCCAGGCACGGATCGGCTCCGGCCACGAATTCCTGCGGCTGACTGCCGATGTCGCCGAGAACGGTCCACCAGAGTCCTTGCTGGCCGAGCTGCGACTCCACGGCTTGTCAGCGTCGGTTCAGGTCGTGCACCACTATGCGACCGGGTTCGCCGATCTCGCGGAGTTCTTCCAGCGGCACGTGGACGACTGGCGTGGATGGGACGGAGTCCGAACCTGGGAGTCGCTCGAAAGGGACCTGAGAATCGACGCGTCCCACCAGTACGGCCACGTGCAGCTACGGGTCACCATCCAGAGGTTTCAACCCGACTGGGGAAACGAAGGCTGGACCGCGACCGGTGACTTGACGATCGAACCCGGTGAGCAGCTGTCGCAGATCGCCCAAGAGGTCAAGGCGCTGGCGACCGGCTCATGACAGTTCCCGTCACCTGTGCTCAGAGCCGACGCCCTGTGGCCGCTTCCCACCATTCGGCGTGCCAGGTCTCCTGTTCCGCGACACTCACGATCTGGTCGAGCTCCGCATCGGCCAGCGTATCGACGAGGTCGGCTTCCGAAGTCTTCTCGCCGGTGCGCATGACGTAGATCTGCATACCGCCGCCCATGTCCCTGCACATCCCGCTCGGGTACGTGTCGCGGCGGGCGCCCTGAACGGCGATCGCCCAACCCCCGGGTTCCAGCTGACGACGCAGCCGGGCGAGTGACTCGAACATGTCCATGGCGGTGGCCGTAAACCGGTCACCGTCGAGAAAGAGCTCGATCCGATAGAGCGGCCTCGGCCCGTCGTAGCCGTCTAGCCAGCCCCGCAGCCGCACTCGTCGCGTGTCGCCGGCCCGCGCCACCGACACTTCTCGGTCTTCCAGCAGCCTCGGGTAATCGCTCACCCTCCCATTCAATCAGCCGCGGCGGCGATCGTGTTTCAGTCTGGGCGAACAGCCATGACTGGCCCGTTCACTCTCCGCGCAAATCCGATCACGATCTCAGCTCGATTCGAACGTGAGTTCGAGTATGATCATGGGCATGACCACAACTCTCGCTTATAACCCGAAAGCCGCTCGCTTTCTTGACGCCGCGTTCGACGAAGAGCTTTCCCTTCGGCGGACGCAGGGACGTCAGGTGCGGGCGTTAGCCGACTTCGCCGCTCGCGGCGGGTCCCGAAGATCCGTGACCGAGGAGGTCGCCTTGCGCTTCTCGGTCACCCGCAATCACGCGTTCCTGCTCGTCGAGACTTCCTGCGCACTGGTCGCCCGCCTGCCGAACACGCTGGCGGCGTTGGAACGTGGTGATATCGACCTGTACAAGGCTTCCAAGGTCATGCAGCTGACACGAGAAGTGTCGGACGAAGTCGCGGCACAGGTCGACGCTTGGATGGCAAAGCGTTTCGCCGACCGTGATCCTGGAGCGATCCGGGGTTCGGTGAGACACGCCGTGCAGAAATTCGATCCCGACGGCTATCGCGAACGAGCCGCCAGGAAACGCGCGTTGCGCCATATCTCGTTGGCACACGACGACGAGACCATGTCCACACTCTCCGGCCATCTTCCCACGGAAGTCGCCAGTTCCATCTACGCCTCGATGAGCCGCGCCGCGCGATCCCGGCGGAACAAGGACAAATCCCGGACGCTCGACCAGCATCGCGCCGATATCTTCGCCGAACGACTGCTGGCCGAGAACGGCCGGGGCAAGCCGCGAGCGCACATCCATGTCTATGTCGACTTCTTGACACTCGTCGGCGCGCGCGACGATCCCGCGACACTTGCCGGGTACGGCCCCATCCCCGACTGGCTGGTCCGCGAAATCGCCTCCGGCCCCGGGTCGACCTGGTCCCGGCTGATCACCGACTCCGCCACAGGCCAATTGCTCGAAGCCGGCGGTAACAAGTATCGGTCACCGGCCTCCTTGGCCCGATTGATCAAGGCGAGGGATCGCGAGTGCACACAACCGGGCTGCCATCTGCCGGCCGAGATCTCCGAGATCGACCACATCGTCGCCCGGGCTCGCAACGGAAAGACCAATCATCACAACTGTCACATCCACTGCAAGAACCACAACCTGCTCAAAGAAGAACCCGGGTGGTCGGCGGTGCCCACCGGCGACGGCGGCATGATCATCACCACGCCGAGCGGTCATACCTATGAGACGGCGCCAGAGCCCTTCCACGAACCGCGCGCAGGACTCGAGGACGACGAACCTCAGGCCTGAGCACGGAAACGGATGGCTGCGGAGGTTCCCCACAGACCCGTTCGAGGACTTCGGCACTCGATGACAACGAAAATCAAGCCTGTGTTCGCCGAGCCTGTTTCCCCAGAGCCTTCAAGGCCGCCCTGACCACCCGACGGGAAGGATCCTCAAGCATCGACCGCACCGAATCGACCGGAACGGCGTCCAGAATCCGAAGTGCTCCAACGGCTTGCGCCCGCACCCTGGCCGCGGGGTGGCTCAGCAACGGATACAGCAGCCGCCCGTCTTCTTGCCGCCCCGACTCGGCAAGTCCCGCGATGGCGCCCAAGGAAGGGTTCGCAACGGAAACTGCCGACCGGTACCAGTCGACGGCGTCGACGCCCGTACGCCGGGCAGCATCCCGTGCAAGCGCACGGATCAGCGTGGAACGGTCGTCCAGCAGACCGGCGATTTCGTTCCAGTGGCCGAGACGAGCGAGTCCGGTCAGTGCGCTGATCCGTACCTCTCCGTGTCGGCAGGTGGCCAGCTTGCGCAGGATGTCCACACGGCCGGTCCACACGGCCTCGCGGGTGGCGGCCTCACCGGCCCGGGCACGAAGACTCTTGTCGGAATTCGCCAGGGCAACCCGGACCATCTCGTCGAGTTTGAGATCGCCACGCCGGGTTCTGACCTCGAACGCGAACCTCGGCACCGCGGAGGTCACCGAGCGCATCAACTGGTCGAGCACCGCCACGGGAGCGTCGTAAGCAGCCGCGTACAACTGTTGCACGCCGAAGCCCCCGCGACGACGGCGCCTCAGGTGAAGCATCGTTTCGGCGGCTGGCCGCAAATACGTCGCCGGATCGTCGTGGAGCAGCCGGACGACACCCATGCGGGCGACATCACGGACCGGAGACGCCCAATCCGTCATGCGCACCAGCAGAAACGGAAGCATCTCCGGACGCGGGCTCGCCAGCATCTTCGTGATCGCGAACTCCCGGACCCGACCGTTACCGTGTGAAGCGGCGATCGCCGTGGTCAACGGTCCGGCTCCACGTCCCGTGAGTCGTAGACCGACGTCGACCAAGGCCCGCTGAGACCGGCAATACACGTCGAGAGTCGTGACGAGCGCCGGTGTCTCGGTGATCGTCTCGAAGGCGGCCTTGATTTCGGCGGCGTCGCCGGACTTGTCGACGCGCATGAGCGCATCGACGAGTACGCCGACGCGATGTCCCCTGCTCTCCAGCGTTTCCTGGAGTGCCTCGGCCACGGACTTCCTTCTCTCGAAGATCACCCGGCGATCTTCCCCGATCCGCCGCCCACCGCGCTCATCCTTTTCGCGGGTAGACGCCCGACCACAAGGCGCGTAGGAACGAGAGAATGGCTGAGGAAAGGTCCAGACGAGTTTTCCTGTCCACGTCGGCCGCGCTCTCGGCGGCCGCCCTGTCATCAACGGCACTGTCATCAACGGCACTCGCACCGACCGCCGGCGCCGAGGTCCCGGCCGACGCCGAAAAACCAGGCGAACGACTCACCCCACAACGCCCCGGCGCGGAACTCCGGGCGATTCTCCGGGAGATAGACGAACACCGCATCGAGGCCACCGTACGCAGGCTCGCGGCTTTCGGAACCCGGCACACGTTGTCCTCGCAGACCGACCCCGCCCGGGGGATCGGCGCCGCCCGCGACTGGATCCTCGCGGAGATGACGAAATCCGCGGAGCGATCGGGCGGCCGGATGACGGTCCAGGCACAGTCGTATCTGCAACAGCCCGCGCCGCCCCGGATCCCGGTCGCGACCACCATCACCAACGTCGTCGCCACCCTGCGCGGCTCCACCACCCCGGAACGGGTCTACGTCGTGTCAGGCCACTACGACTCGCGTTGTTCGGATCCACTCGACGCGACGAAGGACGCGCCGGGCGCCGACGACGACGCCTCCGGGGTAGCGGTCGCGTTGGAGCTCGCCCGGGTGCTCGCCACTCGCCGTCCGGCCGCGACCATCGTGTTCGCCGCGGTCGCCGGTGAGGAACAGGGCCTGTTCGGCGCACGGCATATGGCCACGCTGTTCAAGGCGGCGGGCACGAAAGTGCAGGCGATGTTCACCAACGACATCGTCGGTTCGAGCCGGGCCGACGACGGGACGCGAGACCCGCGCACGATCCGGTTGTTCGCCGAGGGCGTGCCGACATCGGAAACCCCGGCGCAGGCCGACATCCGGCGCGCGGTCGGCGGGGAAAACGATTCGCCCTCCCGTCAGCTGGCGCGGTTCGTGCGCTCGGTCGCGGAGAACGAAGCGACCGGCATGACCGTACGGGTCATCCACCGGCGCGACCGCTACCTCCGCGGCGGCGACCACATCCCCTTCCTGGAGCAGGGATTTCCAGCAGCGCGGTTCACCGAACCGCATGAGGACTACGCCCATCAGCACCAGGACGTCCGGGTGGAGAACGGCAAGCAATTCGGCGATCTGCCCCAGTTCTGCGATTTCCCGTTCATCGCCAGGGTCGCGCGGGTGAACGCCGCGACGATGTGGTCGCTGGCGACCGCGCCCGGTACCCCCGAAGACGTCAGGATCCGGACGAACCGGCTGACGAACGAGACGGATCTGGTGTGGCGGCGCGGGACAGACCCGGACCTCGCCGGTTACGAGGTCGTCTGGCGGGAGACGACGGCGGCCGACTGGACGCACGTCGTCAGGGTCGGCGACACGACCGAGGCTAAGGTGGATCTGTCGAAGGACAACGTGTTCTTCGGTGTCCGCGCGGTCGGGAAGAACGGCCACCGCGGTCCGGTCGCGTTTCCGACGCCCTTGAGTTGAGGTCGCTGAGCTGATGCCACGATGACGGTCACCCCCGGCGACCTCGACGCCGCGATCACGAGCGTGGTCGGCGAACTGCGCCAGGCGTCGGGCCGTGACTGGTCGGCGGCGCCGGGCACCGGCGAGCTGAACGCCTGGCGCACGGCCGAACACCTCGGCGACTGCCTCATCTCCTACGCGGGCCTGCTGATCGCGCGGCCGTCGACACCGCGTTTCGTCTGCTTCGAATCCGTCGCCGACAAGGACGCGACTCCGTCGGAGATGCTGGAGTTCGTCACGGTCGCCGGCGGCATCCTGGGCGCCACGCTCCGCACGGTGGCCCCGGACGTCCGCGCGTACCACCCGAGCGGTCGCGCCGACCTCGAAGGTTTCGCCGGGATGGGCTGTGTCGAAGTCCTCGTCCACGGCGAGGACATGGCCAGAGGCCTCCAAGTCACGCTCGATCCGCCGCGCGACGTCTGTTCGCGCGTGCTCGCGCGGATGTTCCCGGAAGTGGACGTCGCCGGCGTCGATCCCTGGACGGCGTTGCTGTGGGCGACGGACCGCGTGGAGCTACCGGGGCGGCCGTCGCGGGCCGGGTGGCAATGGCGGGGCGCCCCGCTCGACGATCCACCGTTCAGCGAGGCCTGAAGGCCACCACAGCGGCTTGGGCGCCGTCCCGCCACGCCACGGCGGGCTCGCCGACCGGCCAGGCCTTCAAGGCCCGCAGATGCCACGCGGCGGGCGGATGCCATTCCGCCGAAGACGAATCGCCGAACAGCCGGGCCCGTTCCACCACGGCCGGGCCCAGCACCGGATCCGCCGCGACCTGGTCCCACCAAGCGTCCCAGGAGCCGTCGTCACTCGCGGACGCCACGGCTTCCGTCTCCGGCATGTCGTCCACATTGGCCACGAATCCGCCCGCCCGCACCAGCCCGGCGAGTTCGGCGTACAACGCGGTCAACCGGTCCGGCGGCAGGTAGTGCAACGCCATGATCGCCAGAACGGCGTCGTAGCCGCTGTGCGGCAGCAAGCCGGTCCAGCCGGGATCACGCAGATCGGCCCGGACCACCTCCACCGAGGACGGCAGCGACGCGCCGGCGATCGCCAGCATCACCGGGTCGAGATCGACCAGCGTGACCTCCGCCTCGGGAAAACGCGCGAGCAGACGGGAACAGAGAGTGCCCGTGCCGCCACCCACGTCCAGAACCCGCGGCGCCCGGCCGTCGCAGCGCGCCGCGATCAGGTCGATCACCCGCTCGATCGCCTGCTCACGGCCCGGCTGATACCTCGCCATGAGGCGTTCCCAGCTGTCGTTCCAGTCCCCAGTAGTCATATCAGTAATGATAATCGATATCACTTAGTAAGCGCTGTGTCGCGAAGCGTCTCCAGGCAGTAGCCGAGGTGCGGCCGATCGGCGCAACTTGGCTACTGACGCGTTTGCCGCCACGAAGGCCGGGAACTTTTCCAGTATGTCCAGATGGCGAACCACCAGTAGGAGCAACACCGCCGTGCGCGTCATCACCGGCATCGGCGCGCTGTTCGCTTTCATCGAGCTGCTGTACATGGTGATGGTGCTCGCGGGAGCCAACGCGGGCAACGGCTTCTTCATCTTCATCCAGGCGCTGGCCAGGCCGCTGGCGTTGTTCTGGCCGGGCCTCTTCCCGGTGAGTGACCCGAATCTCGCGGTCATCCTCGACTACGGCCTGGCCGCGGCGTTCTGGGTGATCCTGGCGGGCGTGATCGCCCGTTTCGCGGCCCGCTGACCCCCTGCGGCGGCGATCGGCGTCCCGTTCGGCGACACTGGACGGATGAGCGACGGCAGATGGTTCGACCTGAACCCGCTTCCCGAGCTGTTCGGCCTGGCCGCCGCCGGGCGGGCGCTGTTGCCGAACGTGCCCGTGACCCCGGCCGCGATCCTGAAGACCGTGACCGAGCAGCTGGTCGGGAGGAGGCTCACGGCCAAGGTGGACGGGCACGACGTCGGCCTCACCCTGACCGGGCTCGACTACCAGGCCGACAGCCTCAGCCTGGCCGCCACCGGCCGGGTCGGCGACGTCCGCATCGTCGTCGAGGACGTCGACTGGCCGGACACCCCGCTGGAACGCATCACCGTGCTGGCGTCCAACGTCCGCCTTCGCTCGCTCCCCTCCCCTGCCGCCATCCCCGAACAGGTGAAGATGGCGATCCGGGTAGCACCGGAAGTCCTCCAGGCACGTGTGGCCGAGGTCCGGCCGGGCATCATCGTGACCCCCGGCGACGACGGGCATTTCCACATCCGCTGGGAAAAGCGGCCCCGCTGGGGTCACCTCACCCTGGAGTCCACTGTGGAGCACGACACCGTCGTCCTCCGGCCGATGTCCGTCCACATCGGACGCCGCCGGTTCGGCCCGCCGTCCCGGCTCAAACCGATCGTGCTGCCGCTACCCGAACTCCCGCAAGGGATCCGGCTCACCGCGGTCGAGGCGCACGACGGCCACCTGGTCCTGCACGCACTGGCCGAGGAATGGCCGGAGAAGCTGTCCACCATCCCGCTCGGCGACCTGCTGGGCTGGGTGACGACGGCCGTGACCACGTTGACCCTGCCGCGGCTCGCCGGACGTTGACCGGCGATGGCCCTCGCCGCGATGACGAGGGCCATCATCGGGTCAGCTGTGCAACGCGCCCTGCGCGACGCTCACCGCGGGCGCGGCAGGCTTCGCGACGGCCGCGGCGGTTTCCGCCTCCGCGAGGGCGGACGACCGCACGAGACCGGTCTTCTTGCCGCACACCCTCTTCTTCTCGTCCGTGGTCATCTTCTTGCCGACGGTCCTGGTCTGGCCGACGACACCGGGCGCCGGGCCCTCACCGCTGAAGTTCCAGACGTACCACTGGTGGTGGCCCCAGCGACGCTTGTCGTACCACATGTCGTACGAGCCGTAGCCCACGCGCATCACCGGAGAGCGGTCCAGACCCGCCCAATAGCCCGGATTCACCTCGATCCGGGTCTCGACGTTCTCACTGGTCTCCCAGCCCCATTCCTGGCCCCACGTGCGCTTGTAGGCGACCGTCCACTGGACGAGGAATTCGAAGCCCGCGCTCACGCTGATCTCGTTCGACACCGTGTTCTTCCCGCTGCGGGTGTCCCGCTTGCCGATCACCTGGGTGATCTTGTTCGCGCTGCAGTTGAAGACCGTGTCCACCCGGTTCCACTCGCCGTAGAAGTCCTGGCCGCGCTGGTCGACGTGGGCGTTGCAGGTCTTGGTGGCGCGGCCGCAGTCCTTGAGCAGTTCGGCGCGGGACGGCCCGCGCGAATACACCACGGAGCTGCCCTTGTCGTTCATGTCCGACCCGTAGTTGGCGCTGTCGTTGGCATACCACTCCTGGGTGGCGCCCTGGTATTCGGCGTGCTCGTACATCGTGATGTAGCAGTTGTGGAAGGTCTTGAACGAGGAGACCTTGTCGTTCATGGAGCCGAGGTAGCCGATGGTCTGGTTCGTCCCCTCGACGCACGGCGCTCCGGTGACGGCGACACTCGCGCCGCCGAAGTTCGCGTGTTCGTAGAGAACGCTGATCACTGTCGCGGACGCGCCGACCTCGCCCGCCGACGCCGCGGCGAGGGACTCGCCCACGCTGTCGAAGCACCGGAAGGCTCCGGTGATCGTGTCGGCGACGCAGTGCTCGTCACGTTCCGCGGCGTTCGCCGGGACGACGACGGCGAGACACATCGCCACAGCGGCCAGGAAGGCCGCCCCGAGTCTGTACTTGTGCACGTCTGAACTCCCTGGGGAAGACGGATCACCGACCATGATCGGATCGGCGTCACGAGTTCACCACGGGAAAACCGGTTTGCCCATGCAGAATGACCGGCAGACTGTTTTCGCTTACCACTGAACGGGACCGCTAGGCCGATTCCCCGCGCTCGCGCAGATATCGCGTGTGGTCGGCCTGCTGATGGACGTCGCCGGCATAGAAACGTTCCGCTATCCGGTGCGCTTCGGTTTCCAGCAGCTCCAGTTGCGCGAGGAGTTCGTCGGCCGGCCTTTTAGCGGCGAACCACCACGGCAGGTTCAGATAGGTCTCCACCGAAAGCGGCAGATCCGTGCGCGCCAACCGGGTGACGGCGTGCTGGACGTCCGGGTTCGCCGCCCACCGCTCCGGCCGCGAAAGCAGGTCTTCGAGCACTTCGGCGATCCGTCGCACACTGTCCACAGAGGACCCCGGCATCCGCTGTGCTCGCTCGGTCACCTTGCCCACCAACGATTCGAGGTCGGCCCGCAGCTGCCCGGCCTCGGCGACGGCGTCCGGTGACACCAGCCGGACCCGCTCGGGCGGCGCGAGCAGGGCGAACACCGCGTACAGCCCGGCGACGACCAGCGGCCACAACCCACCGACGACGCCGGTCAGGTACAGCGCCAGCCCGATCAGCCCGCCGACGCAACCGGCGAGGTTCTTCGTGGAGCCGAGGTACCCGATCACTGGTACCCGCGGATTTCCTGGAACACCTTGGGCAGCACGTCGCCTCGCGCGTCGAACACGTTGCCCCCGGTGCGTTTCGCGACCTCGCCGAGTTCGGCGGAGTCGCCTTCGCCGAAGATCACGGTGAACACCGGGATCTGCCGCATCGCCTCCGGCAGCGACGGGAACGTCAGCTGGAAGTCCGAGAACTTCGAACCGTTCGCGTTCTGCCCGTCGGTCATCAGCACGATCGAGTTGAAGCGATCGGGGTCGCGCGCGATCAAAGGCCCCATGATGTCGTACGCGCGCCGGAGGCTGTCGTAGATCGCCGTGCCGCCGTTCGCGTCAAGGCCCTCGGCGAAGCGCTTGATCTTGTCCAGCGCGGGTTGTGGATCGCCGTCCGGGACGGTGAACGTCTCCGGGCTGCCGGGCACGGTGTCGAACGGCAGCATCGTGACCTCCTCCCGGCTGCGGAACCGGCGATACCGCCCGGTCAGCGAACCGTCGGCGCCGGTCAGCCCGATCAGCGCGGCGCGCAGCGACTCGATCCGGTCGCCCGCCATGGAGCCGGAGGTGTCGAGCACGTACAGCGTCCGCGACGGCCGCCGGATCTTGTCGAAGTAGGCGCCCAGCAACGCGTCGACCGCCTGCTGCGTCGCGGGGAACGGCAGTTCGACGAGGTCCTTCCGCGCGAACTGCTGCCCCAGCTGGACCCCAGGCACGACCGGACGGCGTTGCGTGGTCTCCATGATCTTGCGCTGGGCGTCCGGCGTCCGCAGCCTCTCGGCGAGCTTGCGGTGCGCGTCCCGCGCGTCGGAATTCGCGCTCTGTAA
The DNA here is from genome assembly GCF_001620365.2 of Amycolatopsis keratiniphila subsp. keratiniphila. Taxonomy (GTDB): domain Bacteria; phylum Actinomycetota; class Actinomycetes; order Mycobacteriales; family Pseudonocardiaceae; genus Amycolatopsis; species Amycolatopsis keratiniphila. Next base: position 280,306 of record NZ_LQMT02000014.1, read on the forward strand.
CAAAGTCAGCGGGTAGTCCGCGGTCACGACACCGTCGGAGGGATACACCAGCGTCAGCGGTTCGGGAAGTTTCCCGCTCGCGTTCATCGACAGCAGGACGGACTCGTAGTTGATCAGGCCGTCGACCTTCTTGCCGGGATCCTGGCCGCTCGCCCGTCGTTGGTAGGCCTCGGAAAGCCAGCCCGACGAACCCGCCGACATCGCCTGCGCGCTGAAGAATTCGGTCAGTTTCGGGGTGACGGAAGCGATCTGCTGCGCGTCGATCGCGTTGCCCGCCCCTGCGAGCGCCGACGCCACCCCGACGAGCGCCGAGAACCCGGAGTTCGACGCGGACGGGTCGGTCATGCCGTAGGTGAAGGCCTTCTTCCCGGCCTGTTCGGCGATTTCGCCCCAGCCCACCGGCCTGCCGGTCCAGCCGAGCCGTTGCGCCGACGACGCGGACAGCCCGAGTACCACCGGCGAGCTCATGATCTTCACCTGCTCGCCCAGCCGTTTCGCGGCCTCCGGAACCGCCGCCGGATACCGGTTCGACGAGAACCAGACGGCGTCGTACTGGCCGTCCGCCTTGCCGTTCGCCAGCGACTCGGTGCCTTCCAGTGTGCCGGTGAACTGGAATCTGACCTGGACGCCGGTCGCCGCCGCCTCCTGCTCCAGCAGCGGCCGCAGGTCGGCCAGTTCGCTGCCCGCGAGCACCCGCAAGGTGCCGGCTTCGGCCTCCCCCAGTCCCGTCCCGCCTTCGCTCGAATCGCAGGAAACAAGTGACAGCGCGCAGATCGCCGCCACCGTGAGCACAGCCCAGCGTTTCACGATGCCCCCTCGGCCGCCGCCGTCTCGTGAGACCGGCGCAGATGGTCTTCGGCCCGCCGGATCTCCCCGGACAGCGCCTCCACGGTCGCCGCCATCGTCGAGACGGCCCCCGCCTTGAACTCGTCGATCGCGTCGATGCTCCGGTAGATCCGCTCGAACGACTCGCGGATCGTCGCCACCGCCACCGCCGGATCGCTGCCCGCGCGCTGGATCTCGGCGCTGCGCAGTTCCAGCATTTCCGCGTTGGCCCTGATCAGCCCGTCGGTGGTCGCCTGCACGGCCTGGATCTCGTCGAGGACGTCGCGCTGCCCGGCGAGCGCTCCGCTCACCACCAGCGCGACCCGCAACGCCGCGACCGTGGTCGACACCGCCCGCTCGATCCCGCGGATCAGCTCGTCGTTGTTGCGCCGCACCAGATCCAGCGCCAGGTAACCCTGCGCGCTGACGGCGAGCTGAGTCAGCAGATCCTGATGCCGCTGCCGGATCGGATGCAGCGCGTCCGCCCGCAAGGCCTTGGCCCGCACGGGATCGGTGAAGTCGAAGATCCCGGCTTGGCGGTCGACGGCCGTGTCCACGGCTTCGGCGAACGCGGCCGCTTCCGACAGCTTGCCGAGCGTCGCCCACAGGCGTTCTCGCTCGCCCTTGAGCGCGGCGTTGTCCCGTCGCAGGAGGTCTTGCCGCGCACGCAGGTCCAGCACGAGCGCGTTCACCGGCTCGTTGGCCGCGCGATAGCGGTCCAGCGCCTTCTTCGCGCTGCCCGCGACGGGGATGAGTCCCATCAGCTTCCGGCCGGTGATCGGCAGTTTCGCCGGGTCGATCTCCGCCACGGCCCGCCGGAGCCCGGCCAGGCTCACCGTCGCCTGGTGTTGTGGCGACCCGATTTCCGTGAGCGCCCGCGTCGACCGGTCCAGCAGCGCTCCGGCGACGGTCGCCGCCGCACGCATGTCGGACTCGCCGACCGCGAGCAGCTCGTCCAAGACGCGCGTGAAATCCGGCGACCGGACGTCGAGCGCTTCGAGACGCCGGGCGAACCCCTCCGCGCGCTTCGCGATCTCAGCGTGAACCTCCGGCGCCAGGGTGACCAGGCCGGCGGCCCGCTCGGCCGGGATCGCCTCCACCGGTTCGGGTGGAGTGAGCGTGAAATCGTCCATCAGTACTGCTTCTTCACCGCGTCGAGCAGCCGCTCCAGCGTTTCGTACGACGGCGGCTCGACGGCATCCACCAGATCCGCGGGCACCGGCGCCTTGGCCGCGGCGACGACGTCGGCGAACAGGCGCGGATCCCCGGTGCGGAAACCGAAGGTGGCGGCGAGTTTCCCCAGTTCCGGGTCGGTCGCGAGCAGCCTGCCGACCTGGTCGCCGTTCGGCTTCAGCGGCACGAGCGTGTGCTTGGAATACACCGTCGGTGCCGTGTAGAGCAGGCGCATGTCCGGCCGGATCGAACCGTCGGCGCGCACCAGCCTGTCGACGAACTGCGACTCGTAGATCAGCGCCATCGGCGTCTTGCCCATCCCGGCCGCGAGGTAGTCCTCGAACGGGCCTTCGGTGCTGTTCTGCGTGTAACCCTGGTCGATGAACAGCTTCGACACCGCGGGCAGCACCTTCGCCTCGGCTTCCGGCGTGCTGACGACGTTGTTCCCGTTGGCGACGAACGAGACGATCGACAGGTACATCGCCGCCGAGTTCGATTCGCGCGGGTCCGTGGTCGTGACCAGCACGTTCTTGCGAGCGGGGAACGCGGTGTTGCCGGGAAGCTGGTCCCAGCGCGTGCCCTTCTGCGCGGCTTCGAGGTACTTCGCGATGTCGAGCACCTGGTACTCGCCGGCACCCTTGCGCACGGTCCCGTTGGCGCTCAGGAGGTTCACGATCGGCTCGAAGGTCGCGACGGCCATCGGCGACTGGAACGGCGTGTGCACGCCGGTCACCTGGTGATCGCGCTGGATCCGCTGCGCGGCGGGCGACGAGGACGGGAACGCGAACTCGTACTTCCCGAGGTCCATGCTCGCGATCTGCCGCGAGCCCGCGGTGTCGACCTCGACCTTCAGCCCGTGCTTCGCGAACGCGTCCGCCACCCGTTTGTCGGAGAAGAAGGCGAGCTTCTCCGAACCGATGACCCCGCGCACGGTGGTCAGATCCGTGCCCTGCGCGGTGTTCTCGTCACCGTCCCGGCCCCAGACGATCACCGCGGCCACGGCCAGCAGCAACACCACGGCCAGGCCGATCGACAGACGGCGTTTCACCCGCCCACCCCCTCGTTCACAGGCTCGATCTTTCAGCCCGTTCGACTCTTTTGACGCGCGGGCGAGCCATTTCGAAGTGAACGATCGATGAACGGAAGCCGTCGGTAGTTTCTGGCGAAGTGCTGGGGCGTAAGGAAAATCAGATCACGGACTGCTCCGAGACCGGTAGGCACACGGTGAACCGCGTGTCACCCGGCGCCGATTCGACCCGCAGGTCGCCCTGATGCCGTTCGACGACGATCCGCCAGGAGATGTCCAGGCCGAGGCCGGTCCCCTGCCCCACCGGTTTCGTGGTGAAGAACGGCTCGAAGATCCGCTGCCGCACCTCCGCCGGGATACCGGGCCCGGTGTCACCGATCTCGACGTGCACATGGTCGTCCACCCTGGCCGTCCGCAGGGTCAGCGTGCCCTCGGCCCCCATGGCGCCGAGCGCGTTGTCGATGACGTTCGTCCACACCTGGTTCAGCTCGCCCGCGTACGCCGGGATCCTCGGGATCGTGTGGTCGTACTCCTTCACGACGCGGATCCCGGGCGCGATCTTGCCCGCCAGCATCACCAGGGTCGAGTCGAGGCCTTCGTGGACGTCGATCCACTGGTGCGGGGCGCGGTCCATCTGCGAGTACTGCTTGGCCTTGCCGACCAGCACCGAGATCCGGGTGGTCGAATCCTCGATCTCGCCCATCAGCATCTCGGTCTCGAGCGCGTACGCGAGCCAGCGGACGGCGCCGTCGAGAAAGGTCTCGCCGACCGCGTCGAGCAACCGGTCGAGATCCGGCACCGTCAGCCCGGCGCGGACGTAGATGTCGGCGAGATCCCAGCCCTGGTCGATGCCGTGGTCGTCGAACCAGTCGCCGATCTCGTCCTCACGGTCGGCCTGCTGCATCGCGGTCAGCTTCTGCGCCGACGCGACCTGTTTGACCAGCTGTTCCTGGATGTCGAGCAGTTGCTCCAGCAGCGCCGGGTCGACGTTCTTCTTCGCCAGCATCGCGAGCTTGTGCCGCATCCCGGCGACCCGCTCCCGCAGCGACGCCGTCGCGCGGACGGCGGCGGCCGCCGGATTGTTGAGCTCGTGGGTGAGCCCGGCGGACAGCTCACCGAGCGCCAGCAGCCGCCGCCGCGAACCGATGACGGTGTCGCTGTTGCGCCAGCCGAGGTACATGCCCTCCAGCAGATGCGTCGCCATCGGGAACCAGCGGCGGAACTCGGTGGCGAACTCGGCCGCGGGCAGGGTCAGGAAGGTGAGGTCGCTGACCGCGTGCACCGAAGCGCCGTAGGTGTGTTCGGTCTCCTGGTGCACGAAGAACTGCGTCGCGCCGCAGTACGCGCCGCGCTGATCGGACCGGATCGTCTCGACCTCGGTGCCGCCGACGAGCCGCGTCATCCGCAGCGCGCCCGACAGCAGGAGATAGAAGCAGGTGGCCGGTTCACCCTCGCGCATGACCGTGGTGCCGCCGGTGTACTGCTCCAGCACGGCGTGCTCGTCGATCCAGTCGAGCTGTTCCTCGCTGAGGTGCTCGAAGAGGAAGAGCCCGCGCAGTTCTTCCCTGGGCAGAACGCTCATTGCTCCTCCAAGTACCGGTGGACCAGGGTGACCGCCATGGCGCCTTCGCCGACGGCCGACGCGACACGCTTCACCGACGCGGCCCGCACGTCGCCCGCCACGAACACGCCCGGGATGGACGACTCCAGGTAGTGCGGGTCGCGGTCCAGCGGCCAGCCCGGCGGCGGGCCGCCGTCGGTGAGCAGATCGGGCCCGGTGCGCACGAAACCGTGGTCGTCCCGCTGGATCTCCGTGCCGAGCCAGTCGGTGCGCGGGGCGGCGCCGATGAAGATGAACAGGTGCCCGGTGGGCACGGTCTCGGTCGCGCCGCCGTTCTCGCACAGGGTCAGCCGTTCGAGGTGATCGTCGCCGTGCGCCTCGACCACGGTGGTCCGGGTGCGGACGTGGATGTTCTCGATCCCGGCGATCTGCTCGATCAGGTAGTGCGACATCGACGCTTCGAGCGACTGGCCGCGGACGAGGATGGTGACGTCGGCGGCGTGCTTGGAGAAGAACACGGCCGCCTGCCCCGCCGAGTTCGCGCCGCCGACGATGTAGACGTGCTCGCCCTTGCACTCGGGCGCCTCGGTCGCGGCCGAGCCGTAGTACACGCCGCGGCCGGCGAGCTCGGCGACGCCGGGGGCCTCCAGCGCCCGGTAGGTGACGCCGCTTGCCAGCACCACGGAATGCGCGGAGATCTCGGTGCCGTCGCCGAACATGACCACCCGGGCGGAACCGCGGGCCTCCAGGCCCACGACGTCGCGGGCAGTGAGCACTTCGGCGCCGAACTTGAGCGCCTGCCGCCGCGCGCGGTCGGTGAGCTGTGCGCCCGAAACGCCGTCCGGGAAGCCGAGGTAGTTCTCGATGCGGGAGCTGGTGCCCGCCTGTCCGCCGGTCGCCTTGCGCTCGACGATGACCGTGCGCAGGCCCTCCGACGCGCCGTATACGGCCGCTCCGAGCCCGGCGGGTCCGCCACCGATCACGATCAGGTCGTAGAAGTCCTGGGTGGGCCGGGTGGAGAGGCCGACGGCGTCGGCGAGCTCCGGCCCCGACGGCTGACGGAGCACCGTGCCGCCCGGGGTGACCAACACCGGGATGTCGTGCGGCGCCGCGTCCGCCGCCTCGAGGATCCGGCGGCCCTCGTCGTCGTCGACGGAGTACCAGCGGTACGGCACGGCGTTGCGCGCCAGGAAGTCGCGCAGGTGGAACGACGGCGAGGAGTACCGGTGGCCGATGAGCTTGATCTCGTCGACCGGCCGCTCCCCCACCGCGCGCCACGTCTCCACCAGCGCGTCGACGACCGGATAGAGCTTCTCCTCCGGCGGGTCCCACGGCTTGAGCAGGTAATGGTCGACGTCGACGACGTTGATCGCCTGGATCGCGGCGTCGGTGTCGGCGTAGGCGGTCAGCAGCGCGCGGCGCGCGTTCGGGAACAGGTCCATCGCCTTCTCGAGGAAGACGATGCCGTCCATCTGCGGCATCCGGTAGTCGGCGAGGATCGCGGCCACGGCGTCGCCGCGCAGCTTGATCTCGCGCAACGCGTCGAGAGCGTCGGCACCGGAATCGGCCCGGATGATCCGGTAGTCCTTTCCGTACCTTCGGCGCAGGTCACGGGCGACCGAGCGGGATACGGCGGGATCGTCGTCGACGGTCAACAGGATCGGCTGGCTCACCGGATCAGCCTATTACGTTGGGAGCGTGCTGACCGAAGCCGAAGAAGTGATCCACGCCCGTGCCGCCGTCGCCTGCGAGGCGGCCACCGCGGCGGGCCTTCCCGGCCGTTTCGAGGCATGGCGTGAAGACGGCCTGCTGGCGGTCCTGGCCACGGCGCCGGACCTGCGGTTCCTGCGCACGATCTCCGGGATCACCGAGCAGAACCTGCCGCGGGCCGTCCGGCTGGCCGAGGCGTCGTGCTGGGACGGCGACCCGCCGACGCTCGTGCTCCCGGAGGGCTTGGTCCCCCGCGGCACCGGTCTCGTGCCCGCCGGTGTCCGTCCGATCGCGACACTTCCGCTCACCTCGGCGAAGTCGGAATCGGACGTCGACGACTCTCCCGACGTAGAGGTCTTCCTCCGTGTCCTGCTCGACGGATACGAAAGCGGAGAAGCCGTGAAGGCGTTCGTGGCCGCCGAGCACGCCGACCCGCGGATCCGCCGCTCGCTGCTGGTCGAAGACGGGGTGCCGATCTCCGCCGCGGCCCTGAGTTCGCACGGGTACGGCGTCCTCCTCGGCGGCTCGGCCACGCCACGGGCTCACCGCGGCAAGGGCGCGCAGGCCAGGCTGCTCGTCCACGGTCTGGCGGTGGCCGCTCGCGAAGGTCACCGGTTCGCCGTCGCGACCGCGGTGGAAGGTTCGCCGAGCCTGTCGAACCTGCGCCGTATCGGAGCACGGGTCCAGGTCCGGCGGGCCTTCAGGCTTGGGTGAGCTTCCTCAGCCGGAAGGCCAGCACGAGCAGCATCACGCCGTACAGCAAGGCGTAGATCCCGACCAGAAGGGCGATCCCGTACGCGCCGGCGATCGGGTTGAAAACGATCACGATGCCCGCGATCAGGGAGAGCGCGCCCGCCGCGATGAGGAACGCCTCGCCCTCGATCTGTTTGCGCAGCCGGATCGCCGCGACGATCTCGACGATGCCGGTGAAGATCGCCCAGAAGCCCACCAGCAGCGCCAGCACGAGCACGGTGATCCCCGGCCAGATCAGGACGAGGACACCGGCGATGATCCCGAACGCGCCGAGGACACCGTAGGCGGCGCGATGAGCGGCGTCGCCCGGCCGGAAGGCCTGCATCAGGCCGCCGATACCGTCGATGATCGCGTAGATGCCGTAAATGATCGCGAGGGCGAGGACGGTGGCGCCCGGCCAGACCAACGCGAGAATGCCGAACAGGATGGCGAAAACCCCGCGTACGGCGGCGAGCGGCCAGGCCAGGCGGGGTTCGACGACGGTGAGACCGACGAGAGGCATGTCCCGAGTATCGGAGCGCCTGCGCGGCGCCGCGCGGCACGCCACCCGTTGGGGTGAGGCCGGTGCGCGCCGCGACCGCCATCACGGCGCGCACCGGGGTCATCAGGGATAAGCGACCAGGTTGGCCACGGTCGATCCCGAATTGGCCGGTCCACCGCGGTCGTTGATGACCCGCGCGATGGTCCCGTTCCCGCCGAGGGAGACGGCGACCATGCTGCGGAACCGGACGTTCGCGTTGTTCGGCACCTCGATCGCGCGATCGGCCACCACACTCGGATTCACGTTGAAGTAGCAGTAGCTGCCGAGCCCGTACGCCTCGTGGTTCGTCACCGAGTTCGCCACCTTGTAGGCCGCGTAGCCCCGCGTCGAGCCGTTCATCCAGGCGGCCTGATTCGGTGGGTCGTAAGGCATTTCGTTCTGGTAGAAGTACGTCCGGCCGCGTTCGCCGTTCCAGATCGTCTGGTACTTCTGGTAATGCTCGACGAACAGGCCGTACATCGTGACGTCGTCGCCGTTGACGATCAGGCCGGTGTCGGCGGTGTTGGTGTTCCATCCGACCCCGCTGCCGTGGTCGGCGCGCCAGATCCACAGGTGGTCGCCGATGACGTCGTCGCTGTTGACCACCAGGCTGTTCGTGGCCTTGCCGACGCCCGCTCCGCCGACGCGGAAGAACACGTCGTGCAGCGAGGTCGGGTTGGCCGCGTGGTCCTGCGCGGAGTTCGCCGGGCCGACCTCCATGAGCGTGTTCGAGTTCGTCGTGCCCGCGTCGATCAGCACCCCGGCGATCTTGACACCGTCGACGTCGGCCACCGTCATCGCGGTGATGCCGTTGTCCGGGATCAGCGTCGCCAGGCCGAGGCCGAGCACGACGGTGTCCGGCCGGGTGACGCGGAGCGTCTCGTCGAGGTGGTAGACGCCCGGGGTGATCAGGAGGTCCTTGCCCTCGGCGAGGGCGGCGTTGAGCTGCGCCGCCGTCGTGCCGGGCTTCGCGATGAAGAACCGGCTGATCGGCAGCGAGGATCCTGGCTGGCCGGCGCCCCAAGTGATCCCGGAGGCGTTGGTGCGCTTGGCGGGCACGAACACCTGGTACGCGCCCGCGGCGTCGACGTAGAGGAACGGCTTCTCCCGCACGACCGGCGTCGTGTTCACCGTGGTGTACGGCGGATTGGGGAAACTCGTCGACGGCGCACCGCCGACTCCCGCGAACACCATGTTCCAGTTGGAGCCGCTCCAGCTCCCGAACTGCGAGTTGCGCGAGATCCACTGCTGCTGCGAGCCGGACCGCACCTGGCCGTCGACCTTCACGTCGGACATCCAGCCGCCGCTGGACCAGCCGCCGTCGTCGAGCTGCAGGTTGCCGCGGACATGCATGCGGCGGTACGGCGCGGCCTGCGAAACGGCCCACCGATCGGTGCCACCGGCCGGGTTGACGGACAGGTTTTCCGCGCCACGCCAGAAGTTCTGCGTCGCGTTGCCCTGGAACCAATCGGCCTCCGCGTGCACCGCGCCGTTGATCGTCACGTTGTCGGGAGACAGGCCGAGTCCCAGCACCTGCGTGTAGAACCCGACGTTCACGTCGACGTTGTACGAGCCGGGCTTGAACAGCAACGCCTTCCGGTTCGAGCCGAACTGGCTGGTCTCCTGCTGCGAGAACACGCTGTTCACTTGCGACTGGATCGCCGACTGCGACATCCCCGGATCGAAGACGAGCACGTTCGGCCCGAGGTCGGGGTTCGCGGTGCCGGAGACCGGCGTGAGCCGGAAGGACTGGGCGCCGGTGCCGTTGCAGGCGTACTGCTGGAGCTGGGTGCTGTCCTGGGTCGAGAGACCGGGGATGTCCAGGCATTTGCCACTGTTGCGGCTCACGAAGTGATACGCCCCACCCGATTCCTCGACCGGCTGCCACTGCTGGTTGTTCCCGCCGCCGTACGCCCACAAGTGGATCAGCCCGCCGTCGGCCGTCGACACCTCGGCGACGTCCCACACCTGCGCCGGAGCGTTGCGCGTGTTGACCCGGTAGTAGCCGTCCGAGGTGGGCTGGAACTGCCACTGCTGGGAAAAGGTCTGGTTGCAGGCGTACTGCTGGACGACCGTCCCGTTCGCCGTCCCCGCGGCACGCGCGTCCACGCATTTCCCGCCGGTGGTCGACACGGTGTACCAGGTATCGGGCACGATGGCCGCCTGCGCTGCCGGAGCCGCCACCAACAGCGCTCCGACCAGGGAAAACAGGGCTATCAGGGCTGCTCTGGCCCTCATCAGGATCTCCTCCGCGTCATTCGGGCAGGGCGAGCTGAGGCGGAGCCCAGTGGAGACGCGGCGTAGCGGGCGGGGACCTCGGCGTCACGATGGTCGAAAACGTAACCGGGGTCACACGCGGAGTCAATACACGGCTAAAAATAAGTCGCAAAGATGCAGGTCGGCGCGGTTTGTGCCGTCCGTGGCCGCATAGAGTGACCCCCGCGTGAACCGCCTCCGCGGGCGGTGTAATGTATGGACACACGAGATGCGGAGAACAAAGCCGCTCCGGGGCTATGGCGCAGCTGGTAGCGCACCTCACTGGCAGTGAGGGGGTCAGGGGTTCGAGTCCCCTTAGCTCCACAGTGACGAAACACCGCCCACCTGGCAAGTTCGCCGAGGTAGGGCGGTTTTTTCGCTGGGCCTCACTTTGAGAATTGGCGCGCCGAACTTCAGTTACTGTTCAGTAGCTGGAGCAAATCTGGAGCACCTCGCCACGCTCCTGCCAAATGGGGTCACATCGTCTGCTCCAGCTATGTAATACACCGGGGTGTTTTCAACCACGCCACAGCGTGCGGGCGACGACACCTCCAACTGCACTCTCACGTAACAGTATTGGCTGGGCTGATAGCTACCGCCCACGCGAGCGGAACCTCACCCGACTCGTCGGCGAGACATCCATCACGACGATGCCGGGCGCCGCCTATCAGCAGCGCCAGCATGATGATCGTTTTGGGCAAGATCGTGCGCCCGGGGCACCACCTCGGGCGAAGATACTGTCACTCTGGCTCGCCATGACCACGAACGGCCGCGCCGAGTACTGGGCTCAGTGTTCTCCGGGGGTGATCAGCCCGGTCTCGTAGGCGATGGCGACGAGCCGCGCGCGGTCGCGGGCGCCGAGCTTGCCGAGCAGGCGGCCGACGTGGGTGCGCGCGGTGGCAGGGCTCATGCACAGGCTTTGCCCGATCTCGGCGTTCGATTGGCCCGCTCCGACCTTCGCGAGGACCTCGCGTTCCCGTGCGGTGAGCACGTCGAGCGGCCCGGCTGAGCCTGGCCTCGGACTCGCCGCCGCGGCCCGCATGACCCGGCGGGTCACGGATGGGGAAAGCAAGGCGTCGCCGCGGGCGACGGTCCGCACGGCTGCGCGCAGGTCGTCCGGACTGGTGTCCTTCAGCAGGAATCCGGCCGCGCCTGCCCTGATCGCGTCGAGGATGTGTTCGTCGGTGTCGAAGGTGGTGAGCACGACGACCCGCACCTGCCGCAGCTGCGGGTCCGCGACGATCCGGCGAGTCGCCGCGATGCCGTCTTCGCCCGGCATCCGGATGTCCATCAGCACAACGTCGGGACGCTCCCGCACGACGAGCCCGACTCCTCCGGCGGCGTCGTCCGCTTCACCGACGACGGTGAGGTCGTCGGCCCGTTCCAGGAGAGACCGGAGCCCTTCACGGACCAACGGCTGGTCGTCCACGAGCACCACGCGGATCACGCGTGGCCTCGCACGGGGATCCGGGCGTGGACCACGAACGATTCGCCCGGCCGGGATCGCACGTCCAAGTCGCCGCCGAGCAGGACCAGCCGCTCGCGCATGCCGGCGATGCCCAAGCCCGCCGAGGTGCCGACGGGTGCTTCGCTGCCGCGGCCGTCGTCGGTCACGCTGATCCCCACTGAGTCCTTGCCGTAGTCAAGTTCGATGAGCACGGTACTGGCATCGGCGTGCCTCAGCACATTGCTCAGCGCCTCCTGAATCATCCGGTAGGCGGTCACGTCCGCGATCGCGGGCAGTGAGACCGGTGCGCCGGCGGTGCGCACCCGTACCTCGAGTCCGGCGTCGGTGGCGGTGCCGACGAGAGTGTCCAACCGGTCGAGCCCGGGCGCCGGGGAATCCGGGGCCCCCTCGGGCGCGCGCAGGGCGTGCAGCGTCGCCCGCAACTCCTCGCCCACGTTCCGGCAAGCCGCCCGAGCCGCCGCGAGCGAACGGCTCGCCGTCTCCGGGTCATCGGCCAGCGCCTCCCTCGCCACGTCGGTGTGCAGTGAGATGATCGAGACCGTATGCGCCATCAGATCGTGCAGGTCCCGTGCGATCCGCACGCGTTCCTGCTCCACCCGGGCCGCGGCCTCGCGCTCTCGTTCCACTTCGGCGGCACGGGCTTGTTTGACCAGCTCAGCCCGCCAACCACGCCGGGAACGAAGGCTGTCGCCCAACGCGATGACCGTCGCCATCAGCGCCGCCGACGTCGGCACCTCCAGGCCGAGCACGAAACCGAGGTCGTCTCCCTGACCGATCCGGACCCCGGTGGAGATGGCCAGCAAGCCCGCGGCTGTGCCGACAGCCCAGTACAGGCGACCGTACGCGGTGGCCGAGAACAGCGCAGCGGCCACCGGCACGGCGAGACCGATCGGCGGGTAGGACAGCATGTAGTAGCCCAGCAGGGCGACTGCCGTGACGAGCAGCGTCGCGACCGGCCAGCGTCGACGCACCAGCATCAACGAGCCGAACAACGCTCCGAACGAATAGGCGGCGAGCCCCGGCGAGGACGGGCCGCCCACGTTCGCGGCGATGGCCGTGCCGACCGCGACCAACACGAGCATGCCGAGACCGAGATCGACGAGGAACCGTCGTCCGCCGTCGGGGGCGGCCTCCCCTGTGGACCGTTCGATGGCCACGATCCTGTCCTTCCGGTTCACTTCCGTCGGCGTAGTCCCGAAACCATCTTGGCCAACAGCCAGCCGACGGCACCGCTCGCCGCGCCGTTGAGCACCCCGGTGAGCAGGCTGCTGCCGAACGCGAAGATCCGCAGCACCACCGCCTCCGTAGAGGGCGGCAGCGTGCCGACCAGATTGCCGCTGAGACTCGGTGGCCCGCCGGGGAACGCCTCGGTCCACAACACCTGATGGGTGAGGCCGAGCAGGACACCGTAGGCCAAGCCCACCACGAGCAAGGTGAGGAACGGATTCGGCACCCGTCGCCACAGCACGATCGCGAGCCAGATGGCGAGCGGCACGAATACCAGCAGCGCATTGCCCACCGGCCCCACCAGGCCGAGGTCGTGCGCAACCACCCTGGGTACACCGAGAGCGGCGAGACCGATGATTCCTGGCACGGAGATACCGAGAGAGGGACGAGCCTCGTCCTTCACGGCTGACCTCCGGAAAGCGCCAGCGCCCGGTGGTAACGGAGGAAACCGATGAAGGCCAGCGTCGCGGTGACCGCGCTGAACGCGAGCCGGAACCAGTGACCGGTCTCGAACTCGACCGCCGTCTGCCGGAGGAACTCCACGGAATGCGCGGCGAGCCCCTCCTCGAACATGATGTCGTTACGTGGCCAGAAAAAGACCACAGAAAACAAGAATTCGCCGAGCACCAGGGTCGAGACGCTTCCCGTGACCCACCATCTCGCCTGCCGTGACCGGCGAAGCAGCAGCAGGGTGACCGCGGCCGCCATCACGGTGGCCGCGCCCATCGGCGGGAAGAAGTCGGCCGGTCCGGTGACCACGAAGAAATCCGTCGCCTTGACCAAGGACGCTGGGGCGTCGTGGAAGACATTCGGATAGATGACCATGGTCTCGACCGCGATACCTCCGAACGCCACCATGGCAATCCAGACATAGGCGCCCGAAACAGCAAGGGAAGTGCCGTTGTGTCGCAAGAGCTTCTCCGCTCGACGAGAAAGTGACTTCGACCCCGCCGACGCTATTGCGTCCATCTGCTCGCCACATCCGCATGGGGGCGCTGTCCGAGTACGCATCTCGACGTAGTGTTGGGCGCCCCCGCGCTCAAGCTCCAGCAATGAAGTCCAGACAAGGCGGCCGGTGGGCCCCCGAATCACCGTCTGCGTCGCTCGACGTCCGCAGCGCCACTGCCCCGAGTGCGACCTGGCTGAGCCGCAGGGATCACAAGCCAGATGAGCAACAAGAAGACACCGACGGCGATATCGCTCGTCGTGCTTCTGGGGGCCGGTGTTCCGTCGTTGTAGCCGAGAACGAAGGGCGCTGCGAGCAGCCAAAGGCCGAGGAACGGTGGCGCCGACAACCACCATGTAGCCGCACGAGGTTCCACCAGCGGCGCGGAACCGATCACGATCAGAGCGATACCCAGGAGCACATCGTTCCAGTACCCGTCGAATCCACCTCCTGTGTTCTCATGATCGAGCACAAAGGGTGAGAGTGTCAGCCAGACACCGGCGAGGAACGTACACGCCCCGGCGACAGCCGGCGCCAAGCGGCCCGTTTCGTCGGAGTCACTGCAGCTTTTGTCGGTTGTAGTTGCCTTGGGCAAGCGCGGCTTCACCTCTTCGGAAGACTCCTATCGTCCGCGGCGTCCCCGTCAAACCGATGGAGACCCTTCACCCAGTGTGGCGGCAGGTTGAAGAGCTTGACCTGACGAATCCCTTGCGATCCGGCGATGCCGCCGCCGTCGCACCGAATATGTCGCTGATGTAACGGCCCTTCCGGGCAGGGGGTTGAACATCGAGCACCAGGGTAAGCCATAAGAAATCCCGGTCTTCCGTCATACAACGGATTAGAAAGGAGTTCACATGATGTCGAAGAAAAGTCCAAATTGGACATTGGCCATCGCAGCGTCGGTTTGCGCTGCGCTTTCCGCCTGCGGCGATGGCGGAACGGCACCGGACCCACCCGGTACGCCCTCGACAAGCAGTTCAGCGTTATCGACCTCAACGCCGCGTACGACTGAGGCTCCGGACGGCTTATGCCAGTCAGACGACGTCACGATGGCACTCGGCAAAGGAGATGGTGCCGCGGGTTCCGTCTACCGGCCGCTTTTGATCACGAATTCCAGCGGAGAGCCATGTCGGATACAAGGCTTTCCCGCAGTATCCTATGTCGCCGGCGACGATGGGCACCAAGTAGGGAAGCCGGCCGAACATTCGGGAGACAAGAGCGACATGGTCGAGCTCAGTCCCGGACAGGCCGCTGTCGCCGACGTCCAGTTCGTCAACGTCCACAACTACGATCCGGCCACCTGTGACCCCGTGCCGGTCAACGGGCTGCGGATCTACCTTCCGCAGGAGACCGACGCGAACTTCGTTCCCTTGGACGGAACCGGCTGCGCGAATCCTGATATCCCCGGCAACCAGCTGACGGTCAAGTCGGTCCATCGGGCCTGAACCCGGCGAGGGGCAGACGAGCAGCTCGAATACCCCTACACGGTACAGCGCATTTCAGCGAGATAACGGTTGCTCCTTCGCCTGATTAGCGCGCCGCGGCCGGGTACCCGGCTCACGAAGCAGTCCACGATGAAAAGACGTTCGATCGAGGAGTCTTCAGCCATGCCGAGTAACCGACCCGTGGTCGTGGTGACCGGTGCCAGCGGAGGTGTCGGGCGGGCTGTCGCCCGGTCATACGGCAGGCGGCGAGCGCGGGTCGCTTTGCTGGCCCGAGGCCGGAAAGGCCTCGACAACGCCGCCCGCGAAGTCGTCGACGAGGGCGGCATCGCGCTTCCCTTGCAAATCGACATCGCCGATGCCGCACAGGTCGATGCAGCCGCACAGAAGGTGGAGCGCGAGCTTGGACCGATCGAGATCTGGGTGAATATCGCCTTCAGTTCCGTTTTCGCGCCTTTCACCGAAATATCCCCTGAGGAGTTCCGGCGGGCCACCGAGGTGACGTATCTGGGGTTTGTCCATGGCACGCGAAGCGCGCTCGGCCGGATGCTGCCCCGTGACCGCGGCACCATCGTGCAGGTCGGGTCGGCGCTGGCCTACCGTGGGATTCCCTTGCAGACCGCCTACTGCGGAGCGAAGCACGCCATCCAAGGATTCAACGAGGCGCTGCGCTGTGAACTGCTTCATGCGCGAAGCGGTGTCCGCACCACCATGGTGCAGCTACCCGGCCTCAACACCCCGCAGTTCTCCTGGGTTTTGTCGCGGTTGCGGCGGCATCCGAAGCCCGTCGCCCCGATCTACCAGCCCGAGCTGGCGGCACGGGCCATCCTCCACGCCGCCGACCACCCTCGCCGCCGAGAGTACTGGGCCGGTACCAGCACGGTCGGCACCCTGGTCGCGAACGCCTTCGCCCCGAGCTTGCTCGATCGCTATCTCGCACGCACCGGGTTCGGCGGACAGCAGACGCGGAAACCCGTGTCCCCGGACCGGCCATCCAACCTTTGGGCCCCCGCCGACGGCGTGGACGGCGAGGATTTCGGCGCGCACGGTGAGTTCGACCGCCGGGCACGAGCGCGTGATCCGCAGCTGTGGGCCAGCCACCATCATGGGCTCTTAGTCGCGGCAGGGCCGCCGTGGCCGGAGTGACCATCTGGCGGCGCTGGAAGTCGAGAACGTCGGCCTGACGCCGAGTTCCGCACGTATGAGAAATCACCGATCGGGCTCGCGGCAGGATTCCGCCGCGATCCGGAATACGGAGGAAAGACATGGCTCAAACCGTCGGCGACTACCTGCTTCAGCGGCTGCGCGAGTGGGAGTTGGATCAGGTTTTCACCTATCCGGGTGACGGGATCAACGGAATCGTCGCGTCATTCGGCAAGGCGGACAACGTGCCGCGGTTCGTCCAAGCCCGTCATGAGGAGATGGCGGCGTTCCAAGCGGTCGGCTACGCGAAGTTCAGTGGCAAGCCCGGGGTTTGCATGGCCACGTCCGGGCCCGGGGCCATCCACCTGCTCAACGGTCTCTACGACGCCAAATTGGACCACGTGCCCGTCGTCGCCATCGTCGGCCAGACCGCGCGCAGCGCGATGGGCGGCAGCTATCAGCAAGAGGTGGATCTGCAGGCGCTCTTCAAAGACGTCGCCTCGGAATACCTGGTCGAGGTCAACGTCGCCGAGCAGTTTCACCGGGTCTCCCGCGACGGCTCGCACGAGCCAATCCCGCCAGGCGCGGGCTTCGGCCACGAAACCGGTCCCCAGCAGCGCTTGAAGAGTGAATGTGGCATCACGGAGCCAGCAGTGGCGGTAGTCCCAGTTCCGCGGGCCGCCAGGTTGCTCGGGAAGGGAGGTGGTGGCCGCGGCCACGATACCGCCGGTCGGCGCGTAAGTCAGGCCCTTGAGCGTCACCAGACCTCGGCGGACCTCCGCGGACCACGGGCCGTCGTAAGTGCTACGGCCGATCCAGGCCGTCCAGAACTCCTCGGTCCCGGCCAATGCGCGCTCGGCGTCGACGGCGTGCGGCCGGGGCAAGTGGGAGGCGACGTGGGTCAGCACGAACGGTACGCGCGGACCTCGAACTCCGCGGTGGTGGTCATGTCCTGGCCGTGTACCGGAACGGTCGTGGTCAGCCACACCGCGTCGGGTCCGGCGACCGCGCCGAGCATCCCGCCGTCATGACGGATCCACGGAGCGATGCTGCCGTAGTCGAACCGCAAGCGCAGCTCCATGCGCATCGGCACATTTCCCGACACACCCTCCACGATCCGGACCACGTCGGGCGCCTCACCGCGTGGGGGCATGAAATCGATCAGCCTGACGGTGCCATCCGGGGTGTCCCATTCGGACTCCAGGATCAGTGAGTCACCCCGGTAGCCCCGGCGGGTAACGCTCCTTCCCCCGGCGGGCGCGATCTGCCAACGGCCGGCGTCGACGTCGTCGAGCAGTGCGGCGAAACAGGCCGGTGAGTCGAAACGCGGGAGGCACAACCAGTCGATGCTTCCGTCCTTCGCAACCAGGGCCGCTGTCTGCAGGTCTCCCAGCAGGGCGTAGTCCTCGATTCGCGACGGCATAGGTCACCGGCTTCCGTCGAGCGTGATGACCACTTTGACATCGTCGGGCCGGGCGGTGAACGCTTCGGTCGCGGACTTCAGCGGGACCCGGCGGGTGATCAGCCCGTCCAGCCAGCCGAGATCGGCCTTGGCCAACGCGTCGGCCGCCTGGTGGTAGTGGCGGAGATTGGCGTTGACCGAACCGACGACGACGTCGTTCTCAAGCACCATCTCACGGTTAACGGTACCGGCGTCGACTTCGAGCTTCCGCCCGCCCGACGAGACACCGGTCAGGCACACCACGCCGAACGAGGCCGTATTCCGGAGCGCCGAGAACACCAGGCCGCCCACACCGGTGGCTTCGACGACCACATCGGGCTGGAGACGCGTCGCGACTTCATCCATGTCCTCGTGGTGATACGTCGCCCCGAGTCGTTCGACCAGGAGCGGTTTCGGACCGGAATCGACCCGGTCGAGTACGTGCACGTCCAAACCGCGTTGAGTCCCGAGCAGTGCGGCCAGCAGCCCGATCGGCCCGGCTCCGGTGACGAGAACCCGCTCGGGCGCGTACCAGGCACGCTCCCCCACCCTCCAGATCTGCTCCCACGCCTTGGCCACGACCGTGGTCGGCTCCATCAGGACACCCACGTGCTCGAGCTTCGGATCCAAAGTCACCGCGTAATCCGCGTCGACGCACCACGATTCGGATGCGTAGCCGTCCAGTTCCTTGATCCCACGCTCGGTGTAGCGCCCATTACGGCAGTTGTCGAACTCCCCACGCACGCAGGCACCACAGGGCACCGGATCCGGCCGCCGGACAACACCCACGACGAGATCGCCGGTCTCGAACCCGCTCGCCGCCGGCGCGAACTCCACTCGGCCGAGTGACTCATGGCCGAGCACCAGCCGTTCGCGGCCCGGCGGCGCCCAGCCGTACTCGGCGTCCGCGATCTCTTTGTCGGTGCCGCAGACGCCGACCGCGAGCCCCTCGACGACCAGATCGTTCTCGCCTGGTTCGGGATCGGGGGCCTCCGTTACTTGCAGCGAACCGGCGGTCTTCGGGTCAACGGTCAGCGCACGCATGCCTAAGGGCTACCCGGTTTCCGCATCGTCCAAGCGCTACCGCGAGCTGCCCGCCGGAAGTGTCAGCGGAGAGTGGATGGGGTAGGCGTGAGGATGTTCTTCGATTCGTGGGCCGGTCTCGGCAGGGTGTTGCTGGTTGGCGTTCCAGCCTATGTTCTGCTGATTTCGGTGCTACGGCTGTCGGGTAAACGGACCCTGGCGAAGATGAACGCCTTCGACTTGGTCGTCACGGTGGCCTTGGGCTCGACGTTGGCCACGATTCTCCTGAGCGCCGACGTGGCACTCGCCGAGGGTGTTTTGGCGCTGGCGCTCCTGATCGGAGCACAGTTCGCCGTCGCGTGGTCGGCGGTGCGCTCGAGAAAACTCCGCGAAACGGTACGGGCGGCCCCGACGTTGCTGGTGTGGCAAGGCGCCTTCAGGACGCAGGCCGCGCGTGACCAGCGCGTCAGCAGGCCCGAAGTCTTACAGGCGATCCGGTCCCAGGGCATGGGCGGGCTCGATCAGGTGACGGCCGTGGTACTCGAGGCCGACGGCTCGCTCAGCGTGATCTCCACGGCCGAGGCGGGAGATCTCAGTGCACTCGACGACGTCTTGAACGGCGATGAATCCCCACAGGCCTAGGCGACGGTACCGCGTCCGTGACCGCTCCTCCCGGAAAAGCAGCAAGGCCGGAGCTCCCGCAGCTGTCGTTTCACTGCAGACGAAATATGCGCATCGTAAGGAAACCGTAGGCTTCGGCGTGCGTATTTCAGGGCGGCTGCCGGGTATCCGAGGTGTTCATCGTCATGCGGAGCACGACAACTGGAGTCGAAATGCCGACAAATAATCGAACGCACGGTTCCGTGCGCACCTCGGAACGTTCCGCGGTTCAAGTGGCCGCGCTCATCGTAGGCGTGATCTTCCTGCTGGCGGGGATCGCCGGGTTCATCCCCGGCATCACTACACGGATCGATGAACTGCCGTTCGCCGGACACGGATCCAGCACGATGCTGTTCGGCGTGTTCGCGGTGTCCGTCCTGCACAACATCGTCCATTTGCTGTCAGGGCTCGCGGGCCTCCTGCTGGCACGTACTGCACGAGCCGCACGTGTGTATCTCTTCGGAGGTGGAATTGTCTATCTGGCCTTGTGGCTCTACGGAGTATTCATCAACCTCGGGAGTCCTGCGAACTTCGTGCCGGTGAACACCGCGGACAACTGGCTGCACCTGGGCCTGGGTGTGGGAATGCTGGTGCTGGGTGCCCTCACGTCACTGGGATCGGGTGGCTTCCCCCGGCCGCAGGCCAAGAAGGGGCCCGGCCTGGGCTGATCCCCGTCGGGACAACGAACGGAGAGGAAGACGATGACCGTTCAGAAGCCAGGCCGGGGCCGCTGGGAATGTCTGCTGGTGGCCGGCCTGCTGATGACCACCGCGTGCGGAAGCCCCGTTGACCAGCCACCCGCGACCACACCGCCGACGTCAATGCCGTCCGGTTCCCCCACGCAGGGCGAGGAGACCAGCGTGGAAGGGACGATCGCCGGCGGTGTCGAGCCGGACTGTCTGATCCTGCGGGCGCAGCAGGACACCTACCTCCTCTTGGGTGGTGATCGCGCGAAGCTCGAGCCAGGGAAGCGGGTGGTCGTCGTCGGGCGGCCGCAGCCCGGGATGCCGACCACCTGTATGCAAGGAACCCCCTTCCACGTCCGGACCGTCACTCCCGCGCCGGCGGCTGAATCTCCGTGACGTTGTCGGGACGAAAATCGGCCGCAGCGGGTCAAGAGGCCCGCCGCGGCCGTTCTTCGACTGTCGAAGTGCTGTCATCCCAATGAATCGATCAGTTCACGGCATGCCTTTTCGCACCGCTTGCACGCCTCCGCGCAGATCCGGCAATGGTCGTGCCGGTCGGCATGGTTCGCGCACTCGTCACCACACGCCTGACAAGCCATGGCGCAGGCATCGAGGACCGACCTGGTGAGGTTGGCGTCGTAGCCGGTATGCCTGGACAACACTCGTGCGGTGGTGTCACAGAGGTCCGCGCAGTCCAGATTCGAGCGAATGCATTTGGTCAGTTGCTCGACGCTCTGCTCACTGAGACAGGCGTCGGCGCACGCTGTGCAACTCTGCGCGCAAGCGATGCAGGCCTCGACGCAGCGAATGAGCTTTTCACGATCGATCCGGCCGAGGTCGGCCGGGTACGTTTCGAGCATTTCAGCGGTTTGCGTCATGCTTCCTCCTCCGTCTCCGGTGATTCTGTCCTTCTGTTGGTACCCGGTCAGGTTCTCCTTCACTCAAACGTTTCGGCCGAATGGACTGCGAATTGCGTTCGGGCCGGTGCACGCATGAACCCGAAGGCGTCACCATTCGGCTCGGCCCGCCGTCGGGCCGGATTCTTCCCGGCATCCCTTGCCCGGGATTTCGACACGTTGGGTTTCGTTCACCACGAGCGCGTCGACCTGTATTTCACCCGCCTTGGCGAAGCTGAACGTGACAGGCACCGTTGTCCCCTCCCTGATCGGGCGTGTCAGGTCGGTCAGGGTGACGTAGTACGGCGAACCCGTGTCGGTCGTGTCGGCCCCCGGCACCCGTCCGCGGGAAAGCAGCGGAAGCCGAGCCACCTCCTCGGCGGTGCCGTCACAAGCACGATCCCAGTACATGACGAATCGCTTGGCGTGGGACGACGCGACGCCGGTCAGTTCCTCCGGATGGGACGCTTCGTTGAAGACGGTGAACCGTACTGTGGCCTGGTCTCCGTCAGGGCGTGGTTCGACGTCGACGTAAACGTTGCGCAGCAGGATCGGTCCGGCGTCGACATTGGTTCCGAGCGTGCCGGCCTGCAGGTCCCGCGGGGAGTCACCGCAGCCGGATATCAGACCCGCCACCGCGGTGATGATCAACGTGATGCAGGGCCACCTGCCCTTCCGCCTCCGGATGTCAGGGTTCATCATGAGCCTCCTTGCGCGCTTCGTCGAGTGCCTGTGTCTCCGGCCGGAACAGACCTCCCGGCGCCGGCGAGCCCGCCAGTCCGAGTGCATTGGGTTTCCTGGGTACGATCGGCACCTCGGCGCCCACGTATTCGATCCCGGTGCGGGCGGCGCGATCCTGTGGCAGCACCTGCTCTGGTTCTTCGGTCATACCGAGGTCTACACCGTCGCGTTGCCGTATTTCGGCATCATCACCGAGATCGTGCCCGTCTTTTCTCGACCTGCCCCGAATCCGTTCCGAACGTCCGGCCTTCGAACTCCACTATCCGGACCTGGTCGACCGGCTGCGCCGGGAATCCCGGGTGACGTCGACCGGCCGCCGAAAGTGATTCGCGCGGTGGTCAGCGCCTCCGCCGGCCGATGTCCCGCTCGAGCCGATGGCGCGCGAGCACGTGAAGCATCTCGGGCAGCTCTTCACGGACGATCTGGCCGTCGAGCTCGCGGTTGGCCAAGCGGACGGCCTTGTCCACGTCGGACTTCGACAGTCCGTGGAGTTCGGCTGCCAGACTTCCGGCCACGTCGGCGATCAGTACGTTGTCCTGCGGCTTGGCGGTCATCCCGTGTCAGTCCTTCCGCACTCGGTCCGATGGATGGCCGACGTGGTCTCGTGACGGCGCGCCGGTCCACGACTACAGGGTGTCCCGGACCGGCCGCTCGTTACCTGTCGAAAACCTTACGATCGCGCAGCACCTGAACCAGCGCAGGATACGTGCTCCCGCCGGTCGATCAGGACGTGTGATCGTTCTCGGGCCGGCCCCGGAAGGTGATCAGGGCGCTCAGTCCCGCGAACACGATCACCAGGACTCCTGCGATCACATCACTGGTCACGGCTCGGCTCGCGTCGAAGCCTTCGTTGTAATCCAGCACGAAGGGAGCGGCGACCAGCCAGCCGCCGAGCACCACGTTGACCAGGCTGGCCCAGGGGATTTCACGCGGGGATACGGCTCGGACCAGTGCCAGCACGGCGACGGTCACCTCGATGACGATGTCGTTCCAGACTCCGGGCCGTGCCGGACCGGTGAAGGTGTAGTCCAGCACGAACGGTGCGGTGATGAGCCAGATCCCGGTCAGGAAGGCGAGGCCGCTCGGAAGACTGGCAAGGAAAGGCTCCGGCCGCGGGGTGAACATCGGGGGCGGAGCACTGGAATAGCCATATCGGCCGGGTGGCATCGGCTCGACCGGGCTGTTCACTCCCGATCGCACCGCCTGCTCTTCCGACGCCTTCGCGTAGGGACCGGTGTTCCTTGGGGATGAGTTCATGACGAGCTTTCCTTTCTCATTCGGCCATCGTTTTGCATCTCCCCTGTCGCGAGGCCGCCAAACGGGCGCGCGCGAGGGTTTATCTCGCTGTGACCGCTGACCTCCCGCCACTGCTGAATCTCGCCGCGGTAGTCCCCTCGATAACGAAGGCGTCACGGGCAACCGGAACCGAGTGTGAGCCGAGGACGGCAGGGCAGGCCTTCGGGTACGGGCACGACTCCACAAAACGCCTGATCCTCCGAATCGTCCGGGAAGGAGATTCTTTTGACCACGTCACCAGCCGATGAAGGCCGCGGCGCCGTGATAGCGGGTTTCGACGGGTCCGCGCAATCGCGGCAAGCCGTTCAATGGGGCGCCGCCGAGGCCGCTCTACTCGAACGCCGCCTTCTGCTCGTCCACTGCTTCGAATGGCCTGCACAGGAGGCGATGTACGGATCGGTCTCGCCTTCACTGCACGCACTCGGCACCCCGGCTTACCCAGAGCTCAATGCGGAACACTTCCGGGAAGTCGCGGAAGAACAGCTCACCGCGACCGTGGAAAAGTGTCGCCTGGAATGGCCGGGGCTCGATGTCTCGAGCTCGGTCGTGGATGGAGACCCGGCCACCGCCTTGCCGTTGGTAGCCGACGAGGTCGATGCGCCACTGGTGGTTGTGGGCGCGTCTGGGAGCGGTGCCCTGGTCAGAGCGCTCCTCGGCTCCACCGCCGCCGAGCTGGCGCGCACGAGCCGACGGCCGACCGTGGTGGTGCGTGCTCCGCAGGTCGTGCCGATGAGCAAACCCGTCGTCGTCGGTGTGGACGGCTCGGAGGTCAGTGAACGGGCGCTGAGGTTCGCCTTCGCTTTCGCGGCGAGGCATCGAGTACCGCTACGAGCCGTGCACGCCTGGTCGGACCGGCCCCTGGACAAGATCGCCGACACGATCGTTTCGGCCGCTCTGGGCCCACGGGAGCAAGACACCTTCGCCTCGCTCAACGACAGTTTGGCGGAACGCCAGCTTCGCCGAGGCGAGAAGGCCTACCCGTCGGTGACGGTATCCCGTCACCACGCCGTCGATCGACCGGCGGACGCGCTCGTCGCGCAGGCGGCCGACGCGGCGCTCCTGGTGGTGGGCAGCCATGGCCGAGGAGCACTGCGACGTCTCTTCCTCGGCTCGGTCAGCCACGCGGTGCTCTACCACGCCCCGTGTTCCGTCGCCGTACTGACCGACAACGAGTCCACTATGGACGATAGCTATGCCGGAGCGCGCGACGAGGCCGGGGCGGCACCATGAAACGGCAGCACACCATGCGCGAGCGATTCGCGCCGATAGGCCTGGGGCTGGCGCTTCTGGCACAGATATGGGCGATCGGGCTGTTCGTCGTCGCACTGCAGCGCGGTGCCGATGGTGGCTATGTCGCCGCTTCGGGCGTAGCCGTGCTGGCCGTGGCCGCCGCCATCACGTACGGGCTGGTCCGTCAGCATCGTCGGAAGTCGTAGCCGGGTGCCGGACGCGGCCGACGACGACGTTGGGCACGACGAGAGGGCGCCCAGCGGCCCGGCGTATGACCGGCGCTTTTCACCCCTGATCCACGGCGTGGCCCGCCCGTGAGAAGCCCGCCGAGCATCCGGTAACGCTCGCCGAGACGAGGACGACCGTCATGACCAGTGAAAAGATCCAGCAAGACAAGAAGTTCTTCGGCCATCCCCGCGGACTGGCGACCCTCTTCGGGGTCGAGATGTGGGAACGGTTCTCCTTCTATGGGATGCAAGGCATCCTCACCATTTACCTGTACTACACCGGCACCCAAGGCGGTCTCGGCCTGTCCGAAGCCACAGCGACGAGTATCGTCGGTGCTTACGGCGGGCTTGTCTACCTGTCGACCGTCGCGGGTGCCTGGATCGCCGACCGGGTCGCGGGTTCGGAACGGGTACTGTTCTTCAGCGCGGTGCTGATCATGTTCGGTCACCTCGCGCTCGCGTTGCTTCCCGGCTTCCTAGGGGTGGGTGTCGGCTTGGGAGCGGTCGCCCTCGGCAGCGGCGGACTCAAGGCGAACGCCACATCGATCGTCGGATCCCTCTACGCGGAAGGCGATACGCGGCGCGACGCCGGCTTCTCGCTGTTCTATCTGGGAATCAACCTCGGTGCTTTCGTCGGGCCGCTCCTGACCGGGCTGGTCCAGAAGGAAGTGGGTTTCCACTACGGCTTCGGCCTCGCGGCCCTGGGCATGGCATTGGGCCTCGTCCAATACACGTTCGGGCGCAAGAAGTTCGGTTCCGAAGCTAACGTGGTTCCCAATCCCCTTCCACCGTCGAGGCGCCTGATCGTCCTCGCCGGATTGGTCGTCGCCATCGGTGCCGTCGTGGCCGCAGTACTCACCGGGCTGGTCACCGCGGCGAACCTGGCGAACGTGACCGTCGTCGTGATCGCCTTCGCGGCGATCGGCTATTTCGCCGTCATTCTCTCCAGTAAGAAGATCACACGGGTGGAGCGAAGCCGTGTGATCAGCTTCATTCCGATGTTCTTGGCGAGTTTCGTCTTCTTCTCCCTGTTCCAGCAACAGTTCACCGTCGTGACGATCTACGTCGACCAGCGGCTCGACCGTTCCCTCTTCGGTTGGCAAATGCCGGTTTCCTGGGCCAATTCCATCAATCCGATCTTCATCATCCTGCTCGCGGGGGCCTTCGCGACGCTCTGGACGAAACTGGGACCGCGGCAACCGTCGACACCGATCAAGTTCGCACTGGGAACGGTCGTGATGGGCGCCGCTTTCCTGCTGTTCCTTCCTACCGCCGACGGCGCCGGCAACTCGACCCCGTTGCTGGTCCTGGTCGGCATCCTGCTGATGTTCACCATCGCCGAACTACTGCTGTCGCCGGTAGGGCTGTCCTTGTCGACCAAGCTCGCCCCACAGGCGTTCCGTACCCAGATGGTCGCGCTCAACTTCCTCTCGATCGCACTGGGTACTTCGATGGCAGGCTCGCTGGCCAAGTACTACGACCCCGCCGACGAGGCCGCCTACTTCACCTTCGTGGGCGGCGGCGCCGTCCTCTTCGGGCTGCTTCTCGCGGCGGTCAGCCCGTTCATCAAACGACTCATGAAGGGGGTGCACTGATGCTGAGCGACGATGAAAAGCAACGGTTGCATCAGATCGAGCGGCAGCTCGAAGAGGAGGAACCCGGGTTCGCCGCCGAGTTCAGCCGTCCGCGAGCACATCGTCCGAGTCGTGGCTGGCCGTACACCACGCTAGCGATCGTGGCGGGCCTCATGTTCCTTCTCGGCTGCCTGACCGGCGAGACCGTGCTGATCCTGCTGGGCATAGGCGGCCTCCCGGCGGCACTGGTCGCCCGGCACCGACGGTCGGAGAGGAGGAACCGATGAGGAATCTCGAACGCGGCAGCAGCCCGACCGGAGACAGGAGCACCGTGATGAAGGCGAGTATCCGGCTCGGCAGGCCTGCCGGGGTGCCGGTAGGCCTGCACTGGAGCGTGCTCGGTATCTGCGTGCTCCTGCTCGTCGGAGTCTCGATGCAGCTGCCACGTGCCTTCCCCGGCCTCTGGTGGGGGTTCTACCTGATCGGCGCCGTCGTTGCGACCGCGCTGTTCGTGCTGTCCCTTCTCGTGCACGAACTCGCGCACGCGGTCGTCGCCCGGCGCAACGGGGTGGCGGTGGAGGGAATCACCCTGTGGTTACTCGGTGGTGTGGCGAGACTCAAGGGCGAAGCCCTGACCCCGGGTGCGGAGTTCCGCATCGCCGTGGTCGGTCCCGCCGTCAGCGCGCTCACCAGCGCCGGGATGTTCATGCTGGCGTGGGCCGCCGACGCCGCGGGCCTGCCGATGCTCGGCGTGGGCGTGCTCGGCTACGTCGCCGGGATCAACCTGCTGCTGGCGGGGTTCAACCTGATTCCCGCCTCCCCGCTGGACGGCGGCCGGATCCTGCGGGCGGCGATTTGGAAGTGGCGTGGCGACCGGCTCACCGCGACGATCTGGGCGGCACGAGCAGGACGGCTCTTCGGTTTCCTGCTGATCGGCCTCGGTCTCGTCCGCGCGTTGTCCGGAATGGGTCTGGGCCTCTGGTGGATCCTCCTGGGGCTTTTCGTGGTCACCATGGCCGGAGCCGAGGAGACACAGGCACGGACCGGTGCCGCACTCGCCGGAGTCCGGGTACGTGACGTGATGACACCGAATCCGGAGACCGCGCCGTCGGACCTCACCGTCGCCCGGTTCCTCCACGACATCGCGATGCTCCGCCGGCACTCGGCGTTCCCGTTGCGCGACGCGGAGGGACGTCCGCAAGGCATGGTCACGCTCAACCGGCTGCGGTCGGTACCCGCCGAACGCCGGGAACTCACCACTCTGCGCGACGTGGCATGCCAGAAGGACGAGATCCCCAGCGCGGAACCCGACGAAACGCTGGCCGAGTTGCTGCCGCGGCTCACCGACTGTGCCGACGGCCGGGCACTGGTGTACGAAGGAGACGACCTGATCGGAATCGTGTCGCCCAGTGACGTCAGCCGGGCTGTCGCGGTGCACGGACTGGCCATCGACTCCAGCTCATGACCGCCCACCCCAGACCGGCGCCGGGCCCCAAGCGCTTGGGATCGGGCCTTCGCCTCCTCGGCGTTTTCCTCGCGGCGGAGTTGAGCCTGCCCGCCACCTCGGTGCTACTGCTCGTCCTCCTCGCCGGCACGAATCCGACGCTACTCGAAAGCCCCCGTCTCCCACCGTGGCCACTTGTGGCCGTGCTCGCGGTGCCGCCGCTCGTGGCAGCGCTTGTCGCGGCCATGGGCATCGCGTCACTCAGCGGCGGGCCACGACGCGCACGCATCCGGCGGGAGCTGGCGATCCGCTGGAACCGTCGCGACCTCGGCATCGGGCTGGCCTTCGGCACGGGCGGGCTGCTGCTCACGATCCCCGCGGCGGCGCTTTGGAGCGCCTGGGTGGGGCGCGATCAGGCACACTCGGCGATCGGTGAGGTCTTCGCCGACCGACGTTTGAGTCTCGTCGTCGCGTTGATCGCCTTCCTGACGATCTGGCTGGTCGCGCCGTTCTGCGAGGAGGTCCTCTTCCGCGGCGTGTTGTGGAAGGCGCTGGAGCACTGGCACTGGAACCGCTGGGCCATTTTCGCGGTCACCAGCGCGCTTTTCTCCATCGCCCATCTGGAGCTGACCCGTACTCCGCTGCTGCTGGTGATCTCGATTCCGCTCGGCCTGGCCAGGATGTACACCGGCAACCTGCTCGCGAGCGTCATCGCCCACCAGATGAACAATCTCTTCCCCGCCGTGGGTCTTCTCCTGGCCACAAGCGGCTGGCTAGCGGCCTGACCAAGACCAGCGAGACACATGGGGCTCATTCGACTTCACATCTTCTCCCCACGAATTCGTGAACCTGAAGCGTACTGCGATACTGAAACCGAAGACCGCGGATCTGCTGACGACGAAGGATCCCTTGCTCGCTCTCGGCGTGAGGCCTTTGCCATGCCGCTCTCCTCCCTACGTTCCCGGCTGACCGTCGCCATCGCGAAGAACGTTCACGAAGTCGGTCGAGACGCCGCACCGCACCTCCGTTTGGCCCCGTCAGGCACCCGTATTCAGTCCTCACCAGGCCTCTGCGTAACGTAAACCGGTCAGCTCACCGGGGGAGAACGGGTTTCGGCATGGCGCCAGAACTGCCGGGAACGGCAAGCACACAAAGGGCACTGCTCTTCGGAGTGGGAAAATTCTCCTCATCCGTTCCTGTCGGTGAAGAACCAGCGCTCGACGATCCGGCATGGCCTCCACTCGATTTCGCCAATGAGGTAGCCGAATCCGTCAGCCATGCTCTGACAGACTTACGGTATGACGTAACAACTCTTCACAATCCTGAACGCCGCGACATGGTCGGCGCTATCGGCCATGAACTCGAGGATGACGAAACGTGCCTCGTCGTCCATGTCGTCTCCCATGGCGATATCGGAGACGACGATCACCGCCTCGATGTGGTCCCGGCTTGCGGGCGTACCGGTCTGGGGACCAACGTCAGCGAGTGGATTTCGGCCGCGCAGCAACGCCGGGCACCAGCGCTGTTCCTCCTCGACCTCTGCCGGGCCGGGCGTGCGGCACGCCTTCCGTGGCTCGCCGCACGTGCGGGACGCGATGCGAGAGCCTGGGTCATCGCGGGGGCGGGACCGGATGAAGACGCCTTCGACGGCCGATTCAGCCGGTCGGTGGCCGCGGTCCTGCGGCAATTGGCCGTCGACGGACTCGGTACCGACCCGAGTAGGAGATACGTTTCGTTCCCGGCGTTCGCGCGGAGGATCGCTGAGCGCGTCGAGGCGATGCCGGGTCTGCCCCAGCGGGTGCACGCGACGCCGCTCGATCCGGCACAGGATGTTCCCGAACTGCCGTTCTTCCCCAATCCCCGGTTCGTCGACGACCCTCAGCGCATGGCACGGCAGGCCATCGAGTCGCCGCTGCGCAGTTTCCTCGACGAACTCGACGACGTCTTCGACGCGGAACACTTCCTTGGCCGGGTCGGTTCGCACTTCGCCGGCCGACGCCGGCAGTTGCGGACCCTGGCGCGCTGGATGGACGGCGCCGAGCCGACCAGCGGCCTGCGCGTCGTGACCGGCAGTCCGGGTGTCGGGAAGTCCGCTTTGCTCGGCGCGCTCGTCTGCGCAGCCCACCCGGTCCTCGCTGCAGCGGTACCGCACGTACGAACTCGTCTGGAAGCGGCGGGGTGCCCGTCACGTAATCCCTATCTCGGGGCGGTTCACGCCCGCCAACGCCGGGTCCCGGAGCTCGTCGACTCGCTCGTCCGGCAGTTCGGCCTGCCTCAACCAAGCCGAGGTCGTTCCGTCTCCGGACTGATCGCGGAGCTGGCGGGGCTTCCGGTCACGCCGGTCGTCGTGGTCGACGCCGTCGACGAGGCCTTGGACCCGAACCGGATGATCAGGGACTTCCTCATGCCCCTCATTTCGGCACGGCAGCTCGACGACACCCCTGTCTGCAGGCTGCTGGTCGGTTTCCGCCCCTGGCCGGAATTCCGGCCGATCCGGAAGATCGCGGCGCAAGACTACGGGCTGACCGACCTGGACACCGTCGAGCGCGCCGAACTCCGCTCCGATCTCGGGGAGTACATGCAGGCGCGGCTGGCGGACGTGCCGGGATACGACTCAGCCGTTCAGCGGCCCGTGCGAGAACGGCTCGCCGACACTATCGCCGATCGCCTCGTCGACGACCAGCCGACGCCGAGCGAGCCCGAATGGGGAGCCTTTCTCGTCGCTGGGATGTTCGCCGGCTACCTCGACCACCTGGCGCCGGTTACCTCCCTGGAGAAGGCCGAGCAGCTGGGCGCGACCACACCTCGCAGCCTGCCCGAGGTTCTGGAACTGGAATTGGGCACACGGCCTGACCGTGCCGAGCTACGCGCGACGCTGGCCGCTGTGGCACACGCGGTCGGCGAAGGTGCTCCCGCCGAGGTGGTCGGTTTCCTCGCGGAAGGTTTCTGCGGTACGGCCACCGAGGACCAGGTCCGCAGCTCACTCGACGCGGTCAGGTTCTATCTGCGGACGACGGTCGAACAGGACGGCACGACGCTCTACCGTTTGCTGCATCAGAGTCTCGCCGATTACCTTCGCCGTCACCCGATGTCGGTCAGCACGGCGGAGACCGACGGTCCGGAGGACATCGGGGCGAGCTCCGGCGCCGTGTTCGACCGACTACTCGGTGCGATTCGATCGGGCCGCTGGGGAAGCTGGTCCTCGGTACCGCCGTACCTTCTGCGCCACGTGATCCACCACGCCATCGAAGCCGGCCGCGTCGACGAGCTGCTCCTCGACATCGAGTTCCTACTCCATGCCGACGGCCGGAGCCTCCTGCCAGAGCTTCACCGCGCGAAGGGGGCCGCCGCCCGGCTCCGTGGGGACATGTATTCGCGAGCGCGCCAGTCCTGGGCGTTCCGGGACGAGTCACTGGCGACCCGCCGCTGGATCCTCGCGATTGAAGCAGCTCGTCATGGGGACGCGGAGCTGGGACGAAAGATCGCTTCGGAAATCCAACCCAACGGCTGGGTCCCTCGTTGGGCGTCGACCTTGCCCTTCGCCGACGAAAGAAGCTGGGTCACTGCGGTGGCCTCTTCCGGGACCGGACGTTCAGGCATCGTGGTCGCCGCGGGCAGCGACGGCCGGGCTTGGCGACTCGATATGAGCACCGGCGAGAGAATCGGCAAGCCTTTCGCTGGGTCGGGCGGCTCGGTTTCCGCTGTCGCGCTCGCGGACCTCGACGGCAGGCGATTGGCCGTGACCGGTGGCGCGGACGGCACCGTCCGCGCCTGGGACACCGCTACCGGAAATTTCGTCGGCAGCGCCGGCCTGGCTACCGGCTGGATCAATGCCATCACCTGCGCCGAAGTGAACGGCCATACGACCATGGTCGTGTGCGGCGACGAGGCCGTACGGTTCTGGGACCCCTCCACCGGCGCTGTCCGACCCGGTCAGGTCGTCGACCACCGTTGGAGCCGGGCGATCGCCTCGACGAGCGTCGACGGACGTCCGATCGCGGTCACGGTGAGCAACGACCACGCGGTCAGGATCTGGGACTTGACCGATGGGACGCCGTTACATCCGCCGTCACGGGATCACCGGGACCGGGTCTACGCGGTGGCCTGTACGGTGCTCGACGGCGACCCGGTCGCGGTGACCGCCGGCGATGACTTCCTGGTCAGGCTCTGGAATCTCCGGACCGGACGGTCGCTCAGGACACCCCTCTCTGGTCACAGTGACTGGATCGCGGCCGTCGTGTGCACCGAGATCGGCGCAAGCCCGACCGCCATCAGCGGCGGGTTCGACCGGACGGTCCGGGTGTGGGATCTCGACACCGGCCTATGCACTGAGGTAATGAAAATGCCGGCACCGGTCTGGGCACTCGACATCACCTCGGACGGGGGTCTCGTGATCTGCACCGGCCAAGATGTGCTGGTTCTCGATCGACTGGGGAAAGGGTGCTGATGGCCCGGATCATCGGTGTTCACGGCGTCGGAAACCACCGTCCCGGTGAGAGGGCGGATCAAGCGTCCCGGCAACTGTCCTCCATCTGGCGACGGCACCTGGCGTCAAGGTCGCCGGACGTCCATGCAGTCGAGGTCGCCTACTACGCCGACCTGCTACGCATACCGGGCAGGCAGGGCGCCGACGACCTCGACAACCTGCCCGCCGAGGTCGAGCAGATGCTGCGGATCTGGCTCGAAAGCCTCGATCTCCCTACCCAAGGCCGTCAGGGATGGGGCACTTGGCCACTACGTCAGGCCCTGGCATGGGTGGCGGAACGGCGAGGACTGTCTCCGCACCTGGTCAACCTGTTCGTGGCGACCTTCTTCCGTGAAGTCTCGATCTACCTGAACCCGAACGACGACTCGGCACGAACAGCGGCGAGAGAACGAGTGGTTCAGACCCTCCGCGCCGCCGACGCCGAGGTGGTCATCGCACATTCGCTCGGGTCGGTCGTCGCCTATGAAGCATTGTGGGCATGCCCGGACGTTTCGATCGACCTGCTGGTCACCCTCGGATCGCCGCTGGCACTCCCCCACGCCGTCTTCCCCAAGCTGTTCCCCACACCGGTGAAAGACCGCGGAGCCCGGCCACCCGGCGTGGCCCGGTGGGTCAACCTCGCCGATCCAGGTGATCTGGTGGCTGTACCGCCCTTCGGAGTGTCGCGGCGATTCGCTGACGTAGACATCGACGAGCACAGCATCGCTCATGCCTTCGACTTTCACCTCGTGTCGAACTACCTGTCCTGTGCGCGCCTGGCGTCGACCCTGATCGAGCATTCGCTGCGCAGTGGCCGACCTCAGTCGTCAGGCAGCCGGGTCGCCGAGAACAAGCAGCTGCCGCCGGCGCAACCAAGAACCGCAAGGTAGAGAATCACCGATCACGAGACGGCAAGTGAGGCTCGAATCCGCATTTCACGCCGATCCTCGAAACGCGCGTGCTCTGTGGTGACGCAGGAACGCGATGCAGGTTGGCGTCGCGGTCACCGTACTGAACGCGAGCCCGGTCCAGTAGCCGACGCCAAGGCAATTGCCCTTATGTCGCACGCGCTTCTCCTCAGAGAGAGAAGGAGACCTCTACCGCGTCGAAGCCATTCTCGATCTCCAGCTCCGCACATCTGTATGAGGATTCGCCGAGTATGCAGCTCAACCTAGACCTGGGTCAGGTGTTCAGGTCCCTGCGGTGATAGCCGAGGACGCCCAGCACGATCAGCGCGCCCGAGACGAGCAGGAGCGAAGTGGTCGCGCCCCAGTCCGGCGGCGTGCTGGGGACGGAAGCCAAGTAGGTGTACGGGGA
>NZ_LQMT02000015.1 GCF_001620365.2 Amycolatopsis keratiniphila subsp. keratiniphila
GATCCGCGGCTTCCGGGTCGAACCCCGGGAGATCGAATTCGCCCTGTCGAGCCGCCCCGAGGTCACCCAGGCCACGGTGACCGTCCACGACGGACGGCTGGTGGCGTACGTGGCGCCGGACGACGTCGATCCGGAAGCGCTGCGGGAGGGGATCGCGGCCCGGATGCCGGCGTACATGGTGCCCGCGGCGGTGGTGGCACTGGCCGCCCTGCCGCTCACGCCGCACGGGAAGATCGACCGGAAGGCCTTGCCGGCACCGGATTTCTCGTCGAAGACCGCCGGGCGGGAGCCCGCGAACGAGGTCGAGCGGATCCTGTGCGACGTGTTCGCCGAGGTGCTCGGGCTGGCCAGGGTCGGGGTCGAGGACGGCTTCTTCGAACTGGGCGGGGATTCGATCTCGTCGATGCAGGTCGCCTCCCGTGCGCGGCGTGACGGCCTTTCGCTGACCCCGCGGCAGATCTTCGACCACCGGACGCCCGAGCGGCTCGCGCAGCTGGTCGCGGAAACCGCCGTGCCACAGCCGGATCCGGCCGCGATCGAGGACGGCGTCGGTGAGGTCGTGCTGACCCCGGTGATGCGGATGTTCGGCGAAGGCGTCGCGGGGGCGGGGTTCGCGCAGTGGGTCGTGACGGGCGCGCCCGCGGACCTGACGGAGGAGACCTTGGCCGCCGGGTTCACCGCCGTGCTGGACACGCACGACATGTTGCGCGCGCGGGTCGCCGACGGTGGCGCGCGCCTCGTGGTCGGCGAGCGTGGATCGGTGGCCGCGGCGGGAATGATCACCCGGGTGGAGGCCGGAGCCGCCTTGGCCGAGGCCGCCGAGTCCGCGGCGCGGGAAGCCGTCGGACGGCTGGATCCGGCCGCGGGGGTCATGGTCCAGGCGGTGTGGCTGGACGCCGGACCGGATCGCGTGGGCAGGCTGGTCGTGGCGGCGCATCATCTCGTCGTCGACGGGGTGTCGTGGCGTGTTTTGACGGCCGACCTGCGAGCCGCCTGCGAGGCGGCGGCCGCGGGCAGGCGGCCCGAGCTGGAACCGGTGGGCGTGTCGTTCCGCCGGTGGGCGGCGTTGCTGGAGGAATGGGCCGTTTCCGCCGAACGGGTCGCGGAACTGCCCGCCTGGAAGGCGATTCTCGGCCCGCCGTCGGAGCCGGGTCCCGCTCCGTCCGGCGCGGTGCGTTCGCGGTCGTGGACGGTGCCGTCCGCCGAGACGTCGGTGCTGGTGAGCCGGGCACCGGCGGTGTTCCACTGTGGCGTGCACGAAGTGCTGCTGGCCGGGCTGGCCGGCGCGGTCGCCCGGTGGCGTGGCGAGGACACGGTGCTCGTGGACGTGGAGAGCCACGGCCGTCATCCCGTCGAAGGGATGGACCTGTCCAGGACGGTCGGCTGGTTCACCAGCACGTATCCGGTCCGGCTGGACGTGGCCGGTATCGATCTGGCCGACGTGCTCGCCGGGGGTGCGGCGGCAGGCGGGTTGCTGAAGGCGGTCAAGGAGCAATCGCGCGCGGTACCCGGCGACGGGCTCGGCCACGGATTGCTGCGTCACCTCAACGGTGAGACGGGACCGGTGCTCGCGGCGCTGCCGTCGGCCCGGATCGGGTTCAACTACCTCGGCCGGTTCGTCGCCGGTGACGCGAGCGAAGTGCGGGCGTGGCAACTGGCCGGGGAGATCGGCGGTTCGATGGATCCGGCCACGCGGTTGCCGCACGATCTCGACGTCAACGCGATCGTCCAGGATCTGCCGGACGGGCCGGAACTGACGCTCATGGTGGAGTGGTCGGACGAGGCGTTCGACGACGCCGGGATCGAACGACTGGCCCGCGCGCTGCTGGACACGCTGTCCGGGTTGGCGCGGCAGGCGGAAGACCCCACCGCCGGTGGGCACACCGCCTCCGATTTCGGTCTCCTCGAACTCGACCAGGACGAGATCGAGGGCTTCGAAGCGATCGCGGCGGAACTCAGCGAGGGGCGGGCATCGTGAGCACGTCGGCAACGACTTCCGGATCGGCGCTGGCGGAGATCTGGCCGCTTTCCCCGATGCAGGAGGGAATGCTCTATCACGCCTCGCTGCTGGCCGAGGACGCCCCCGACATCCAGATGACCCAGCAGACGCAGTTCCTCGACGGACCGCTGGACGTCCGGCGGTTCCGGGAATCGTGGGAAATCCTTCTCGACCGGCATGCGGCGCTGCGCGCCGG
The DNA here is from genome assembly GCF_001620365.2 of Amycolatopsis keratiniphila subsp. keratiniphila. Lineage (GTDB taxonomy): Bacteria > Actinomycetota > Actinomycetes > Mycobacteriales > Pseudonocardiaceae > Amycolatopsis > Amycolatopsis keratiniphila. The sequence goes on from NZ_LQMT02000015.1 coordinate 2,196, forward strand.
TTTCCACCGGCGGAAATCGGGCGAGCCGGTGCAGCTCATCTTCCGTGCCGCGAAGCCGCCGTGGGCGGAACACGATCTGTCGGGGCTGACCGAAGCGGACGCGCTGGCCGAGGTGAGCGCGATCGCGGAGAAGGAACGCGCCCGGAAATTCGACCTGGCGAAACCGCCGCTGCTGCGGCTGACGCTGATCCGGCTCGGCCCGGACCGGCACTGCCTGGTGACGACGAGCCATCACCTGGTCATGGACGGGTGGTCGCGGGCGATCCTCGAGGCGGACCTCCTCGACATCTACGCGGCGGGCCGCGGCGGTCCGCGGTTGCGGCCCGCGGGCTCCTACGGGACGTATCTCGCCTGGCTCGCCGAGCAGGACAAGGAAGCGGCGCGGGCGGCGTGGCGCGCGGAACTGGCCGGCGCCGACGGATCGGCGCTCGGGCTCCCCGAACGGCAGGGGGCGGATCCGGGTCCGCCCGCCCGCGAACTGATCCGCCACACACCGGATTTCACCGCCGCGCTGACCGAGTTCGCCCGCGGCCACGGGCTGACCTTGAACACGCTCGTGCAAGGGGCGTGGGGGATCGTGCTGGCCCGGCTGGCCCGTCGTCGTGACGTGGTGTTCGGCGCGGTGGTTTCGGGCCGCCCGGCGGAGATGCCCGGCGTGGAACAGACCGTGGGACTGTTCATCGGCACCGTGCCGGTGCGGGTGCGGCTGGACGGCGATCAGCCGATCGCCGTGCTGCTGAAGGACTTGCAGGAACGACAGTCCGCGCTGGTGGCGCATCACCACCTCGGCCTGCCGGAGATCCAGAAGCTCGGCGGAGCCGGTTTCGACACGGTCGTGGGATTCGAGAACTACGCCGACCCCGCGGCGGGCGCGGTCTCCCCGAGCGGGCTCAGCCTGACCCTGCGGGAGTACCACCAGGCGGCGCCGTACGCGATGACCCTGGTGGTCATGCCCGGCGAGCGCCTCACGACCGATCTGCAATACCAGCCGGACCAGGTCGGCGCGGCACTGGCGGAGGAGGCCCACCGCGGCCTCGTCCGCGTGCTGGAACGCATGATCGCGGATCCGGCGGCGCCCGTCGGGCGGCTCGACGTGGTGGGCGAGCCCGAGCGGGAACTGGTCGTCGAACGGTGGAACGACACCGGTGACGGGGTGCCGTCGGCTTCGGTGCCGGAGATGTTCGCGGCGTGGGTGCGCGAGACACCCGGCGCGACGGCGGTGATCGACGGGGACCGGGTCTGGTCCTTCGCGGAACTCGACGCGTGGGCGGGCCGGGTGGCGGGCGCCCTGACGCGGCGCGGGGTGCGCCGCGGCGACCGGGTCGGCGTCGTCATGGAGCGGTCGGCGGAGCTGGTGGCGGCCTGGCTCGGGGTGTGGAAGGCGGGAGCGGCGTTCGTACCGGTCTCGCCGGACTATCCGCCGGACCGGGTGGCGTTCATGCTGGCCGACTCCGCGGTCGCGGCGGTCGCGTGCGGGGCGGAGACCGTGGAGCTGGTGCCCGCGGGATACCCGGCGCTGGTCGTCGACGAGACCGTCGAAGGCGAGGTTCCCCCGTTCTCCGCCGGAGCGGACGACCCGGCCTACGTGATCTACACGTCCGGATCGACCGGGACTCCGAAGGGGGTGGTGGTCCAGCACCGGGCCGCGGCGATCCTGGTGGGGGATCCGGGATGGGCCGTCGGGCCCGGCGACACGGTCCTGATGCACGCTCCGCACACCTTCGACGCGTCGGTGTTCGACCTGTGGGTGTCTCTCGGCTCCGGGGCGGCCGTGCTGCTCGCCGAACCGGGCATGGTCGACGCCGCGCGGCTCGTCGCCTCGGTGGCGAAAGGTGTCACCGCGGTCGTCATGATGGCCGGGCAGTTCCGTGCGCTGGCACAGGAATCGCCGGAGGTCTTCTCGGGACTGCGCGAACTGCTGCTGAGCGGCGACGTGGTGCCGCCCGAGATGGTGGACCGGGTCCGGCGGGCCTGTCCGCGGTTGCGGGTCTGGCACGCGTACGGCCCCACCGAAGCCGCGGTGTGCGTGTCGTCGAAGGCGATCGAGCCGGGCGACGGGCTCGCGCCGGTGCTGCCGATCGGCGGGCCGTTGCCGGGCAGGCGGCTGTACGTGCTCGACGTCTTCCTGCGCCCGGTGCCGCCGGGTTTCGCGGGCGATCTGTACATCGGCGGCGACGCGGTGGCACAGGGCTATCTGGGCCGCACGGCGTTGACGTCGGAGCGTTTCGTCGCCGATCCGTTCGCCGGTGGCAGGCGGATGTACCGGACCGGGGACCTGGCGTACTGGACGGACGAGGGCGAGCTGGTGTTCGCCGGCCGGGCCGACGACCAGGTCAAGATCCGCGGTTTCCGGGTGGAACCCGGTGAGATCGAGGCGGCGNNCCGCTGCGCGAACGGCTCGCCACGATCCTGCCGGACCATCTGGTGCCGGCGGCGATCGTGGTGCTCGACGCCTTGCCGGTGACGGCGAACGGGAAGGTCGACCGGGCGATGCTGCCGGATCCCGATTTCCGCGGGCTTTCGGCAGGCCGGGAGCCGTCGACCGAAATGGAACGGGCGTTGTGCGCGCTCTTCGCCGAAGTGCTCGGCCTGACGCGGATCGGCGCGGACGACAGTTTTTTCGAATTGGGCGGGGATTCGCTCCTGTCGATGCAATTGGCGGCACGGGCGCATCGCGACGGAATGACCTTCGGCGCGCGAGAGGTGTTCGAATACCGGACGCCTTCGGGAATCGCGGCGTTCATCGGCCGCGGGACGGCTTCCGCCGAGGTGGGAGCGCAGGCCGACGTCGCCCTGCTCGACATCGGACGGGACGAGATGGACGAATTCGAGGCCGAGTTCGACGCCGGGTGACGCTGGTCGTGATCGGCGACTGAAGAGGTAAGGCGAAGGCGGCTTTCGCAACACGGCCTCGCGCACCCCGGTCCCGGCCGGAAGCGACGCCCCCCGCGGCCACTGCGAAACGTTGCTTTCACCGCTAGGCAAAAGAAACCTTGGACATGTTGTCCGGTCCGGCCCGGCAGGCGGATGATCCTCGCATGGGGGAGAACACCGGCCTGTCGCTGCCGTCCTCGACCACCTGGACAAGACGAGATCGAGGAATTCGAGGCTGAGTTCGGCGACGAACTCCATGCCCTTCGCTGATCGAGGGAGAAATTGATGGCTCAGTCGCGGATCGAGGAAATCTGGCCGCTGTCACCGCTGCAGGCCGGGTTGCTCTTCCACGCGGTCTACGACGGCGAAGGTCCGGATGTCTACATCGGACACTGGATCCTGGACCTCGACGGGAGCGTGGACGCGGAACGGTTGCGCGCCGCCTGGGCGGCCGTACTGGCCAGGCACGCCCCGCTGCGGGCCTGCTTCCGGCAGCGCAAATCGGGTGAGACGGTGCAGATCATCGCCAGGCAGGTGGAGTTGCCGTGGCGGGAAGTCGACCTCTCCCGGCTCGAAGACCCCGAAGCGGCGGTGCGGGAACTGTCCGAAGAGGACCG
>NZ_LQMT02000016.1:0-494 GCF_001620365.2 Amycolatopsis keratiniphila subsp. keratiniphila
GGAACTGTCCGAAGAGGACCGGACCGGGCGCTTCGACCTCACCCGGGCACCGTTGCTGCGCCTGACCTTTCTCCGGCTGAGGGACGGAAAACGCCGCCTCCTGGTGACCTGCCACCATACGATCCTCGACGGCTGGTCGCTGCCGATCGTGGTCGAAGAGGTGTCGAAGCTGTACGCGGCGGACGGTGATCCGTCCGCATTGCCGGAGGTGGCCTCTTACGGGGACTACCTCGCGTGGCTGAACCGGCAGGACAAGACGAAGTCGCTGTCGGCGTGGGCGGCGGAGCTGAGCGGGGCGGAGGAGCCGACGCTGGTGGCGCCCGCCGATCCGGGCCGGGCGCCGTCCGTGCCGGAGAGCGTCGAGATCCGGTTGCCCTCGGCCCTCCTGCGCGCTGTGGGCGAGCTGGCCCGCGGGCAGGGGCTGACGGTGAACACCGTCGTGCAGGGGGCTTGGGCGCTGCTGCTGGCACGGCTCGCGGGACGGACCGACGTGG
>NZ_LQMT02000016.1:508-2156 GCF_001620365.2 Amycolatopsis keratiniphila subsp. keratiniphila
GTTCGGCGCGACGGTCTCGGCGCGGCCGCCGGATCTGCCCGGCGTGGAAGGAATGGTGGGACTGTTCCTCAACACGGTTCCGGTGCGCGTGCGGTTGCGGGGGGCCACCCCGGTCCGGGAACTGCTGGCGGATCTCCAGAAACGGCAGTCGGCCCTCATCCCCGACCAGTACGTCGGCCTGGCCGACATCCAGCACGAGGCCGGTCCCGGCGCCGTCTTCGACACGTTGATCGTCTTCGAGAAGTTCCATCACGAATCCCGTGACCGGGACGACGTGGTCACCGGGATCGAGCAGGGCCGGATCGCCGCCCACTACCCGCTGACACTGGTCGCCGTCCCCGGCGAGTCGTTGCTGCTCAAACTCGACTATCTGCCGGATCTGTTCGACCGGGACGCCGCGCTCTCCATCCTCGAGCGCTTCGGCGCGGTCCTGCGCCGCCTGACGGACGAGCCGGGGCTCACGGTCGCCGGCGTCGAAGTGACGACCGCGGCCGAACGCGACCTGCTGGTGGACGACTGGGGTGCCACGTCCGCTCCGGCGCCGGGCACGCTGCCCACGCGGCTGTTCGACCGCCAGGCCGGGAGCCGCCGTGACGAGATCGCGGTCGTCGAGGGCGAAACCGCGCTGTCCTACGGGGAACTGGCCGAGCGCGCGGAGCGGATCGCCGGTCACCTGAAGGGCCGGGGTGTCCGGCGCGGCGATCGCGTGGCCGTGGTGATGGAACGTTCGCCCGGTCTGATCGCGACCTTGCTCGCGGTGTGGAAGGCGGGCGCGGCGTACGTCCCGGTGGACCCCGCCTATCCGGCGGACCGCGTGAAGTTCATGCTCGCCGACGCGGAACCGGCGGCGGTGGTGTGCGCGGAAACGTACCGGAGCGCGGTGCTGGACGGAGGGCTCGAGCCGATCGTCCTCGACGATCCGGGAACGCGTGAGGCGGTGGCCGGAGCCCCGCGTCTTTCGACGGACGTGAGCGCCGACGACGTCGCGTACGTGATGTACACGTCGGGTTCGACCGGCACGCCCAAGGGGGTCGCGGTGTCGCACGGCGACGTCGCCGCGCTGGTGGGGGAACCGGGCTGGCGGGTCGGTCCCGGGGACACCGTGTTGATGCATGCCTCGCACGCGTTCGACATCTCCTTGTTCGAGATGTGGGTGCCGTTGCTCACGGGTGCCCGGCTGATGCTCGCCGGGCCGGGGGCGGTGGACGGCGAGTCGCTCGCGGGTTACGTGGCCGCTGGGGTCACGGCCGCCCACCTCACCGCCGGCTCCTTCCGTGTGCTGGCCGAGGAAGCACCGGAGTCGGTCGCCGGTCTCCGCGAGGTGCTGACCGGTGGGGACGCCGTGCCGCTCTCGGCGGTGGAGCGGGTGCGGAAGGTGTGCCCCCAGGTCCGGATCCGGCACCTCTACGGCCCGACGGAAAGCACGCTGTGCGCGACGTGGTGGGTACTGGAACCCGGTGCGCCGTCGGGATCGGTGCTGCCGATCGGCCGTCCGCTCTCGGGGCGGCGGGCCTACGTCCTCGACGCGTTCCTGCGGCCCGTGCCGCCCGGGCTGCCCGGCGAGCTGTACGTCGCCGGAGCCGGGGTGGCGCAGGGCTATCCGAACCGGTCCGGGTTGACGGCCGAGCGGTTCGTCGCCGATCCGTTC
>NZ_LQMT02000016.1:2199-2321 GCF_001620365.2 Amycolatopsis keratiniphila subsp. keratiniphila
GGGTGGAACCCGGTGAGGTCGAGGCCGCCCTCGCCGCCTTGCCCGGCGTCGCCCAGGCGGTGGTGCTGGCCCGGCACGAGCGGCTGATCGGCTACGTGGTCGCCGAAGCCGGGCAGGACGCC
>NZ_LQMT02000017.1 GCF_001620365.2 Amycolatopsis keratiniphila subsp. keratiniphila
ACGGTTGTCATGACACGGCCGCACACGGAGAACATACGACCGACCACCGACAGTTTCGGATCAGTAGTAGTGCCTCAACTCGCTCCAAAGCGCGGCCCAAGGCCGGGAAGTCCCCGCACACAAGGAAATCCGTACTCCCTGCTCGTCGTTTTCCACCCCGAGCCCGTTGTCGTGCACGGCCGCCTCGTGGCAGCCGGTGAACCACTCCGGAAGGTACGGACCCACCACGACCACGGGCCCCGAAGCCGTGGCGGGAGGTGGCCCCCAGTCCGCATAGGACATATGCCCCGAGTGCACCGCGGGAAGCCCGTAGTACTCCAGAGCCCCCGCCTGTCCGTAGTTCCGCGTGAAGATCACCGCGGTCGAGCGCTGTTCCGCCGGGATCCGCTCCCAGACCCGGGTGACCGAGGAAGCCAGCTCGGGCCAGCCCGCCTGCTCGCCTTGCTCCTTGTTCACCACCAGGACCGGCGCCAGCGCGGACACCGGCAGCAGGGGCAGTCCGACGACGAGTGAGATCGCGGCACCCAGCACGGCCAGCGCCGCCGCCCCGACACGACGCGAGACCCGGTCCAGTGAACGCAGGCAGGGTTCGGCGCCCGCCGCCGTGAGCAGCAACAGGAAAGGCGCCGAGTAGTACGGCTTTCCGCCCAGTACCAGCAAAATCACGCACAACACCGGAAAAGCGAGCGCCAGGGAACGGGCCCAGCGCAATTCCGGATCACGCCAGAGCCGGAGGCCGCCCGCGATCCAGACGGGCACCACCACCGGGGAAAGATAGAGCAACTGCATCGGCACGAACAGGATCCGGTTCTCCGCGCCGTCGTCCTCGCTGATACCGGAAGCCACGGTCAACAAAGGGAAATCATGCGCCGCCTGCCAGATCAGGCCCGGCGCGGCCAGCACGAGCGCGAGCAGGACGCCGACGGCGAGCCAGCCGCTGCGGAACACCGTCCGCGGGCCGACGGCGAGCACCGCCAGGCCGATCGAGGCGACCATCAGCAGGACAAGCCATTTGGCCTCCAGCCCGATGCCGACGACGGCGCCGATCGCGAGCCACCATCGTCCGTCGCCGGTGCGGAACAGGCGCAGGATCACCAGACCGAGCGCGCTCCAGATCAGCAGGTCGACGGTGGCCGTCGACAGCATGTGCCCGTCGACCACGACGAACGCCGCCAGCGCGGTCGTCGCGGCGGTGAGGACCTGCGCGCCGCGGCCGCCGCCGAACTCGCGGGCGACCAGGGCCAGCAGGACCACCGTCGCGGCGGCGCACAGGGTCGCGGCCACGCGCAGGCCGGCGGGAGTGGCGCCGAAGACGTCGGTGGAGATCCGTGCGAGCAAGGGTGTCAGCGGCGGCTGGTCGACATATCCCCAAGCGAGCCGTTTCCCCGCGGCGAGGAAGTACAGCTCGTCGCGGTGGAAGCCGTATCGCCCGGAGACCAGTGTCAGCACCAAAACCTGGATCGCGACCACCAGACCGACCGGACCCCGAGCGAATCGCTCCATCGCGCCTCCCCAGACGCGGCGAATCCTACTGCGCGGGCGGTGCCAATTCGACCCTGTTGCGGCCACCCTGCTTCGCCCGGTAGAGCGCGGTGTCGGTGGCGACGAGGAGGTCGTCGACGCTGGTGATGTTGGCCGCCGGGTACAGCGCCCCGCCGATCGACACCGTCAGGTCGGTCAGCACGGTGTCGCGATCGGGCAGCGCGACCGAGACCACCGCCACCTGGTGCCGGATCCGTTCGGCCACCTGGCGCAGCGTCTCCTCGCCGTGGATGTCCGGGATGACGATCGCGAACTCCTCGCCGCCCCATCGCCCGCAGACGTCCTGTTCGCGGACCTCGGCGCGCAGCGCGTCGCCGACCGCGCGCAGGACGAGGTCGCCGTTGGGATGGCCGTAGGTGTCGTTGATCGTCTTGAAGTTGTCGAGGTCGAGGAACAGCACGCCGAGTTTGCGGCCGGCGCGCGTGCGACCCAGCTGTTCTTCGGCCAGCTGACGCCAGCGGCGTTTCGTGACGAGACCGGTGGTGGCGTCGGTGTGCGCGTCGCGCCGGTACTGCGTCAGCAGCAGCCCGCGGTGCAGCGCGACCAGCGCGATGACGACGCCGACCAGCACCAGCGGGTTGGCCTGGACGAGGACGACGGCCGTCACGAGGCCGAGGCCGAGCGCGCCAGCCTCGAGGATCTGATCGCCGAACCCGGAGAACAGCTCGCCGATCGATTTCGGCGGCGAAGAGAGCGCGATCGCGACCATCACCAGCACGGTGTTGATCGCCCAGCGCAACGCCGCGGCCACGATGATGACGGCGAGATCACCCAGCCCGGCGAGCAACCCGGAGTCCGGTGCGCCTGGGTAGTGGCGCATCCCGAGGCTGAGGACGACGACGGCGGCCTGCGTGCCGCAAAGCACCGTCGCGGCGGAAAAGATCCACCGATGGGGGAGAACCGGCCGTTGGTGTGGCCAGATCCGCAGCCATGCGATGGTGTAGGTCACCACGACCATCGCGGCGGCGAGCACCGGCGGCAGCGCGATGACGGCGGCGACGCTCCAGACCGCCTTGGTGTCGACGTAGGCGACCGACGGGGCCCTGTCGTACTCCCGTTGGCGTTCGATCTGCCGGGTGCCCTCGATCGCGATGGCCGCGCACAGCGTCAAGACGCCGAACCGGACGAGATCGGTACCGGTCACCGGGACCAGCCGGGCCGTGGCGGCGGTCGAGAGGACTGCGATGAGATTCACGACCAGGACGTAGGAACGCACAGGTCGCGGCAGGCTCCACAGGTGCCAGGCCCTGAGCCGCCGCGCGCCGCCGAGTCGTCCGTCCACGCACCCTCTTCCGTCGGTGATCTACACCGTAATCGAACCGGGACTGCGACGACCGTCGTTGTCCGGACGATGAGAGTCGTGGCCCCGAATTCCCCCGGACAGCCCAACCGAAACGACGGAGGTGCACCGATGCAGGACAACAACTGGTGAGTCTTTTGCCGGATGAATCGCTATTTCGAGGGAGGTGAACGACATGCGGGACAACAACTGGACCACTCGGCGTGACAACAACTGGACGTGAGTGATCTCGCCCACGAGCGCGGCTTCGCGAAGGGAGGTGAACGTAGTGCGTGACAACAACTGGACGACCCGTCGTGACAACAACTGGACGTGATGTGTCAGGAACCGTGTTCGCCAACGGGTGTCGTCCCGCCGACCGGACCCACGGGATCTTCGGGTTCCTCAGGGCCGCGGCGGGACGACACCGCCCGTGACCAGCCTGCTCCGGCGACGAGCGCGACCACCACGCCGGCGATCGCCGCGACGGTGACCACGGTGGTCGGCGCGACGATCTGGGCCAGCAGCCCGGCCAACGCGATCCCCGCCGCCTGAGCCGCCCGCAACGCCGCGATCGCGACCCCGATCACCTGGCCGCGATGGGCGGGCGGCGCGGCGAGGCTGTACTGCGTCTGCGTGATCATGTCGTGCGCGGAGAAGACACCCGAGATCGTCCACAGCACGACGATCGTGACCAGGCCCGGAGCCCAGCCGGTCGGGATCAGCACCAGGCTGCTCGCCACCGTCAGCGCGCCCAGCACCCGGACCTGCCGTTCGCGCGGGATCCGGCTCAGCAGGAGACCGCCGAGCACCGAACCGACGGGATTCGCGGCCAGCAGCCACGGCAGCGCGCCCGCGCCGCCCAGTTCGGCGGCGACCGGGACGGCGAGGCCCTCGGGCACGACGTAGAAGCCGCAGCAGCAGGCGATGAGCAGCAGCCAGCGCAGTTTGCGGTCGCGTGCCACCAGCCGGCAGCCCTCGATCAGCGACGGACGTTCGTGATGGGCGGGTGCCGAGGGCGGGAAGCGGTCGAGCCCGAAACGGAGCATGAGCGCCGAAAGCGCGAACGTTCCCGCGTCGATCAACAGCGCCCCGGGGACGCCGAGCCCGGTGACGACGGCTGCGCCCGCGCCGAAGCCCACCACGAGCCCGGCCTGATACGTGGACGAGATGACGGCCTGGCCGACGACCAGCCGGTCCGGATCGAGCAGATCCGGCAGCATCGCCTGGCGGGCCGCGTGGAACGGCCCGGCCATGAGCTGGACGAGGAACAACAGCGCGGCCGCGGCCGGGAGCGGAAGACCGGGCACCGCCATCAGCGCGATCAGGACCGCGCGGCCGACGTCGGTCACCACCATCACGGTGCGTCGCGAGAACCGGTCCGCGACACCGCCCAGCGCGCCGCCGAGGAGATCGGGCACGAAGGTCAGCGCGTACGCCGCCGAAGCCCAGCCCGCCGACGACGTCCGGTCGAACACCAGCACCGTGAGCGCGACCCTGGCCAGCTGGTCGCCGGCGACCGAGAGCAGATGCGCGAGCCAGATCCGGCGGAATCCGGCGACCGCGAAGACGCTGCGGAACGACGCCGCTCGGGCTGGCATGCGCTTCAGGCTGTCCTGAAGCGGCCACTTTGCGCAACCCTCGGAAAAAATCCGTCCGCCGTGTCGAACCAGGGCGGTCCCGTTCGACGTGTCGGTAAGAGTAAGGAACGGAGAATCCGATGTCGCATTCACTGGGCCCGCTGGCGAACAACCTCGCCGCCTACGCCATCTACTCGACCGCGCAGACCGAGATGCGCCACGCCTACAAGCTGATCGAGGCCGGCGACTACCTCGGCGCCGCCGCGGAGATCGAGTCCGCCGCGCACGCCGCCGAGGTGCTCGCCCGCGCCACCTCCGAGCTGGACGCCGAGCGTTCGGAACGATGGCTCAGAGTCGTCGTGGCGCGGAGGAGGTTCGCCGACCAGGCCCGGGCGCGGGCGTCGGACACCGCGCTGGCCCTCGCCGCTTAACGGAAAGCGCGCCGGTAGGTGCCAGGGCTGACGCCGGTCGTGCGCTTGAACCGGTCACGGAACGAGGTGGGCGAACCGAAGCCGACTTCGGCGCCGATCCGTTCGACGGCGTACTCGGTGGTCTCCAGCAGATGCTGCGCCTGCCGGACCCGGGTCCGGTGCAGCCACTGCAACGGCGTCGTCCCGGTCTGCTCGCGGAAGTGCCGGATCAGCGTGCGCGTGCTCATCCCGGCGCGTGTGGCGATGTCGGCGAGCGTGAGTTCGCGCGCGAGATTTTCCTGCATCCACAACAGAGTCGGCTCCAGTTTCGCGCCACGGGGCGCGGGTGGATGCCGCAACGCGATGAATTGAGCCTGGCCCCCCTCGCGTTCGAGCGCCATGACCGAGAGGCGGGCGGCGTCGGCCGCGATCGCGGAGCCGTGGTCCCGCCGGATCAGGTGCAGGCAGAGATCCATGCCCGCGGCGGCGCCCGCGGACGTCAGGATCTGCCCGTTGTCGACATAGAGAACGTCGGGGTCGACGTCGACCTCCGGGTACGCCGCGGCCAGCGCGTCGGCGGCGACCCAGTGCGTGGTGGCGCGAAGGCCGTCGAGCAGACCCGCGGCGGCGAGAACGAAGGTGCCGGAACAGATCGAGGCGATCCGCGTGCCCCGCGCGGCGGCAGCGTTCAAGGCGTCGTGGACGGATTCCGGCAACGGCCGGGTCGGCTCGGCGGTGCCGGGGACGATGATCGTGCCCACCTCGCGCAACGCGTCCAGCCCCCTTGGCGCGCGCAGGGTGAAGTGACCGGCGTCGACTTCCGGATGTTCGGCGCAGACGACCACTTCGTAGCCCGGGGTTCCGTCGGCGAGCCGGGTCCTGGTGAAGACCTCGATCGGTGTCGAGAGGTCGAACGGGATCACCTTGTCCAGCGCGAGGACCGCGACGGTGTGCATGACCGCAACGTACCCGCCCGATGGCGAGATCCCGTTGGAAGGCGTCGTTCACGCCACTGGGAGCGGGTCCCGCCCGGTTCTAGCGTCGAACCATGATGATCATCGCGCCGATTCTCGTCGGCCTCGTTTACGTCGTCCTGATGTCGCTGATCCACGAGCCGCACCGCCGCCGCTTCAACGCGGTCATGATCGCCGGCGCCGGCGCGGCCTACGCCAGCGGCGGCGGGCTCGGGATCTGGGAACTCGTCTTCACCGCACTGATGGCCTATGTGGCGTACCGCGGGCTCGAATCGTGGACGTTCATCGGGATCGGCTGGCTGCTGCACACGGCTTGGGACATCGTTCACCACCTGAAGGGCGCCCCGATCATCCCGTTCCTGGACGATTCGTCGTTCGGCTGCGCGATCTGCGACCCGGTGATCGCGATCTGGTGTTTCGCCGGCGGGCGATCGGTGACGGATTTCTTCCGCGCCCGTGTCGGTTCGCGTCGTCCGCGTTCGTCGGTGGGGTGAACCGACCGGACGAAAGGAGCCTGAAATGACGGTGATCGTGGCGGGAAAGGTGTACGTCGACCCGGCGGAACGGGACCGGTACGTCGAGGGACACCAGGTGATCGTCGAGAAGGCGCGGGCCCATCCCGGCTGCCTCGACGTGGTGATCTCGGCGGACACGCTCGAACCGGGCCGGGTGAACATCTTCGAGTACTGGGAATCGGAGGAGGTGCTGAACGCCTGGCGCGCGATCTCGCCGAGGCCGACGTACTCCGCCGAGATCCGCGACGGGGAGGTGTTCAAGCACCGGGTCTCGTACTCCGGCCCCCCGTTCGACTGAGCGAGTTCAGCGGCGTGACCCGGCACCCAGGCCTGCTTCGCCCGCCCACCCCCACGCGATGAAGGTCAAGGCAAGGACGCCGAGCAGCGCGAGGTAGACGGCGACGCCCGGCGGTATCAGCTGCCGGAGCGCCGACAAGCACGCGAGGCTTCCCGCGAAAACGGACCATCCGGCACCGGCGAAAGCGACACACGCGGCGAGGGTGCGGGCGGTTCCGCCGGCCGACCTCGGAACGGCTCGGTAGGCGATCGCACCGGCGACGAACGGAGGAATGCCCCACGCGAAGACGGCGGCGCCTATCGCGATACCGGCGGGTGTGGTGACCTCCCAGCCGCCGATCGTGTTCCGCACGAGCCGGAAGGAGGAGATGTAGGTGTCGCCGATGTCCAAGAAGTGCGGTGTGGTGAGCGCGTGCACGGTGCCGATGAGACCGAGGGTGGCGAGCGTCGCCCACACCACGAGCATCGCCTTCGCCTGCCACGCCATGCGCTTCGCTGTCCCGCGTGGGACTTCGGGGCGCTCGGCCGATCCGGCGTCGGGCGCCGTCGGATCGCGTTCGGATCTCAGTGCGTTCCGGATCGCCGAGAAGGTCACCGCGGCCGCCAGCACGCCCAGCGTCGTCCAGATGACCGGCTTCCATCCGGCACCGATCTCGCCGACGGTGTTCGTCGCGAGGTTTCCCACCACGCCGGTCAGGATCGACGCCACGGTCGCGACTCCCGCGGCGGCCGCCGTCGCGCCCGGTGATAGCCGCCGCACGTGGACCCCCATCTCACTACGTTGACCGGGATCCATGTTAGTGCCGTACACCGGTTCGGGTTCGGACTTGACCTTGACATCGTGACAAGGTCTTCACTGGAGCGCAGGAGGTGATTCCCATCAACACGACACAGAGGACTTCACCGGACCTGCGCGTGCTCGACGCGCTCGGCTCCGAAAGCTCGTCGACGCGGCTCCAGGCGGCGCTGGCGGCCGGGACGCATCCGGACGTCGGGTTCGTCGGCCCGCTCGTGGCGCGGTGCGCGATCGAGCCGGACTTCTACGTCCGGGACATGCTGACCTGGGCGTTGACCCGGCTGCCCGCCGAGAAGACGGTGCCGGTGCTGCTGGCCGAGCTCGGTTCGGAGGTCGCCCAGGCCCGGAGCCAGGCGTTGCACACGCTGTCCAAGATCGGGGACCGCGCCGCGTGGCCCGCGATCACGCGGTCGCTGCTGCACGACGCCGACGACGAGGTCGCCCGCAGCGCGTGGCGTGCCGCCGTCGTCCTCGTCCCCGACGGGGAGCGGGCCCGGCTGGCCCGTGACCTGGCCGACCAGTTCGGCCGGGGCGACCGGACGGTCCGGTTGAGTCTCAGCAGGGCGCTCGTCGCGCTCGGACCGGTGATCGAGCCCGTCTTGCGGAAGGCTTTGGCGAGTGCCGATCTGGAGGTGTGCGCGCATGCCCGCGCCACGGAGCGGCTGCTGCGCGACCCGGACTCCGGTTTCGACGAGTCGAAACGGATCGTCGCGCTGGGACCGGAGGGAGCCTGATGCTGATCGGTGAGGTGGCGCGCCGCTCGGGGGTGAGCAGCCGGATGCTCCGGCATTACGACTCCCTCGGGCTGGTGCGGCCGACCGGCCGCACCTTCGGCGGCTACCGCGAGTACTCCGACGAGGACATCCGCCGGATCTTCCACGTGGAGAGCCTGCGATCCCTCGGCCTGTCGCTGCGCGAGATCGGCCGCGCCTTGGAGGATCCGGCCTTCGAGCCGTCCGATCTGGTCCGCGACCTCATCCGGCGGACCGAGGAGCGCCTGAGCCGCGAGCAGGAGCTGCTCGACCGGCTCCGCGCGGTCGACGGTTCGGCACCCACGGGCTGGGAAGGGGTTCTGCGCATCGTCGAGCTGCTGCACGGGCTCAACTCGCCTCACGCGGCTCGGCGGCAGCAGACCGCTCTGGCCCCGGCCGAGGTGCCCGCCGAACTGCTGGCCGGGGCGGTCCTCGCCGAAGCCGATCCGAACGTCGCCGGAGCACTGCGGTGGGCTCTCGCGAGGGCGGGCGGCGACGGCGTGGCGAGCCTGGCGTCCGGTGCGCGTTCCGACGACGTCGACGTCCGGCGGCGCGCGATCCTCGCGATCGCCGGGATGCCCGGTGATGAGGCGACCGCGGCGCTGGCGGAGGCACTCGGCGACCGGGACCGGGCGGTCCGCGCCCGCGCCGCGCTGGCCCTGGGGTCGCGCGGCGAGAGCGCGGCCGTGCCGGAACTCGTCCGCATGGTGGTCGAGGGCACGTCCGACGTCGAGGCGGCCGAGGTCCTCGGCGCCTTGGCTCGCGACGACGGTGTCGCGAGCCGGATCATGAGCGCGTTGACCGGCGAGCTCGCCGCTGGTGACCCCGCTACGCGGATCCGCCTCACCCAGGCCCTCGTCGAGATGCCGCCCGCGCTCGCCCTGGACGTGCTGCGTGACCTGGCCGAAGACGACGATCCCACCGTCGCCCTCCTCGCTTCGGCCCTCGCGGGAGCGCTCGGGTGAGACGGCTTGGCCACTGGGCCGTTTGATGCGAACATATGTTCTATGACGACCGAGGGTCCCATCCTGCACGCCGACCTGGACTCGTTCTACGCGTCGGTCGAGCAGCGTGACGACCCGAAGCTCCGCGGGCGGCCGGTCATCGTCGGCGGCGGGGTCGTGCTGGCCGCCAGCTACGAGGCGAAGGCGTACGGCGTGCGCACGGCGATGGGCGGCGGCCAGGCGCGGCGGCTGTGCCCCGACGCGATCGTGGTCCCGCCCCGGATGCGCGCGTACTCGGCGGCGAGCAAGGCGGTTTTCGAGGTCTTCGGCAACACGACACCGCTCGTGGAAGGCATTTCGATCGACGAGGCCTTCCTCGACGTCGGCGGGCTGCTGAAGATCGCGGGCACACCGAGCCGGATCGCCGCGAAACTGCGGAAGGACGTCCTGGAGCAGGTCGGTCTGCCGATCACCGTCGGCGTCGCCAGGACGAAGTTCCTCGCGAAGGTGGCCAGCGGGGTCGCGAAACCCGACGGCCTGCTCGTCGTGCCACACGACAAGGAGCTGGAGTTCCTGCATCCGCTCCCGGTCGAGCGGCTGTGGGGCGTGGGCAAGGTGACGGCGCGGAAGCTCCGCGAGCGTGGGGTGACCACGGTCGGGCAGATGGAGGGTTTCGGCGAGAAGGAACTCGTCCGGATGCTCGGCCGCGGCGTCGGCGCCCATCTGCACGCCTTGTCCCACAACGACGACCCGCGTCGCGTGCAGACGGGTCGCCGCCGCCGGTCCATCGGGGCGCAGCGCGCGCTCGGCAGCAGGCCGCGTTCGCCCGCCGAGCTCGACGCGACGTTGCTGACGCTGGCCGATCGCCTCGCCCGCCGCCTGCGTGCGGCGCACCGGGTGTGCCGCACCGTCGTGCTGCGGATGCGATTCGCCGATTTCACCAAGGCGACGCGTTCGCACACCCTCATGGAGGCGACCGAACAGACCGGCGCGATCGTCGCCGCGGCGCGTGACCTGCTCGCCACGGCGAGACCGCTGATCGACGAACGCGGTCTCACACTGATCGGGCTCGCCCTCACGAACCTGTCGAAGGACGACGCGATCCAGCTGGCGCTGCCGTTCGGGGCGAAACCTAGGGACGCGCTCGACTCGACGCTCGACACCGTCCGGGACCGGTTCGGTTCGAAGTCCATCACGCGCGCGGTGCATCTGGGGCAGGTCGAAGAGCCGTGGGTGCCGCTCCTGCCGGACTGAACCTCGTCGCTAGGGTGTCCCGGTGGCGGAAGTCGAGATCTACACCGATGGCGCGTGCAGCGGGAATCCGGGTCCCGGCGGCTGGGGCGCGGTGCTGCGGTACGGCACCGTCGAGAAGGAGATCTACGGCGGGGATCCCGGGCCGACCACGAACAACCGGATGGAGCTGACCGCGCCGATCGAGGCGCTGGAAAGCCTGAAGCGCCGGGTCACGGTGGACATCTACACCGACAGCACCTACGTCCGGAACGGCATCACCAGCTGGGTGCGCAACTGGAAGAACAACGGCTGGATGACCTCGGCGAAGACACCGGTCAAGAACGCCGACCTGTGGCGCCGTCTCGACGAAGCCGCGTCACGGCACGAGGTCGAGTGGCATTGGGTCAAGGGCCATGCCGGGCATCCGGAGAACGAGCGAGCGGACCGGCTCGCCGTCAAAGGCGTGGAAGAGGTCGTGGGGCGACCCGTGATCCAGCCCGGCGAGCGGTCCGCTCGGCATCGTTAGCAGCTGACGTTCACCTTCGCGCTCTTGGCGAAGGAGACGTGGACGTGGTCCATGTGGTTGGCGGTCGCGCCGCCGCGGTCCTCCATGGTGTCCCAGCCGCTGCCGTCGTTGTAGCGCTGGCGCCAGATGACGTACGTGATGCCGAAGTCCTTCTGGTTGGCCATGAGGTATTCGGCGATCGCGTTGCCGGTGGCGGTGTCCACCATGAAGTCCAGCGCGAGGCCGGACGGGTGGTCGCTGGCGTTCGCCCGGCCGGCGACGCCGCCGACGTTCTTCACGCCGAACTTGGCCTTCACGTGGTTGCCGACCTGGGCCACGTGCGGCTTGGTGCCGGCGAGGCTGGTCGAACACGCCGTCGCGGCGGGCACGGTCTTCTTGACCGGGGCGGGGGCCTTGGTCGACGTCGTCGGCTTCGGGGGAGCCGAGGAGGTCGACGGCGGCGGGGTGGTCGTGCTGCTGGAGGGCGGGGTGCTGCTGGTCGACGGCGGGGGAGTCACGCTGGAGACCGGGGGAGCCTTCAACGCGAGCGCGGCGCTGGCCGCTTCGACGTCAGGGGAACCTGCGGAGGTCAGCCACATCGACGCCGGGAGCGCCGTGGCGACCGCTGCCGCGATACCCGCGGGGAGCTTCCACTGCGGAGCCTTGATCTTGCGATGTCTGCCGGCCATTTCTCTGATCACTCACCACTTCGGGGACGGGAACTCGCGTCGGGGGCCGCGAGCTCCGGGCAACATTACGAAAAGGACACGGCAATGTCACGCCCGAGTGTGTTCGCCCACAGTTACCTTGATCGTTGAACCAAAAGAGGCTCACGTCCGTACAGATACGAGAAGTGCTTTTATGTGAGCACTGTGAGTGACGAAATCAGTCCGCTTTGCAGGATTGGAAGTACACGTCCTCGTTCGGCGAGATCACGTTCACCCCCGGGGAATGCGGCGCCCGGCCGGTGGCCGTCGAGGCCGCGATCACGGTGCAGACCAGCTGATTGATGGCCTGGTTGGACAATTTGCGCACCGAGTACGGCAGCGAGAGGCTCGACGGGTCGCCCGAGTAGACCCGGAGCTTGCCCAACTCCGGCGGGACGAACGTGGTGAGTCCTTGCGCGGCTTCCCGGTCGGTCGGTCCCTGCAGCAGCAGCGTGACCGCGCCCTCGGGGGAGATGAAGCCCTCGCTGGGCCGGGTCACCGGGATGACCCGGCCGTCGGAGACGAAGTACAGCGTCAGGCCGCCGAGCACGTTCGGCCCCGTGGTGGCGCGGATCGACGGCCCCGGCCCGGCCGGGACGACACCGGTCGGCTGGACACCGCACGCCGCCGCCAGCGCCGCGGCCGCGAGGACGAGCAGTACGCGGGGCTTCCTCATGGCGTCGCTCCTTCGGCCCGGTGCGGCAGGTGTAACACGAACCGGGCGCCGTGCCCGGTGTCGGCCGCGGTGATGTCGCCACCGTGCAGGCGGGCGTTCTCCAGCGCGATCGCCAGCCCGAGCCCGCTGCCCTCGGAACGGGCGCGGGCGGTGTCGGCCTTGGTGAACCGGTCGAACACATGCGGCAGCACCTCGGGGGCGATCCCCGGCCCGTGGTCTTCGACCGCCAGGGTGACGCCGTCGCCGTCGGCGCGCAGCCGGACCTCGACCGGGGGCGCGCCGTGGCGGAACGCGTTGCCGACGAGGTTGGCCACGATCAGGTCGAGCCGCCGCCGGTCCACCCGGGCGAGAACGCCCTCCGGCAGGTCGGTGACCAGGTCTTCGCCGTCGCGCCAGCCGCGGGCGTCGAGGCTGTCGCGGATCGCCGTCGCGAGATCCCATTCGTCGAGCGCGAGTTCGGCGCGGCCCGCGTCGAACCGGGAGATCTCCACCAGATCCTGCACCAGCCGCGTCAGCCTCCGGGTCTCGCCGGAGACCAGCCGTGCCGCGACGGCGGTGTCCGGCGGCAGCGCCTCCGCGTCCTCGTCGAGGACGTCGGTGACCGCGTTCATCGCCGCGAGCGGGGTGCGGAGTTCGTGTGAGACGTCGGCCACGAACCGGCGGGCGTCGGCCTCCATGGCTCTCAGCTCACCGACCGTGCGCTCGAGTTCGGCGGCGGTGTTGTTGAAGGTCGTGACCAGTTCGGCCAGCTCGTCGGAACCCTTGGCGGGCAGCCGGACGTCGAGCCTGCCTTCGCCGAGCTGTGCGGCGGCGGTGTTGAGCGCCCGGACCGGCCTGAGCACCTGTCTCGCCGCGAGCAGGGCCAGTGCCGCGGCCAGCGGAAGGGCCAGCGCGGCCGTCTGCCAGGCGGATTTCGCGAGTTCGTCGATGGCCTGTTGCTGCTGCACGAGCGAGGTGAGCGAGTACACCTCGACGCCGCTGTTCTGCATCGTCCCGTCGGGTTGCCTGGCCAGCACCGGCAGCCCGACCAGCAGTTCCGGGATTCTTTCGCGGTCGACGCGCTGGAACTGGATGCGGTTGTCGGTCGCGACGGTCTGGCGCAGCTCGGGGGAGAAGGTGTTGAGGTCCGGGCCGTTGACCGACCGCAGGTTGCGGTAGACCGCGACGGCGTTCAACCGCAGGCTGCCCGCGAAATCGTTGAGCTGGTCCTGGGTCGGCGGCGTGGACAGCGGGCGGCCGTAGGCGGCGACCCGGTCCTTCAGCTGGTTCATGGCCGCGTCCTGGACGGCTTCGAGGATCGCGGTGCGGGCCGAGACGTAACTGGCGCCCGCCGCGGCCGCCGCCCCGATGATCGTCATCGCCGCGAAGGCCAGGATGAGCCGGGGCCGCAACCCGGAGAGCAGCCTCATGAACGGCCGAACCGGTACCCGAAGCCGCGGACGGTCTGGACGTGTTCGGGTTTCGCGGGCACGTCTTCGATCTTCGCGCGCAGCCGCTGGACGCAGGCGTCGACCAGCCGGGAGTCGCCGAGGTAGTCGTGATCCCAGACGGCGGAGAGGATCTGCTGACGGCTGTAGACCTGACCCGGCGTGCGCGACAGCTCCAGCAGCAGCTTCAGCTCGGTCGGGGTCAGTGAGACCGGCTCGCCGTTCTTCGTGACGACCAGCCCGGCCCGGTCGATGACCAGGCCGCCGTGCCGTTCCCCGGCGGCGTCGTCGCTCGCGGGCTTCTCGCTCACCGCGCGGCGCAGCACCGCCCGGATCCGGGCGTCGAGCACCCGCGGCTCGATCGGTTTGGTGACGTAGTCGTCGGCGCCCGCCTCCAGCCCGGCCACGATGTCGAAGTCGTCGCTGCGGGCGGTGAGCATGATGATCGGCACCTCGCCCGCCGAGCGGATGCGGCGGCAGGTCTCGAAGCCGTCGATACCGGGGAGCATCAGGTCCAGTACGACGATGTCGGGCTGGAACACCCGCAGTTTCTCCAGCCCGAGCTCGCCGCTCTCGGCGGTGTACACGGTGTGCGCCTGCCGTCGCAGCGCGAGTTCCAGCCCCTCCCGCACGGACGCGTCGTCTTCGATCACAAGGACACTTGCCACGCCGCCATTATTCGGATGTCTCGGCGCGTGTGCGACTCGGCTCGATCTTGTAGCAGAACCATGACATTGTCCGGACCTCACGGCTAAACGGCGTGGGGACAGTGGGACGCATGGCCCTACTCATCCACGAAGCGAAGCCGACCCCCGCCCGCCGTCCGCTGCCGGGACGGCACGCCGAGACCCGGCGGACCCTGTCCAGGGCCGTGTTCCAGCTCGCCACCGGACTGGGACTGGCCGCCGCGTTCGTCGTGACCTACGTGCTGTTCGTGCACACGTCGGCCGGGCAGCTCGCCGAGAACGGCGTCGTGCGGAGCGCGCAGTCCGGTCAGTGGTCCACAATGGACTGGGCGGGACCGCTGCGCGACCAGGACATGGTGCTGGTGATCGGCGCCGCCGGGATCGGGCTCGTCGGCCTGGCGCTGCTCCGGCGCAAACCCGGTCTCCTGATCCCGGCGCTGACCGTCCTCGTGCTCCCGCTCGTCGCCGCTCAGCTGCTCAAGCTCTACGTCCTCGTCCGTCCCGAACTGCCCGACGGCGGCCGCGGACCGGGACACAACAGCTTCCCCAGCGGTCACGTCAGTGCCGCCATGGCCATCCTGATGGCGCTCGCCTTCGTTCTGCCCCAACGGTTCCGCCCGGCGATCATCGGCATCGGCGGCGTCGCAGTCGCGTGGGTCGCGTCGTCGACCGTCGCGCTGGGCTGGCACCGGCTCAGCGACACGGCGGGCGCCTGCCTGCTCGGCGCGTCGTTCGCCTGCCTGCTCGCCGCCTGGCTCACCAGCCGCCGCCGCGACCTGCGCCGCACGCCCGCCTATCTCGTCGCGCTGGCCACGGTGCTGCCGACCGGGATCGTCCTGATCGGCTTCGCGGTGCTGAGCACGGCGACCGACGGCGCCGCCCAGTTCGTCGCCGCGCTGGTGCTGGCCGCGCTGTCCGCGGTGGGGGTGGTGCTGGCCGCGCTGTGGCCGCTGTGCGGGTCCGCCTTCGAACGGCGGACCGGGATCGAGACCCGGGTGGTCGACGATCTGCTCGAGACCCGCCTCGTGACCCGCCGCTGACGCGGGTCTTCGGAGGCGCTCCGGAATGTCACGTATGGGACCGTTCGGGTCCCGTACGTGGCATCGGTGCTTCGCGGGGCGCGTTGCGAAAGCCACTTTCGCAACGTTGAAGGTTGCGAAAGTGGCTTTCGCAACGTCGGTCGTGGCCAGGACCGGCCTCCGCCGCCGAACGCATTCAGAGGACTAAACGCGTCAGTCGCGGCGCGAGTCACCAGCCCGGCTCAGGGGTGACGTCGGGGCCCGGGGCGAAGGCGGGACGACGGAGGGCGCCACGACCACGCGGTTCCGCCCGCTCCGTTTCGCTTGGTACATGGCGGCGTCCGCGGCGCGGAAGAGTTCGCCGTAATCCGTCGAGTGCTCTGGCGACAGCCCGACGCCGATCGACACGGTGCAGCCGTGGATCGGGCCCACCGCGCGGGGTTCGTTGGTGGCGTGCCCGCTGGCGAGTTCGGTCAGGCCGGTGATCGCGGTCTTCGCGACGGCCACCCGGATCCGCTCGGCGATCCGCATCGCCTCCTCGCGGGTGGTGTCCGGCAGCAGTACCGAGAACTCCTCGCCGCCCCAGCGCCCGACGACGTCGGTGGAGCGGGTGTTCTGCCGCAGCACGGCGCTGACACAGCCGAGCACGATGTCGCCGCCGGAATGCCCGTACTTGTCGTTCCACTGCTTGAAGTGGTCGAGGTCCAGCATCAGGAACGCCGTCGGCCGCCGCCCGGTCTGGTCTTCGAGCAGCCGGAGCGCGGCGGGCGCGTGGAACGAGTCCTCGGTCAGCAGCCCGGTCTTCCGGTCGCGCTGGCTGCGCGCGATCGTGTCCGCCAGCGCCTGCGAGAGCCGGGTCGAGCGCAGCGCGATCCCGATCATCACCAACGGCACCAGCGCGATGTTGACCGCGCCGAGGATCGTCGTGCACGCGGCGAGCTGCAGCGCGTAGACGAAATCCGCGTTGTCGGCCCAGCTGCCGATCAGCTTCTGCCGCCGCCAGCCGCCCCACGCCAGGCCGCGCGCGATGCTGATCAGCAGTGTCTGCGACGCGAAGTACCAGAGCGCGGCGCCCACCAGCGCGACGGCGGCGACCGCGATGTCGCCGGGACGCTGGGGGAGCGTGCCCGATTCGAGCCAGGTGTGCAGTGACGTCAGCTTGGTGATCATGTGCACGCCGAGGATGGAGGCGGCGTGCGCGGCGGTGGTGAAGAGGAAGGTCGTCATCGCCTTGTGCGCGATGGAGTAGCGCTGCACGCGCACCATCAGCAGCAGCGCGAGCGACAACGCGGGCGGCAGCAGGACGGCCGCGCCGCCCAGCCAGACGGCGGTCTGGTCGATGTGCTCGCCGCGCCGGTCGTCGGCCCGGCGCTGCTCCTCCGGATGCTGGGTCTGGACGAGGTACCAGATCGTGCAGCCCGCGATCACGCCGAAGCGGACGAGATCCGTCGTCGTGGCGGACGACTTGAAACCGCTGTAGAGCGCCCAGGACGCGACCGCGATCTCGGTGCCGAGCATCCAGAAGACCGCCGCGGGCGGCAGACGCCACAGTTCCCACCCGGCCGGATGACGCAGGGTGTTCCAGGCGCGGCCGCGCAACCGCCAGACGCGGGCGGAGGCGAGGCCGACGGTGTCGGCGAAACCCCGGAGCGAACCACGCGGCCGCGCCGAGACCGCGTCACGGTCGTGCTTGCCGAACTCGCTGACGAGGGTCACCTCCCACCCGTTACGCACCGCACCCGCATCGATCTTGCTGGGTCACCACAAGGGGGTGACAGGGGGACCGCGTTGACGATCGCGTGAGACAGCCGGATACCCACGTTCGCCGGACGCGTTTCCGCCGCGGGCTGGCATCGTGGCTCGTATGCCTGACGCCGCATACGACGCCGCCGCGGTCCCCGCGATGTTCGGCCCGGACTTCGACAGGGATCCCTCGCCCGCCTACGAGTGGCTTCGGAGCAACGCGCCGGCGTTCCGGCTCCCGCTGCCCGGAGACACCTGGACCTGGCTGCTGACCCGGCACGCGGACGTCGTTTCCGCCATGGCCGACCCCCGGTTGTCCAAATGCCCGTCCGTCGCCGCGGAGCACTGGCGCAAGGCCAACCTCGGGCTGCCCGCCGACCACCGGCCGACGCTCATCGGGCATATGAACAACGTCGAAGGCGACGAGCACGCGCGGCTGCGCAAGGCCTGCGCCGGCGCGTTCGGCCCGCGGCGGCTGCAGCATATGCGCGACCGCACGCATCAGCTCGCGAACGAGCTGCTCGACCCGATCCTGGACCGGGGCGAAGGCGATCTCGTCGAGGATTTCGCGTACCCGCTGGGAATCCGGTCGATCTGCGAACTCATCGGCATCCCGGACAGCCTGCTCGACGAGGTCCGCCCGCCCGCGCTGGTGGTCGCCGCCGGCGACGTCACGGACATGGCGTCGATGCTCAAGGCGACCGACGATCTCGACGCGCTGCTCGCCGACGTCGTCGCCCGCAAACGCGCCGAACCGGGGGCGGACCTGATCAGCGATCTGCTCACCCAGGAGGCGGCCGGGAAACTGACCGAAGACGAGGTCGCCGCGACGGCGTTCCTGTCCCTGATCGCCGGGCACGAGACGACGATCAGTCTCATCGCGTCCACCGCGCTGACCCTCATCACGCATCCGGAGGAGGCGGCCCGAGCCCGCGCCGACGGTTCACATCTGACGCTCGTCATCGAAGAGGTCCTGCGCCGCGACACCCCGCTGCAGAACACCAGCTGGCGGTTCGTCACCGAGCCGATGGAACTCGCCGGGCAGCGGATGGAGGCGGGCGATCCGATCCTGTTGTCGTTGCTGGCGGCCAATCGCGACCCGGAGGTACACCCCGAACCGCTCGCCTTCCGCCCTGGCGAGCGGCCGGTGCGGCACGTGGCCTTCGGGGTCGGACCGCATATCTGCATCGGCGCCGCGCTCGCGCGGATGCAGGCGTCCGCGGCACTGGAGACGTTGTTCGACCGCGCGCCGTCGATGACGCTGACCGTGCCGGAGGACCGGCTCGTGTGGTGGCCGAGCGCGATCACGCGCGGCCTGCACAACCTGCCGGTGAAGCTCTAGACGGCGCCTTCGAGGCGGCCCCGGAGCACGTTCGCCTTCCGGTCGTCGAGGTCCATGACGAGCTGGAGCGCGTCGCGCCAGACGGCCATCGCGTCGTCGGTGTGGCCCTGGGCGGCCAGCGCGCAGCCGCGTTCGTCGAGCGCGTCGGCCTGCCCCCAGACGTCGCCGCAGTTGCGGTAGGCGGTCAGCGCCTGCTCGCAGTACCCGAGCGCCTGGTCCAGATCGCCGAACCGGCGGCAGGTCCTGGCGAGCGGCACCAGCGCGAAGCCCATTCCGTGCTGGTCGGCGTCCTTCGCGTAGGCGTCGAAGGCACGCAGACCGTGATCGAGGGCCAGGTCCCGTTCACCGAGGTCGCGGTAGGCGCGGCCGAGATGGACCCGCGCGGTCGCTTCGCCGAGCTGGTACCCGATCCGCGCGTTCACCTCCACGCTCTGCTCGGCGAGCCGGACGGCTTCGGCGTAGTCCTCGCGTTCGTGCGCGATGTTGCCGAGCCCGACCAGCGCCCAGCCGAGGCTCGGGTTCTCGCCGATCTCCTCGGAGATCTCGACGGCCTGGCCGAACAGGTCACGCGCGCGATCGAGGTCACCGCGTCGCCGGTGCGCCTCGGCGAGGTTGATCGCCGACCACGCCAGCCCGCCGAGGTCACCGCCCGCCTTCGCGGACTCGATCGCCACCTCGTGGCTGGAGATCCACGTCTGCCACGGCCTGCCGAGCAGGTGGTAGTCGAACAGCTCCACCGGCAGCCGCCAGCCGACCTCGTACAGCCCGTGGTCCAGTGCCAGCCGGGCGACGCCGGTGATACTCGGCATCTCCGACGCGCACCAGATGTAGGCCTCGTCGAACGTGGCGAACCGGAGCGGCTCGACACCTTCGGGTGCCGGCCCCAGATCGATGTGATGGTCGCGGGCCGGGGTCAGCGTCCAGCTCGCGGCGTTGGCCGCGTACAGATACCAGTGGGTCAGCCGGGAAACCGCCGTCTGCCGCTCGTCTTCCAGGCGCTCGGCGTTGGCCTCTTCGGCGGCGTACACGCGGATCAGGTCGTGGAACCGGTAATACTGCGCGCCGACCTGCTGGACGAGATGCGCCTGCACGAGCCGGTCGAGCAGCCGTCGCGCGTCGTGCCCGGGCAGCCCGGCGAGCGCGGCCGCCGCCCCCGCGGTGAACCGCGGGCCGGGATGGAGCCCGAGCAGCCGGAACATCCGGGCGGTGTCGGCCTCCAGCGCGCGATACGACCAGCTGAAAGCGGCCCGGACCCCGACGGTGTCGTCGTCGACCGCGAGCAGTTCCAGCCGCCGCCCCTCGGCGACGAGTTCGCGGGCGAGGTCGCCGACGCTCTGATGGGGATGGCCGGCGACCCGTTCGGCGGCGATGTTCACCGCGAGCGGCAGCGCCGCGCACAGCCGGACGAGCCTGCCGACGCCTTCGGGATCGCCCGCCGCGCGTTCGTCGCCGATGAGGTCGGCCATCAGCCGCGTCGCTTCGAGTTCTCGCAGTGGCTCCAAGGAAACCTGGACCGCGCCGCTGCCGACGACCAGCCCGGACAACCGCCGCCTGCTGGTGATCAGCACGGTGGTGTCCGGGGTGCCGGGCAGCACCGGCCGCACCTGAGGTGAGTCGAGGGCGTTGTCCAGTACGACGAGGGTGCGCTGGCCGCGCAACAGGCCGCGCAGGAGCGCGAGCCGCATGTGCTCCTCGGCGGGGACCCGGTCGGGGCGGACCCCGACGCAGCGCAGGAGGTCGTCGAGGATGTCGGCGGGTTGCGCGGGGGAGCCCGCCGCGTAGCCGCGCAGATCCGACCAGAGCACGCAATCGAACTCTTCTTGGCGCCGGTTCGCCCAATTCAGCACGAGCGCGGTCTTCCCGACCCCGGGCGGTCCGGCGACGAAGACCACTTTCGCCGTTTCGGTGAACACCTTTTCGTCCAGCAGCGCCAAATGTTCTTCGCGGCCGACGAAATGATCGGGCGGCGGGGGAAGATGCACATACGGTTCGGCTCGGGCGGCCTCGGCGAGCACGATCAGGGTCCCGCCCGCGCCCAGCGCGCGATCGCAGGCTTCGGCGAATTCCGCGCTCGGCGGGGTGAGCCCGCGTTCGACCCGGCTGATCAGACTTTTGTCGACATAGGCGAGTTTCTGAAGCTCGCGCAACGCCAGCCCGCAGGCCTGCCGCCGTTGCCGCAGGGCGCGGCCGAACGTCGACGCGGCCGTCGAAACCGGCCTCGGTTCCGCGCGTGCTTTCCCGGTCTCCCCGGATCTGGCCGAACCGGAATTCTCGGTCACCAGAAGCACCTTTCTCCCCGCTTCGCGGCAGATCGTGCCACAACCTTCCCATTGCCTGGGTCACAACACGGCCACCGGGTGTGCGCGGGTGCGAAGTCTGCCCCCAAACTGTGCGAGAACGCGCCCGTTCCCCACCGGTGCGCCGGTCGAAAGGGAGGTGGATCATGCGCGACCGCGAAATGTGAGCAGGCCCCGTTCCGCCTTGCGAACACCGGGCGAGTGCTGATCTCCTCGGAAACCGGTCGTGGCCGTCGCTTCCGGCGGCCACGACCGGGTCCTTCCGGAACATGTAGGACCGCTTAACGTCGGTGTAGATCTTTTCACTTGTCCTGACGAGTCGCCCGAGGCAGCTTTGGGAGAGGTATCGAGCGGCCCGGCGAAAGGAACGAAGTGAGCATCGGCGCACCGGGAACCCTGGCCCGGATGGGCGTTCTCGCCCTGCTGTGGGGCTCCGGGTTCCTGTGGATCAAGCTCGCGCTGACCGGGCTGCCGCCCGTTCAGGTGACCGTCGTCCGCTGCGCCCTCGGCGCGGCCGTCCTTCTCGTGCTGAGCCGCTGGGCCGGGCAACGCCTCCCGCGCGGCCGCCGGATCTGGGGAAGGCTCCTCGTCGCAGCCTTCTTCTGCAACGCCTTGCCGTTCGCGTTGTTCAGCATCGGCGAACTGACCGTCGATTCCGGTGTCGCGGGGGTGATGAACGCGACGACCCCGCTGTGGTCGTTGCTTATCGGCATCGGGATCGGCACCGAACGGCGGCTCACGGTGGTCCGTGTGGGCGGGCTGGTCCTCGGTTTCGCCGGCATCCTGCTGATCTTCGCGCCCTGGGAGAAGAGCGGCCTGCTGGGCTGGGGGACGCTGGCCCTGCTCGGCGCCGGCATCAGCTACGCGATCGCTTTCGCTTACATGGGAAGGAAACTCGTCGGCGAAGGCGGTCCGATCGCGATCTCCGCCGCGCAGTTGCTGACCGCCACCGGGCTCAGCGCGCTCGCGCTGCCCTTCGACGCGGCACCGGCCGGGCCGCTGAACGTGACCGCGGTGCTCGCCGTAGTCGTCCTCGGGATCTTCGGCACCGGCGTCACCTTCTACCTCAACTACCGGCTCATCGCCGACGAAGGCGCGACCTCCGCGGCGACCGTCGGCTATCTGCTGCCGGTCGTCTCGGTCGCGCTGGGCGCGATCGTGCTCGGCGAGGACCTCGGCCCGCGGGTGCTCGCGGGGATGGCCGTGGTGCTGGTCGGAGTCGCGCTGACGCGCTACGTGAGGTCTTCGGCGAGCAGGTCCATCAGCAACCCGTCGTGCCAGCCCTCGCCGTCGGTGTCGCGCTCGTAGCCGCGCATCACGCCGACCTCGCGGAAACCGACGGCCTTGTAGCAGCGGATGGCGGCGTCGTTGTCCACGGCGGGATCGATCACCAGCCGATGGTGCCCGCGATCGTGCAGGAGGTGCCGCGCCATCGTGCGGACCGTGTCCGTGCCCAGGCCCCGGCCGTGCGCCGCCGGGTCGAGGAAGAGGTCGACCGACGCGTGCCGGTACATCGGGTCCTCCTCCTCGCCGTACTGGACGAAACCGCGGACGACGCCGCCTTCGAGGACCGTGAAACAGGCCGTCGTGGGGTCGTCGAACGGCCAGGTGGGGGAGTCGTCGACCGAACCCCAGCGCGCCCCGACCTCGGCCGTGCCGCGGATGCGCCGCAGGTCCGGGACGTGGGCCTCGGTGACCGGGGTCAGGGTCACGATCTCCCCGCGCAACTCGGTGGTCAGTTCCCGCTCCGTCCGCTCGTCCGAATGGCGTCAGTCTAGGGAGAAACCGGCGGACGTGCCGCCGGACCGCAAGAACACGGGGGCTTTCCCGGCCGGAATCCGGTATCAACGAAAGAGACGACGGAGGTGGGTCATGGGGAACCCGTTCGAGGAATTGCGTCCGGTGGAGGAACTGGCCGACGGTGGGGCGACGGCCGTGCGGGCGGCGGTGCTGCGCAAGGCGACCCAAGCGGTGGTCGCGAACGCCCGCGACGCGACGGACTGCCGGATGCTGCTGGAGATGCTGGGGCTGCATTCGGAAAGGCCGGTCCGGACCGAGGATGAAGCCGCCTGAGGCCGCATCGGTCTCGTGAGTGGGCAAGTACGTGAAGGCCTCCTTCACTGCGCTAGACGCAATGAAGGGGGCCTTCACGTACTTGGGAAGGTGTGAAGGTCGAGTTTCCTCGGCTGAGCCGGGGAAGGGGTCCTTCACGCGCGGCCGCGTGACTGCTGGTGTTCATGGGGCCCGCGTAGCGCCTCGCAAGTCCGTGAAGGCCTCCTTGAGGGACCCAGAGTCCCTCAAGGAGGCCTTCACGGACTTGGCCGGGGAACCAAACCGCAGCCGGAATCCCTAAGTGGCTGAGTGGGTCAGCGCCGCGGCAGCACGCAGAATTCGTTGTCTTCCGGGTCGGCCATGACGACCCAGTCGTCCGACTCGGGGTCTTCGACGATCCTGGCGCCGAGTGACACCAGCCGGGCGACCTCTTCGCGCTGCTCGAGTTCTGTGGGCGCGAGGTCGAGGTGCAGCCGGTTCTTGCCCGACTTCCCCTCGGGAACCGGCTGGAAGAGCAGGCTCGGCACATCGGGGCTCTTCAATTCGACATAGGTCACGCCATGACCGTCGGTCCACCGTTCGGTCTCGGGGTAGCCGAGTGCTTCCTTCCAGAACGCGGCCAGTGCTTCGGCCTCACGGCAATCGACGGCGACGGCGAGCATCCGGGTTCGCATGGATCCACGGTGGCACGGAACGGCGAGGTTTGCCGGATGCGCGGACGGGCATCCGGCGGGGAGCAGAGCCACTCGCCGAAGGGAGCACCATGAAGGCCGTCACCTGGCACGGCAAACGCGATGTCCGGGTCGACACCGTCCCGGATCCGAAACTGGTCGAACCGACCGACGCCATCGTGCGGATAACCTCGACCGGTATCTGCGGGTCGGACTTGCACCTTTACGAGGTCCTCGGTGCCTTCATCGACGAGGGCGACATCCTCGGGCACGAGCCCATGGGCGTCGTCGAAGAGGTCGGTTCCGGGGTGACGAACCTGAAACCCGGCGATCGCGTCGTCGTCCCGTTCAACATCTCCTGCGGCCACTGCTTCATGTGCGACCGCGGCCTGCAATCGCAATGCGAGACCACCCAGGTCACCGACCGGGGCAAGGGCGCGGCGCTGCTCGGCTACACCAAGCTCTACGGGCAGGTGCCGGGCGGCCAGGCCGAATACCTCCGGGTCCCGCAGGCCCAGTACGGCCCGATCAAGGTGCCGGACGGCCCGCCGGACGAACGTTTCGTGTACCTCTCCGACGTCGTGCCCACGGCCTGGCAGGCCGTCGACTACGCGGACATCCCCGAAGGCGGCACGGTCGTGGTCTTCGGGCTGGGCCCGATCGGGCAGTTCTGCTGCCGGATCGCGAAACACCGGGGCGCGGGGAAGGTGATCGGCATCGACCTGGTGCCGGAACGGCTCGCGAAGGCCGCCGCGGCCGGCGTCACCACCTTCGACACACGTGAACACAAGTACCTCGGCGACCTCATCCGCGAGACCACCGGAGGCCGGGGAGCGGACTCGGTGATCGACGCCGTCGGGATGGAGGCGCACGGTGCCCCGATCGGGCGAATGGCGCAGAACCTGGTCGCCCTGTTGCCCGACCCGATCGGCGCGAAGATCACCGAGAAGGCCGCGATCGACCGGCTCAGCGTGCTGTACGCGGCCATCGACTGCGTCCGGCGTGGCGGGACGATCTCGCTGAGCGGCGTCTACGGCGGCATGGTCGATCCGCTGCCGATGATGGACCTGTTCGACAAGCAGATCACCCTGCGGATGGGACAGGCCAACGTCCGTCGCTGGATCGACGACATCATGCCGTTGATCACCGATTCCGCCGATCCGCTCGGCGTCGAGGGTTTCGCGACGCACAAGATGCCGCTGAAGGACGCGCCCCACGCCTACGAGATCTTCCAGAAGAAACAGGACGGCGCGGTCAAGATCCTTCTGGAGCCGTCGGCGGCTTGAGGTGTCGGCCCGCGGATGCCGGGTATCCGGTGGACGAACCCCTGACGGAAGGAGCGATGGGATGACCACGGCACGAGACATCATGACCGCGAACGCGACCTGTGTGTCCGCCTCCGAAACCGTGCTCGACGCGGCCAAGAAGATGGCCGCCGAATCGGTGGGCGCGGTACCGATCTGCGGCGAGGACGGCAAGCTCAAGGGCATGCTGACCGACCGCGACATCGTGGTGAAGGTCCTGGCCGAAGGCAAGGACCCGAGGGCGCTGCACGCCTCGGAACTGGCTCAGGGTGAGGCGGTGACGATCGGCGCGGACGACGACGCCGAGGAGATCATGCGCACCATGGCGAACCACAAGGTCCGGCGGCTGCCGGTGATCGACGGGCACAAGCTCGTCGGCATCGTGGCGCAGGCCGACGTGGCCAAGGCCCTGCCCAACCCGGACAGCGGGGAGCTGGTGGAAGCCCTGTCCTACGACTGACGGCATACTCGCTCGGTGGCGTTCTTCGACATCGAGGGTTACGAACCCGTGTGGCTCTCCGGACTCCAGGAGATCCGGAGAGCACACGGGGATCGCTTGCGCGCGCTGGTGGGCAAGCGGCTGCGGCATGTCCATCTGACCTGGTTCGTCGAGTACGCCGAGTGGCTCTCCGACGCGCCCGTCGTGGTCGACTTCGGTGACGAACGGCTGGAGATCACGCACTGGAAGTTCGACGAGATTTCCCTGACCTGGAACACGATCGACCCGTACGGGAAGTCCTCATGGGACTGGGGAGATCCGGCCGAACCCAATCCGCTCCTGTGGCGGCGGGACGTCTTTCCGGAACTGTCCGCTTTGGAGGGTCAGGTGCTCCAGGACGTCGAGCTGCTCGACTGCGCGACGCGGGACATGGCGAACGGCATGGTCGCGCTCGGCTTCGTCTTCCCGCACGGCCGGTTCACCGTGTTCAACGCACTCGACGAGAACGGCATCGAATACACCGAGCCCGACTCGTCCTATCGGAGGCATTCGCTCGCGGGCTGAAAACGGGATGCGCCGGTCTTCGATCTTGGTGATACTTCCCGGCATGTCCCGGATCAAGCTGGCCGAAGCGCTCGTCTCGCGCGCCGACGCGGCCAAGAAGGTGGAGGCGCTGCGCTCCCGGATCGTCGACAACGCACGGCACCAGGAGGGCGAGGAACCGTCGGAAGACGCGTCCGCCCTGCTCGTCGAAGCCGAAACCGCGCTGGACGAACTGGAATCACTGATCCAGCGGATCAACCGGACCAACGCCGCGACCCCGCTCGGGGAGGGCACGATCACCGACGCGATCGCGCGCCGCGACGTCCTCCGGCTCAGGCACGGTGTCCTGACCGCGGCCGCCGACGCCGCGGCCGGGCGCAACCAGGGCGGTTACGGCCGTCAGCTCCGTTCGGAACTCCGCTACCTCTCCGCGCTTCCGGTCGCGGAGCTGCGGTCCCGTGCGGACCGGGTCGCGGGGGAGATCCGGGCGGTCGACGTCGAGATCCAGCGCACCAACTGGGAGACCGACCTCCTGGACTGAACGTGGAAAGCAGGTAGCCCTCCGGGAAGCGGGCACAAGCCGAGGGCCGGCGGTGTTCCGGCTCGCCTGGTACGTGGCGGGCAGCGTGGGGTTCGACTCCCCGATCACAACTTCGCCCAGCACGACGCACAGGTGACGGCGCAAACGGCACAGTTCATCACCACGTGCCGGTCCCGGAGGGTGAGGGCGGGTACGGGGTCTTTCCACGCATTCCCGGTGACACAGTGGTGTTCCCGACACTCTTCAC
Organism: Amycolatopsis keratiniphila subsp. keratiniphila; assembly: GCF_001620365.2. Lineage (GTDB taxonomy): Bacteria > Actinomycetota > Actinomycetes > Mycobacteriales > Pseudonocardiaceae > Amycolatopsis > Amycolatopsis keratiniphila. The sequence goes on from NZ_LQMT02000017.1 coordinate 26,522, forward strand.
CCCGCCGAGGCATGGGCGGGGCTGATCCACTCTGTGCCAAGGTGAAGAGCGGAACAATCCATGAGCCCAGGTGGTGACCCCGGATGGCACTGAAGATCGGTTACAAGGCGTCGGCCGAGCAGTTCGGCCCGCGCGACCTCGTCGAGTACTCCGTGCTCGCCGAGCAGGTCGGGCTGGACAGCGTGATGGTCAGCGACCATTTCCAGCCCTGGCGGCACCAGGGCGGGCACGCGCCGTTCTCCTTCGCGTGGATGGCGGCGGTCGGCGAGCGCACCGAGCGGGTGGTCCTCGGCACCAGCGTGCTGACCGCGACCTTCCGCTATAACCCGGCCGTCGTCGCGCAGGCGTTCGGCACGCTCGGCAGCCTGTACCCGGGTCGTGTGCTGCTCGGCGTCGGCAGCGGTGAGGCCCTCAACGAGGTCGCGGTCGCCCGTATCGAGTGGCCCGCGTTCAAGGAGCGGTTCGCGCGGCTGCGCGAGGCGATCGACCTGATGCGCAAACTGTGGTCCGAGGAGCGCGTCACGTTCGAGGGCGAGTACTTCCAGACCACCGACGCCACCGTGTACGACCGGCCCGAGGGCGGGGTGCCGATCTACATCGCGGCCGGCGGCCCGGTGATGGCGAAGTACGTCGGCAAGCAGGGTGACGGTTTCATCTGCACCAGCGGCAAGGGGATGGAGCTCTACACCGAGAAGCTGCTGCCCGCGGTCGCGGAAGGCGCGGAGCAGGTGGGTCGCAGCACCGGCGACATCGACAAGATGATCGAGATCAAGCTGTCCTACGACCCGGACCCGGCGCAGGCGCTGGAGAACACCCGGTTCTGGGCGCCGCTGTCGCTGACGCCGGAGCAGAAGGCGGGTATCGAGGACCCGGCCGAAATGGAGAAGGCCGCGGACGCGCTGCCGATCGAGCAGGTCGCCCGCCGCTGGATCGTGACCTCCGACCCGGCCGACGCGGTCGAGCAGATCAAGCCGTACGTCGAGGCGGGCTTCAACCACCTCGTCTTCCACGGTCCCGGCCACGACCAGGAGCGGTTCCTGCGGTCGTTCTCCGAGCAGGTCGTCCCGGGGCTGCGCGAACTCGCCTGACCCGATGTTGGCGGGCGGCACCGCGCGAGCGGTGCCGCCACCGGCCGTCAGGACTCGGTGACGAGCTTGCCGATCTCCTGGTCGAAGTCGAACCATTCCGGCTCGGACCCGGCGGGGACGACGTCGTAGGTGCGGTCGAGGAACTCGGCCAGTTCCTGCGCCGGGGCTTCGAGGACCGCGCACCCGTCGGGCGCGCTGAGCGCGAAGATCACGATCGAGGTGTCGTCGGCCGGGCTGATGATCACGTCGCCCTCACCTGATGGGGTGAGAAGTCCGTCCGCGAGGAGATCACGGCCGAACATCCAGCGGACCGTCCCGCCGCCCGAGTGATAGGCCACCACGACGGCGTACGGGTCTTCGGGGTCGTATTCGAGATCGGCCTGCACGGGGAGCGGGTCCGCACCGAAAGTGCGCAGGCCGAAGACGATCGTCCCCCGGATGAGGTCGCTTTCCTTGTCCAACGCTTCAGCCCCTTACGTTCGGTTGCTGTTGATCTTCAGCTATTGATAACGCAATGTGAAGCCTTTTCGTGACCCGAGTTGACAAGGTTCACACGTTCGGCTGAGAGCTGCGTCTCACGTGCTCACGGACGGTCTCCGGTGGGCACGTGGGGTGAGCGGGCGGGAAATGCGGTCAGCCGTGCAAAAGAAACGGATTCCGCACGTGCATATTCCGGTGAACGATAATGGCAGCCGTTCGGCGGAGTGAATCGCTTTTCCCCGTGGTTAACATCATTGTGCGTCGTTCGCGTATTCCAGGAGATCGACGTGGCTCCGTCCTGGACCCCGGCGAGCATGGTCGTTGAGGATAGGGAAAGGAGCGGTAATGGGCGTACGCATCACCGTCGCCATTCCCAGGCAGGACGCCGGGCGGCGGAACACGGTTCACGGACCGCGTTGCCGGGTGGTCCCGGGATCCTCGTCGGCCTCGCCGGGTGCGGTGACCGCGCCGGCGGTGCCCCGTGTCCAGGGGCGGCGCCGTGATTGACCGGCTCCCGATGCGGGTCGGGCAGGCCGACATCGACCGGCTCGAGGGTGTCATCGCCGCACTCCGGGCCCGCGACTACCGGGAAGGCGGCGGGTCCTGCCGTGAACTGCTCCAGGTGCTGGAGCCTTACGGCGCCGCCCTGCGGCGCGGGATGATGTCCGAGCCGCTCGCCCGTCGGCTGGCGGGGGTGGTCGCCGATCTGCACAACCTCAGGGGCTGGACGGAATTCGATTCCGGCCGCCCCGTGCGGGCCGAGCGGCACTTCCGGTGCGCGCTCGAACTCGCGGCGGAGGCGGGCGACGACGACCTCCTCGCCAACATCCGTTACCGGCTCGGCCGGATGTATCTGCATCACCGCTCGCCGTCGGAGGCGCTGGAGCAGTTCGCCCAGGGGCAGCTCGCGGCGCGCCGCGCCGGGCGGCCGCTTTCGCAGGCGATCCTGTCGGCGAACGAGGCGTGGGCCTACGCGCTGCTCGGCGACGTCCGTCAAGCGCTGGACAAGCTTTCCGTTGCGCCGGAACAATTCGCGGACTCCGCCGGCGACGCCGTCCCTTCGTGGTCCGCGTTCTTCACGGCCAACGACCTGGCCGCGATGATCGGCACGGTGCGCACCGAACTCGCCAGGCTCGTCGACGTCCGCCATTGCCGGGAGGCGATTCCCGCGCTCACCCGGGCCATCGACGGCTATGGCCCGGACATGCCGCGCAGCCGGTCGCTGACGATGATCTGGCTCGCCGTCGACCACGCGCTGGAAGGCGATCTGGACCGGGCCGCGGAGGTCGGTCTCGCCGCGATGGAGATCGCGGACGGGATCCGTTCCGCCCGGACGCGAGATCGTTTGAAACCCTTGTCGGAAAGCGTGCGGAAGAGAGTCGGCGATATTAATGCGCGAGATATCCTTGACCGGATCGCAACGTTTCGGGCCAGTGCCTGAGTGCCGGGGAATAGGTGGAGGAATGACCGGATCAATTTCGCCGGGCGTAGGCTCGCGGGTATGAAACGGACTTCGTTCGCGCAGTGGCCGTGTTCGATCGCGCGCACCATGGACCTGCTCGGCGACTGGTGGACGCCGCTGGTCCTGCGCGAGGCGTTCTACGGGATCCGCAGGTTCGACGAGTTCCAGCAGGAGCTCGGCATCGCGCGGAACACCCTCGCCGACCGGCTGCGCCGCCTGGTCGGGGAGGGGCTGCTGGAAAAGCGCGCCTACCAGGCCGACCCGGTCCGTTATGACTACGTGCTGACCGAGAAGGGCGCGGATTTCTACGGTGTGCTCGCCGCGATGTCGCGCTGGGGCGACCGCTGGCTCTCCGAGGAGGCCGGACCGCCCGTCGTCCTGCATCACGAGACCTGCGGGCAGGACACGCACGCGGAGGTCGTCTGTGCGCAGTGCTCCGGGCCGTTGACCGGGGAGAACACCCGGGCGCGGCTCGGGCCCGGCTATCCGCCGAAGCTCGCGGACCGGCCCGACGTGGTGCGCCGCTTCGCCGCGCAGGAGGTTTGACAACGTAAGTCCATCTACGCAACTATCGAGGTCACGAGCATGAGAGGCGGGCCACGATGGAGTGGACGGGCGCCAAGTACGCCGACAAGCCGACGGTCGAGGTCGAGGCGTGGGTCGACGCCGTCCCGGAACGGGTCTGGTCGATCGTCTCCGACGTGCGGCTGATGCCGGAGATGAGCCAGGAGCTCCAAGCCGCGGAATGGTGTGACGGTGCGGAAGGCGCGGCCGCGGTCGGCAGGCGGTTCGTCGGCCGCAGCAAGCACGACGCGCTCGGCGAATGGGAGACCACGTCGCACGTCGTCGAATGCGACGAGCCGCGCGTGTTCACCTGGGCCGTGCAGGACGCCGAGACGCCCACGGCGCTGTGGCGATTCACGCTCGAACCCGAGAACGGCGGGACGAAGCTCCGGCAATGGATGCAGCTGGGGCCGGGACGGTCGGGTCTCTCCCTGGCCATCGATCAGATGCCGGACAAAGAGGAGAAGATCGTCTTCGTCCGGCTGCGCGAGTTCGAGAAGGCGATGACCGGGACCCTCGCCGCGATCAAGGCGAGGGCCGAGGCGGACGGCGCGTGATGCGGACGGCGACCACGGTCGAGGCCTCCCGTGGCCCGCGGGAGACGCTGGATTTCGTGCTGGAGGCGGAAAAGCTCGGTCTCGACGAATGCTGGGTCGCCGAGGCGTGGGGATCCGACGCGCCGTCGGTGCTCGGCTATCTCGCGGCGCGGACGGAACGGATCCGGCTCGGCTCGGGCATCATCCAGCTCGGCACCCGGACCCCGGTGGCGATCGCGCAGGCCGCGCTGACCCTCTCGGAGCTTTCCGAGGGCCGGTTCGTGCTCGGGCTCGGTGCTTCGGGGCCACAGGTGATCGAGGGGCTCCACGGTGTTCCCTTCGCCCGGCCGCTGACGCGGATGCGGGAGACGGTCGCGATCATCCGTCAGGCGTTCGCCGGAGACAAGATCGCGTTCTCCGGCAAGGAGTTCGAGATCCCGCTGCCGGGGGAGAGCAGGCCGATGCGGCTGTCGACGGCACCGAATCCGGACATCCCGATCCATCTGGCCACGCTTTCGCCGAAGCTGCTGGAGCTGACCGGGGAGATCGCGGACGGCTGGCTGGGGACCAGTTTCGTGCCGGAGGGAGCGCAGGCCTACTTCTCGCATCTCGACGCCGGCCTCGCGAAGGCGGGCCGGACGCGGGCGGACCTCGAAGTCTGCCAAGGCGCCGAAGTCGCGTTCGCCAGGGATGAGGACGAGCTGCGCGGGATGGTCGCGAGCCGCAAGGCCGAACTCGCGTTCAGTCTCGGCGGGATGGGTTCGGCGAAGACGAACTTCTACAACAACGCCTACAGCAGGCAGGGCTGGGCCGAGGCCGCCGCGGCGGTGCGGGAGCGCTGGCAGGCGGGCGACCGGGAAGGCGCGGCCGCGCTGGTGACCGACGAGATGGTGCTCGGTACGACGCTGATCGGCACCGAACCGATGGTGGCGCGGCGGCTGCGGGTCTGGCGGGACGCCGGCGTCGACACGGTCCGGCTGTATCCGGCGGGCGAGACGGTCGCCGACCGGCTCGCCACCCTGGGGCGCGCGCTGGACCTGGTCCGGGCGCTGGGCTGAATGCCCGCGCCGGTTGAGGTGACCGGCCGAGCGCGGCGGTCACCGCCTGCTCCAAGCGGGTAGAACTTGTTTCACTTTTGCCGTCGGCTGGAGAACATGACCTCGCTCGATCCCCCACGCGAGGAGGATTCATGGGTCCCGATCTGTCCCGCCGTCAGGTCCTGCGCGGCACCGGGCTCGCGCTCGCTTCGGGGCTGCCGTTCGCGGGGACGGCTTCGGCCGCCTCCTCGGTGGTCGGCGAGTACGACGTCGTCGTGGTCGGGGCGGGCGCCGCGGGAATGACCGCCGCGCTGACAGCGGCCAAGCGCGGGCTCAGCTGCGTGGTGCTGGAGAAGGCGGCGAAATTCGGTGGCTCGGCCGCCCGGTCGGGGGCGGGGATCTGGATTCCGTGCAACTCGGTGCTGGCGCAAGCCGGTGTCCGCGACACTCCGGAACAGGCCGCACGGTACTTGGCCGCCGTGGTCGGCCCGTCGATCCCCGCTTCGCGACAGGAAGCTTTTCTCGCCAACGGTCCGGCGATGTTGTCCTTCGTGATGGCCAACAGCCCGATGCGGTTCCGGTGGATGGAGGGCTACAGCGACTACTACCCGGAACTGCCCGGCGGGATGCCGGACGGCCGCTCGATCGAGCCCGACCAGCTGGACGGGAACATCCTCGGCGCCGAACTGGCGAACCTGAACCCGCCTTATCTCGCCACGCCCGCCGGCATGGTCGTGTTCAGCGCGGACTACAAATGGCTCGCGCTGGCCGCGGTCAACCCGAAGGGGGCCGCGGTGGCTGCCGCCTGCCTCGCCCGAGGCACGGCCGCCGCGCTCGCCGGGCAGAAACCGCTCACCATGGGGCAATCGCTGGCCGCGGGACTGCGGGCCGGGCTGCAGCGTGCCGGTGTCCCGGTCTGGCTGAACACGCCGTTGACCGATCTCGTCATCGAGAACGGGAGGGTCACCGGGGTGACCGTCGCGGCGGGTGTGGTGAAGGCGCGGCGGGGTGTCATCGTCGGCTCCGGCGGGTTCGAGCACAACGCCGCCATGCGGGCCGAATACCAGCGCCAGCCGATCGGTACACAATGGACTGTCGGCGCCCGGTCGAACACCGGCGACGGGATCCTGGCCGGAAAGCGCGCCGGAGCGGCGCTGGACCTGATGGACGACGCCTGGTGGGGCCCGGCGATCCCGCTGCCCGGCGAACCGTACTTCTGCCTCGCCGAACGGACCCTGCCCGGCGGGCTGATGGTGGACGCGGCGGGCAAGCGGTTCGTCAACGAAGCGGCGCCGTACAGCGACGTCGTGCACACGATGTACGACCGGCACCCGACGTCACCCGCCATTCCCGCGTGGTTGGTGGTCGACCAGCACTACCGCAACCGGTATCTCTTCCGCGACGTCGCGCCGCTGCTGCCCCTGCCGGCGGAGTGGTACTCGGCGGGCGCGGTCAAGAAGGCGTGGACCGTCGAATCGCTCGGCAGCGCGATCGGTGTCCCGCCGCAGGCGTTGCGCGCCACCGTCGACCGGTTCAACGGGCAAGCACTGTCCGGTGTGGACAGTGACTTCCATCGGGGCGCCAGCGCCTACGACCATTACTACACCGACCCGTACGTCCTGCCGAACTCGTGTCTGGCGCCGCTCTGGGAACCGCCGTTCTACGCGTTCAAGATCGTGCCGGGCGACCTCGGTACCAAGGGCGGGATGCGCACCGACGCGCGGGCGCGGGTCCTGCGGGCGGACGGTTCGGTCATCCCCGGCCTGTACGCCGCCGGGAACGCCAGCGCGGCGGTGATGGGCAACAGCTACGCGGGCGCGGGGTCGACGATCGGGCCGGCGATGACCTTCGGGTATGTCGCGGCGAACGATCTCGCGGATCAGGCTTCGAGCTGACGGGCCCGGTCCGGGAGCTTGAGTCGTGAGACGACGATGACGAGCGCGAAAGCGGTGAGGGCCGTGACGGTCCGGACGACGTTGTAGGTCTCCCAGCGATCGAGGATCGCCGCGTGGTCGGCGGGTGCCGTGGTGACCGCCCAGACCTTGATCCGGCCGTTGATCGGGACGTTGCCGAAGCGGGTGACCAGGAACGATGTCACGACCAGTGCCGCGGCCACGGCTGCCAGCAGTCGCGGCCGTCCTCGGCTCAGCAGGGCGAGCGCGAGGGAGCTGATCGCCGCGAGCGCCATCGCGGTCTGCATGACGACGCCGTTCCGCTGCATCAGGGCCGTGTGGAAGGTCAACCGCACGTCGAGCGGGACGACGTCGAAGGTGGCGGCGACGTTGACCGCGCCGTAGCCGAACGCCCCCGCGAGCAGTCCCGTCGACAGGAGGGCGACGCCGGTGACGAGACCCCACCTTATCTTTGACATGGTGTCAAAGGTAGCGGGCTCGGATAAATCTGACAACGTGTCTGAGTTAGCTGAGGGTAGGCGTCGGTACAGGTGTCGTGAGTGGCGTTTCGGGTTCTGGTGGACCGGCGTTTGCTTACCTACTGGACTCCGCGACCCGAGCTGCCCCTCGACGATGGAGGATTTGGGACATTCAACGTCCCAAATCCTCCACGCTCGACCGTGCCGCGGCGGGCGTCCGGATGTCGTCGAACTCCGAGATCGAAGGCGGAACTCGCGTGATCAGAGGCGGAACACGCGAGTGCGGCATCCAGTCACGCGTGTTCCGCGCCGGATCACGCGAGTCACGCCTTTGCGCACACCGCGCCGTGTCTTCCGACCAGTGGGTACATAGGACACGGTTGGCTCTAACCCGAAACGCCACTCACGACCCACGCGACCCAGGCGTTCCTGCCAGTTGTCGCGCGCGCACCCGTTAAGGTGAGGCGTTCACGTGGCATCAAGGGCTGGGGGGTCCGCCATGATCGACAAACGTGCCTATCACCACGGGGATCTCCGTCGTGCGCTCGTCCTCGCCGCGCGGGAGCTCCTCGTCGAACGAGGTCCGGAGGGGGTGAGCCTACGCGCGGCGGTCGCGAAAGTGGGTGCGTCCACCGCGGCGCCGTATCGGCATTTCCGTGACAAGGACGCGCTGCTGGTGGCGGTCGCGCTGGAAGGGCATGCCGGGTTGCAGGGGTGCCTGCGTGGGTGTGGTGCCGGGACGGTCACCGCGCTCGGGCGTTCCTACCTCGGCTTCGCTCTGGAGAATCCCGCGTTGTACCGCTTGATGGCGGGTGCCGGGATCGGTGACCGTGCCGCGTATCCGGAGCTGGCGGAGGCGCACCGGGCGACCTGCTCGGTGCTGGCCGATCGAGTGGGGGAGCGGAATGATCCGGACGGTTTCGCCGTCACGCTCTGGTGCCTGCTCCACGGGCTCGCCACGCTGGTGATCGACGGCCACGTCGAGCGCGATTCCGCCGTGGCGGAGGCCGAGCGGAGCCTGGGGCTCCTGGTCCATTAGCCGACGCGCGCACTGTGTGGATTTCGGGGCGTTGGACGACCAGAAATCCACACGGTCCGCGCGTGACCGGTCCGATCACGACGGGGTGTGTGGATATAGGGACATTGAACGTCCCTATATCCACACACCCGCGGTGTCTCTCACGACCCCGCGCTCAGCCGATCGACGGGATGAAGGTCGGCAACCGCCGGACCTTCGTGTCCTGCTCGAAGGCGTACGCGATCGCCAGCAGCGACGGTTCGCTGAACCGTCCGCCCATGATCGACAGGCCCAATGGCAACGGCCCGGCGTAGGCCATCGGAACGGTCATGTTGGCGTAGCCCGAAACGGCCGCCGGGCCCGACGAGTCGATCAGCAGCGCGCCGTCGCCGACACCGAGCTGCGTCTTCCACGCGGCGTTGTTCGTCGGCGCGACGATCGCGTCCAGTTTCGCGCCGCGCAGCGTTTCGTCGAGGCCGCGCCGGGCGGCGCTCGTCGCGGCTTCTCGCATCGCGCGATACGCCGGATCGTTCAGATCACCGGTGGTGGCCTGCGAACGGTCCCAGAGATTGTGGGTCCAGTACGGCATTTCGATCGCCGCGTTGTCGAGGTTGTACTGGATCAGCCCTGCCAGATCGGCGGGATGCTTGCCGCCGGTGGAGGCGAGGTAGGCGTTGATGTCGTGCTTGAACTCGGTCCGGATCGCGGGGAACTCGTTGGCCGCGATGACGTCCAGGTACGGGATGGTGATCTCGACCGTGGTAGCGCCGAGCTTCCGCAGCCTGGTCAACGCCTGCTCGAACGCCGCCTTCGTCGTGTCGTCCGGGGTGTACACCTCACGCCAGATACCGATCCGCTTCCCGCGCAAAGCGTTGGGGCGCAAGAACTTCGTGTAGTCGTCGATGGACTGCTTCGCGGCGTCGACGGTGATCGGGTCGCGGCGGTCGGCGCCGTTGAGCGCCGCGAGCAGGATCGCGGCGTCCACCACGTTGCGCGCCATCGGGCCCGCGGTGTCCTGCTGCTTCGACACCGGCACGATCCCGCTGCGGCTGACGAGCCCGAGGCTCGGCTTGACGCCCACGATGCCGTTGGCGCCGGACGGGCAGCTGATCGAACCGTCCGTTTCGGTCCCGACCGCGACGGTCGCCAGGTGCGCCGCGACGGCGACCCCCGGGCCGGACGACGAACCGCACGGGTTGCGGTCGAGGACGTAGGGGTTCGCGGTCTGGCCGGCGAGCGGGCTCCAGCCGTTCGACGAGCTGGTGGAGCGGTAGCTCGACCACTCCGAAAGGTTGGCCTTGCCGAGGATGACCGCCCCGGCCTCGCGCAGGTTCTCGACCACGCCGGCGTCACGGTAGGGGCGCGACTCCAGCAGCGCGGTCGAGCCGGCGGTGGTCGGCTGCCGGTCCGCGGTGTCGATGTTGTCCTTGAGCAGCACCGGGATGCCGTCCATGGGCCCCTTCGACCGGTGCCGGTGCCGCCGCAGGTCACTCTCCGCGGCGAGCCGCAGAGCGTCCGGGTTCGTGGAGAGCACCGCGTGCAGCGTCGGGTTCAGCTTGCGGATCCGGTGCAGGTAGAAGGCGGTCAGCTCGACCGAGGACAGCCGTCCGGAGCGCATCGCCCGCTGCAGGTCGGGGATCGTCGCCCGTTCCAGATCGATCCCGGCCACCACGGGGCGGCCGGACCGGTCCGCGGCCCATGCCGGGACGGCCGTGGTGGCGGACGCCACGGACACCATGACGAGGAACGCCGCCACGGCCGCGCCCCGTCTTTTCGAGAAATGTCTTGTCAAGGAATTCCCTCCTTGGTCGAAAGAATTCCTGAACAGTACGTGTGACGCCCCGTTTCGGAAGTGCCGGAAAAGCCCTCCATGCGGTGATTTAATCGCCTCGTGAACGCATCTCCCGGTAGGCGATCGGTCACGCAAACAGCCTGTGCCCCACGGTTTCTGCACGGGGTGACACCGGTCGCGGACGCACCGTGAGGCGATTTCCGGGATTTCGTCGGAAATATTCCGCCCGTATTCGGCCTGCCACCCGGTGCTCGCGTTGGTCGGGGATTGTTCGGGGTTCGCCGATCATCCGGCGCGGTTCGGCCGCGAGCTTTCGGCGAGCGCGGCACCGAAGGAGCGGGCGGTGCTCGTCAGCACGGTGACCGCGGAAACCGGGTCGCGGCGGGCGGGCAGGACGGCGGCGAGTGCCGCGCCGACCCGGCCGTCCGGGGTCCGGACGGCGACGGCGGCGCAGCCGAGCCCCTCGGCGATCGTCTCCGACTCCGCCGCGAACCCGGCCGCGCGGATCTCCAGCGCGTCGGTGTCCGGTTCGGCGAGCGCCGGATGATGGGCGGCGAGGAGCCGCCCGGCGGCGGTCCCGGGCGGCAGCGGGCTGCCCGGCCACACGGGGACGTCGTCGGCGGGGAGGACGGCCCCGGCCGCGACGAGCGCGCGACCTTCCCTCGGGACCACGAGCACCAGGCTCGCGCGCATCCGCGCCGAAAGCACGGGCAGCCATTCCTTGGCGAGGTCCCGCAGTTCGGGCTGCCAGTACCGCCCGAGCCGGAACACCCGCGAGCCGATCCGGTAGCCGCGGCCCGCCCGTTCGACCGCGCCCAGATCGGCCAGCTGGTCCAGAAGCCGGTGCGCGGTCGTCTTCGGGAGCCCGGTGGTCCGCACGAGCTGGGCCAGCCCGGCCTGCCCGCCGTGCTCGTTGAGTGCTTCGAGCAACGCGAACGCGCCTTCGAGCACGCCGCGTCCGCCAATGGTCTCCCGCATCGCCGCCCTTTCCCCGAAACAGGCCACACCGGAGAAGTAAAGTGCGCCCCCGGCCTGCCGGGATACGAACTTCCGGGCAGCCGATGGGGCGGTGTTCCGCTGAACGGCCCCTTCGCCGACGTGACCGACACCGCGTCGCGAACCACCCTGCCGGGTCCGGCGTCCCGGCGCGTTCCTGGCATGCTGGCAAGGTTCGCGCGAACACCACAGCTCCAGGGGGACGTCGATAATGGAGGAGATCCGCCGCCTCGCCGATCGGTTCGATCTCATCGAGCCCGTCGGCGGTGGCTCCATGGGCACCGTGTGGCGGGCGCGCGACGAGAACCTGGAGCGCACGGTCGCGGTCAAGGAACTCCTTCTGCCGCACGGCGCGGGGGAGCAGAAGGCCGACGAGGCCAAGAACCGGGCCCTGCGCGAGGCCAGGATCGCCGCACGGCTGGTGCATCCGCACGCCATCACCGTCTTCGGGGTGATCGACGAGCAGGACCGCCCGTGGATCATCATGGAGTACCTGCCCTCCACCAGCCTCGCGGAGAAGCTGCGCGAGGGGCCGATGGAGGTCGACGACGTCATCCGTCTCGGCATCCAGCTCTGCTCGGCGCTGGCGGCCGCGCACCGCGCGGGCATCGTCCACCGCGACATCAAGCCCGGCAACGTCCTGCTGGGCGACGACGACACCGTCAAGATCACCGACTTCGGGATCTCGCGGGCGATGGGCGACGTCCAGCTCACCGCGACCGGCGAGATCTCCGGGACACCGGCGTTCCTGGCGCCCGAGGTCGCCCGTGGCGAGGACGCCACGTCCGCTTCCGACGTGTTCTCGCTCGGCGCGACGCTGTACACCGCGCTCGAAGGCGGCACGCCGTACGGCACGGCGGAGAACCCGATCGCCTTGCTGTACCGCGCGTCGAGCGGCGAGATCACCCCGCCGACCAGGTCCGGGATCCTGACCCCGCTGCTGAACCGGCTTCTCGACGTCCGGCCGGACAGCAGGCCGACGATGTCCGAAACCGAACGGGAACTGCGGGCCTTGGCGGCAGGGGAGCCGACGACGCTCGTCGCGGAGGAGCCGCCGCCCAAGGCGCGCAAGGGAATGCTGATCGGCGTGCTCGCGGTGTTCCTCGTGCTCGCGGCGGCCGCCGCCGCGGCCGTGGTCGTGGTGCTCAACCGCGACGACGACGCCCCGACGGGGCAGGCCCCGCCGCCGGCTTCCCAGTCGCAATCCGCGGCCCCGACCACTTCGGAGCCTGCCTCGCCGCCGCCTTCGCCCTCCTCCGTGCCGTCATCGACGCCGCCCCCGTCCTCGTCGTCCTCGGCCGCGCCGCCGCCCGCGCAGACACCGGGGCAGGCGCTCTCGGCCTACTACGCCCTCATCCCGGGGAATCTCCAGGCGGGGTTCGCGACACTGAGCGACAACTTCAAGCAGACGAGGAACCAGAGCTTCGAGCGGTATTCGAACTACTGGCGGCAATTCAGCGCGGTGACCGTGTCGAACGTGACCGAATCCGGCACCACGGTGACGGCGACGCTCACCTACGTGCGGGCCTCCGGCGGGACCACGACGGGGCGGGAGACCTTCGTCCTGGTCCAGAAGGACGGCCGGTACCTCATCGACTCGCAGCGGGCAGGTTGAGTTTCCCGGCGAGGCGCTGAAGCCAGGCCTCGACCTCCTCGGGGGAGCGGTCCGGGAGACCGAAGATCGTCTCGGTGACGCCGGCCGCTTCCAGTTCGGCCAGCTTTTCCGGATCCGGGCGGACGCCGAGCGCCGAGATCTCCGGCTCCCCGGCACGGCCCTCTTCGTGCCAGATTTCGCGCAGCCGCCGCGCTTTGTCCTCGATGTCCGTGTCGCCGGGTGTGGTGAGCCACCCGTCGGCCGACTTCGCGATCCAGCGGAACGTCTTCTCCGTCGCGCCCGCGCCGACGATCACCGGGATATGCGCCTGGGCCGGTTTCGGCCAGGCCCAGCTCGCACCGAACGAGACGAACTCGCCCGCGTAGGAGGCTTCGTCCTGCGTCCAGAGCGCGCGCATCGCTTCGAGGTACTCGCGCAGCACGGTCCGGCGTTTGCCGCCGGGGACGCCGTGATCGGCCAGTTCGTCGACGTTCCAGCCGAAGCCGACGCCGAGCGTGACCCGCCCGGCCGAGAGATGGTCGAGGCTGGCGATGGTCTTCGCCAGCGTGATCGGATCACTCTCGACCGGGAGGGCCACCGCCGTCGCGAGCCGGATCCGCGTGGTCACCGAGGCCGCCGTGGCCAAGGCGACCCATGGGTCCAGCGTTCGCAGGTAGCGGTCGTCCGGGAGCGACGAGTCGCCGGTGCGTGGGTGCGGAGCCTCCCGTTTGACCGGGATGTGCGTGTGTTCGGGTACGTGGAAGGCGTCGAAGCCGGCGGCTTCGGCCGCCCGCGCGGCCGAAGCCGGACTGATCCCCCGGTCACTGGTGAACAGCACAATCCCGTGTCTCACAGGCGGTCACGTTATTAGAACGTGTTTCAGTTCGCAACCGTGGCGTGCAGCGTGACCGGCAGGGCGTTCAGCCGCCAGGTGCCCGGGTCCGGGATCCGCAGGAGGCCGTCGGCGAGCGCGAGATCGGGGAACCTGCGCAGCAGCGCGGTGAGTGCGACCTCGACCTGAACCCTGGCCAGCGAAGCGCCGAGGCAGAAATGCGGCCCGTGGGCGAAGGCGAGATGCCACGCCGGTCCCGCCGCGCGGCGGATGTCGAAGACGTCCGGTTCGGGGAACGCCCTCGGGTCCCGGTTCGCCGCGGCGATCGCGACGGTAACAGGTTCTCCTTCGGGGATGAGGACGTCGCCGATCCGGACGTCCGTGGTGGCGAACCGGGGGAGCGTCAGCAACTGCGGGCTCTGCCAGCGCATCACCTCCTCGACGGCGCCGGGCATGAGCGTCGGATCATCACGGAGCTCGGCCAGCTGTTCGGGGTGGGAAAGCAGGATTTCGACGGCGTTGGCGATGAGATTGCCGGGTACCTGGCCGCCCAGTGCGAGTTGCCAGACCAGTGCGACCAGTTCGGTTTCGCTGAGCCTGTCGCCGTCTTCGGCCTGGATTCTGAGCAGTTGCGAGAGGACGTCCTCGGCCGGTTCGAGCTTCCGCTTCGCGATGGCGGCGAGTGCGCCCTCGACGATGCCGGGGACCGCCTTCGCGAGCCCTGCCCCGTCGCCGGCCGAGACCAGGGCGCCGTACTCGCGCCAGCGAGGACGGTCGACCTCGGGGATGCCGACCAGTGCGCAGATCACGTCCACCGGAAGCGGGCGCGCGAACGCGGTGACCAGATCGATCCGGTCTTTCCCGGTGAGCTCGTCGAGGAGCGTTTCGACGAGCCGCTCGATCCCCTCGCGGAGCGCGGCGGCCTTGCGCGGGGTGAACGCGGGGGCGACCAGGCGCCGGAGCCGGAGGTGCTCCGGGCCCTCGACCTCCTGCATCGTCCGCATGTACGGGCGGCAGTGGTCGGGGATGTCCATGCGCTGATAGCTGTTCGCGCTCAGGGCGAAACGCGGGTCGCTCAGCATCTTCCGTGCCTCTTCGTGGCGCAGGACCGCCCACATCGAGAACCCCGGCGCGGAGAGTTTGGCGATCGGGGAGCGCTCACGGACGGGGGCGTAGGCGGTGAACGGGTCGCGCAGGACCTCGGGGTCGGTCAGGAGGATCTCGGGAACTTCGGACAAAGTGGCTCTCCCAGTTCGGATGCTCAATTCAGATGTTCTCATCATCTGAATGGTCAAGGTATCTTGATCCGGGTCCGAGAGCAATCGTGCTGGCTGACGGGAGGCCGATGGTCCGGCTGAGCAGGGCGGAGACGCAGGAGCGCAATCGCGCGAAGGTGCTGGCCGCCGCGCGCGACGAGTTCGCGGAACAGGGCTTCCGGGATGCCAAGATCGACGTCATCGCCGAACGGGCGGAGCTCACCCGCGGGGCGGTCTACTCCAACTTCCCGGGGAAACGCGCGCTGTACTTCGCCGTCCTCGCCGAGCTGGCCGAACAGTCCGCCGGAGCGCCGCACGCCGTGCCCGGCGAGACGCTCGAAGGTGCGCTGGGTGCGCTGGCCCGGGCCCGGGTGGCGGCGTTTCCCCTGGACGACGAGCAGGCGGGTCTGGTCCGCGACCTGATGCCGGAGGTGCTCGCGGACGAGCACGTCCGGCGCCCGTTCGCCCAGCTGGTGAAGCTCAACGGACTGCTGCTCGGGCTCGCGCTGGAGCGGCTCGACCCGCCGGAGCGGCCGGCGGGATCGCCGATCCCTCGTCGGGTCCGGCTCGCCGAGACCGTGCTGATCTCGCTGCACGGCGCCGGCCAGCTGGCGGTCACCGCGCCGGGGCTCGTCGAGCCCTTCGATGTCGTGAGCGCCTGCGAGCGGCTGGCGGGGATGGTCTTCAACGACTGGTGGGCGCCGCCGGTGATCGTCCCCACGGCGCAGGCCGCCGACCGGCCGTGGTCACCGCCCGGGGCCGTCGACCTCGTGCGCGCGGAATCCTTCGTACCCGGCGACGGCGTGGTCGTCGTGCTGGGCACGCACCGGCTGGCCGCCGCGGAGGAGGCCGTCCGGGCCTCGGGCCGCGACGTCACCGTCGTCGCCGTGACCAGCGATCCCGCCGAGCTCGTGCCGCTGACGCGGCTGATCGTCGCGGAGGTGTGCGGCGGTCTGCGGCAGGCGTTCCCGGGATCGTCGTGGCCGGGAGTGCGCGTGGTGTGCGACGCGACCGGGACGCTGGCGGCCGCGGCGGGGGTGCTCGCGGTCAGTGACGAGACCGAGGTCGCGATCCGGGTCGAGCGGGGCCGGATCGTCGCCACCGCGGACGGGCGCGGCGCGGGATACGCCGTCTCGGGCGAAGTGTCCCGTGTGGACAGCGCCTAGACCGTGTCGGTGTGGCGGATCCGGTACACCTGCAGGCGAAGCCCGTAGTACTTGTCGGTTTCCCCGACCCAGACCATGTCGAGCCGTTTCGCGGTCGCGATGGCACGCGTGTTGTTGGGCCGGGCGACCGCGAAGAGTTCGTCCGTGTCCTGGGTGAACGCCCAGCCGATCAGCGCGCGGGCTGCCTCGGAGGCGTAGCCCTCGCCCCAGGCGTCCGGGTGCAGCTGCCAGCTGATCTCCAGGTCCTCTTCGTACGGTGGCAGCAGATGGATGCCCAGCCCGCCGACGACCATGCCGTCTTCCTTGCGCTGCACCGCCCATCTCCCGCGCGGCGGCACGAGGTTCGGCTGCGCCTGCTGCCAGGCCTGCAGGACCGAACGCATGGCCGCCTCGTCGGTCACCCGGTCCATCGCCGGGGTGAGCCAACGGGTCACGTCGGTGGTGCCGTAGATCGCCAGCGCGGCTTCGGCGTCGTCCTCGGACCAATCACGGACGACGAGCCTTTCGGTGGTCAAGTCCATAACAGAACGTTACGCGCACGAACGGGGCCATGGGGTGTCCGGATCATGACAACTCGGCAACCCGCGTACCTTGGGTTCATGCGCGCCGACGCCTCGACCACACCCGAACAGGCCTGCCCGATCGCCCCGGTGGTCGACCTCGTCTTCAGCCGCTGGACCACGCCGATCCTGTGGGCGCTCAACGAGTTCGGCAGGCAGCGGTTCGTCGAACTCGAGCGGCGCATCGGCTCGATCACGCCGAAGGTGCTGACGCAACGGTTGCGGCAGCTGGAACGCGACGGTCTGATCACCCGGACCTATCACGCCGAGGTGCCGCCCCGGGTCGAGTACGAGATCAGCGACCTCGGGCGGAGTCTGGCGCCGCTGTTCGCGACCCTCGCGGACTGGTCGACGGAGAACCTGCCGAAGGTGGAAGAGGCTCGGTCGGCTTACGACTCGGGTAGCTGAGCGGCTGTTGGTGTCCGGGCCCGCTTCGGGGTCGGGCGGACGCGTTGCGAAAGCCACTTTCGCAACCTTGAACGTTGCGAAAGTGGCTTTCGCAACCCCTCGGGTCAAGGCCGGCACCCAGCGGGTCCGGCGAGTCACCAGGACACGGTTGGCTCTAGCGACCAAAAACACTCACGAGGCGACACCTGCGACCGAACGGCCGCTCCCCGTAGCCGACCGGGAGGTGAAGGCTCCTTTCGTCGCATCAGACTCGGTGAAGGGAGCCTTCAGCCCACCACTCCGCTAGTGCCTACTGACGCAGGTTGGATCAGCCGCAGCCGCCCTCCGCGTAGGTACTTAGGCACCCTTGGCTCTAACCGTCCTGAACACTCACGGGCCCAGTGCCAAACCAACCCTTATTTGACCGATCGGTCCAGATGTGGTTAAGCTCCTGTCGTGTCCCGGGTGAAGGAATTCGACGTCGACGCGGCCTGCGAAGCCGCGCTGGAACTGTTCTGGCGGCAAGGCTATGAAGCCACCTCCGTCAGTGACCTGGTCGCCGAGCTCGGCATCGGCAAGGCGAGCCTGTATGCGACCTTCGGTACCAAGCACGAGCTGTACCTGACGGCCTTGAATCGCTACATCGCCCGGGGCAACGAGCGGTTCGTCGAGGACTTCGCCGGGCCGGGGCCGGCGCTCGCGGGAGTGCGGCGGCTCATCGACCGCTATCTCGCCGAAATCCTGGGCGAATCGGGGCGCAAAGGCTGTTTCGTGGTCAACGCCGCCATGGAGATGATGCCGAAGGATCCCGAGGTCGTGCGGGTGATCGAGCGCAGCTGGGACGCGCTCGAGCTGGCGGTGCGGATGGCGTTGAGCCGTGCGAAGGCGCAGGGCGAGCTCGACGCCACCGCCGATCCTGAAGAGCTGGCGGGCTTCCTGCTCACCGTCCTGCAGGGCATGCGGGTACTGGGCAAGGGGCCCGATCCCGCGGCGCGGGTCAAGGCGACGGCGAGGCAGGCCATCGCAGTTCTCGAAGCCGCTCGCAAGCATTGATAATGGAACGATCGGACCAGAAAGTGGTAACCACTGTGGGGAAGCGATTCAGCGGCAAGGTCGTCCTGGTAACCGGGGGAGGATCCGGGATCGGGCGCGCCACGGCGGCGGCCTTCGCGCGCGAAGGTGCTCAGGTCGTCGTTTCCGGGAGAGACGGCGAGAAGCTGCGTCAGACCGTGAAGGAGATCGAGGCGGACGGCGGGACGGCCGACGCGGTGACCGCGGACGTGAGTGTCGGCTCCGAGGTCGAGCGTCTCGTCGCCGAGACCGTGCGGAAACACGGCAAACTCGACATCGCGTTCAACAACGCCGGCATCCTCGGCAGTCCCGCGCCGACGGCGGATCTCGACGAAGACGGTTTCGACGCCGTCGTTCGGACGAACCTCACCGGCACCTGGCTGTCCATGAAGCACGAGATCGCCCAGATGCGTAAGGGTGGCGGGGGAGCCATCGTCAACATGTCGTCCAACATCGGATCGCACAGCCGGCTGCCGGGTATGGCCGCGTACGCCGCTTCGAAGGCCGCCGTGGACGTGCTGACCCGCACCGCCGCCCGCGACCACATCGCCGAGGACATCCGGATCAACGCGGTCAGCCCGGGCGCCACCGACACCGATATGTCGTTCCGGCCCGGTGAATCCGAGGCCGACCGCGCCGCCCGGCTCGGCGCGGTCATCCCGCTCGGCCGGATCGGCGCGGTCGAGGAGATCGCCGCGGCGGTCCTGTGGCTGGCGTCGGACGAGGCGGCGTATGTCGTAGGACACGACATCGTCCTCGACGGCGGCGCCAGCGCGTGAACCTCAGCGGCGCGAGGGCAGCAGTTCCTGCATCTTCGTCTTGATGCCCTGTGTCAACAGGTGCCAGGCGTCGGGTTCGCCCTTGAGGACGGCTTCGGTCATCGACTTCACCTGCTCGAAGGTGGCGTGCGGCGGAATGGGCGGCACCTCGGGATCGCAGCGGACGTCGAGCACGGTCGGCACGTCGGCCGACAGCGCGACGTCCCACGCCTCGCCGAGCCGGGCGGGATCGTCGACGGCGATCCCGCCGAGGCCGATCTCCAGCGCGAAGTCCGAATAGGACACTTCCGGCAGGGTCTGCGACGGCTCGAACTTCGGCGCGCCGCCCATCGCGCGCAGTTCCCAGGTGACCTGGTTCAGATCCCCGTTGTGGAACACGCAGATGACACAGCGCGGGTCCGTCCACAGTTCGCGGTACCGGGCGATGGTCAGCAGTTCCGCCATCCCGTTCATCTGCATCGCGCCGTCGCCGACCAGTGCGATCACCGGCCGGTCGGGATGGGCGAACTTCGCGCCGATCGCGTAGGGGACACCGGAACCCATCGTCGCGAGGGTCCCGGAAAGCGTGCCCCGCATGCGGCCGCGCATCCGGAGATTCCTGGCGTACCAGTTGGTGGCCGAACCGGAGTCGGCGGTGACGATGGCGTCCTCGGGGATCCGCTCGGACAGTTCGTGCACGATCCGCATCGGGTTGACCGGTTCCGCGTCCAGCATCGCCTGGCGGGTCAGCGTCTCCTGCCACTCGCCGACGTTCTTCTCGATCCGCTCGCGCCAGCCGTGCTCGGTTTTCCCTGCCAGCAACGGGATCAGCTGCTGCAGGGTGCCCTTCGCGTCGCCGAGGAGATTGACCTCGGTCGGATAGCGCAGCCCGAGGAACCGGGGATCGATGTCGATCTGGACGCCCCGCGCCTGGCCGAATTCCGGCAGGAACTGCGCGTACGGCATGTTCGAGCCGACGATCAGGAGCGTGTCGCAGTCCCGCATCATCTCGTACGTCGGCCGCGTGCCGAGCAGTCCGATGGAGCCGGTGACGTACGGCAGGTCGTCGGACAGGACGTCCTTGCCCAGCAACGCTTTCGCCACTCCGGCACCGGTCAGCTCGGCGACCTCGCGCAGTTCGGTGACGGCGTTGCGCGCGCCCTGGCCGACCAGGATCGCGACCTTCTCGCCCGCGTTCAGCACCTCCGCGGCGCGGGCGATCTCGTCCGAGGGCGGGATGACGCTGGCCCGCGGGTGGTCGGGCGGGGAGGACGGCACGTGCTTGAACTCGTGCTGCGGCGGCTGATAGGTCTCCTCCTGCAGATCCGCCGGAATGATGAGCGCCGTGGGCGCGCGCTGGGCGATGGCGGTGCGCAGGGCGCGGTCGAGGGCGTTCGGCAGCTGCTCGGGAACGTTGACCTCGACGAGGTACTCGCTCGCGACGTCCTTGAACAACGCCTGCAGGTCCACCTCCTGCTGGTAGCTGCCGCCCATCGCGCTGCGCGCCGTCTGCCCGACGATCGCCACCACCGGCACGTGGTCGAGTTTGGCGTCGTAGAGGCCGTTGAGCAGGTGGATCGCCCCGGGTCCGGACGTCGCCATGCAGACGCCGGGCCGTCCGCTCAGCTTCGCGTATCCGACGGCGGCGAACGCCGCCATCTCCTCGTGGCGCGTCTGCACGAAACGTGGCTTGTTCTCCGCCGCGCCGAACGCGGTCACCAGCCCGTTGATGCCGTCGCCGGGATAGGCGAAGACCTGCTCCACGTCCCATTCGCGCAGCCTGGTCAGAACATGGTCCGCAACGGTTTCGCTCATGGGCGCCGGATACCGCCCCTCCGCGCCGGCTAAACGTCCTCGAGGATCTTGGTGACCCCCGCGACGACGTCCGGATGTCCGAGCGGCAGCGGCGGCGGGACCCGGTTGTAGGGCTCACCGGTGCTGTGGGGCAGCACGGCCACCGCGGTCCCGGCGGAACGCACCCGTTCGGCCAGCTCGGAGGACTCGTCCGGTACCGGGTCGACCAGCAGGACGTGGGCCGCCGCGCCGGGATGGCGTTCGGCCAGCCGCAGCGCGTCCGCGGCCGAACCGCCGGCGGCCACCACGTCGATCGGCGGGCCGCCGGGTTCCGCGTCGCCGAGGACGTCTTCGGCCTGGCTGAGCGCGCCGTCGACGGGCAGCCTGCACCAGATGATCTGGCGCTGGGCCGCGAGCGGCCGCCACGTCGCCGGGAGTTCACCGTGGTTGCCCTCGCCGGCCGGGTCGAGGACCAGCAGCTTCGCCCCTTCGTCGCCGCCGTCGGTGACGACCGAGGGGCCTTCGGCGCGGACGGGATCGGATTCGGCGGTCATGGTCGTCTCCTCTAGCAGTTCGTGCGGGGGAGTTCGGGGGAATCCGTGTCCAGCGGCACCGAACCCGAGCGGACTAGTCCTAATTGGACGGTCTGCCGTTTCGTCACCGCGTCCAGCGCCCAGTCGGTGGCGGTCCGCAGCCGGTTGCCGGGCATGGCCAGCAGGTGGTAGCCGCGGGTGACCGCCTTCGCGGCGAATCCGGAAAGCGGGATGTGCAAGGGATTCGCGGCCGCCTGATGCGCGCCGAGGTCGACGACGAAGCCGAGATCGTGGTGCCGGTAAGTGCCGTGCGACCCGTGGCCGAGGGAAGCCGCCACGTTCTTGCCCGCGAGTTTGCCCTGCCGTTCGGCGTGCTGGGCGGTCATCGGCGTGTACTCGCCGGGCCGGGTCAGATCCGGCACGGCCGCCGCGTCCCCGCACGCGTAGACATCGCGCCGTCCGGGGACGTTCAGCTGCGCCGTCACGACCAGCCTGCCCTTGGCGGTCTTCAAGCCCAGGTCCTCGATCAGCGGATCCGGCCGGACGCCGACGCACCACACCAGGGTGTGGGTCGGCACGGATTCACCGGAGGTCAGGGTGACCCCGTCCTGCCCGGCGTTCTCGATCGACGTCTTCATCAGCACCTCGACGCCGCGTGCGCGCAACACCTCGTCCGCGGTGGTGCCGAGCCGCCGGTCGAGTTCCGGCAGCACCCGGTCGGCGAGATCCAGCAGGAGCCACCGGATCTTCTGTTCCTTCAGTTCGGGATGCCGGGCGGCGAGCGCGGCGGTGAAGGCCGGACCCTGCGCGGCGACCTCCGTGCCGGTGTAGCCGGCGCCGACCACGACGAACGTACAGCGCGCGTCGCGTTCGGCCGGATCCTTCGCGGAGGCGGCGAGCTCTATCTGCCGGGTGATGTGGTCCCGCAGGTACAGGGCTTCGGGCAGCCCGCGGAAACCGTGGGCGTATTCCGGTACGCCCGGGATCGGCAACAGCTTGTTGACACTGCCCGCGGCGAGCACCAGGCGGTCGTAGCCGAGGTGATGCTCACGGTCCTCGGGGTCGACGTAACTCACGCTACGGGCGTCGAAGTCGACGGATTTGGCGGTGCCGAGCACGAGACGCACCCCGCGCAGCGTGCCGGGGATGGACACCGAGATCCGGCGCGGTTCCAAGATGCCGGCGGCGACCTCGGGCAGCAGGGGGAGATAGAGGAAGTAGTCGGTCGGGTTCAGCACCACGATCTCGGTGTCGTCGCCGACCGACTTGAGCAGCGTCTTCGCCGCGTTGTACCCGGCGAAGCCACCTCCGATGATCACAACGCGCATCGTCAGTCCTCCGTGGGCCAGTCGCCGGTCGCCTTGCGGTAGCCGACCGCGCCGGCCCGTTCCGTGGCCGCCTTCACCGCGCCGAAGATCGCGCCCTGCGCGGCGGCCGCGACGATCACCTGGGTCCAGGTGAAGTCGCGGTCGGTGGCGTTCGGCGCGTCCTCCTCACCGCTCACGCGTTTCCAGATCTGTTTGAACGCGATCCCGGCGAGGACACCGCCCGCGGCGCTCACGACCATGTTCAGCGGTTTGTAGAGAACCTTGTTCACGACGCAGACCTCTTTCGCAGGATCAGCCGGATGGTGACGAGCAACGCGAGCACACCGGCGAAGATCGGTACGGGGTTGGCACGGACGATTTCGGTGCCCTGGCGGAACTTTTCGGCCGCGGGCTCGGAAACCTTGTCGGAGATCGCGGCGCTGGCCTGATCGACCTTCGCGTCGAGGTTGTCGTTCACCCTCGCCTTGACGTCCATCTTCTTGCCCAGCGCGTCGAGGGTCTCGGTGAGTTCTTCGCGCGTCACGTCGCGATCGGCGCGGGCTTCTTCGGCGTTCTTGGGGAAGTCGGTCATGAGCGCACTCCCTGCTTCACGGTGTCGACATCGTCACGGACACCCTCGATGGCTTCTTCCGGCACCGGCGGGGTCGCGCTCGTGACCTCCTTCTTGCCGACGATGGCGGAAAGGCCACCGATCAGCAGGAGCGCCGCGCCGGTCACCACGGCCGCCAGCCACGCGGGCATGACCAAAGCGAGGGCCAGGACCACGGCGGCGATCAGGGTCGCCAGGCCGAAGAGCGCGAAAACGCCGGCCGCGCCGAACAATCCGGCGCCGACTCCCATCTTCTTCCCCTTGCCCTGCAACTCGAACACGGCCAGCCGCATCTCGTCGCGGACCAGGTGCTTGACCTCGTCACTGAGATCGGAAACCAGTTCGCCGACCGACCTGTCCTCGGGCGGCTTCCGGTGGGTCTCTTCGATCATGGGGCACCTCCTCGGAGTGTTCTGCCCGCCGGGTACCCGGCCGTCCGCCGGGTCAATCACAGCGTGTTTCGCTCCACTGAGCGCCGGGTAGCCGGGGAGTGCCGGCTCGAAAAGCACCCAACCGACAGGAGGATGCATGAGCACGATCACCGAAATGGTGGACGTCGAAGTCCCGGTGAAGACCGCGTACAACCAGTGGACTCAGTTCGAGAGCTTCCCGCAGTTCATGGAAGGTGTCGAAGAGATCCGTCAGATCGACGCGACCCACACCCACTGGGTGACCAAATTCGGTGGGGTGAGCCGGGAATTCGACGCGACGATCACCGAGCAACATCCCGACGAACGTGTCGCGTGGACGTCGGACTCCGGTCCCGACCACGCGGGCGTCATCACCTTCCATCGCCTCGACGACAACAAGACCCGTGTCACGGCGCAGATGGAGATCGACCCGGAAGGCTTCGCCGAGAACGTCGCCGACAAACTCGGCGTACTCGACCGCCGGATCAAGGGCGACATGAAGCGGTTCAAGGAATTCATCGAGAGCCGCGGCCGCGAATCCGGCGCGTGGCGCGGTGACGTGGACCGCCCCGGCAGCTGACCACCGCCCGGGATCCTCCCCTGGAAGGCGGCGTTTTCCAGGGGGAGGTCCCGGGTATCTCATGGGGTGAGGTCCATTACGAAGGGAGCGTTCCGGCATGACTACCAACGCATACGTGGCCTTCCTCGTCATCGGGGTGGCGCTGGTCATGCTCGACGGTCTGATCATCTACCAGAGCGGTAAACGCTACCTGCGGGGTTCCCACGGGGATCCGGCCGCGGGCGCGTCCATGACGTGGCTCGTGACGGTGCTGTTCCACCTCGCGACGTTGGGCGTCTTGGCGCTGCTGTCGACCATCGACATCGGGGGCAGCGACCTGCCCGGTGTGGTGGGCAGGCTAGGCGTTCTGCTGCTGGTGCTGGCCATCGCCCATGCGATCACGCTCAGCGTGCTTTCGCGGATCCGTGGTGAGCAGGAGGCCGAAGCGGTCATCAACCGTCCCCGGCAGCGCGTCGAGCCCGAACAGCAGGGCACGACGGTGACTCCGGTTCCCGGGCAGGACGGTCGTTACCCGACGGCGAGCCCGTCGATCGAACACCAGGCGCCGTACACGACGCCGTAGAAGTCGAGTGCTGGCAGGAGGTTTCGCCGTGCACGAGATCGATGACGAACTGTGGGAAGAGTTCCACCGCGTGGTGAACATGACCTCGCGGGAACTGGCCGACTGGCTGCGCACGCGGTCGGCCGACGACGAGGACGAGGCACTGCCGGATCAGGCGGGTACGCCGACCGGGCGGCATGTGCTGGGCATCCTCGGCAAGCGCCGGACCGACCTCACCGCCGAGGACGAACGCGTGATGCGCTCGGTCGTCCGCCGAGTGGGGGACGAGCGGCGGGACGATCTGGAACCGGTCGCGGGCCAGGCGCATTGGCGGCACAAGCTGATGTCGATGGGGCACGACCCGCTGAAACCCGCTTGATCCTTGTACGTGAAGGCCCCCTTCACTGCGCTGGACGCAGTGAAGGGGGCCTTCACGTGTGCTTGGAGCCGGAACACGCGTGATCAGAGCCGGATCACGCGGGATTGGGGGCGGAACAGAGAGTTCCGCCCCCAATCACGCGTGTGCGGTCTTCAATCACGCATGATCGCCGTTCGGTGCTATTCCGAGAGCTTCCCGCGCAGCTGTTCCAGCGTCTGCGACAGGAGTCGTGAGACGTGCATCTGCGAGATGCCGATCCGTTCCGCGATCTGCGTCTGGGTGTAGCCGCCGAAGAACCGCATGACGAGGATCGCGCGTTCGCGCTTCGGGAGTTCCCGCAGCAGCGGTTGCAGCGCCTCGTGGGTCTCCACCAGGGCCATGTCGTGGTCCTCCTCGCCGATCGTGTCGGCGAGCGAGAGGGCCTCGGTGGCGTTGTCGTGGACCGGCTTGTCGACCGACAACGTCTGGTACGCCTGGCCGGCCAGCAAACCTTCGCGCACGTCGTTGACCTCGAGACCGAGGTATTCGGCGAGTTCGGTCGGCGTCGGCGCGCGGCCGAGCCGCTGGGACAGCGCGGCCGTGCCCTGGCTGAGCGAGACGTGGAGTTCCTTGAGCCGCCTCGGCACGCGGACCGACCAGCCGGTGTCCCGGAAGTGACGCCGGACCTCGCCCATCACCGTGGGCACGGCGAACGAGAGGAAGTCGTGCCCACGGCCGGGGTCGAACCGGTCGACCGCGTTGATCAGGCCGATCCGCGCCACCTGAACCAGGTCCTCGCGGGGTTCGCCCCGGCCGGAGAACCTGGTGGCGATGTGCTCGGCCAGCGGCAGGAGCTCGGTGACGAGCCGGGCACGCAGATCTTGGCGGCGCGGAGAGCCCTCC
Organism: Amycolatopsis keratiniphila subsp. keratiniphila; assembly: GCF_001620365.2. Lineage (GTDB taxonomy): Bacteria > Actinomycetota > Actinomycetes > Mycobacteriales > Pseudonocardiaceae > Amycolatopsis > Amycolatopsis keratiniphila. Next base: position 52,526 of record NZ_LQMT02000017.1, read on the forward strand.
GGCAGTGACGACAACTCCTCGAAAAGAGGCTCGCAGTGGGCGTAGTCGTCAGCCTGCCGGGTGAGTGTCTTGCGCTCGCCACTCACCCGTCGCTCGTTCCCGGGGTCAGGACGAGCTCGATGGTCGTCGTGCCCCCCAGTTCGCCGGGGATCGGTTCGCAGCGTGCGGTCACCGACCCGGTCAAGGTCGTCAAGACGTGCCAGCCGAAGGTCGTCTCGCTCGGCAGATAGGGCTTGCTCGTCCTCGTCGAGATCGAGACGGCGATTCCTTCCGGTATCTGGTGAAAGACACAACAAAGAACGGCTCCCAGTTCTGCGGGCTGGACGAGTTGGGAACAGGCTTCGTCGACGGCCATCTTCGCGTCTGAAATGGCGTCCAAGCCGAAGTCCGCGCGCGCCACCACACCGTGGGTGAGCGTGCGGACGAGGGGGATCTGCTCCGCCTCGGCGGGCAGGCGGAGTTCGACCCGGTCGGACACGCCGTCCGACTGGGATCGGGTCTGCGGGGTCAGGCCACCCCGCCCGTATGCGTCCATTACGAAATCCATCCGTCCTTGGCCGTGGGATGACCGCGACGGGGATCCGCCGCGCGACGCGTGCTCAACGGCCCAGAGCTCGTTGAAGCTCCTTTTTGGACATCTTCGACCTGCCCTTGACGTTCCGCTGCTTCGCTTCGTTGTAGAGCTGGTCCCTCGTGGGGCCGTTCGGGCCCAACCGGTTGCCGGACCGCTTGCCACCTCGCCGCTGCGGTGACATGTCCTTCAGCGACGTCCGGCTCGCCTCGCGAGACTCGCCCGCCTGTGCGCGGTTCTTGTTCACCGTCCGCGCGGCGATCTCCTCGGCCCGGTCGGTGCTCGCGCCCCGGTCCTTCGCCGAGTCCTTGATGTGCTCGTACTGACGTTCTCGTTTGTCGCTCCAAGCCTGCTGCGGCATCGCGGCTCCTCTCCTTCTGCGGGTCAGGTACCCCGATCGATTCGCCGGATAAACGTCCGGTTGACGCCGGGAGCGGGCGGGTACGCGGAGGTCGACGCGAAGGAGGCTTCGATGCGCATCGGCTACACACTCATGACCGAACAGGCCGGACCGAAGGACCTGGTGGGATACGCCGCCGGAGGAGAGAAGGCGGGATTCGACTTCGAGGTGATGAGCGACCACTATTCGCCGTGGCTCGACGAGCAGGGGCATTCGCCGTACGCGTGGAGCGTGCTGGGAGCGGTCACCCAGAGCACCGAACGGGTCGAACTGATGACCTTCGTGACGTGCCCGATCATGCGGTATCACCCGGCGGTGGTGGCGCAGAAGGCGGCGACCGTCCAGGCGTTGTCCGACGGCCGGTTCACCCTCGGGCTCGGCGCGGGCGAGAACCTCAACGAGCACGTCGTCGGCCGCGGCTGGCCGCCGGCGAACGTCCGCCACGAGATGCTCGCCGAAGCGGTCCAGATCATCGGCGGGCTCTTCGACGGCGGCTACTTCAACTACAAGGGTGATCACTTCCGCGTGGACTCGGCGAAGCTCTGGGATCTGCCGGAGCAGCGCGTGCCCGTCGCGGTCGCGGTGTCCGGGTCGCAGTCGGTGACCCGGTTCGCGCCGATCGCCGACGCGATGATCGCGGTGGAGCCGGACGAGGCGCTGAGCCGCGAGTGGGATGCCACCAAACTCGGCCCGCCCACCAGGAAGATCGCCCAGCTGCCGGTGTCGTGGGGCGAGGATCGCGACGCGGCGATCCAGCGGGCGCACGAGCAGTTCCGCTGGTTCGGCGGCGGTTGGAAGGTCAACGCCGAGCTGCCGGGGCCCGCGGGGTTCGCCGGGGCCACGCAGTTCGTCAAGCCGGAGGACGTCGCGGCGGCGATCCCGTGCGGTCCCGACGTGGACGCGATCGTGAAGCGGGTGGGCGAATTCGAGGCCGCCGGATTCACCGATGTGGCTTTGATCCAGATCGGCGGCGACCAGCAAGAAGGCTTCCTGCGCTTCGCCGAGGACACGCTGCTCCCGGCGTTGCGGAGCTGATTCACCCGGACGGAGCAGGTGCGCTGTGTCTCCGCGCACCCGAACGGGGACACCTGTGTTCAAACCCGCGAGCGCGGGTACCAAGCAGTCACGTCATCCTTCAGCCAAGGGGGAACCGATGCACAACGACCTCGGACTTCATCCGGTGCCGGACCTGCTTCCGGAAGGCCAGGACACGCCGGAGCAGGAGGCCATCCGCCGCAGGGCGGCCCTCGCCGTGGCTTCGCGGGCCAAGAGCCCCGAAGACTGCGCGACCCTGCTGGACATGCTCGGCCTGCACGACCGCGGCAGCAGTTCCGAAGTGGCTTGATTCAGCGGGCGCCGCGCGCCGCCACGAGGTCCGCGACGAAGGCCTGATAGGCCTCGTCGCGGTCCGGCGCGCGCAGGACCGCGGACGGGTGCACCGTGGCGACCGCGGTGGTGGCGTACTCGGCGAGGTCGATCCGCTCGCCGCGGCTGCGCGTGATGCGGAAGTCGTCGCCCAGCAGCGCCTTCGCCGCCGTGGCGCCGAGGAAGATCAGCAGCTCCGGGCGGACCGCCGTCAGTTCGGCGTGCAACCACGGACGGCAGGCGACGATCTCGGTCTTCGACGGCGTCTTGTGGATACGCCGTTTGCCGCGCTCGTCGCGTTTGAACTTGAAGTGCTTGACCGCGTTGGTGACGTAGATCTTCCGGCGGTCGAAACCCGCTTCGTCGAGCGCACGGTCGAGCAGCCGCCCCGCGGGCCCCACGAACGGGGCACCCTGCCGATCCTCCTGGTCACCGGGCTGTTCGCCGACCACCATGATCTCCGCCGCGCGGGTGCCTTCGCCGAAGACGGTCTGCGTGGCGTCGCGGTAGAGGTCGCAGCCGCGGCAACCGGCCGCCGCCGAACGCAGCTTGCCCAGGTCGGCGGTCTCGGGCGGATCCGCCCCGGGTGCCTTGGTCGCCATGGCCGCCGGATTCCCCGCCCGGCCGTGGGACAAACGGATTACGCGCTCGCCGTGCCGGGTAGCCCTTCGCCATGGCGACTACGACCGAACCAGCCATCGCTTCCGTCCAGGACACCGTGCGGGTCGCGCTGCGGGTCGTGCTGCCCACGCTCGCGGGCGGGGTGATCAAACGGCGGCCGCTGGGGCTGGCCGCGGCGCAGAAACTCCAGCTCGACCGCCCCGCGGTGCGGCTGTTGTGCCGGCTGCGGTCCCAGTACGGCCCGGGGCCGCTTCGCCTGCGGGTGCCCGGCCGGACGATCGACCTGGCGCTGTCGGGGGACGACGTCGGTGACGTGCTCGCCGCCGCGCCGGTCCCGTTCAGCCCGTCGACCAAGGAGAAGCGGGCGGCGCTGGGACATTTCCAGCCCCACGGCGTCCTCATCTCCGACGCGGTGGAGCGGGCGCCGCGCCGCGAGTTCAACGAGGAGGTCCTCGAACCGGGCAAGCCGTTGCACGACCTCGCCGCCCCCTTCGCCGCGGCGATCGGTGAGGAAGCGGCGCCGCTCTGGGACGGCGGGACGCTGGACTGGGACACCTTCAACGTCGCCTGGTGGCGGATCGTCCGCCGGGTCACGCTCGGCGAGTCCGCGGCGGGCGACGACGGCCTCACCGACATGCTCGCCCGGCTGCGGAAGGACGGGAACTGGGCGTACGCGCACCCTCGGCGCGACCGGCTCCACGATCAGTTCCGCACGCGGCTCATCGGCCATCTGGAACGGGCGGAGCCGGGGAGCCTCGCCGAAGCCATCGCGTCGGCGGGCCCGGCGGGCGAGCGGACGATGGAAGTCGTGGCCGACCAGGTCGCCCACTGGCTCTTCGCGTTCGACGCCGCGGGCATCGTCACCTTCCGCACGCTCGCGCTGCTGGCCACCCACCCGGCCGCCAGGGAACGCGCCGACGAGGAAATCGCGGCTGCCGACCTGACCGTGCCCGGCCAGTTCCCGTACCTGCGCGCCTGCGCCCTCGAATCGGTCCGGCTGTGGCCGACCACTCCCGCGCTGCTGCGCGAGAGCACGGCGGAGACGGCGTGGGGACCCGCGGGGACCACGGTGCTGATCTTCACCCCGTTCTTCCACCGCGATCCCGAATCGCTGCCCTACGCCGACCGGTTCGAACCCGGGATCTGGCTGGACGGCAGCGCGGCGGCGAATCCCGCGCTCGTCCCGTTCAGCGCCGGGCCCGCCATCTGTCCCGGGCGGGATCTGGTGCTGTTCTGCGCGAGCACGATGCTGGCGCATCTGATCAAGGACCGCCGCTTCGAACTGGCCTCCGGTGCCGTCCTCGGGCCGGAGCGGCCGTTGCCCGCGACGCTGGACAACTTCCACCTGAAGTTCTCGGCGGCCTAGGGCTCGTCCGGGACCCATTCGAGTAGGTCTCCCGGCTGGCATTCGAGCACCCGGCACATCGCTTCGAGCGTGCTGAACCGGACGGCCTTGGCCCGGCCGTTCTTCAGCACCGCGACGTTCGCCGGGGTGAGCCCCACGAGCTCGGCGAACTCCCCGACGCTCAGCTTGCGCTTGGCCAGTTCGACGTCGATGCGGACGACGATCGGCATCAGATCACCTGTTCGAGGTCGGAGCGCAGGGTGGTGGCCTGTCGCAGCAGGGTGCGCATCACGATCATGAGCAGGCCCAGCACGGCGACGCCGATCAACGCGAGGAACAACAGCAGGGGCAGGCCGGGATCGTCGGCGTTGAAGCCGACGTAGAGGAACACGCCCGCCAGCACCACCCAGCCCGCGAGGATCGCCCACACGATGGCGTCCACCCACCGCAAGGACGCTTCGGTGAAGATCCGGTCCTTTCTGACCAGGGAGAGCAGTTGCCACGTGGCGACGACCACGACCTGGACGCACAGCACCCAGAAGACGGAAACCGCCGTCGCGGGCCAGCGCAGATACGCCATCTCCGGATCCTGGCGTGCCATATGCGCGAACTGGCCCGGCAGGGACATGGTCTGGAAGAGGACCAGGACCCCGAAGAGCAGCACGAGGAAGACCCGCAGGGGCGCGACGGCCCGTTGACCTGTGATCATACATCGAGTTTCGCGCGTTATCTATCGAAAGTCAATCGGTAGCTATCGAGGTGCGATTGGGTCGGGTGGAGCGGGTTGCGAAAGCCGCTTTCGCAACGTTGAGGGTTGCGAAAGTGGCTTTCGCAACTTCCCGCGGCAGGGCCGGCCGGGCACCTCCCGAGCTGTCGCGCAGGTCCAGCCGCATGAGCCAGCGCGGCTTCCGGTCTGATCGAGCCTGGGTCTCCGCGACGAGTTCGAAGCCCGCGGCCGCGAACAACCCGATGGTCCCCACATGGGCCGCGGAGGAGTTGATCCGACCTTCGCCGGGGTCGACGGGATAGCCCTCGATGACCGGGGCGCCGTGCGAGCGCGCGTAGGAGACGGCGCCTGCCAGCAGTGCGTGCGCCACGCCCTTCCGGCGATGGCCCGCCCGCACGACGAAACAGACGACCGTCCACGCCGGGACGTCGTCGATCGGCGGCATCGTGCGGGAACGCGTCATCCGGTGCAGGTGCGCGCGCGGGCCGACGCCGCACCAGCCGACCGGGACGGCACCGTCGTAGGCGAGCACGCCGGGTGCCGGATCCGCCGCGCACAGGGCGCGGACATGTTCGGCGCGTTCGTCGCCGCGCAACCGGCTGTAGTCCGCGGGTTTCGCGCGGTAGGCGAGACACCAGCAGGCGCGGTCGTTCCCGCTCGGATTGAGGATGGTCGCGACGTCGCCGAACCGGTCGGCGGTCGCGGGATGGATCCGGAACGCGGGCATGTGCCGACATTAAAGCGGTACTCGGGAAATCGCCCACATATTCAAGGATTCACCCGGCCGTAGTCCAGCCGTTGTCGCGTCAGGGGCTGTCTGCCAGGATGCTCGTGACCCGACCGGAAGGAGCGTTCCAATGGCTTCTCGTCTCAATCCCTACATCAGCTTCGCCGGCGATGCCCGGCAGGCCATGGAGTTCTACAAGTCGGTGTTCGGCGGAGAACTGACGCTGAATACGTTCGGCGAGTCCGGTATGGCGGGAACGCCCGCGGCGGACCAGATCATGCACAGCCAGCTCGATTCCCCGAGCGGTTACACGATCATGGCGTCGGACACGCCCCCGGGAATGGAGCACAAACCGGGCACCAATGTGTCGGTCAGCCTCAGCGGCGACGACGGTGAGGAATTGCGCGGATACTGGGAGAAACTGTCCGCCGAGGGTACCGTTTCGGTGCCCTTCGAAAAGCAGATGTGGGGTGACGAATTCGGTGCCTGCATCGACAAGTTCGGCATCTCGTGGATGGTGAACGTCATTCAAACCTAGGGTCTTCCGGTCCTGCCCGGTCCGGCTCCGATCGCGCGAAACCCGTTATGTCACCGGTGAAACCGCCGTTCTCCTCACGTGAGGATTCGGCGGTTCCGCCGGGAGGCACGAGGGCGAACAGGAAGTGCTGGTATCGGCGGGTGCCGTCGCGGCACTGGGTGGTCGCGGGACGACGACGGCCGGGACACCGATCACCGTGGTGCGTGAGATCGTCCCGCCGCCCGCCACGACCACCGCCGTCGTCGCGCCGCCCGCCACCTCGGTGGCCGGGCCTTCACGGACCGGCTCTCGGCGGGTTTCGGTGTGGCGACCGGCAGGGTGAAGGGGACTTTCCCCTCATCGCACGAGCGGAAAGTCCCCTCCACCCCGGTCTGAGGTCCTCATGGGTGGCGGAGCCCCGGGAGGTGTTGCGAAAGCCACTTTCGCAACGTTGAAGGTTGCGAAAGCCACTTTCACAACATCCGGAGCCGGCACGCCGGCGGGCGAGCATGGCACCTATGCCTTACCCCTCACTAAGCCGGCCGGAACCGCACGTCGATCGCCGCACGCGGATCTTCCGTGCCGAGCCCGCGAAGGTGAATCGGCGCCCCGCCGGGATTGTCGTACAGCCGGACCCCGTCGCCGAGCAGCACCGGCGCGATGTGCAGGTCGATCTCGTCGATCAACCCCAAGGCGAGCAGTTGGCGGCCGATGTCCGGCGAGAACACTTCGAGGTTCTTCCCGTCCGCCGCTTCCAGGCCGATTCGGACGGCTTCTTCGACGCCGCAGTTCAGGAACGTGACCCCGGGGGTGGGCGTGGCGTCCTCGGGGTGATGGGTGAGGACGAACAGCGGCCCCTTCCAGGCGCCACCGTAGATGGCGCCGGGGTCCGGATAGGCGTCCCAGCCGTCGCGGCCGCCGAGGACGGCGCCGGTGGTCTCGGCGTATTCGCCGATCAGGTCCGGCCGGAACGTGGTGCCGGCCATCCAGTCCATGCTGTGGCCTGGGCCCGCGACGAAGCCGTCGAGCGACATCGTGAAGTGCCAGAGCACCTTCCCGTCCGCGGTCTGGGGTTCGAGCATCACGGCCTCCCACTGATTGCGTTCTGCAATCGGTTGCTTCACGATGAAGTGACCGATGGTGGTTTGCAACCACTTCTTCGGGAGGTGAAGGGATGGCGGAACCCGCCCGTTCGGGCTGTCCGATCAACGCCGCGGTCGAGGCGTTAGGCGACAGCTGGAGCCTGCTCGTGCTGCGGGACATCGTGTTCGGCACCCGGCGGCATTTCCGGGAGCTGCTCGCCGGATCCGAAGAAGGGATCGCTTCCAACATCCTGTCCGACAGACTGAAGCGGCTGGTCAAAGCCGGCCTGCTGACCCGAGAGGACGCCGGCCCCGGCAAACGGGCCGCGTACAGCCTGACCGAAGCGTCGATCCAGCTGGTCCCCGTGTTCGCGCACCTCGGTTCCTGGGGGCTCCGGCATCGTCCGACGACCGAGCGCCTGAGGGTGCGGGCCGAACTGCTCGCCGAGGGCGGGCCGGAACTGTGGGCCGAGTTCATGGCGGAACTGCGGGTCGTCCACCTGGGAGCCCCGGCCAAGGAAGGCCCCAGCGTGCTGGAACGCCTCGCCGCCGCTTACGAAGCGGCCCTCCAAAAGCCGACTGGGCATTCCTCGTAGCACCCGCGCCCTCACCACGCATCCCGTTGATTGTTCTTCCCGAATCAAGGGTTCCGGTCAACCCGCCCCCGGGATGTAGTAGCCCGCGACGAAGCGACGGGCTGGTGGGGAGAGGGAATGAGCTCAGCGGAGGGTGTTGTCCTGGTGATCGGCTGCGGGATGCGGCCGTACCGGGAGTACCTGTTGGCGTCGGCCGGGCACCGGCATCCCTTGTGGTTGTTCAACGGGACCGAACCGACCTGGCAGGAGCGCTACATCACCGGCGCCACGGTGCTGGACACGCAGGACCAGGACGCCGTGCTGGCCGCGGCCCGCGCACTCCACGCCACCACGCCGGTGCTCGGCGTGGTGTCCTGGGACGAGGCGCTGATCGTGGCGGCGGCGCATGTCGCGGACGAACTCGGCGTCCCGGGCGCCGGACTCTCCGCGATCGAAGGCTGCCGTGACAAGTGGTTCAGCCGGCGGACGCTCACCGCGGCCGGGGTCGCGCAGCCGGATTTCGGGTTCGTGCACGACGACGACCAGGCGGTCAGTGTCGCGGATCGGATCGGATATCCGGTCGTCGTCAAACCTCGCGGCGGCGGGGCCAGTATCGGCGTCAGTCTCGCGGAAGACGCCGAGGCGGTGCGGAAGGCGTTCCGGACCGCGGAGGATGCCAGCTTCAACGGCTCTCCCGCCTACAAGGGCGGGGCACTGGTCGAGGAGTACCTGAGCGGCCCGGAGATCAGTGTCGACGGCGCCGTCGTCGATGGCGAGTACACGCCGATGTTCGTCGCGCGCAAGACGGTCGGCATGCATCCGTACTTCGAGGAGCTCGGCCACCTCGTCAGTTCCGCGGACGAACTGCTCGCCGACCCGGCCCTGCGCTCGACGCTGGCCCGCGCGCACGGCGCGATCGACTTCCGGTACGGCATCACCCACACCGAGCTCAAGCTCACCGAACGCGGGCCGGTGATCGTGGAGATCAACGGCAGGCTCGGCGGCGACCTGATCCCGTTGCTCGCCAAGTTCGCGACCGGGATCGACCCCGGTGCGGCCGCGGTCGACGTCGCGCTCGGCATGCGTCCCCATATCCCGCACGAGGCCGAGCCCCGGTGGGTCGGCGTCCGGTTCGGCTACCCGAAACAGGACTGTGTCGTCGAGTCCGTGTCCGTGCCGGAATCCTGGCGGAACAACGGGATCCTCGCCGCGGACAGGCTCGTCGAGCCGGGTTCGCGCCTGCGGCTGCCGCCGGCGGAGTTCATTTCGCGCCACGCGTACGTGATCTGCGCGGGCGCCGATCCCGACGACTGCGAGGCGGTGCTGGACAAGGCCATGGCCCAGGTCCGGCTGACCGCGCACCCCCTGCTGCCCTCGGTGGCCGCCGGTGGCTGACCGCGCACCGGAACCACAGAACACCTTCCCAGCACTCACAAAGATGGCGGAGCGAACAAATGGCGAACCGTGATGTCGAGCTGCTCGCAGTCGGAGCAGGACCGTCGAACCTGGCCTTGGCCGTGGCGCTGGAAGAGCTCGCGCCCGGCCTGGCCCGCGAATCGGTCCTGCTCGAACGCGACGAGGAGGTCTCCTGGCAGCGGGGGATGCTCCTGCCCGAAGCCCTCTCGCAGGTCTCCTTCCTCAAGGACCTGGTGACCCTGCGCAATCCGCGCAGCCGTTTCTCGTTCCTCAACTACCTGCACGCCACGAACCGGCTCAACGAGTTCGTCAACATGGGCAGCTTCGTCCCCTACCGGGTGGAACTCGCCGACTATCTCAAGTGGACGGCCGACTCGCTGTCGCTGGTCGACCTGCAGCGCGGCCGTGAATGCCTCGACATCACTCCCGTGTGGACGGACGGCACGCTCACCGGATGGGACACCCACGTCGCCGACGGCGAGACCATCCGCAGCCGGTACCTGGTGGTCGGCGCCGGCCGCGACGCGCGGATCCCGGACCGGCTCCGGACGGTGAACCAGGACCGCGTCATCCACAGCACGCAATACCTGCCGAGGATCGCCAAGCTGCGCAAGGATCTCCCGTACCGCGTCGCGGTGATCGGCGCCGGGCAGAGCGCGGCGGAACTGTTCAGCGCGGTGCAGAAGGACCTGCCCGAATGCAAGCCGACCATGGTGATGCGTTCGATCGGCCTGAACTACTACGAGAGCAGCAAGTTCAACAACGAGCTGTTCTTCCCGTCCCATGTGGACAAGTTCTTCGAGGCCCGGCCCGAAGCGCGCGAGCAGATGCTCAAGGAGATGCACCACACGAACTACTCCGGGCTGGCCCCGGGCACGATGGACGCGCTCTACCGCTCGATCTACCTGGACCGTCTTTCCGGCCGTTCGCGGCTGAAGATGATCACGATGAACGACATCACCGACGCCCGCGACGAGGGCGACGAGATCGTGCTCGAACTGACGGACCGGCGCACCGGCGAGGTCCAGGAACTGCGCACCGATCTCGTGCTGCTCGGCACCGGCTTCTCCCCGGAGATGCCGAGGATGGTGCAGGAGATCGCGAAGTCGATCGGGCTGTCGGAGATCAAGGTGACCCGCGACTACCGGCTGGAGATCGAGCAGCCCGCCACCGCGGCCGTCTACCTCCAGGGCGTCAACGAGGCGACGCACGGGATCGCGGACTCGCTGCTGAGCGTCCTCGCCCCGCGCGCCAACGACATCCTGCAGGACATCCTCGCCCATCGCGGTGAGAACCCTTCGGTGCCACCGCAGCCGACTTCGGAAACCACCCCCATCGTCGCCACCCGCTGACCCACGAGAAGGAAGAGAAAGCCATGGAGATCCGGCCGCTCGAGCGGGAAAAGATGGTCTTCGAGAACGGTGCCTACGGCCAGCGGCTCCTGCCGTGGGCGGCGCTGAACGCGCCGTTCGAAGGCGCCTGGGTCACGGTGCCCGCGCACGGCGCGACGGGCGCGCATGCCCACCACGAGTACGAGATCTTCATCGCCGTCAGCGGCGAGGCGGTCGTCGAGTCCGGGGGAGAGCGCCGTGCCTTCCGGCCCGGCGACATCGAGTTCCACAAGCCCGGCACCGAGCACCGCATCCTCAACGACGGTGCCGAGGACTTCGAGATGTACGCGATCTGGTGGGACTCCGACATGACGGTGAAGTTCGCCGCCCGCCACGAAGCGGAGGCGTGAGCATGGCCGACAAGCGACCGGTGGTGATCATCGGCGGGCCCCCGACGTCCAACGGCGACCTGCACATCGGGCATATCGCCGGCCCGTACCTCGGTGCCGACGTACACCGCCGGTACCTGCGCGCGGCCGGCCGCGAGGCCGTGTTCGCCTCCTGCACCGACGACAGCCAGACCTACCTCGTCACCAGCGCGGCCAGGGTCGGGCTGACGCCCCCCGAACTGGTGGAGCAGTCGACCGAGAACATCCAGCGCACGTTCGAGGTGATGGGGGTCGAGGTCGATGGCTTCTCGCCGACCGACGACGGCTACAAGGCGCTCGTCTACGACTACGTCAAACGCTTGTACGACAAGGGAAAGCTGCGCCTGCGCAAGGTCCGCCTGCCCTACAGCGAGAGCAAGGGCGAGTTCCTGGTCGAGGGTTTCGTCGGCGGTGGCTGCCCGACGTGCCTCGCCGACAGCCGTGGCGGGTTCTGCGAGGGCTGCGGGCATCCGATCGACTTCGACGCGCTGATCGAGCCGTACTCGGTGCTCGACCCGGCCGACGAGGTGACCTACCGCGAAACCGAGATCATGGTCTTCCCGGTTTCCGAGTACCGCGAACAGCTCCTGGCCTACTACGAGGAGCGCGGGCCCGCGTGGCGGCCGCACGTGCTCGGGCTGATGCGGGAACTGCTGTCCGGGCCGTTGCCCGACTTCGCGATCACGTACCCGGTGAAATGGGGCCTGCCGGCGCCGTTCCTGCAGACGCCGGGGCAACGGCTCAACGCCTGGGTCGAGGGAATGCCCGCGTCGATGTACTGCACCGAATACGCGTTGCGGCGTAACGGAAAGCCGAAGGTCGCCGACGACGACGCCTGGCTCGCGGAGAACAACGCGCGGGTCGTGGTGTTCATGGGGTTCGATCCGCTGTTCACCTGGGGTGTCGTCCACGTCGCGGAGCTGATGGCCCTCGAAGGCCGCTACGTCCTCCCGGACACCCTGTTGGTCAACGAGTTCTACGAGCTGGAGAACGAGAAGTTCTCCACCAGCAAGGGACATGTGGTCTGGGCCCGCGATCTGGCGGCCGAGGTGCCCCGCGACATCGCGCGGTTCCACCTCAACCTCACCGCGCCGGAGTTCGCGCGGACCAACTTCTCCCGTGCCGCACTGGAAAAGGTCGCGGGGGAGCGGCTCGTCACGCCCTGGAACGAGCTCGCCGAGACCTTGGCCAAGCTCACCGCCGAGGTCGGCGGCGAGAACGGCTCGCTCCCGGTGTCGACCGAAGCCACCGAACGGGCCGCGGCGATGGTCTCCCGGTTCGCGCTGAACTACGAGCTCGAGGACTTCAGCCTCAGCCGGGCCGCCGATCTGATCGTGCAGCACGTCGAACGTCTGCGGGCGGCGACGGAACGCACCCTCAAGGGCAACCTCGACCAGGAGATGCTCCGCGCGCGGCTCGGTGACCTCTTCCTCGAACTGCGAGCGCTGATCGGCTGTGCGTCGCCGATCCTGATCGACCTCGCCGAGCGTGCCGCCGAAGCCGGCGGGTTCGAACCCCGGATCACCCCGGCCGCCTTCGACGTCACGCATACGACCGCATTCACCGTGCCATCACTGGAATTCCCTCCGACGAGCGAGGTCTGACACCCCATGTCACTCGACAGCACCCTCTCCACCGACGCGGCCCGGAGTTCCCGGCTCGCCGAACGCCTGCTGGTCCCGGCGGGATTCATCACCACGGCGGGCAACGCCTTCCAGATCACCGCCGCCGCGATCCTGGTCTTTCACGCCGAGCAGACCACCCTGGCGGTCGGCTGGCTGTTCATCGCGGTGTCGATCCCGCAGGTCGCGCTCGCGGTCATGTTCGGCAAGCTGGTCGACAAGGTCGACCGCCGGATGCTGTGCGTGGCGGCGGACCTGGTGAGCGCGATGACCGCGTTCGCGCTGCCGGTGTGGCTGTGGATCGGCGGTCCGGCGAACCTCGGCTCCTACATAGCGAACTTCATGCTCGCCTGCACCGCGGCGTTGTTCATGCCGGCCAGCAACGGCCTGATCAAGGAACGGATCCGGGACGAGCGGCTCGGGAAGTTCAACTCCCACTTCGAGATGGCGAGCAACTCCGGGATGCTGCTGGCGTCTTCGCTCGCGGGCTTCCTGGTGATCTGGTTCGGCGCGACGCCACTGTTCGTGTTCAACTCGCTGAGCTTCGTCCTGTCGGCCGTGCTGGTCTACGCGATCGGCCGCAAACCCGCCAAAGCCCCGGTGGTGGAGGAGATCACGGCCACCGACCCGTCGGCCCCGGTCGAAGCCCCGGTGCGGCAGCCGATCAAGCGGCTCGCGCTGCTGTACGCCAACGGCAACATCGGCCTGATGGTCGCCAACGTCATCCTGACGACGCTGATCCTGCAGACCTTCGACCAGGGCGCCTGGATGATCGGCGTGGTCGACGCGCTGGCGGGCGTCGGATTCATCGTCGGCGCGGCGGCGTACGGCAAGATCAGCAAACGGGTCAAGGGGATCCATCTGGCCGTGCTCGGCACGCTCGGCAACCTGATCTGCCTCGCGATCCAGCCGCTGCACTACATCGCGCTGATGGCGGCGATCCCGTTCGCCGGCTTCTGTTTCGCGCAGGGCCGCATCGCGGCGCGCACGCTGCTGATGCGGGCGAGCCCGGAGGAGCGGGTCGGCCGGATCTTCGGCAGCACCCAGGCGCTGGGCCTCGGGCTCGGTGTCGGGGCGACCGTCGCGCTGTCCTCCCTGGCGGACGCGACCACCGTGCCCTACGCCTTCTGGGGGCTGGCGATCCTGCAGGGCGCGATCGTGATCGGCACCTATTTCAGCTTGGCGAAACCACTGTCGGCGCAAGAGAAGCGACCGGCCGAGGTTCTCGAGGCGACCGCCGCCTGAGCGCGGCCGAACTGCGGAGGAAGCGAAAGTCATGACGGACAAGCCGATCAAGGGTGGCGTCGCCACCTGGGCCTGCCTTCCCGGGTTCCCGCCCGCGGTGATCTTCCCCTTCACCCCGGGTGAGCGCTTCGGCGTGCGGAGCCTCTACGAGTTCCAGATGCTGATGTACCGGCCGCTCTACTGGCTGGGCCGGGACGGCGCGCCGGAGATCGACTGGGACCTCAGTGTCGGCGAGGAGCCGGTGTGGGACGAGACCGGCCGCACCTGCACGGTCCGGATCAAACCGTGGAAGTGGTCCAACGGCGAGACGGTCTGCGCGGACAACGTCATCTTCTGGATGAACATGCTGAAGGTGAAGGGGCCGAGGTTCGGCGCCTACTCCGAGGGCTACTTCCCGGACAACCTGGTGTCGTTCGCGAAGGTCGCCGACGACACGGTGAGCTTCACCTTCGACAAGGCGTACTCGAAGAACTGGGTGCTGCTGAACCAGCTCACCATGATCACGCCGATGCCGAAGGCGTGGGACCGCACCGCGGACGGCCCGGCCGACGCGACGCACGACATCGAGCAGGCCGAAGCCGTCTACGAGTTCTTGATGGCGGAGAACGGCGACGTCGTCGAAGAGGACAACTCGCACCGCACGCGCTGGGCCGACAGTCCTGTGTGGAGTGTGGTGAACGGGCCGTGGCGGCTCAAGAGCTACACCGAGGAAGGCGTCGTCACCTTCGTCCCGAACGAGCACTACAGCGGCCCCAACCCGGCGCATCTCGACGAGCTGCGCCAGGTCTCGACGACGTCGGACGAACAGCAGTACGAATTGCTGCAGTCCGGTGACGTCCAGGTCGGCTTCCTGCCGCCGGGGATGGGCGTCCAGCCGGACGGCGACCCGACCAAGGGCGGTCCGAACCCGTTGGGCGACGGTTTCCAGCTGGAACCGCAGATCCTGTTCAACATCAACTTCATGGCGGTCAACTTCAGCAACCCGACCGTCGCCGGGAACATGATCCGGCAGCCGTACATCCGGCAGGCCCTTCAGAGCTGCTTCGACCAGGAGTACGGGGCTCGCGAGGTCTACCAGGGTTACGGCTGGAGCCAGACGGGGTCGATCCCGGTGCTGCCCAAGAGCGACCTGGTGTCCCCGAAGATCGCCGAGCGCGGCGGATTCTGGCCGTTCGACCTGGAGAAGGCGCGACAGTTGCTCGCCGACAACGGCTGGGACGTCAGCGCCTCGCCCGCGGTGTGCGTGCGTCCCGGCACCGGCCCCGGTGAAGCGGGCGAGGGCATCCCGGCCGGCACCGAACTGGGTTTTTCCCTGCGTTACTGGGAAGGACGGCCGTCGCTGGCGCGGCTGATGGCGCAGTTCCGGGACGACGCGGCCAAGGCCGGGATCGAGATCCGCCTCGAAGAGGTGATGGGGTCGGTCCTGGTGGCGGAGGACGGTCCGGGCGAGAAGCGGATGTGGCAGCTGTCCTGCTGGGGCGGCGGCTGGGTCTACAACTACCCGACCGGCGAGAACCTCTTCCAGAGCGGGGCCGCCTGCAACTTCAGCAACTGGCGCGATGCCAAGGCGGACGAGCTGATCGCGAAGACGGTCACCACCGACTCCCTCGACGCGCTGTACGAGTACCAGGAGTACATCGCCGAGCAGGCGCCGGTGATCTTCATGCCGACGTTCCCCCGGCGGCTGTTCGAGGTCGCGGGCAATCTGCGCGGGTTCTCGCCGATCAACCCGTACGGGCTGATCAACCCCGAGAACTGGTACTACGTCGAGGAGGGGTCATGACCCGCCCGGTGGTGCTGGTCGGGTTCGTGGCCGCGGCGCTGGGTTCGTCCATCAAGGACTTCCAGCCGGACGGTTCGGTGATCTTCGTCGAAGAACCCGACGTCATCCGCAAACGCGACGCGCGCAAGACGGTGGCCGGTTCGGCGCTGGTGCGCGAGCTCATCGAATGGGAGTTCCACCTGCCCGGCAAGGCGGACGAGTTCTACCACGTCCACCACGATCTCGATCCGGCCGCGGTGGTCCCGCTGACCGAGTACGCGACCCCGTTCGCGGCCCGGCTCGCCGAACGTTACGGCCTGCCGGGGGCGGGATTCGGCGCGGCGCAGATCCTGCGGGACAAGGCGGTGCTGCGCCTGGTCAGCCGGGCGGCGGGGATCGCGAACCCGGCGTCGGCGCGGGTCGAAAGCCCGGAGCAGGTCCGTGAGTTCATGGCACGGCACCCGGGGAAGACCGTGTTGAAGCCGTCGAACCGGCAGGCGTCGGTGGGGACGCAGGTGCTCACCGACCCGGCCGAGGCCGAGCAGGCGTGGACGAACTGCGTCGTGCAGGACGAGGGGATCTTCGTCCCGGACCGCGCGATGGAGCTGAAGATGCTCGCCGAGAGCTTCGTCGAGGGAGACGAGTTCAGCGTCGAGATGCTGCTGCGCGACGGCGAGCCGCTGTTCGCCAACGTCACCGGCAAGCGGCTGTTCCCCGGTCCGCGGCCGATCGAACTCGCGCATGTCGTCCCCGCCGACATCCCGGGCGAGCTCACCGCGACGCTGACCGAGGAGACGCGGCGGCTCACCGACGCGACCGGGTTCCGCACCGGGATCGTCCACTGCGAGTGGATCGTTTCGGACGGTGTCCCGTACCTGGTCGAATGCGCCGGCCGGTTCGCGGGCGACGGCATCATCGAGCTGATCCAGCGTGCCTATCCGGTGGAGCTGAACCGCGCCTACTTCTCGGTGATGAAGGACGAGCCGGTCGTGGACGTGTTGCCGCGCAAGGCCGAAGGCGGCGCCGCGGTCCGGTTCCTCTCGATCGAACCCGGCCTCATCGAGGACGTGCGCGGGGTGGAGAAGGCGGCGCAGTCCGAAGGTGTGTTCATGTGCGACGTCAGTGTTTCGGCGGGCGATCGGTTCGACGGGCTGCGCAGTTCGTGGGACCGCGTCGGCGATCTGATGGTGACCGCGGACAGCCCGGCGGAGGCGTCGCGCCTGGCCGAAGAGGCGGTCGCGCTGATCGAGATCGACGTGCGGCCGGACCGAGGAGAGAGGGAGAACGCCGCACCATGACCATCGAAGCCGTCCAGTCCACGCTCCCGGACGCCGGTCTCGACGTGATCGTCACCGGACTCTCGTCCGACGCGCACACCTGGAACCTGGTGTACCTGGAGCTGTTGCTGGAGGAACTGGGCTGCCGGGTCACCAACCTCGGCGCCTGCGTCCCGGACGCGACGATCGTGCGCGAATGCGTCACCCGGCGGCCGGATCTGCTGGTGATCAGCAGCCTCAACGGGCACGGCCGTCAGGACGGCGTCCGGCTGATGGAAGCCTTCCGCGCGCGGGCGGAGCTGGTCACGATGCCGGTCGTCATCGGCGGGAAGCTCGACGTCACGGGCGGCAGCAACGCGGCCCGGCTGCTGGAGGCCGGCTTCGACGCGGTGTTCGAGGACTCCGCCGGGCTGACCCCGTTCCGCACCTTCCTCCGCACCTTGTCCGTCCGCGCCCCCGGTGTCCCGCTGGGCGCGGGATGAACGTGCTCGCCCCGCGGCGGGGACATTCGTTCGGCGAGGTGGTCGCGCGCCACCACGCCCGGGGGGAACTGGTCGTCCAGCCCCGGATGGGGTTCGCCGATCCGGGGCGGATGACCAGGGGGCTGCTGGCGACCCGGTCGGCGCGGGCCGCGACGGTCGGCACGATCACGATCGACAGCTACACCAGGGTCGGCGACCACGAGGCGGCGCGCGCGGCACTGGCGGCGGGCGCCGATCTCAACGGGTACCCGCTCGTCGACCAGGACCCCGGGACGACGGCGGCGTTGCTCGACGGCGTGCTGACCGGGGATTTCCCGGTGCAGGTGCGGCACGGTTCGGCGGATCCCCGCCGGATCGTGCGGGCGCTGCTGGACTTCGGGTTGCACGCGACCGAGGGCGGCCCGGTGTCGTATTGCCTGCCGTACAGCCGGATGCCGCTTTCGGCGGCCGTCGACAACTGGCGGCGTTCCTGCGAGACGCTGGCGGAGGCCCGGGGTCCCGAACTGGAGCCGCATCTGGAGACCTTCGGCGGCTGCATGATGGGCCAGCTGTGCCCGCCCGCGCTGCTGGTCGCGCTCAGCGTGCTGGAGGGGATGTTCTTCTGGCGGCACGGGATCCGCTGCCTGTCCTTCAGCTACGCGCAGCAGACCCACGCCGGGCAGGACGAGGAGGCCGTCGCCGCGCTGCAGGCGCTGATCAGGGAATACGTGCCGCACGCGCGGACGCACGTGGTGATCTACGGCTACATGGGCGTCTACCCGAGGACACCGGGCGGCGCGCTGGAGCTGATCGCGGAGTCCGCGCGGCTGGCCGCCCGCACCGGGGCGAGCAGGCTGATCGTCAAGACCACCGCCGAAGCGCACCGGCTGCCGACCGTGGCGGAGAACGTGACCGCGCTGGAGCACGCCGCCGAGGCCGCGCGGGGTGTCTCCCGGACCGGCAGGCTCGGCGACACCGGGATCCACGCGCAGGCGAAAGCGTTGGTGGACAACGTTCTTTCGCTCGACACCGACCTCGGCAGGGCGCTGGTCACCGCGTTCGCGCGCGGCCAGCTGGACGTCCCGTTCTGCCTGCATCCGGACAACGCGGGCCGGGCCCGCGGACGGCTGGCCGAGGGCGGCCGCCTGGAGTGGCAGCGGATCGGCGCGATGCCGCTGGGCGATCTCGTCGACCTGCCCGGCGACCGGCGGATGACCTCGAACGATCTGCTGGACGCGCTCCGGTACGTCGAGCGGTCGTTCGACGAGAAGTACGGGCTACCCGGAATCGGGACCGTGAACCGACTGACACAGGGGAGTAGGACATGACCGGAACACCGGACGCGGCGCTGCCGCCGGGCACCCGCGAACATCTGACGTCGCCGGTGACGCAGGCGGCCCTGCGCATCCAGAACAGCATCACCGCCGGCACCCGCGAGTACCTCGGCATGAACGGGTTCGTCGAACTCCAGCCGCCGTTGATCGGGCCGGTCACCGACCCGGGATGCCGCGGTGCCAAGCAGGTCGACGTCGACTACTACGGGCACAAGTACAAGATGATGACCAGCGTCATCCTGTACAAGCAGGCTTCGCTGCTCGCGTTCGACAAGATCTTCTACGTCGCCCCGAACGTGCGGCTGGAGCCGCTGGAGACCTCGACCACCGGACGGCATCTGGTCGAGTTCACCCAGATCGACGTCGAGGTCGCCCGTGCGAGCCGGGAGGAGGTCCTCGACGTCGCGCAGGGCCTGCTGCGGCACATCGTCGCGCACACCCTGCGGGAGTCCAAAGTGGACCTCGCCACGCTGGGCCGGGACCAGGAGGCGTTCACGGCGCTGCTGGAAGAGGACTTCGAGCGGATGACGCATCGCGAGGCGGTGTCGCGGCTGCAGGGCCTGCGGCACGGGCAGAGCGCCGACGCCGAGATCGACTGGCAGGGCGAGCGGATCATCTCCGAGCAGACGAACCGGCCGTTCTTCATCGTCGACTACCCCAAGGGGTCGCGCGGGTTCACCGACGGCGAGTCCAGCACCGAACCGGGCGTGCTGCGGAACTTCGACCTCATCGCCTCGGACGGGTTCGGCGAGCTCTGCAGCGGCGGCGAACGCACGCACGAGTACCGGCGGCTCATCGAGCGGATGCGGGAGACGGGGGAGAATCCGGCGAAGTACGCCTGGTACCTCGACCTCGCGCGCGAGGGACTGCCGCCGAGCGCCGGCTTCGGGATGGGGCTGGAGCGGGTGACGCGCTACATCGCCGGGCTGGACGCGATCTGGCAGGCGAACGCGTATCCGAAGCTGCCCGGGATCGCGACGCCGTGATCACCGCGCGGCAGCTCCCGGAGGACGCGATCCGGGCCAGGGCGAGAGAAGGCAGCGCGGCGATCTTCCCCGACGTCGCGGGATACGGCCGGTCGTTGTTCGGCGCGGACGTCGGCACCCCGCCGGACGAACTCGACCGCGCGCGGATCGTGCCGCCGGTGTTCGTCCCCCGTCGCCTGGAGAAGATGTTCGACCTCGCGCGCGAACCGGTGTACGGCGACGTCGGCTTGTCGACCGTGCTCGGCGGGTTCACCGCGCCGTCGCCGGTGTTCCTGTGCGCGTTCGGCTCCACGCAGGTCGCGGGCAGCGGTCTCGGGATCGCCGCGAGCGAGCAGGCGGGCAGGCTCGGGATGCCGATGGTGATCGGCGAGAACGTCGTGCCCATGCACGGCTACGGCAGGATGGGCGAGAGCGCCGAGGACGGTCTGCTCGGCCGGATCCGCGCGTACGCCGGCGCCGTCCCGGACGGGCTGGGCGGTGTCGTCGTCCAGCAGAGCACCGAAGACGCGGACGCGGAGGTGTGGAACCTCGTCTACAGCGACCCGTCCGCGACGAAACTGCTGGAAACCGGGCGGCTGGCGTTCGAGCTCAAGGTCGGTCAGGGCGCCAAGCCCGGGCTCGGCGGGATGACCGTGCTCTCGCGCACGGCCGCCGGCGAGATCGCCGAACAGTACACAGTGGACGAAGCCTTCGGCAGGGATCAGGCCATGGTGCTGCGGTCCAGCAGTCCCGGCACGTTCACCGGCGAGATCCTGCGCCAGCAGATCCACCTGATGCGCAACAACTACCCGCGGGCCCGCGCCTGGGTGAAACTGCACCCCGGCCGCGACGTCGGCGAGGCGGCGCGGGTCGCGTGGGCGGCGGGTGCGGACGCCGTCACCGTGGACGGCGCGGAGGGCGGCACCGGCTGGGCGCCGTCGGTCTTCCTCGACCAGGTGGGGCTGCCGCTGGTGGAATGCCTGCGGCGGGTCGGCAAACACGACGCGTCGCTGCTGGTGTCGGGGCGGATCTGGGAAGGCGCCCGCGCGCTGAAGTGCCTGGCGATGGGCGCTTCCGCGGTCGGCCTCGGCCGGGCGGCGCTGCTCGCCGTCGACGAGGACCCGGACGAAGGGCTCGTGCGGCTGGTGCGCTGCCTGGAACTCGAACTGAGGCTGCTCGCCAGCGCGCTCGGGAAGTACGACCTCGCGGATCTCACCGCGGATGACCTCTGGTTCCCTGATCGGACGGAGCAGGACGGATGATCAACTACGACGGGAAAAGGTTCCGCAAGGTCAGCACCGATCCGGACGCGCCGGTGACCCTGTATCGGCAGAAGGACGATCTGGTGTGGGCCGAACTGAGCGGCGGCGGGGTGCGGCTCGGCTCGCTGACCGGGAAATGCGGCGAGGACGGGACGATCGACATGGCCTACACGATGGTGCTGGCCAGCGGTCAGGTGATCTCGGGGCACAGCACGAACACCCCGGAGTTCCTGCCGGACGGGCGGATCCGCCTGAACGAGGTCTGGGAGCGGTACGGGAACCCCGGCTCCCGCGGCACTTCGGCGATCGAAGAGGTCGCGGAGTAGGTCGTTTCGCGCGTGAAGGCCCC
>NZ_LQMT02000018.1:0-2368 GCF_001620365.2 Amycolatopsis keratiniphila subsp. keratiniphila
TCGCCGGGCGGCTCGGCGTCCGGCTCCAGCTGGTCCAGACCACCTGGAAGGCGATCGCCGACGACGTCGGGCGGAAATGCGATCTGGCGATGGGCGGGGTCTCGGTGACCTTGGACCGCGCGAAGAAGGGCTTCTACACCGCCCCTTATCTTCGCGACGGCAAGACACCGATCACCTTGTGCGAGAACGAAAAGCGGTTCCAGACCCTGGAGCAGATCGACCAGCCCGGCGTGCGGGCGATCGTGAATCCGGGCGGTACCAACGAACAGTTCGCCGACGCCAACCTGAAACGCGCGACCATCGTGCGGCATCCGGACAACAACACGATCTTCGCCGAGATCCTGGCGGGCCGGGCCGACCTGATGATCACCGACGCCACCGAAACCCGTTGGCAGGCCAAGCAGAACCCGCGGTTGTGCGCGGTGCACCCCGACGAGCCGTTCACCTTCTCGGAGAAGGCGTATCTCCTGCCGCGCGACGTCGTGTTCAAGGAGTGGGTCGACCAGTGGCTGCGTCTCGCGCTGAACGACGGCACGTACGCGCGGATCGCGAAACCCTGGCTCGGCTGAAATCGGTTTGAACCACTTTCGTTATCCGGCCGTATCCCTGGATGTGGGTGAGGAGGAAACCAGACCGGAGGAAACACCGATGATGAACAGCGCCGGGAAACACCGCAAACGCGCGACGATCGGCATCGCGTCCGTGCTCGGGGTGGCCGCCATCGCCGCGGCGATGTTCGCGATCAGCACTCCGGACGGGCAGGCCGCGGAAAGCTGCCAGGGACTCGACACCGCTCTCCGCAACAACCTCACCTTCATCGCGGGCCAGAAGGCGCAGCCGGACGCCTTGTCCGAGGCGCGGATCGCGAACAGGCAGGCCGTCGTCGACCTCATCCAGCAGCGCCGCGAAGCCGCCGGGTGCACCGAAGAAGTGCAGGCCGAAAGCGGGGATCAGGCGGCGGTCGAGGACGAGGCGGCTCCGCAGGAAGAAGCGGCGCCGCAGGAGGAAGCGGTCGCAGGGGAGGGCGAGGTCGTCTGCCCGGGCTCCACGGTGACGCTGTCCGGCGAAGGCGGCGCCCCGGCGGCGTCCAGCAGCGAGTTCCCGGCGGGCACCAAGCTGAAGGTGACGAACCTGGACAACGACAAGTCCACGACCGTCGAGGTCACCGGCGTCTCCGGCAGTTGCGCGCTCCTGAACAACGCGGCCTTCGAGCAGGTCCGCGAACCGGGCAAGTTCCTGATCCGCCGCGCCACCATCGAGCGGGTCGGCTGAGACACCCGTACCGGGACGGGGAAGACGCGGACGGTCCCGGTGCGGAGGCGGCACGAGTCCTCCTGGTCCCCTCGGCCAGGAGGGCTCGTGGTCGTTTGTATCTCGCTTGTACGCCCTTTCGGGACGCTTCTCGCGAAACGCCCGAGAAAGGACATCCGATGAGATTCAGACGAGTGCTCACGGCGGCCGCCACCGCCTTGCTGGGCATGGCCGGGCTGGCGATCACCGCGACGTCGGCCGAAGCCGCCGTCGGGCCGCGTCCCAACTTCCAGCTCCCGTTCCCCTGCAACCAGGTGTGGAACGGCGACAACGACAACAGCAGCGCGCACCGGGCCTACGAGATCGACTTCAACCGCGGCGGTTCCGCGGACGCCGACCTCGGCGACACCGTGGTCGCGGCGGCGGCGGGCAAGGTCGTCATCTCGGCGCACCAGGGTTCCGCGAACGGGTTCGGCAACCTGGTGAAGATCGACCACGGTGGGGGATGGTCGACCTACTACGCGCATCTGAAGGTCCGTTCGGTCGCGCTCAACGCGCAGGTCGCGCAGGGGCAGAAGATCGGCGAGGTCGGCAACACCTCCAAGCCGGGCAACAACATCAGCCCGCACCTGCACTACGAAGTCCGCACCAACGACTCGTCGTGGCCGAGCAACATCAAGCCCGCGTACTTCAACGGCGTGAAGTTCGGCTATCCCAACGCCAACGTGACCTCCAAGAACACCTGCAGCGGCAGCGGGAACCCCAACCCGTACGACGCCGTCGAGGTGTGCGGCGACGGTTACAAGGTGATCGACTCGCAGGCGATCGGCAGCGCCGCGACCGCGTACCTGCTGTACAACGCCACGAACAAGAACAACTGTGTCACCACCATCAAGTCCACCTCGGTCGGCACCGGCAGCGCGGTCTCGGCCTTCCTCGAAGTGCAGGGTTCGGCCAGGAAGACCGACTCCGGCAGCTTCGAGTACTACGCGGGTCCGGTGAGCGCGGCCGCCGGCGCGAAGTGCGTCCGGTGGGGCGGCTCGGCGGGGTCCGCCAGCTACGAATCGCCTTTCGAGCACTGCACCTGATCGCCTCGCGAACGCCATGAACGGTCCGT
>NZ_LQMT02000018.1:2395-193720 GCF_001620365.2 Amycolatopsis keratiniphila subsp. keratiniphila
TTGCAAGGAACGGACCGTTCATTGCATCGGGAGGTGGGTGCGGACGCGGGTGAGGCGGGCTTCCCAGGCCGCCCGGACGTCCGGAGCGGCAGCGTGGGCGGCGAACAGATCGGGAGCGGGAGCCTGAAGCGGCACCGGCAGCCGACCGTCCACAGGGGACAGTGAGTCGCCGCAGACGTCCCCGGTGAGCAACGACATCGTGCCCAGGCCGCACGCGAAGTCCAAAGTGGGCAGTGCGCCCGCGAGCGCCAGCCCGGCGGCGAGCCCGACGCTCGTCTCGACGGCGGACGACACCACGCACGGCAGGCCGCAGGCTTCGGCGACCTCCAGCGCGCGCCGCACCCCGCCCAGCGGCGCCACCTTCAGCACGGCGACGTCGGCCGCTCCCGCGACGGCCACCTTGAGCGGATCCTCGGCCCGGCGGATCGATTCGTCCGCGGCGATCCGCACCCCGACCCGGCGCCGGACGGCGGCCAGTTCGCCGATCGACGGGCAGGGCTGCTCGACGTATTCGAGCCCGCCGGCCGCGCGGTCCAGCTCACCGATGGCCTTGACCGCGGTGTCCACGTCCCAGGCCATGTTGGCGTCGACGCGGACCGCGCCCCGCGGGCCCAGCGCGGCCCGCACCGCCTCCACCCGGGCGCAGTCTTCGGCGAGGCTCACCCGCGGGTCGGCGACCTTCACCTTCGCCGTGCGACAGCCCGAAGCGGAAACGAGCTCGAACGCCTTCTCCGGCGACACCACCGGCACGGTCGCGTTCACCTCGACGCTGTCCCGCACCGGCGACGGCCAGCCGCGCTCGCTCGCCTCCAGCGCCGACGCGAGCCACGGCGCGCTCTCGGCGTCGGAATAGTCGGAGAACGGGCAGAACTCGCCCCAGCCCGCTTCACCGCGGATCAGCAGCCCCTCGCGGACCGTGATGCCCCGGAACCGCGTGCGCAGGGGGATAGCGTAGACGTCCATCGGCACCGATCATGCCACCGCGGGAATCGCGTGCCGATTCCGTCGGTTCCGGACAGAATGAGCGACGTGGCACTCGACTTTCGCGTGCTGGGGCCCACCGAGGTCACGGCGGACGGGCTGCCGGTGCCCTTGGGCGGCAGCAGGCCGCTCATCGTGCTGGCAGGCCTGTTGCTGCGCGCGAACACGGTGGTACCGGTCGGGGAGCTCGGCCGCTGGCTGTGGCCGGACGACCGGCGACGGTCCAAGGGGGCGCTGCAAACTTACGTCCTGCGGGTCCGCCGCGCGCTCGGCGACGAGGTCACCATCCGCACCGAACGGGGCGGCTACCTGCTCGAACTCGACGAAAGCCTGCTCGACCTCGCCCGCTTCCGCGCTCACGCCGCGGCCGGTGCGGAGGCCGCGCGGGACGGCGACCTGCGCGGAGCCGCGGGCCGGTTCGCCGCGGCCTTGTCCGAATGGCGCGGCCCGGCCCTGCAGGGCGTCCACTCCGAAGCGCTGCTTCGGGACGAAGCCGACCAGCTGGGTGAAGAGCGGTTACGAGTGTGCGAGCAGTGGGCCGACGCGCTCATCGCGCTCGGCGAGCACAACGTCGTCGTGCCCGAGCTGATCAGGCTGTGCCGCGAGAACCCGCTGCGGGAGCGGCTGCACGAACAGCTGATGATCGCGCTCTACCGCTCCGGCAGGCAGGCCGAGGCGCTGAACGTCTACCGCCGGATCGGCGCGGTGCTGGCCGAAGAGCTCGGCCTGGACCCCGGCGCGTCGCTGCAGCGGGCGCACCAGGCGATCTTGACCGGCGAGGAGTCCGTCGAGACCACATTGGACTCCGAGCTGACGCGCTACCGGCTCGGCGCCGAGCCGCTGATCCCTCGCCAGCTCCCCGCCGATCTGCGGGTGTTCTCCGGCCGCCAACGCGACCTCAAGGCACTGCACGGGCTCGTCCCGGAGGCGCTGGACACCGAACGGTCGACGTCCATCGCCTCGATCGAAGGCATGGGTGGGATCGGCAAGACGACGCTCGCCGTCCACTTCGCGCACGAGGTCGGCGATCGCTTCCCCGGCGGGCAGGTGTATCTCAATCTGCGCGGTTACGGTCCCGGCGAGCCGGTCGAGCCCGCCGCCGCGCTCGAAACCATGCTCGTCTCCGTCGGCGTCCCCGCCGACCGGATCCCTGCCGACGTCGACGGGCGCGCGGCCACGTGGCGCACGTACAGCGCGGGCCGCCGGATGCTGATCCTGCTCGACAACGCGGGGAGCACCGAGCAGATCCGGCCGCTGCTGCCGGGCCCCGGCTGCCTGGTGCTGGTGACCAGCCGATGGCAGCTCCAGGCGCTCGTCGCGACCCACGGCGCCCGGCGCGTCGCGCTGGAGGAGCTGCCGGACGAGGACGCGATCGCGCTCCTCGCGTCGACGATCGGGCTGGACCGGATCGCCGAAGACCCCGAAGCCACCGAACGGTTCGTCCGGTACTGCGGCGGGTTGCCGCTGGCCATCCGGATCCTCGCGGTGCGGGCGGCGCAGTTCCCGGACCTCGCGCTGGGCGAGTTCGTCCGGCTGCTGGAGGCCGAACAGGACAGGTTGGGTTCGTTCGACCTCGCCGACGGCGACGAGACGAACATCCGGGCCGTCTTCTCCTACTCGTACCGGGCGCTCGACCAGCGGGCCGCGCGGATGCTGCGGCTGCTCGGCCTGCCGACCGGCGGCGACTTCAGCGTGCCCGCGGCCGCGGCGGTGGCCGGCGTCGACATCGCGGAAGCACACGAGGATCTGGCGAAACTCGCTTCCGCGCATCTGATCGCGCGGTCCAAGCCGGGCCGGTACCAGTTCCACGACCTGATCCGCGCGTACGCGGCCGAACTCTCGGCGAAGCTCGACGGGCCCGAGGAGCGGACGGCCGTGCTGGACAGACTGCTCCACGCGTCGCTCGCCTCCGCGCTGAACGCGTCGAGGCTTCTGCGTCCGGAACGGCACTACCGGCTCGTCCAGCCGGAGCGGTTCGACGGAGCCGGGCTGAAGTTCGGGCACTACGAACAGGCGCTCGATTGGTTCGACGAGGAAGCGGGGAACCTCATCGCCGCGGTGAACATCGCGTACCGGGAGCGGCGGTACCGGGAATGCTGGCAGCTGGCGTGGCTGCTGCAGTCGTACTTCATCGTGCGGGCCCGGCTGGATGACTGGCGTTCGGTGTTCGGGGTCGCGCTCCGCGCCGCCCGCGACCTCGGGGACCGTTCCGGCGAGGCCGCCATGCTCAGCGGGCTCGGCGTGGCCTGCGGGGTCGCCCGCCAATACGAGGACAGCATCGCCTACCTGAAGCAGGTCGTCGAGCTGCAACGACAGGTCGGGGACCGGCAAGGCGAGGCGCGGGCCCTCTACAACCTCACGCTGGCCAGCCAGGATCCCGACACGGGCTGGGACTACGGCACGCGCGCGTTGCGGCTCATCCGGGAGAGCAACGTCGGCGCGGGCATGGAGGCCAGCGCACTGCAGGCCCTCGGCGACATCTGCACCCAGGCCGGTCGTTTCGAGCAGGCGCTCGACTTCGCCGACCAGGCCTTGGCGCTGGAGGCGCACGCGCTCCCCGACGAAGCCCGCTTCACCCTGCACACCAAGGGAACCGCGCTGGTCGGGCTCGGCCGCGGCGACGAGGGCATCGCCTGTATGCGCCGCGCCGTCGAGATGTTCTTCGCCCACGGCGAGCTCTACGAGGCGGCCGACGTGCTGGCCCAGCTCGGCGGAATCCATCTGCGGCTCGGTGATCCCTCGTCGGCGCGTGAGTGCTGGCTGCGTTCGGTGCGGGTGCTGACCGAGCTTTCGCATCCCGACGCCGAGGACGTCCGCACCAAGCTGGCGTCGCTCGTCGGCGAAACCGTCAAGACTGAGTGAGGCACGGGCGCCCGGCGTGCCGACCCCCAGGCACAGCACGCGAGTACGCCCGTGACCTCGAGGGCCACTAAACCGGACACCGCTCACTGCGCGCTGACTGTGCAGCTTGCGCCGGTCAAGCCAGGAGTTCCGCGAGGGCGATCGCGTTCTTCGGCGCCTCGACCTTGACGTCGTTGTCGAAGTAGACGTACGTGTCGCGGCCCCAGCTCTTGATCTTCCGGGCCCACTTCCCGAGGGCCTTGTCGCTGTAGCCGCTGACGTACAGCTCCTCGTCGCCGTGCAGGCGGACGTACGCGAAGTCTTCGCTCGTCATCTCGTCGATGAACGGGAACTTGCCCGCGGTGTCGGCGACCACGAGCGCGATGTCGTGTTTCCGGAACAGTTCCAGGCTTTCGGGCTCGGCGAAGCTCGGATGCCGCACCTCGACGGCGTGGCGGAGCTTCCGGCGAGGGCTCGGATCGGTATGCGGTTCGGCCTTCAGCTTGTCGTCGTGTCGCTTCGCGAGCTTGGCGGCGGCATGGCTGGTGCGCGGCAGTAGCTTGAAGAACGTTTCGACGCGCTCGGCGTCGAACGCCAGCCGCGGTGGCAGCTGCCAGAGGAACGGCCCCAGTTTCCGGCCGAGCGCCAGCACGCCGGAGGCGAAGAAGTTCGCCAGCGGCGTCTCGACGTCGCGCAGTTGCTTCAGATGCGTGATGAAGCGGCCGCCCTTGACGGCGAAGACGAAGTCGTCCGGTGTCTGCTCGACCCACGCGCGGTACCGCTCGGGACGCTGCAGCGAGTAGAACGAGCCGTTGATCTCGGCCGAGTTCATCCGGGACGACAGGTATTCCAGCTCGCGCCGCTGCACCAGACCGCGGGGATAGAAGTCCCCGCGCCACGGTGGGTAGCGCCAGCCCGAAGTGCCGATCCTCAGCTCCGCGACGTCGATCACCGCCTTCCCGTGTCGCCCTGATTCCCCCTCTCTTCTCGCGATAAACGACCACTCACGCCCACGAGAACCGCCACCGGCGGGTCTGCACCAGGGTGGACGCGAACTCGCGCAGATTGCCCGGCTGACCGGCGAACGACGGCAGGCAGAACGAGCGGTGCTCGGCGGCGACCGTGAGCGCACGGCCCTGGGTCCGCGGCGGCGCGGCCACCGACAGCTCCATGGAATCGAAGCCCAGCACCGTGAGCGTCGCGCCGAAGCGGTCTTCCCAGCTGCGCAGGACGGCGGAGAGCTCGTGGACCTGATCGGTCGCCTTGATCATGCCGGTCCAGCCGAGGATCGCCGGGATGTCGGCCGGCCGCTCCGTCTGCACCAGCGCCAGCCGGTGCTGCCCGCGGGCGGCCAGGATCGACCCGGTGTTACCCGCCTCGGCCAGCGGATCCGCCCGGCGCGACGGACGGCGGGCGAGGCCGGGGAACTTCGCGCCGAACGGGCGCAGGCAGGCGCCGTCGCAGCAAGACGTGTCCCACCAGCGGGCCAGCACCTCGGCCGGATCCACCGAGTCGATCCGGTGGTCGGCGGGGGCGAGCCTGCCGCGGTCGTCGATCCAGTCCTCGCCGTTGGCCGCGAAACGCTGGTCGTGCGGGATCAGCACCGGCCACAGCCCGGACCGGTCGAACTCGGCGACGCAGCCGGTGTAGCGCTCCGGCCTGGCCAATGGCAGGTCGGAAACCCAGATCCGGCCGTGCCACCGGCCGGGCGGCAGGGTCTGGACTGGCGGTGTACCCGGTCGGAACGGTGCGATCGTCATCGGCTTCCCCTCGAACTGGTGTTCGGTCAACTCTACCGAACACTAGTTCGAAGCACCGACAGTTTTCGATACCCCGTTTGCGGGATCCGGGGGTGGTCGCCTCAGGCGTCGCTGGAGTCACACGTGCACCAGTGAGTGTCCACAGTGGACTCGCGGTGCTCGGTGCCTTCACGGACTTTGTGGCCGGGGCGGAGCCGCGAGTGGTAGCAAAGGTCCCTTGCTCTCTTGCCACACGCCGGCGGGTGGTCGGATGCCGTGAAGGCCTACTTCGGGACGATGAACGTCTCAAGGGAGGCCTTCAGGACACCTTGCCCAGGGGGGGGGCAATGCCCGAAATGCCGTGAAGGCCTCCTTGAGGGACCCAGAGTCCCTCAAGGAGGCCTTCACGGACAGCAGGAGCACTCACGACCACCGCGAGCCGAAGCGAAGCCCCTACATCGGGCGCAGCAGGTCGTCCGCGTCCACGATCCGGTACGCGTACCCCTGTTCCGCCAGGAACCGCTGCCGGTGCGCCGCGTACTCCGTGTCGACGGTGTCCCGCGAGACGACCGAGTAGAAATGCGCCTGCCGTCCGTCGCCCTTGGGCCGCAGCAGCCGTCCGAGCCGCTGCGCCTCCTCCTGCCGCGAGCCGAAGGTCCCGGAGATCTGGATCGCGACCGACGCCTCCGGCAGGTCGATCGAGAAGTTCGCGACCTTCGAAACGACCAGTGTCCTTATCTCACCGCGCCGGAACGCGTCGAACAGTTCCTCGCGTTCCTTGTTCCGCGTCGCGCCCTGGATCACCGGCGCGTCGAGTTCGTCGCCGATCATCTCCAGCTGGTCGAGGTAGGCCCCGATGACCAGCGTCGGCTCGCCGGGATGCCGGTCGACCAGCGATTTGATCACCTTGGTCTTGGTGTCCGCGGTCGCCGCCAGCTTGTACCGCTCCTCGGCCTCGGCCGTCGCGTACGCGAGCCTCTCGGCGTCCGTCAGCGTCACGCGGACCTCGGTGCACTCGGCCGGCGCGATCCAGCCCTGCGCCTCGATGTCGCGCCAGGGGACGTCGTACCGCTTCGGGCCGATCAGGGAGAACACGTCGCCCTCGCGCCCGTCTTCGCGCACCAGGGTCGCGGTGAGCCCGAGCCGCCGCCGCGACTGCAGGTCCGCGGTCATCCGGAAGACCGGCGCGGGCAGCAGGTGGACCTCGTCGTAGACGACCAGGCCCCAGTCCCGCGAATCGAACAGGTCCAGGTGCTTGTACTCGCCCTTGGTCTTGCGCGTGACCACCTGGTACGTCGCGATGGTGACCGGCCGGATCTCCTTCTTCTCCCCGGAGTACTCGCCGATCTCCTCTTCGGTCAGCGAGGTCCGCGCGACCAGCTCCCGCTTCCACTGCCGACCGGCGACGGTGTTCGTCACCAGGATCAGCGTGGTCGCCTTCGCGTGCGCCATGGCCGCGGCACCGACCAGGGTCTTGCCCGCGCCGCACGGCAGCACGACGACGCCGGATCCGCCGGCCCAGAACGCCTCGGCGGCCTTGCGCTGGTAGTCGCGCAGCTCCCAGTCGACTTCGGCCAGGTCGATCGGATGCGCTTCGCCGTCGACGTAACCGGCGAGGTCTTCCGCGGGCCAGCCGACCTTCAACAGCGCCTGCTTGAGCCGTCCGCGTTCGGACGGGTGCACGACGACGGTGTCCTCGTCGATACGCGCGCCCAGCATCGGGCTGATCTTCTTGTGCCGGAGGATCTCCTCCAGCACCGCGCGGTCGATGGTCGACATGACCAGGCCGTGCGCCGGATGGTTCGCGATCTGCAACCGCCCGAACCGGCCCATCGTGTCCACGATGTCGATGAGCAGCGGCTGCGGCACGGGGAACCGCGAGTACGTGGTCAGCGCGTCGACGACCTGTTCGGCGTCGTGGCCGGCCGCGCGGGCGTTCCACAACGCGAGCGGCGTGATCCGGTAGGTGTGGACGTGCTCGGGCGCGCGTTCCAGTTCGGCGAACGGCGCGATGGCGATCCGCGCGTCGTCGGCCTGGCTGTTGTCGACCTCGAGGAGCACGGTCTTGTCGGATTGGACGATCAGCGGGCCATCGGTCACATCCTCCTTTATACGTTCCGGCCACACCGGCTCCCGTCGCGGCACCGCTGGTGGAAGGATGTACGCAAGGTGACTGGAGGGGACCCTTGACGACTACACCGACCGGCGGGACGCCCGAGTACGACCCGTTCAACGCGCCCGCGCCCCTGCCGCCGATGCCGGAGGCGACACCGCCGACGCCCTTCCCGAAACCGGCGCCGTTGAGCGTGCTGGCCAGGGTCTCGATCGTGCTCGGTGTGGTACTCGCGCTGGGCCTGGGGAGCCTGGCCGCCTGGGGGATCTCGCGGGCGGGAAGTTTCGGCACGGTCGAGGCGGGCAAATGCCTGTACCTGACCGACGAGGCCGGCGGCAATCAGAGCTATACGACGGCCAGTTGCAGTTCGAACCGCGCGACCTTCCGCGTCGACGAGGTGAGGACGGGCTCGTCCGAATGCCGCGACGCGGACTACATCCAGTTCGAGCTGTACGGGACCTCGTCCAGCCGGACGGCCAAGAAGACGCTCTGTCTCGCGCTGAACGTCGAGACCGGGGATTGCCTGCGCGACGTCGTGCACGAGACGCGGATCGCGAAGGTCCGCTGCACCGACATCAGCGCGGAGGCGCGGGCGGTCGTCACGCGGGGGTCGTCGGAAACCGCCTGTTCGTCGGAAGACACCGCCCTGCACTACTCCGGGCCGCCCGAGCGCACCGTGTGCCTCAGGCCGACTGGGGAGAACATCTAAGGCCGCGCCACCATCGACTGCACGTCGAGCCGGGCGCCGAGCATGCCCGAGTTGTGCATCAGGTCGGCGACGCGCTGCAGCCGGATGCCGTTGAGTGAGACCGGGTACGTCCCGAGCGAGATCAGCGAAGCCGTCGTCCGGTCGATGTCGGAGAACGACGGCAGCGCGTCGCGGACGACGGCGGGATCGCCCGCCCGCACCTGCGCCTCGCCGAGCACCTTCCGGAACACCGCGAGCGTGCGGGCGTTGGCCTGGCCGAAGGCGCCCATCGAAACGTAGGACGACATCGGGAAGTCGAGGGTCGCGCCACGGGCGCCGTCGGCGAGGATGCTCGCCCCGAGCTCCTTCTCGGCCCTGGTGATGTACGGCTCCACCATCCACGCGGCGTCGGCCTCGCCCGCCTGCAACGCCTGCGGCATCCGGTCGAACGGGTTCTGCTTGAACTGGATCCGGTTCACGTCGACGCCCGCGGTCGCCAGTACGGACCGGGCCGCGAGAA
The DNA here is from genome assembly GCF_001620365.2 of Amycolatopsis keratiniphila subsp. keratiniphila. Classification (GTDB taxonomy): domain Bacteria; phylum Actinomycetota; class Actinomycetes; order Mycobacteriales; family Pseudonocardiaceae; genus Amycolatopsis; species Amycolatopsis keratiniphila. The sequence goes on from NZ_LQMT02000018.1 coordinate 11,278, forward strand.
CGCCGACGTCGTCGAGCATGTTCACCGCGATCTTCGGTGACTTCTTGAGCGTCGGTTCGGTGTAGTCGGAGCCGGGGAGTGTGACGAGCGCCATGGTGTTGCGGCCGGCGGTGTAGGCCTCGCCCTGCAACTGCAGCGCCGTCCCGGCCGCGGCCGCGCGGAAGATCGACACGTCGCTGGCGAACGCGAGGTCGACCTCGCCGGCGGAGAGCTTGCCGATCGCCTGGTCGGCGGGAACCTCGACGAGGGTCACCGAAAGGCCGGCGGCGGTGAACTTCCCGTCGGCGACGGCGACCCGCAACGGTGCCGTGTCGATGGGGCTCCCGACGCCGATGCGGAGTTCCGTCCGTTCGAGTGGCGCGTCGGTACTTGCGTCACCGCCGGAAAACACTCCGCAACCGGCGGTCGCCAGCAGCGCCGCTACCAGCGGAATCGCCAAGACACGCATCTTCGTCACCGCTCACCTACCGAGAGAATGTGCTCCTCCTTCTGGATCGTATGGTCAGTGCCCCATACGATCGCCTGCGGGAGACGCCGGATGGCGCGGCTTTCGATCGTTCTCGAACCTTGTTACTCTACAGTAGGTTCGGGCTCTCGTCCCCGATGTCAGCCATGGGAAAGGGTCCCGTGGTGGGAAAAGGAAACCAGGTGGCCCGTCGCGACAAGCGTCCCCGTGGGGGCGACGCGGCGGAACGGCATCCCCGTGTCGGCGGCCGCTGGCGGCTGCGGAACTGGCACCTGCGTACCAAACTCTTCGTGGTACTCCTGATTCCCGCGCTCGCGGTGGTCGCCCTCGTCGGGCTCCGGGTCAACTCGGATCTGCGGGACGCGCGGCAGCTGGCCGAATTCGCCACCCGCGGCCGGGTCGACAGCACCGTCGCCGAAGCGGTGCATCAGCTTCAGCGCGAACGCGACCTCACCGTCCGGTTCGTCGCGGGCGATCGCAAGGGCGATCTTTCCGAATTGACCGAACAGCGCAAACGTGCCGACGAAGCCATCGGCACGTTCGACCGCACACTCGGCGAGAGCAAGAGCAGGCTCGGCGACAAGGCCGCGACGAGCCTGCAGCAGACCAGCGACCGCCTGCGCGTGCTGACCGGGCTGCGCTTTTCCGCGGAACACTCCGCTTTCCCCGCCGACGCGGTACTGCGGTCCTACAGCGAGCTGATCTCCGGCCTGCTCGACATCAGCGACGCCACCGCGGCCGACGTCTCCGACCCGGATCTGGGGAAGCTCCGCCTCGCGGGCAACGCGCTCGCCCGGGTCAAGGACCAGATGTCGGTCAAACGCGCGATCATGGCGGCCGCGCTCGCGCAGGGCGGGCTCAACCGGGACCGGACCCGCGCGCTGCTCGGCGCGGAGGCCGAACTCGCCGCCGCCCGCAGCGACTACCGCACCTTCGCGACGCCCGAACAGCAGCGTATGTACGACGACACGGTCATCGGTCTGATCGTCGACATCGGCAACGACATGGTGGAATCGGCGCTCATCCGCGCCGAGAACGACCAGGGGCTGGCCGGGCTGGACCCGAACCAGTGGGACACCTCGGCCACGTACACGGTCAATCTGGCCCATCAGGTGCAGCAGGCGCTGCTCGTCCAGCTCCAGGAACGCACCGACGCCCTCGCGGCGCGCGCGAGGACTTCCGCGATCTGGGACGGCGGCATCGTGCTCGCCGTGCTGCTCGTCGCAGGCGTGCTTTCAGTGATCATCGCGCGGTCACTGCTGCGGCCGTTGCGGATCCTGCGCCGCAGTGCGCTCCAGGTCGCCGAGCACCAGCTCCCGGCGGCCGTCGAAGGCCTGCTGAGCGATCCCGAACCGCAGCCGGAGAACCTGCGGCGGCGGCTGGCCGTCGCGCCGGTCCCGGTGTTCAGCCGCGAGGAACTCGGCCAGGTGGCGAGGGCGTTCGACGCGGTGCACGGCGAGGCCGTCCGGCTCGCGGGCGAACAGGCCATGCTGCGGGAGAACATCAACGCGATGTTCGTGAACCTGTCGCAGCGGAGCCAGGATCTCGTCGAGCGGCAGCTGTCCGTATTGGACCGCATGGAGGCCGACGAACAGGATCCCGACACCCTCGCCGGTCTCTTCGAGCTCGACCACCTCGCCACCCGGATGCGCCGCAACAGCGAGAACCTGCTGGTGCTCTCCGGAACCGACGTCGTCCGTGAAGACGGCGGCGCCGTGGTCGCCGACGAGATCATCGGCGCCGCGCTGTCGGAAGTGGAGCACTACCAGCGGATCGAACTCGGTGCGGCGCCACGGATCGCGGTGCGCGGCGAGGCCGTCAACGACCTCGTGCACGTGGTGTCCGAGCTGCTGGAGAACGCGACCCGCTATTCGGATCAGAGCACGATGGTGCAGGTCGAGGGGCACGAGACCGACCGCGGCGAATGGCAGATCGAGATCACCGACCACGGCGCCGGCATGCCGCAGGCGGAGATCGACCGGACCAACACGCGGCTGGCGAACCCGCCGGAGGTCGACGTCGAGGTCTCCCGGCGGATGGGCCTGTTCGTGGTCGCGACGCTGGCCGTCCGGCACCACATCGACGTCCGCCTGCGGTCCGCCGACGGCGGCGGGATCACCGCGGTGGTCGTCGTGCCCGCCGAGCTCATCGTCGAAGCGCCGCGGCCGGCCCCGCTGCCGGAACCCCCGCCCGTCACCGTCGTCGTGCCGGAGCCGGAACCCGAACCGCCGCTGGAAGTCCCGCCGCTGCCCGAACCCCAGGAGAGCGCGGACGAATCGCGGTTCGCGCCCGTGCTGGACCCCGGGCCGCTGCGGCGCGCCCCGGTCGTCGAACGCGAGACCCCGCCGGAGTGGCCGTCTTCGGACGACGACGCCGTCAACCATCTCGAACTGGACTCGCCGACCGAGCGGATGCCCAAGTACCAGAGCGTGCTTTCGCAGTGGTTCGACCACGGAGGCCCGCGCGAAGGACCTTCGCCCGCCGAGCCCGGCCCGCCCTCGCTGCCGTCGTTCGAACCGGTGAAGAACGCCGTGCCCGAGGAACCCGCGCAGGATCCGGACGAGCCGACCGAGCCGACGCTGAAGCCGCTGGAGCCCAAGGAAAAGGCGCCGGAGCCCGAGCCCGCTTGGCCGACGCCCGCCGAGCTGGAACAGGAGGACGGGGCGGAGGAGACCTGGCCGGTGCTGCCCGCCGTCGTCCCCGAGGCCCGATCGCAGGACGACAGGCCGGAGAAACCGCGGGGGGAGAGGCCGATACTCTCACTTTCCCCCGAAGCGGTCCGCGAACGGATGACCAGCCTGCAAGGCGGTTTCCGGCGCGGTCGTCACGCCAGGGGTGACGACAACCCCTCGGCTTGAGCGAATTGGAAGGTCCATGAGCCCGAAAACCGGCCTGCTGGAAGTGATCGCGCTGACCGCGGTGGACGCGGAGCGCGCACAGGAGGGCGGGGCCGATCGCCTCGAACTGGTCAGCGACATGGCCAGCGACGGTCTCACGCCGTCGGTCGGGACGCTGCGCGACGTACTCGCCGCCACCGATCTCCCGGTGCGGGTGATGCTGCGCGACAACATGTCCTTCGCCGCCGGCGACCTCGACGGGCTGCGCGCGGACGCCGGGCGCCTGATCGACGCGGGCGCGCGCGAGTTCGTCTTCGGTTTCCTCGACCTGGAAAGCGAAGTCGACGTGGACGCCTGCGAGACACTGGTCAAGGAACTAGACGGGCTGCCGTGGACGTTCCACCGCGCCATCGACCGCGCGCGGGATCCGTTGCGCGCCTACGACCAGCTGACCGCGCTCGGCTGCGACACGGTGCTCGCGGCCGGGCATCCGCACGGGGTGGCGCACGGGCTTTCGGTCCTGCAGCGGCTCGCCCGGCGCGAGGACGGGCCGCGGCTGCTCGTCGGCGGTGGCCTGCGGGCACAGCAGGTGCACCTGCTGCGGGCGGGCGGCGTCGGCGCGTTCCACGTCGGCAGCGCGGTCCGGCCGGGTGGCTGGGAGTCCGATGTGGACGTCGCCGCCGTGCGCGAGTGGGCGGCGCTGGTCAAGGAGTAGGCCGGACGCGCCGGGTCAGGTCCAGACCACACACGGTGATACGAGGTTGCATCTTCAACTATCGGGTACCGACCAGATAGCGTGTGGCCATGGCTACCCGCACCGTACGTGACGCGACCAGGGAACTGCTGCGCGATCTGGGCCTGACCACCGTTTTCGGCAATCCCGGGACGACCGAGATCGCCTTTCTCACGGAGTGGCCCGACGACTTCACCTACGTGCTCGCGCTCCACGAGGCGTCCGTCGTCGCGATGGCCGACGGGTACGCCCGCGCGAGCAGGCGCGCGGCGCTCGTGAACCTGCATTCCGCGGGCGGGGTCGGGCATGCGCTCGGGCACATCTTCACCGCGTACCGCAACAACGCCCCGCTGATCATCCTCGCCGGCCAGCAGACCAGGTCGTTGCTGCCGGACGATCCCTTCCTCGGTGCCGTCGAGGCGGCGAACTTCCCCAAGCCGTACGTGAAGTGGAGCTGCGAGCCCGCCAGGGCGGAGGACGTCCCGGCGGCGCTGGCGCGGGCGTATCACGTCGCGACGCAGGCGCCCATGGGTCCGGTGTTCGTCTCGGTGCCCGTGGACGACTGGGACGTCGAGACCACGAAGCCGATCGTGTCCCGGCCGCAGATCCGCGGTTTCGCGCCCGATCCGTCCGCTTTGGACGAATTGGTGTCGGCGCTGGACGCCGCCGAGCGCCCGGCGATCGTGGTCGGCCCCGGTATCGACGGTGAAGGCGCCGTGCCGGACGTCGTCGAGCTGGCCGAGAAGGTCGGCGCCGGGGTCTGGGCGCCGCCGATGGGGGCGCGCTGCTCCTTCCCCGAGGACCACCCGCAGTTCTTCGGATTCCTTCAGCCGGAACGGAAAATGCTCGCGAGCGCGCTGACCGACCACGATCTCGTGGTCGTCATCGGGGCCCCGGCGTTCACCTACCACGTGTACCGCGGCGAGTCGGAAACCGCGCTGCCGCCGCTGTTCCTGGTCAGCGACGACGAGCAGATCCTGGCCAGGGCGGCGGAAGGCACCGGCATCCGCGCGACGCCGAAGCTCGCGATCCGCGCCCTGCTGGACCGCGCCGCGCCGCGGGAAGCGCCGAAACCCCGCACCAGGCTGGAAAAGCCCGCCGCGGTCACGCCGATCACACCGGCCTTCGCCTACTCCGTGATCTCGGAAGTCCTCCCGGACGACGCGATCGTCGTCGAAGAGACCCCGAGCCACCGCAACGACCTGCACGACCACCTGCCGATCAAGTCCACCGACACCGGTTTCCTCACCGTCGCCAGCGGGACCCTCGGCTACGGTCTCCCGGCCGCCGTCGGCGCCGCGCTGGCCCGCCCGGACCGCAAGGTGGTCGCGATCCTCGGCGACGGGTCGAGCATGTACTGCGTCCAGGCACTGTGGACGGCGGCGCAGCACAACCTGCCGGTGACGTTCGTGATCTTCGACAACTCGCAGTACGCCGCCGTGCGGATCCTCGGCGAGGCCGCGGGCGGCGAGAAGGTGCCGGGCGTCGACCTCGGCGGCATCGATTTCCCCGCCCTGGCGAAGAGCCTGGGGCTGAACACGTCGGTCGTCGAGCAGGCCGAAGACCTCAAGCCGACGCTGGAGGCCGCGCTGCCGGACGAGCGGCCGCATCTGGTGCACGTCCGCATCGACGCGAACCCGCGCACGCTGTACTGAGCCGCACACGCAATGAACGGTCCGTTCCTTGCAAAATTTGCAAGGAACGGACCGTTCATTGCACGCGTCAGGAGCTCTTGGCGCGCACCTCGGCTTCGGCGTCGGCGGCCGCTTCCTGCTGCGCCAGCTCGTACTCGGCCGCGTCCGAAGCGGCGGCGGCCGCTTCCGGGGCGCCACCGTGCAGCAGCCGCGCGACCTCACCGCGCAGCGTCACGAACTCGGCGGACTCGCGCGTGGTGATCTGGTCCCGCTCCGCGGGCAGCCCGACCGGCAGGTCCGCGACGATCTTCGCGGGCGACTTCGACAGCACCAGCACGCGGTCCGACAGGTAGACGCTCTCGTCGATGTCGTGCGTGACGACGAGGACCGTGCTCCCGTTCTCGCGCTGCACGCGCCGCGTCAGGTCTTCGAGTTCGAACCGCGTCTGCGCGTCGACCGACGCGAACGGCTCGTCCATCAGCAGCAGGGCGGGACGGCTGGCCAGCGCCCGCGCGATCGACACGCGCTGCTGCATACCGCCCGAAAGCTGCCACGGGAACTTCGAGCCGACCCCGGACAGGCCGACCGACTCCAGTGCCTCCTGCGCCCGCGTCCGGCGCTCCGTGCGGCTCAAATTGCGCCACCGCAAGGGGAACTCGACGTTCTTCGCGACCGAGAGCCACGGGAACAGCGAGCGGCTGTAGTCCTGGAACACGACGGCCAGATCCTCCGGCACGCCGGAGACGTCGTCGCCGTGCAGGCTGACGCGGCCGGAAGTCGGCTTGATCAGGCCGGCGATGCAGCGCAGGAGCGTGGACTTGCCGCAGCCCGACGGGCCGACGATGCTCGCGAGCTGTCCCGCCTCGACGGTGAACGACAGATCGTTGACCGCGATGTGCGCCTTTTCTCCCGCGCCGTACCGGTGGTTCAGCCCGGAGACTTCGAGCATGGTTGACATCTTGCTGACCCTTCGAAAGCTAGATACGGCCGTTGCGGGTGGGCTGCCAGCGAAGCACTCTCTGCTCCACCGCGAGGAAGGCCGCGTTGAACCCGAAGCCGAGCAGTCCGAGCAGGACCAGCCACGACCACATGAGCGGGAAGTCGAACGCCTGCTGGGCGTCCATCAGGGAGCGGCCGATGCCGTTGTAGGAGCCGACCAGCTCCGAGATCACCATCAGCAGCAGGGAAATGGACAGGCTCAGCCGCAGGCCCGCGAAGATCTTCGGCCCCGCGGCGGGCAGCACGATCGAGCGCACCCAGTACGACCGCGGCGTCCGGAACGACTTCGCGGTGTCGATCTTCACCTGGTCCACCGACCGGACGCCGTCCACGGTGTTGAGCAGCACCGGCCAGATCGCGCCGAAGATGATCGACCCGGTCTGCATACCCGGCCCGAGTCCGAAAAGGACGATGAACACCGGGATCAGCGCGGGCGGCGGCACCGAGCGGAAGAACGCGAAAAGCGGCCCGACGTAGTCCATCCCGTGCTTGGACCGTCCCAAGAGGACACCCAGCGCGACACCGAACGCACCGGCCAGCAGCCAGCCGCCGAGCGTCCGGCCGAGGCTCGGGAGGACGTTGTCGAACACCGTGTCGGTCAGGAAGAGTTGAGAGGCCGGGCCGGTGAACCACAGCTTCACCGAGGCGCTCAGGATCTCGGTCGGCGGCGGGAAGAACGGGCTTTCCGCGAGCCGGGTCGCGAGCTCCCAGATCCCCAGCAGGGCGAAGAAGAGCAGCCAGTTGCGGACGAGGATGCCGATACCCCGGCCCACGCGCCTGCCGACGCGGCTGGTCAGCGTGAGGGTCGTCACGAGACCGCCTCCCGGTCGACCGTGCTCCAGCGGAACGCCCGCCTGCCGATCATCTCGAGCCCGCCGTTGATGAGGAAGCCGAGCGCGCCGACCACCACGGTGCCGGCGAGCACGAGGTCGAACCTGGTGGAGCCGGTGCTGGCCTGCATGATGAAGTTGCCGATGCCGAGTTTGGCTCCGGCGAGGAACTCGGTGCTGACCACCGCGATCAGCGCGATGTTGGCGGACAGCCGCACCCCGGTGAACACGAACGGCGCGGTATGCGGCAGCGCCACCGACGTCAGCGTCCGGAACTTGCTGGTACCGCAGGCCTTCGCGGTCTCCAGCAGCACGGGGTCGATCTCGCCGAGCGCGTAGATCGTGTTGAACATGATGGGCCACAACGAGGCGTACACGGCCAGCGTGATCTTCGCCTCGGGCCCGCCCCCGATCAGCAGGAGCACCAGCGGGATCAGCGCGACTGCGGGGATCGGCCGCAGGAACTCGATGACCACCGCGGTCGCCGTACGCAGGCCGGGGATGCTGCCCAGCAGCAGGCCGGCGGGCACCGCGATGGCGACCGCGATCAGCAGGGCGATCGCCCACGCGAGGAACGTGGCGATCAGGTCCCGGACGAACTGGGTCTCGCCGAACTGTTCGAAGATCGTCACGAGGACGACGGACGGCGGGGGGAGGAACTCTTTACGGACCAGGCCGGCCTGGACGGTCACTTCCCACACGAGGAAGAAACCGGCCAGACCGGCAAGGGCACGGAGAAGTCGTGACACCTTTACCTTTATCCAGCTTGAGGGGCGAGCATCGGAGCGGCGTCGAGCTTGGCCCCGATCACTCCGGTCTGCAGCAGCAGATCCGGTACCCGCTGCAGGCGACGGGCGTCCAGAGTGGACCCGAACGTCGGCAGCGTGAGCAGTGAAGCGGTTTCCGCGTCGACCTTGGCGTACTTGACGATGAGGGGTTCGATCTTGGAGCGGTCGGCCGAGTCGCGCACGGCCTTGCCCAGTGCGCGCTGGAACGCGGCCAGCGTCTTGGGGTTCTTGTCCACGAAGGACCCGAGCGCGCCGAAGCCCGCCAGGGGGAAGTCCTGGGTGGCGCCGGTCGAGATGTCGACGACCGGGGTCGCGCCGACGACCTTCGAGGCCTGGGTCAGGAACGGCTCGGGCAGGTAACCGGCGTCGACCTGGCCTGAGGAGAGCGCCGCGGCGATGTTCGGCAGCGCCATCGGCACCCACTGGACCTTGCTGGTGTCGACGCCGTGGTCCTTCATCACCGAGACGGTGAGCAGGTGGGAGGCGGTGTTCTTGTCGGTGATCGCGATCTTCTTGCCCGCGAGGTCGTTGATCGTCTTGACCGAGGAGGTCGGGACGGTGACGACCGCGTTGCTCTTGGGGCTGGCCGAGACGGAGTCGGCGACGAGGCGGATGTCGGCCGCGCCCTTGCTCTTCGCGACGAAGAACGGGAAGTAGGTGGAGAAGGCGATGTCGACCTCGCCACCGATCATCTTGGTCATCGCCTGCTGGCCGCTGGGCGCGTCGACCGCTTCGACCTCGAGACCTTCGGCCTTGAAGTAGCCGCCCTCCTGTGCCAGCCGCAGCGGCGCGAGGTCGACGACGGGCAGCAGGGCGACCTTGATCTTCGCCTTCTCAAGGCCGCCTTCGCCACCCGACGCCTTGGACGTGTCCTCGCCGCCGAGTGCGCCACAGGCGCCCAAGGTGGCCAGCATGAGCGCGCTCAGGGCGACGCCGACGGCACCCCGTCCTCTGCGTGCACCGTTCCTGCTCATGGCGTTTCGAAACAAAGCCAGCTCCTCGGAAACAATGAATCACCGTTGGGTTTTTTCATCCGTGTCGTGGCTTCATTCCGCCCGGCACGCGGTCACCTTAGAGATTTGCCCACCTGCTCACAATGGGTGTCGTGAGCGGGTGATCATTTTAGGCCATTCGCCCGATCACCTGATCACCCGCTTGGACATCATCACTTTCAGTGAGCAATTTCCGGGAAATGTGACTATTCGGAGTAGTGCCGCGTCGTCAGCTGGTGGCCTGGGTCGCGATCATCGGGCCCACGTCGATCTTGGTCTGGATCGCGCCCATCTGCAGGAGCAGGTCCGGGACCCGCTGGATGCGGCGGGGGTCCAGGGTGGACTGGAACGTCAGCAGCGTGGTCAGCGCGGCGGTGTCCTGGTCGATCTTGGCGTACTTGACCAGCAGCGGCTCGATCTTGGAGCGGTCCGCCGCGTCCCGGGTGGCCTTCTGCATGGCACGCTGGAAGGCGGCCACGGTCTTCGGGTTCTCCGACACGAACTTGCCGAGCGAGCCGTAGCCCGCGGTGGGGAAGTCCTGTGTCGCCCCGGTGGCCGTGTCGACGATCGGGGTGGTGCCCGCCTGCTTCGCGGCCTGCGTGATGAACGGTTCGGTGAGGAAGCCGGCGTCGATGTCGCCGTTCTTGAGCGCGGCGGCCATGTTCGGCGGCTGGACCGGCACCCACTGGACCTTGCTGAAGTCGACGCCGTGGTCCTTCATCACCGATTTGGTGAGGGTGTCGGACACGGTGTTCGGCGCGAAGATGCCGATCTTCTTGCCTGCCAGATCGTTGACGTTCTTCACCGAACTCGTCGGGACGGTGACGACCATGGTGCTCTTCGGTCCGGCCGACGAGGCGTCGGAAACCAGCTTGATGTCGGCGGTGCCCTTGCTCATCGCGATGAAGAACGGCGTGTAGCTGGCGTAGGCGACGTCGACCTCGCCGCCGATGAGCTTGGTCAGGGAGATCTGGCCGGTCGCGGCTTCGACCAGCTCGACGTCCAGGCCCTCTGCCTTGAAGTACCCGCCGTCCTGGGCCAAGCGCAGCGACGCGGTGTCGATGGTCGACATCGTCGCGACCTTGATCTTCGACTTCTCGAGATTCCCGGAGCCGCCCGAGGATGACGACGAATCCTCGCCGCCGAGCAGGCCGCAGCCGCTGACCGATACCGAAACGACGGCCGCCATCGCGAAGGCGAGGGCTCCACGCCGACCCAGGCTGACGCTCAAGGCCTTTTTCGAGCTAGCAGAGCCAAGCAAAGGGGTGCTCCTGATCAGGGGGAGGGACACGTGATGACGTGGCCTGATGTGGAATTCGGAAGTGACTCTTTGTCGAGTCACGCGCCCACTGTAGAGAACACACACTGTGCTCACAATGGGTGGTCATCCTATGATCCCAAGTGGTAACGATCACCCGAACAGGTTGTTTGTCAGAAGTGAACACAACTGGGCGTGTTCGCGGCGGGGACTTGTTGACGATTGAGTGTCAACGGGTCAAGACCCGTCCGGGGCTTACTTGCAGGTCTTGACCGAAGGGTTACATCTGGGCCGCCCGTTCGCTACCCTCATGCACCGGTAGTGAGGTGTGGACCACTGATGTAGTGAAAGAGAGTGCCTTGGATGGCCGAACGCTCTGGACCTTTCCCGAGGTGCAAGGCACTCTGTGTCGAACGCGATCCTGATGTCGAACACGACCGTGCTTCACTGGTGCGCGCCCGCGCACTGGCGGGTTAGGCCGAATAGACCAATGACGTCAGGCGGGATTTCGGCCAAGTGCACTTGAGAGACTGCGTCAAAGACGACTTCCTCATTCGTCAGAGTGAGCACTCGCGTCCAACGTCTCCCTGCCGGGTGGCAGGAGCGTGCGGGTAGTGGTCTCCGACAACCGACCCAGGCAGCAGCAGAACGGCATGTCCAAAATGGGCTTTCCCGGCCCGGATGAAGATGATGGTGGTGCGGCGGTGCCGAACGAAGACACCGCGGGGGTGGGAGGGACCCCTGCGCGGGAAACCGGAGACGGTCCTGGTGGGAAGGCCGGGTCGTTCCTGGGCCTGCGTAACTGGCGTCTGCGATCGAAGCTCGCGGCCGTCCTGATCATTCCGACGCTGACCGCGCTCGCGCTCGGCACGCTCCGCGTGATCGACGACAGCAGCGAAGCGGCCCGGTTCCAGGACACGGCCGACCAGGTCGCGTTCGCCGACAAGATCACCCTCGTGGTGCACGAGCTGCAGAGCGAACGCGCGCTCGCCGTCGCCAAGATCGCCTCCGGTGACCCGTCGCGCCAGAACGGTCTCGACGCGCAGATCGCCAAGGTCGACCGCGCCGTCGACGACCTGCGTGCCTCGGCCAACCAGATCAACCCGGACGACCAGGACACGAGGGACCGCTACGCGCGTGGTCTGCAGCGGCTCGACGCCCTGCGCCCGCTGCGCGGCGCGATGAACACCTCGCTGCTGGGCGACACCCCGATCCTCATCGCCTACTCCGGCATCCTCGACTCGCTGGTCCAGCTCGGCCGCGAGGTGACCACCGCGGTGGCGAACCGTGACGTGCTCCGCCTCGGCGTCACCGTGCAGGCCATCAGTGAGAGCAAGGAGTTCATCGCCCGCGGTGACGCGGCGCTGCTGATCGCCTCCTTCCGCTCCGGCTTCCCCGGTGACCTGTTCGACCAGGCGCGTTCGGCGGTCGCGAGCGGTGACGCCTCGACGGCGGCGTTCCTCAACAACGCCAGCCCCGAACAGCGTCAGCTCTACTCGGACACCTTCTCCGGTCCCGAGGTCGACGACCGGCGCCGCATCACCACGATGGCGTTCTCGCTGCACCAGCAGAACGAGCCGCCGGCGATCGACAACGTCGCCCTCGGCAACGACAGCCGGGTCGCGCTGGACAAGCTGCGCGCGGTCGAGACCAATCTGCTCGGCCAGCTGCGGGCACAGGCCGACGGCCTGGCCACCGACGCGATCAACTCGGCCTGGATCGGCGGCGCGGTCGTGCTGCTGGCGCTGCTCGCGGCGCTGTTCCTGATGCTCGTCATCGCCCGCCTGATGCTGCGCCCGCTGCGGGTGCTGCGGAAGACGGCGCTCGACGTGGCCTACACACGACTGCCGGAAACCGTGCAAGCGATCCTCGACGACCCGGACCCGGTCAACGCCTCGAAGCGGTCGGTCGAGCCGGTGCCCGTCACGTCGCGTGACGAGATCGGTGAAGTGGCGCGGTCGTTCGACGTCGTCCACGAACAGGCCGTCAAGATGGCCGCCGAACAGGCCCTCCTGCGCGAGAACGTCAACGGCATCTTCGTGAACCTGTCCCGCCGGTCGCAGCGGCTGGTGGAACGCCAGCTCGGCGTGATCGACCGGCTGGAGGCCGACGAGCAGGACCCGGACCACTTGGCCAGCCTGTTCGAGCTCGACCACCTCGCCACGCGGCTGCGCCGCAACGGTGAAAGCCTCCTGGTGCTCTCGGGCGCCGGTCTCGCGAAGTCGGTGCCCAAGCCGGTGCCCGCCGCCGACGTCATCGGCGCCGCGGTCTCGGAGATCGAGCAGTACGCCCGGATCGAGATCGGGATCGTCCCCGAGGTCGCCGTCCAGGGCCTGACGATCCACGACCTCGTGCACGTGCTCGCGGAACTGCTGGACAACGCCACCTACTTCTCCGAGCCGGAGACGAAGGTGACCGTCCGCGCGGTGATCACCCGCAAGAAGGCGCTCGCCATCCAGGTCACCGACCACGGTGTCGGTATGACCGAGGAGCGGCTCGCCGAGGTCAACCAGCGCCTGGCCGACCCGCCGGACCTGGATGTCTCGGTGACCCGGCGGATGGGCCTGTACGTGGTCGCGCGCCTGGCGCGCCGCCACGGCATCGAGGTCCGGCTCCGGGAGAACGAGGACATCGAGGGCGGCGTGATCGCGCGGGTCGTCGTGCCGGCCGAGCTGCTCACGCAGATGCGGCCCGGCGTGCGCAACACCCCGCCGCCGGCGAACCGCTCGGAAACGTCGATGCCTTCGATGCCGTCGGTGTCCGAGATGTCGTCCTCGCTGCCGAACGTCCCCGCCTCCGACCGCGGCCTGGAGATGACTCCTCCGCCGCCGTCGAAGCCGCCGGCCGCTCCGCAACCGGTCGCGTCGCAGGGCGGGCTCGTCCCGCTCGACCAGCCGATCAGCCTCGACGACCTGGTCGCGGGCAAGAACGCGGCCGGGCCGTTCCTCAGCCCCGCGTCCCCCGCCGAGGAGACCCCGGCGTGGCCGACGGCCGAAGACATCTCGCCGGCGAACGGCGACGGCGCCTCCAGCGGCACCGACACCCAGTTCGCGTCGCTGGTGCTGCCGAAGCGGGAGCCGAAGTACACGCCGGTCGAGCCGCCGAGCAAGCCGGAGGAGCCCTCCGACGCCGGGAAGTCGGCGCTCGAGGACGACGTCCCCACCCGGCGGCTGCCGATCTACCAGTCGGTGCTCTCGCGCTGGTTCAGCGAAGGTGACGAGACCGGGGGCGACTCCGCGACGACGTACACCGAGCCGGTCGAGTCCGAACTGCCCGTGCGGACCCCCAACGGTGGCGCCGAAGCGGCGGAACCCGCGGCCGAGGACACTTCCGGAGAGGCATTGCCCACTCGGACCCCACGGAGTGTTCCGCCGGAGACGGTGCTCCAGGACAATGGCTGGCGCAGCGCGTCGGACGACGGCTGGCAGGCGGCGCAGGTCCTGTACGAAGACCGGAACGACGAGATCACCCCGGCGGGCCTGCCCAAACGGGTGCCGAACCAGTACCTCGTCCCCGGCTCGATCGGCGGGAACGAGCCGAAGAAGGAAGACTCGTTCGCCGACAAGACCTCCGGAATGCCGGGCACGGGTGCGATCGCCCGCTCGGCGACGGCGGCGCGGAGTCGGATGGCAAGCTTCCAGAAGGGCTACACGTCGGGACGGCACGCGTTGAAGGAACGCCCGCTCGATGCGCTGGATGACAACGGCGTTCCGGTGACCGGCAGGGATACCTCTGCCGATGACAGCAGTAAGGAGTGACAGTGACACGGGCGGGTGCGATGCAGCCGGGTGGTCCGGCGCAGCCTGGCGGCCAGGCGCAGGGTAAAGGACACACGAGCAGCTTTGCCTGGCTGATCACGGATTTCGTGCACCGGGTCCCGGGCGCGGCGCATGCCGTGGTGGTGTCGGCGGACGGGTTGCTGCTGGCATCCTCGAAGGGACTTCCCAAGGACAGGGCCGATCAGCTGGCCGCGGTCGCGTCGGGGCTCACGAGCCTCGCGCGCGGTGCGGCGAAGGTGTTCGAGGGCGGCACGGTCGCGCAGACGGTGGTCGAGATGGCCAACGGCTTCCTCTTCCTGATGTCGGTGTCCGACGGTTCCTGCCTGGCGGTCCTCGGATCGCCGGAGAGCGACATCGGCTTGGTCGTCTACGAGATGACCCTGCTGGTGGAACGGGTGGGGCAACAGCTGACACCGGAGATGCGCGCGCAGCTGCAGGGCGCGTCGGTCCGCCGCTGAGCGACCGGGAACCGAGGAGAATGCCGTGGACGACGGGCGCTTGAGGGGCGATGGCCGGCTCGGTGACGACTTCTCCGGCGGGTGGTCGGAACGAGACGACGGCCGGGAGGACTGGACGTCCTTCCGGGACCGGGTCGACCGCGAATGGCGATCGAGGCGGGCACAGGGGTCGGACAACGACCCCGTGTCCCCGGACGAGGCCTCCCGCTGGCTGACCGATTCGAACGCGGGTCAGGGACCCGCCGACTTCAGCGTCTCGGACTACCGGGAACGCCTGCTCGGCGGGCCGGGGGCGGAGCTGTTCGGTGGTGGCAGCGGTCCGCTCTACGACTCGGGCGAGTTCGCCAAGTTCTCCTTCGACAAGGAGGAGGAGCGCCGGGCGGCTGCCGCCGCCGACCCGCTCGCCGCGGCCCTGCCGCAGCAGGCGCAGAACGAGTTCGTCGACGAGCAGTACACCACCGACGTCGAATCCTCCGGCCTGGTCCGGCCGTATTTCCGCACGCGGGGCCGGACCAAGCCGACGTACGACCTTGCCATCGAGGCGTTGATCTCGACCAGCGAACAGGGACGTGTGCTCGACCGGGTACGCGTCCCCGAACACCGGTCGATCTGCGACCTTTGCCTGGACACCCGGTCCGTCGCCGAAGTCGCGGCGCTGTTGCGCCTGCCGCTCGGCGTGGTCCGGGTGCTGATCGGAGACGTGGCCGGCCTCGGTCTGGTCCTGGTGCACACCGCCAGCCAGAACGTGGGTGACCGGCCGAGTATCGAGTTCATGGAGAGGGTGCTCAGTGGGCTTCGGAGAATTTGACTCCGACGCGAATGCGCCGCAGGTGACCGGACCGACTTCGTCGGCCAAGATCGTGGTCGCTGGCGGATTCGGCTCGGGGAAGACCACGCTGGTCGGAGCGGTTTCGGAGATCGATCCGCTGACCACCGAGGCCATGATGACCGAGGCCAGTACCGGCGTCGACGACAATTCGGCCACCCCGAACAAGTCGACGACGACCGTGGCCATGGACTTCGGCCGGATTTCGCTGGACTCGGATCTGGTGCTGTACGTGTTCGGTACGCCGGGCCAGCACCGGTTCTGGTTCATGTGGGACGACCTCGCGGTCGGCGCCATCGGTGCCGTCGTGCTGGTCGACACGCGGCGGCTCGCCGACGCGTTCCCCTCGATCGACTTCTTCGAGAACCGGAAGCTGCCGTACGTCGTGGCGATCAACTGCTTCGACCGGTTGCTGCACCACCAGATCGAGGACGTCCGGCACGCGCTGACGATCTCGCCGTCCGTGCCGATCATGGCCTGTGACGCCCGGGAACGTGAGTCCGCCAAGCAGGTGTTGATCTCGGTCGTGCAGCACGCCATCGCACACGATTCGGCGTTGCGGGCAGGCTAAAAGGGACGAAAGCCCGGAGCGGATGCGGCCGTTGGAGTGAACTCGGCAGGCTTCACCCGCTTCGGGGAGTGGCGTCACCGGTCGGATCGAACGCGGGGCGACCCCTTTCACGCGATCCGGCGGCGGCGACCCCCCATCGAGTGGCCATGACGTCGGTGACCTGCGCGGACGCCGGTTCACACCTGGTCGCGCCAGGCCACCACAGGGTGACCCACGAATGCGTGGTTCACGATGTGTCGACGCGGTGAGCGGCTGGACGTTTACGTTCGGTTAACGCGGTCGGCCGGGTGGCGGGCTCGACACGATCGACGGGACGAATACGCTGGGTGGAGGCGTCTTTCGGCTCGTCGGCACCGGGATCGGTGCTGGTGGGCGGGAGACGCCCGGACCACGCCGCCCAGGTGGTCTTGACGCAGCGAGGAGGGACTTGTGACGGCATCCGGGCAGCAGAGCTCGTTCGGCTGGCTCATCACGGATTTCGCGCGCCGGGTTCCCGGTGCGGCACACGCCGTGCTGGTCTCAGCGGACGGGCTTCTCCTCGCGCCGTCGGACGGGCTGCCGCAGGAACGGGCCGAACAGCTCTCCGCGGTCGCCTCCGGCCTGATCAGCCTCACCGCCGGTGCCGCCCGCTGCTTCGACGCGGGCGGGGTCAACCAGACCGTCGTCGAGATGGAACGCGGCTACCTCTTCCTCATGTCGGTCGCCGACGGCTCGTCACTCGCCGTGCTGGCCGCGCCGACCTGCGACATCGGCACCGTGGCCTACGAGATGACGCTGCTCGTCGAGCGGGTCGGCCAGCAGATCACCCCTGAGCTGCGGGCGCAACTGCAGGGCGGCGTACGTGGGTGACCGATGAAGATCAGCGGATTCACCGAACCGGACCCCGCCGGCTGGGACTCCCTCTATCAGGGCACCGAACGCGAGGCCTTCGATTCGCCGAGCCGGTTCGAGCTGAGCTCGATCAGCACGGTGATGCCGCGGCGTCCGGCCGCGCCGCCCCCGGAGCCGGCGCCTCCCGCTTCGATGCCTTCGCCGATCCGTCAGTCGCCTCCGCGGCCCGCGCCCGCTGACGTCGCGCCCGCTTCGGTCTACCTGCCTCCGGCTTCGGGCTCCCGGGTCCGGCCCTACACCCGCACCGGCGGGCGCACCCGCACCGCGCACGACCTGGCGCTGGAGGCGCTGGTGTCGACCAGCGAGGACGGCCGCCGGTACCGCGGCGTGCGGACTCCCGAACACCGGCAGATCTGCGACCTCTGCCTCGACACCCGCTCGATCGCGGAGATCGCCGCGCATCTGAGGCTGCCGCTGGGCGTGGTGAAGGTGCTCGTGGGCGACATGGCGGACGCCGGGCTGGTGCTGATCCACCAGACGGAGCTGATCCTCGGGGATTCCTCTTCGCGCGCTTTCATGGAACGCGTGCTTCAAGGCCTTCGCGACCTCTGACCCGTCCCGCATTTCGTCCTCTAGATGCGGGCTGGTGACCTAGCTGTCCTGAAGGCCACCTTCAGGACGTTAGATGTCCCAAGGGTGGCCTTCAGGACATCGCTTCACGGTGTGCCTGACCGTCGACCCGCAGCGACCGCACCACCCGCTGGCTCGCCGTCCCGCGTGAGTCGACGAACGCGATCCACACCTCGCGGCGCTCGATGGTCGCCTGCGACAGCACTGATCCTCGGCGACGCTTTCTCGCGCGCTTTCATGGAGCGGGTGCTTCAGGGCCTTCGCGCCCTCTGACCCATGTCGCATTTCGTCCTCTGAATGCGATCGCGCAAGGCGACGCGGAGACCATGAGTACATGGCGTGACCTAAAATCACGCTATGTCATCAGGTGGTCGGCCGCTGATCCTCGCGTTCGGTGACGAATCCTTCAAGGAATCAGACGTTGACGGCTTCTACGTACTGGCGGCCGCCGTCTTCGACCCAGCGGTACACGACGAAGCCCGGATCGTCATGTCGGAGCTTCGGGGCAGGCGGCGAATCCCCAAACTCCACTGGAACGAGATGGATCCGGCGGAACGAGCGGCCGCCGTCAAGACCCTCGCCGACCTCGACGGATTCCACCTTGTCGCGATCGGCTCCCCGGTACCCCGGCGGCGGCAGGAACGGGCCCGGGCCGGTTGCCTTCGGCGTTTGACCCTCGAACTTTCCGCGTTCGACGTCGAAATGCTCGTTCTCGAGTCACGGACAGCCACTTTGAACGCTCGGGATGTCGAGACGGTCAGAGGCGCCAGATTCGATTTGCCAAAGGGCACCCAGTTCCGGGTCGTCCATGAGAAAGGCAAGGACGAACCCTTGCTCTGGGCCGCGGATATCGTCGCCGGCGCGATCAGGGCCACGAAGGACGGGCAACCCGGCTATCGGCGGCTGATCGAAGACCTCGTGTACGAGATCGACGTGGAGACCAGGTGCTAGGCGGACATGCGTAAGGCCAGGGTCCCGGTCTGCCCCGGGTGCACCTGGCCTTGCGACTCGCGTGACGTCCGCGACGTCACGCTCCGAACACAGTGTAGGCCAGCCGCCGCCGCGAAGCACGCTGGGAAGTGGTCAGTCCTCCACCAGGGCGGCCGACGTGATCCGGTGCAGCGGGTAGCGCTCGTTGTCGGTCCCTTCGAGGACCCCGCCGCCGACCCGCAGCGGCCGCACCACCCGCTGGCTCGCCGTCCCGCGTGAGTCGACGAACCCGATCCACACCTCGCGCCGTTCCATGGTCGCCTGCGACAACAGCGCCAGCGTCGCGGACGTATCCCCGGCACCGCCGCCCTGGGGTGCGCGCACCGTCTCGCCCCGGCGGCGCGCCGACGCGGCGTCACCGGCCCGGACGTGCGCGACGATCTTGCCGACCTGCTCGTCCGTCAGCCCGGCAGGCTCTCCAGGCGCGCGACGCGCGGCACGCGCCTTCGCGGGCAGGCGACGTCCAGACGGCCTGATGTCCATGACGCGTCCGTCGGGTCCTTCGGCGGCCGGAGCGAACCCGGCGGCGCGGAGCGCGTCGAGGACTTCGGCGAGCGGGTACGCGCTGATGAGCACCGTCGGCGCGATCATGCGCAAGCCGTACTCCGTCGCGACGGGGCTGCCCATGACCTCGGCGAGCAGCGACGCGTCGTCGCAGCGCAGGAACGACTCGGCGGCCCCGCCGCGCAGCCGCCCGTGCCGCCGGGCGACGTCGTCGATGAGGTAGCTCAGCGATTGGGGTACCGGCGTCGCCGACTTCGACGTGAACAGCTGATGCAGTTCGCCCGCGGTCCGCCCGGTGTCGAGCGCGCGCCGCACGGACGTCTCGGTGATCCGGTAGACGGTCGCGTGCCCGGCCGATTCGATGTCGGCGACGGCGGTCATCTCGGCCGCGAGTTCGGCCTCCAGCGGACCCGGCGCGACCACGGTCAGATCCGCTTGGACGAGCACGTGGTCCACCGGACGCGGCAGCGCGTCGAGCATCGCCTCGATCGCCCCCGGGCGATCCTTGGCCAGCAGCGCCCGGGTCGCGGTGGTGAGCCCGCCGAGCCCGATCAGGCCGAGCGCGGCCCCCTCGGCCATCGTCCAGCGCACGGTCTCGTCCCGCAGCCGCCCGCCCCGCCGCGGCGCGCGCCAGGCGAGCGCGGCGACCAGTTCGTCGGTGCTCTTCACGCCGGCGCCTTCGGGTAGCACCGCCAGCGCGAGGAGGATCCGGCGTCGCGAAGTGGGCGCCAGCGGACGGCGCAGGTCCTCCGACAACGGTGCGATCGGCTTGTCCTTCGCGTCCCGTCCGCCGGCGAGACCGGGCAGCCGGGGCAGTTCGAGCCAGGCTTGCGCGACCGTCATCCAACGCTGCGCGGTCGGCGAGGCGAGCCACGAATCCGTGAGCGTCGTCGGCACCCACTCCGGCGTGGTCGCTTCGCTGTCGGCCACCAGGCCGGCGCCGACCGCGATCTCCGCGAGCAGGGTCACCCGCGCCTCGTCGACGTCGAGATCCTTCGCGAGCTTCTTCAGTTCGCGGACTCCGAGCCCGCCGGACTTCAGCACCGGTGGCGGCGTCTCGGACCAGGCGCGAAGCATGTTTTCGGTCTGGCGCAAGAACTCCATCGCCTCGCCGGCCGCCGTCGTGTCCACAGTGGACTGCTGATGCGGGTGGACGGGGAGCTCCGGTTCGCGCAGCGACGCCTGCTCGAACACCACCCCGCCGCGCAGCGCGATCCCGATTTCACGCGGCAGCTCGACGGTCTGGTCGTCCCGGCGCAGCAGCAGCCCCCTGGCGAGCAGGCGCTGGACGGGGTTCTGGGCCCGTTCCAGCGGGACATCGGCCGACGCGTCGCGGGTGCGGCCGATCGGCGGCCCGGCGGCCAGCGTCGTCAGCAGGGCACGTTCGTCCTCGCCGACCTCCGCGAGCGCGGCCTCGATGTCCGCTCCGGCGAGCGCGGGGGACGACGCCCCGAGCCCGGCGGGGAAGGGGCCGAGCGCGTCGCGGGCCGACGGCGGGACGCGAAGCGCGTCGTCCTCGCCCCAGACCAAGGCCCGCTTACGCAGCAGCGCCAGCGCCGCACCGATCTCCGTGCCGACGAGTCGCGCGACCTCGGCCGCGGCGACCGGCTCGGTGTCCGCACCGGCCAGCAGCAGGGCGTCGAGGACGGCGAGGGTGAAGGTGTCGAGGTCTTCGCACGCACGCGCGACGGAGCCCGGCGTGCCTGCCCGGGTGGCGAGCACGATGGTGTCGGACGGGGGCGGCGTGGACAGGTCGCGACGCGTGCGCAGCAGCGCGGCGAGGGCGTCGTCGGACTCCTGGCGCAGCCAGTCCGCCAGGGATGGCGCGGGCATAGACGACCAGGATACCGGGCGGGTGGTGGCCCGGCAGCCGCGTTCGGGCAGACTGTCCCTCGAGAACGGCTTGACCATGCTCTGGAGGACGTTGTGGCGAAGGGCGATAACAAGAAGCGCGCGGGCATCGACCCCACGTGGCCCGGTGAGGACGGGGAGCACCCCGTCACCGAGCTCGCGTCCGATCGGCAGGGCGCCTTGTCCCCGTTCGGCGACGTGACCTTCCCCCTCGACACGGTGCCGTACGTGCACCCCGAGACCGAGATCAACCGGTAAGAAGCTACTGACGGGTTACCCCTGCGAGGGTTCGTGGCGGTCGTCACGGGAGTAGGTTTTCGATCGACCTATTCGAGCTTTCCTCAGCGGGGGTAGTGCCATGCCGGTTCCCGGTCCCGGATATTCGATCACCGTCCGGGTGGAGGCCCCCGCGTCGTCCACCGCGGCGGGCGATCTGACGACCGCCGTCGGCCGGGTCGGCGGCGTGCTGACCGCGTTCGACGTCGTCGAGTCGCACCCCGACTCGATCGTCGTCGACATCAGCGCCAACGCCCTGTCGGAGAACCACGCGCAGGACATCACGCAGACCCTGGACTCGCTGCCGGGCGTCCGCGTGCGCAAGATCTCCGACCGGACGTTCCTGATCCACCTCGGCGGCAAGATCGAGGTCACCCCCAAGGTCGCGCTCCGCAACCGTGACGACCTCTCCCGCGCGTACACGCCGGGTGTCGCCCGTGTGTGCCAGGCGATCGCGGCGAACCCCGAGGACGCGCGCCGCCTGACCATCAAGCGCAACACCGTCGCGGTGCTCACCGACGGCTCCGCGGTGCTGGGACTGGGCAACATCGGCCCGGCCGCCGCGCTGCCGGTGATGGAGGGCAAGGCGGCGCTGTTCAAGAAGTTCGCCGACGTCGACGCGTGGCCGGTCTGCCTGGACACCCAGGACACCGAAGAGATCATCATGATCGCGAAGGCGCTCGCGCCGGTGTACGCGGGCATCAACCTCGAAGACATCGCCGCGCCGCGCTGCTTCGAGATCGAGAAGCGCCTGCGTGAGCAGCTCGACATCCCGGTCTTCCACGACGACCAGCACGGCACCGCGATCGTCGTGGTCGCCGCGCTGCGCAACGCCCTGCGCGTGGTCGGGAAGAACATCGAAGACTGCAAGATCGTCGTCAGCGGCGTCGGCGCGGCGGGCTCGGCGATCATCCGCCTGCTGCTGCGCAAGAACCCGGGCGACATCGTGGCCGCCGACATCGACGGCATCGTGCACTCCGCGCGCGGCAACCTCGACGAGAACCTGACCTGGATCGCGGGGCACACGAACAAGGAGCAGCAGGCGGGCACGCTGCACGAGGCACTCGTCGGCGCCGACGTGTTCATCGGGGTCTCCGCGCCGAACCTGTTCGGGGCCGAGCAGGTCGCGACCATGAAGTCCGACGCCGTCGTGTTCGCGCTGGCCAACCCGGACCCGGAGATCGACCCGCTGGAGGCGCAGAAGCACGCCGCCGTGGTCGCCACCGGCCGCAGCGACTTCCCGAACCAGATCAACAACGTGCTCGCGTTCCCCGGCGTCTTCCGCGGCCTGCTCGACGCGCAGGCGCACCACATCGACGACTCGATGCTCCTCGCGGCCGCCGACGCCATCGCGGACGTCGTGGACAACGGCAAGCTGAACGCTTCGTTCATCGTGCCGAGCGTGTTCGACAACGCCGTCGCCCCGGCGGTCGCCGAAGCCGTGAAGAAGGCCGCGAAGGCTGCGAAATCTGCCCAGTCGTAGGACGTGGTAGCAAAGGTCCCTTGCTCCATTCGGCGGCGCCGTCATCACTGTGACCGACGTCGAGGCCGACTTCAGGGTGGTGCAGAACCTGCGTGACCCGGCGACCCCGGCTGAGCGGGGCCAGGGAGATGCGGCGCGTACTGGGCGACCGGACGCGGATGGTGTCGGTCGACGACGGCGGGCAGGGGGTCTGGCTGAGCTCGGAGAACGCTTGCGGCAACAACGCCGTCAACCGGTTCCTCGTGGACGGCAAGCGTCCCGCGCACGACACGGCCTGCGCCGCGGACCGGGGCGGGCTCTTCGCCTCGATGACGCCGGAGCAGCGGCAGGAACGGGAGAAGGCCCTCGGCGAGGTTCGCTCGAAGCAGCGGATGTTTCAAGGACTAGCCTGCTGGGCGTGAGTGAACTCAGCCACGTCGACCATACGGGTGCCGCCCGTATGGTCGACGTTTCCGGCAAGACGCCCACCGCCCGCACCGCGCTGGCGGGCGGCACCGTGCACACCACGGCCGAGGTGCTCGGCCTGCTGGCGACGGACGGGCTACCCAAGGGCGACGCGCTCGCGACCGCCCGGATCGCGGGCATCATGGGCGCGAAGAAGGTGCCCGAGCTGATCCCGCTCTGCCACCAGATCGCGTTGTCCGGGGTGAAGGTCGAGTTCGTCCTCGACGAGACCGCCGTGCACATCACCGCGACCGCGAAGACGAACGACCGGACCGGCGTCGAGATGGAGGCGCTGACCGCCGTCGCCGTCGCCGGGCTGACCCTGCACGACATGATCAAGGCCGTCGACCCGGCGGCGACCCTCGACGACGTCCGCCTGATCCGCAAGGACGGCGGCAAGACCGGGACCTGGGAGCGGCCGTGAACCGGGTCGCGAGGGTGATCGTGGCGTCCAATCGCGCCGCGAAGGGCGTCTACGAGGACACGACCGGCCCGGTCATCGCGGACTGGCTCGCTTCACGGGGCTGGGAAGTGCCCGCGCCCGTGGTCGTCCAAGACGGCGACCCGGTCGGCGAAGCCCTGCGAGACGCCGTCGCGGCCGGGGTCCAGGTGATCGTGACGACCGGCGGCACCGGCATCTCGCCGACGGACCGCACGCCGGACGTCACCCGCGCCGTCCTCGACTACGAACTCCCCGGCGTCGCGGACGCGATCCGTGCCGCCGGACTGCCCAAGGTCCCCACGGCCGTGCTCTCGCGCGGCGTCGCCGGCGTCGCGGGCAGGACCCTCGTGGTGAACCTGCCCGGTTCACGCGGCGGGGTGAAGGACGGCCTGGGCGTACTGGACGGGATCCTCGACCACGCCGTCGACCAGCTGGCGGGCGGCGACCACCCACGGGAGGCACAGCAGTGAGCGTTCGGGTCGCACGGATCGCGGTGGTCGACGAGCCGCTTTCGGTCGAAGAACACGCCCGGCTGGTGGACGACGCGGCCGCGGGCGCCGTCGTCACCTTCGGCGGGGTCGTCCGGGACCACGACGGCGGGCGGTCGGTGGAGAGGCTCGCCTACGAAGGGCACCCCAGTGCCGCCGACGTGCTCGCGGAGGTCGTCACGGACCTCTCGGGGAAATGGGAAGGCGTGCGGGCGGTCGCCGTCAGCCACCGGCTGGGCGCGCTGGCCATCGGGGACGTCGCGCTGGCGTGCGCTGTGGCGGCCGAGCACCGGGGCCAGGCCTTCGCGGCCTGCTCGGAGCTGGTCGACGAGGTCAAGGCGCGGCTGCCGGTGTGGAAGCACCAGCACTTCAGCGACGGCAGCGACGAATGGGTCAACTCGCCGTAGCGGGGTGAGCCGGCCCCGGACCCACCGAGTGTCATGAAAGGGTCGTTCAGGACATTTTTCGTCCTGAACGACCCTTTCATGACATCTGGAGGCGCGATCCGGCCCCGGACACGACAAAGCCCCACCGCCGGGGGAATGGCGCGGTGGGGCCTTGTCAGTCGTGACGTGGCCGCGCGGGGAATCCCGCGGGCATCACGACTTACTGGTGCTCAAGAGCTCACTTGGTGGCGAGCTTCTGGCCGACGACGATGAAGTCGGCGTTCGGCACGTATTCCTTGTTCAGCTCCTGCAGCTTCTGGTAGCCGCCCTGGACGTTGAACTTGGAAGCGATCTTCGACAGCGTGTCGCCGGCCACGACGGTGTAGTCACCCGCCGGGTTCGAGTTGGCGACGTTCGCGGCCGGGGCCGGAGCCTGCTGCTTCTGGACCGGCGCGGTCGACTTCTTCGGGGTCACCTTCTTGGTGGCCTTCGGGGCGCTCGACTTGGCCTTGGCGGGGCTGGCGGAGCCGCCCTTCTTGCCACAGTGCGGCCACGCGCCGATGCCCTGGCCCTGGAGGACCCGCTCGGCGACGGCGATCTGCTGCTCACGCGTGGCGTTGTGCGCGCTGCCGGTGCCGCCGTAGGCGCGCCAGGTGCTCTGCGAGAACTGCAGACCACCGTAGTAGCCGTTACCGGTGTTGGTGCTCCAGTTGCCGCTGCTCTCGCACTGCGCGATGGCGTCCCAGTTGGTCGCCGACGCGGGGGTCGCGGCGATTGCGAGGGGAGCGCCGACCGCGACACCCGCAATGGCGACGCGGGCGATGTGACGGGTGGCGGCGGACATCTTGCGGTGCTTGCCTCGGTAAGACATGTGAATGAATCTCGCTCCCTGCGCCTACGAGTCGGTGCTGAGGGAAGACCCGCGGGTCTTGGCCTGCCGTTTCGGGCCGGCTGACTTCGCCTGACGCACGACGCGTCGGCTCGGTCCCCTCGTCCCTGTCCGGAAATGCTTTCGCTCGGGGTTGGGTCCGGGAATCCGTTGGACAGGGCTCGGCGCTACGGGTTCCCGGTGTTGCGTGGTCGGTCGGGGCCAACCGAAAAGCGACGGTACGTAACGAACGGCCGGGACGGAAATTATTCGAGCTGTGACCTACATCACAGTAACAGCACGCAACCCATAACGATTCGGCTGTTTATGCAGGTCAGCGGGCCGTTATCTGGCCGTTTCCTGACCGAGATAATTCACAGATCGTGAGGCTTGCATCACGTGGATTAAGGGGTGACTGGCCCATTCGTGCGCCTTCGCGCGCGAATGGGCCGCGCACTTTAGCGAGACCTCAAGAAGTTCGCCAGCCCTGGCAGGTCATCCGTATTCAGGTGGTCGACCCCGGCGGCGACCAGCTCTTTCCACAACGCGTCACGGCCGGGCCCCGCGACGTCCGGCGTGGCCCAGAAGCGCACGCGCTGACCCGCCGCGTGGGCCCGCTTCACCAGGTCGTGCAGTTTCGCCCGCTCCTCGGCGGGGAAAGGGCCTTCGCCGGTCCAGGTGAACATGCCCGGCCAGGAGTCAGAGACCAGCGGAGTGACCCGGGGGTCCGAACCGATGCCGAGGTCGTTCTGGTCCTTGATCCGGCCGTCGTAGAAGGCCAGCCGGAACTTCTGCCCGAGCATCACGTCCTTGGGGCGGCCCCCGGAGATGACCGCGGTGACGGCCCGCTTCTTCACGTGTCCGAACGCGTACAGAGAGAAAAGGAAGGAGTAGCGCGGGTCGTACAGCCGCTTCTCCAGTGCCGCGTACGTGCTGTTCGCGTCGCCCTTGACGTCGATCAGCAACTGGAACTCCGCCCGCTGCCGGTAGACGCCGACGCCGTGGTTGGCCAGCACACGCTTGCGCAGCGGCTCCAGGTAGAGCGACTCCAGGGTGCGGTCCGGGCGGGTGTCCGCGAGGTCGTGGGCGACCAGCAGCTGCCCGTCCACGAGGAAGATGTCGGCCTCGACACTGGTGAAGCCCTGATCGAGCGCGTCCTGCAGCGGACGGGTGTGCTCGTAGTCGTTGTGGCTGTGCGCCTGCGGCAACGGCTTGACGCCACGTTCGTGGGCGGAGGCGGGCGCGGTCGCGAGGCTCGTGGCGGCGACCGCGGCGAGCAGCGCGGCGAGGATACGGCGGGGAGTGATCACTGGCGCATCCTCGGCTGCTTCGGCGACCGGACGGTGAACTCGAGACGGCGAGCAAGGGACCTTTGCTACCACTTTCGAGGTTCGCGCAGGTCAGCGACGGTGAGCGATGGGTCAGCCGCCGGCGAACGGGGGCAGGACGTCCAGTTCGGCCGCGTCGGTCAGCGGCCGCGTGAGATCCCGCACCGCGACGCCGTCCAGCAGGTACGAGACCGCGTCGAGCAGCTTCGCCAGCTTCTCCGGGTGGAGTTCACGCAGACGGGCGACGGCGTCGGCGACGCGGGCGCCGTCCGGGAGGGTCACCTTCTCCTCGTCGAGGCCGACGGCCGCCCGGGCCGACGCGAAGTACCGCACCACGATGGTCACCATGTCAGCCGCCGATCGCGCTCATCGGCCGGATCGGCTGCGCGAACCCGGCCTCGTTGATCTCGTGCCCGGCGAGCTTGCCCCACATGGTCGCCCGCCAGGCGTCCGCCACCTCTTCTTCGCGCGCGCCCGCGCGCACGAGGGCCCGAAGATCCGTCTCGTCGTTGCTGAACAGGCACGAGCGCACCGCGCCGTCCGCGGTCAGCCGGGTCCGCTCGCAGGCGCCGCAGAACGGACGCGTCACCGACGCGATCACGCCCACGTCGCCAGGGCCGCCGTCGACCAGCCAGCGTTCGGCGGGCGCCCCGCCCCGCGCGGCGGGGAACGGCGACAGCGAGAACTCCTCGCCGAGCATGCCGAGGATCTCCTCGGCGGTGATCATGTCGCCGCGGTTCCAGCCGTGCTGCGCGTCCAGCGGCATCTGCTCGATGAACCGCAGGTGGTACCCCTCGGCGAGGCAGAACTTCAGCAGCGGCACGGCCTGGTCTTCGTTCAGCCCGCGCATCAGTACCGCGTTGACCTTCACCGGGTCCAGCCCGGCTTCACGCGCGGCGGCCATGCCGGCGAGCACGTGCGAAAGCCGGTCGCGACGCGTGATCGTCTCGAACAGCGCGCGGTCGACGGTGTCCAGCGAGACGTTGATGCGGTCCAGCCCGGCGTCGGCAAGCGACTTCGCGCGCTTCGCGAGCCCGATCCCGTTGGTGGTCATGGAAAGCCGCGGTCGCGGTTCGAGTGCCGCGACCCGCTCGACGATCTTCTCCAGCCCTTGGCGCAGCAGCGGTTCGCCGCCGGTGAGCCGGATGTCGGTGATCCCGAGCCGTTCGACGGCGATCCGCAGCAGGAGTACGAGTTCGTCGTCGGTCAGCACGTCCGCGCTCGGCATCCATTCGAGCCCTTCGGCGGGCATGCAATAGGTGCAGCGCAGATTGCACTTGTCGGTGAGCGACACCCGCAGGTCGGTCGCCACGCGGCCGAAGGTGTCGATCAGGGCTGGGTTGTCCGGCCTGGGCACGCTGGGGCGACCACGTGTACCGGGGACACGGGGAAACCCGAGATCGACTGCTGTCATTGACACCAGACTAACCCCGAAGCGCGCGAAAACCGACTGTCTAGAATCTCATTTCGCACCGAATCGGAGGGGTTTCCGGATGGCGAAATATCCGCTCTCGGCGGAGGAATTGGCCCGGTTCGCCCATCTCGGCAGGGAAAGCAGCACGCTGACCGTTCTCCGGCACGCGCGTATCGCCGAGCGGATGGGCCTGTCCGCCACGGACCACAAGGTGCTCGAACTCGCCGGGCAGGCGCCGGGACCGTTGACAGCGGGCAGGATCGCGGAGCTGACCGGGTTGTCGACGGGTGCTGTGACCGGCGTCATGGACAGGCTCGAGAAGGCGGGCCTCGCCCGCCGCGTCCGCGACACCGCCGACCGCCGGAAGGTACTGATAGAGGTCGTTCCCGGCGCCATGGAGCGGTACGCGCCGCTCTTCGAATCCGCGTACACGAACATGAAGTCGGTGCTCGAGCAGTTCTCTCCGGACGAGCGGAAAGTGCTGGAGCGATTCCAGAGCGCGTTGCTCGACGGTCTTCGCGACGAACTCCCCGGTACCGCATAGCTTTTCCGTATCTGCGGAAGTAATCTGCCAGACATGCCGCAATTTCGGTTGTCTGAGGCCGCTCGTCTGCTCGGCGTCAGCGACGACACCGTCCGCCGCTGGGTCCGCGCCGGCCAGCTGACCGCGTTCGACGACTCGGCGGGCCGCAAGGTGGTCGACGGCGCCGAGCTCGCCGCGTTCGCCAAGGCGCAGGCCGAACAGCCCGACGATCCCTCGAACGTCGGCCGTTCCGCGCGCAATCGCTTCGTCGGCCTCGTCACCGAGGTCGTCACGGACAAGGTGATGGCGCAGGTCGAGCTGCAGTGCGGCCGGCATCGCGTGGTCTCCCTGATGAGCGCCGAAGCCGTCCGCGAGCTCGGGCTGCGGCCGGGGGTGCTCGCGGTCGCCGTCGTCAAGGCGACCACCGTCGTGATCGAAACCCCGGAAGGAAGCCGATGAGGAGAGTCGTCCCCGCCCTGCTCGCGCTGGCACTGGCCGCGACGGCCTGTGGTTCCGGGGAACCGGCCGCGGAGGCCAAGACGCTGACCGTGTTCGCGGCGGCGTCGCTGACCGAGTCGTTCGGGACGCTGGGCAAACGGTTCGAGGCGCAGAACTCCGGGGTGTCCGTGAAGTTCAGCTTCGAGGGCTCCTCGGCGCTGGTCCAGAAGCTGACCCAGGGCGCGAAGGCGGACGTGTTCGCCTCCGCGGATCAGGCCAATATGGACAAGGCCGCCAAGGGCGAGGCGCTCGACGGGCAGCCGTCGGTGTTCGCCACCAACCGGCTCGCCATCGCGGTCGGCAAGGGCAACCCCAAGGGCATCAAGGGCCTGGCCGACCTCGCGAAGGACGGGCTGACCGTGGTCGTCTGCGCTCCGCAGGTGCCGTGCGGGTCGGCGGCGAAGAAGGTCCAGCAGTCGTCCGGGGTCACGCTCAAGCCCGCCAGTGAGGAGCAGGACGTCAAGTCGGTGCTCGCGAAGGTGCAGTCGGGCGATGCCGACGCCGGGCTCGTCTACGTCACCGATGCGACGTCGGCGGCCGAGAAGGTGGACAAAGTGGACTTCCCCGAGGCGGCGGGTGCGATCAACGAGTACCCGATCGCGGTGGTGAAGGACGCTCCGCAGGCCCAGCTCGCCGGGCTGTTCAGGGACTTCGTCCTCGGTGAGGAAGGCAAGAAGGAATTGGCGAAGGTCGGTTTTGGCACGCCGTGACCCCGCGCGGGGCGGGGTCCCCTGGATCCTCTGGCCGCCGGCGATCTGCGCGCTGGCGCTGGTAGTGCTGCCGGTCGTCGGCCTGCTGGTGCGTTCGGACCTGACGCGCTTCCCGAGCCTCATCACCTCGACGTCGTCGCTGAACGCGCTCAAGCTCTCGCTGCTCACCGCCGGACTGTCCACTGTGGCCTGTGTGCTGCTCGGCGTCCCGCTCGCCGTGGTGCTCGCGCGTTCGGGGGCGCGCGGTGTCCGCGTGCTGCGCGCGGTGGTGCTGCTGCCGCTGGTCCTGCCGCCGGTGGTCGGCGGGCTGGCGCTGCTGTACCTGCTGGGCCGCAAGGGTTTCCTCGGCATCCTGGTGACCACGCTGACCGGTGAGCAGGTGCCGTTCACCACGGCCGCCGTGGTCATCGCGCAGACGTTCGTCGCGATGCCGTTCCTGGTGGTGAGCCTCGAAGGAGCCCTCCGCGGCGCCGGCGACCGGTACGAACGGGTCGCCGCGACGCTCGGCGCCAGGCCGTGGACGGTGTTCCGCCGGGTCACGCTGCCGCTGCTGATGCCCGCGCTCGGCTCGGGCATCGTGCTCAGCTTCGCGCGGGCCCTGGGCGAGTTCGGCGCGACGATCACCTTCGCGGGAAGCCTCGAAGGGGTGACCCGGACCCTGCCGCTGGAGGTCTACACCCAGGCCGAGGTCGACGTCGACAGCGCCGTGGCGCTCGCCTTGCTGCTCATCCTGGTCGCCGTCGCGGTGATCGCGCTCGCCCGGCCGCGCGCGCTCGAAGGGGTCCGGTCGTGACCCTTTCGGCCGAGATCGCCCTCCGGCGCGGCGAGTTCACCTTGGACGTCGGCTTCGACGTCCCCGACGGGGGCGTGCTCGCGCTGCTCGGCCCGAACGGGTCGGGCAAGTCCAGCGTGCTCGGCTGCCTCGCCGGCCTGCTCCGGCCGGACCGGGCACGGATCACGCTCGGCGGGTGTGGCCTGGCCGGCCTGCCGCCGCACGCGCGCGGGATCGGCCTGCTCTCCCAGGACGCCCTGCTCTTCCCGCATCTGTCCGCTTTGGACAACGTCGCCTTCGCGCCGCGCTCGACCGGAGCCGGGCGCGCCGAGGCGAAGCGGCGCGCCCGGGAGTGGCTGACCGAAGTGGACGCGCTCGAATTGGCCGATCGACGGCCCGCCCAGCTCTCCGGCGGGCAGGCGCAGCGGGTCGCGATCGCGCGGGCACTGGCCGCCGAGCCGGGACTTCTGCTGCTCGACGAGCCGTTCGCCGCGCTGGACGTCGACGCGGCACCCGCCATCCGAGGTCTGCTTCGGCGGGTGTTGCGGTCCGGACCGCCGACCGTCCTGGTCACGCACGACCCGCTCGACGCGCTGGCGCTGGCCGATCACGTCGCCGTCCTCGACGGCGGCCGGATCGTCGAACGCGGCGAGACTCGCAGGGTCCTCTCCGCGCCGCGCACGGCGTTCACCGCGCGGATCGCCGGGCTGAACCTGGTGCCCGGTGTCGCCGTCGAAGGCGGTTTGCGCACGTCAGGCGGGTTGCTGGCCGGAATTTCGGCCGAGGACGTCGTCGAGGGCGAAGCGGCCGTCGCCGTCTTCGCGCCCAGCGCCGTCGCCGTGTATCTGCGCGACGGTGAGCATCGGGGCAGCCCGCGCAACACCGTCGGGGGAATCGTCGACGCGCTCGAACCACACGGGCCGGTGATCCGCGTCCGGGCCCGCGGCGACGACTGGGCGGCGGGGCTGGCCGCCGACCTCACCCCGGCCGCGGTCGCCGAACTGGCGCTCGAACCCGGCACACCGGTCGATCTTTCGGTCAAGGCGGCGTCCGTGGCTGTTCACGCCGTCTCGGATCATTAGGGTGGGACCCATGAACGAGCGCCGTTGGACCTACCTCAGCGACATGGATGGCGTGCTGGTGCAGGAGGAGCATCTCGTGCCCGGCGCGGACGAGTTCCTCAAGGAGCTGCGCGCCAACGACATCGGCTTCCTGGTGCTGACCAACAACTCGATCTACACCCCGCGCGACCTGCGGGCGAGGCTCGAGCGGACCGGCCTCGACATCCCCGAGGAGGCCATCTGGACCTCCGCGCTGGCGACCGCGAAGTTCCTCGCGTCGCAGCGGCCGAACGGCTCGGCGTTCGTGATCGGCGAGGCCGGGCTCACCACGGCGCTGCACGAAGTCGGCTACGTGCTGACCGAACGCGACCCCGACTACGTCGTCCTCGGCGAGACGCGGACGTACAGCTTCAGCGCCATAACCCGCGCGATCAGGCTGATCGAGGGCGGCGCGAAGTTCATCGCCACCAACCCGGACGCCACCGGCCCGAGCATGGAGGGCTCGATGCCCGCCACCGGTTCGGTCGCCGCGCTGATCGAGAAGGCGACCGGCCGTTCGCCGTACTACGTCGGCAAGCCGAACCCGCTGATGATGCGCTCCGCGCTGCGGCGGCTCGGCGCGCATTCGGAGTCGACGCTGATGATCGGCGACCGGATGGACACCGACGTCCACTCGGGAATCGAGGCCGGATTGCAGACGATCCTGGTGCTCACCGGCATCTCCACCCGGGAGAGCGCGGAGCATTACCCGTACCGGCCGACCAAGATCATCGACTCGATCGCCGATCTGGTCGGGCGCACCGGCGACCCGTTCGGCGAAGGCTGAGCGACACGATCGCATGCGGAGGGCTTATCGTCAGACGATGCACGACGATCAGCCCACGTCCCCGACCTATGTGGTCGGTGACGTGCACGGACACCGGGACGAGCTGGCCGAGGCGCTCCGGGAGAAGGGGCTGCTCGACTCCGACGACGACTGGGCCGGCGGCGAAGCGACCCTGTGGTTCCTCGGCGACTTCGTCGACCGGGGGCCCGACGGCGTCGGCGTCATCGACCTGGTGATGCGGCTGGAACGCCAGGCCGCCACGGCGGGCGGGCACTGCGGGACGCTGCTGGGCAACCACGAGATCCTGCTGCTCGGGATGTACCACTTCGGCGACACGGAGGTGCCGTCCGACTTCGGGCCGCGCAGCTTCGCCCGCAGCTGGGAGATCAACGGCGGGCTGCTCGAAGACCAGGACAGGCTCACCCCGCAGCACATCGAATGGCTCACCTCGCGCCCGATGCTGACGCTGGCCGCGGACCATCTGCTGATGCATTCGGACACGCTCGAGTACCTCGGCTGGGGCGAGGACATCGACGGGATCAACGCGCGTGGCCGCGAGATCCTCGAAGGCAGCGACATCGAGGCCTGGTGGGACGTGTGGCGGCGGATGACCACGCGGTACGCCTTCCGCGGCCCGGAGGGCGCCGAGGTCGCGCAACAGCTCATGGACCGGCTCGGCGGCGAGCGGATCGTGCACGGGCACAGCGTCATCGCCGACCAGCTGGGGATCCACCCCGCGCAGATCGAGGGACCGTATCTCTACGCGGGCGGGAAGGCGCTGGGGATCGACGGCGGGTTGTTCGTCGGCGGTCCGTGCCTGATCATCCCGCTGCCTTGGGAGCCCGAGGACTGAGCCGCCGGGCTCGTCAGTTGCCGGCCACGGCCGACGTTGCGAAAGCCACTTTCGCAACCTTCAACGTTGCGAAAGTGGCTTTCGCAACCCCCCCGCCGGTCAAAGGCGGCACCCCGGCAAGACCGCGGCGCCACTCACGGGAGCTCGACGATCTCCTTGCCCAGCGGCATCAGCGAGACCGGGATCATCTTGAAGTTCGCCACGCCCAGCGGGATCCCGATGATCGTGATGCACAGCGCCACCCCGGTCAGCACATGGCCGATGGCGAGCCAGAGCCCGGCGAAGATGAACCAGATGACGTTGCCGATCGTCGACGCGGCCCCGGAGTCGCGCCGGTCCACCACGGTGCGGCCGAACGGCCAGAGCGCGTACGCCGCGATCCGGAACGACGCCAGCCCGAACGGGATGGTGACGATCAGGATGCAGCAGATGACGCCGGCGACGATGTAGCCGAGCGCCATCCACAGACCGCACAGCACGAGCCAGATGACGTTGAGGATCAGGCGCATCAGACGTGCAACTCCCCGCTGGCCACGGTGACCGCCTGCCCCGAAAGCAGGACGCGGTCGCCTTCGAGTTTCATCCGGACGATGCCGCCGCGGGCCGAGGCCTGCTCGCCGACGAGCTCGTCCCGGCCGAGCCGGGCGGCCCAGTACGGCGCGAGGACACAGTGCGCGGAGCCGGTGACGGGGTCTTCGTCGATGCCGACACCCGGCGCGAAGAACCGGGTGACGAAGTCGATCCCGTCCACGTCACCCGGTGCGGTGACCATGAGCCGCCCGTTCCAGTGCGCGCGCAGCGCGGCCAGGTCCGGCGCGAGCGAACGCACCACGGACGCGTCGTCCACCACCGCGAACAGGTTGTGCTTGCTGCGCCCGACGTACTCGAACTCCAGGCCCGGCAGGATCGACGACAGGTCGTCGTCCGACTCGCGGGGCGGATCCGACGGGAAGTCCATCGACACCCAGCCGTCTTCGGCTCGGCAGCGCAACTCGCCGCTTTTCGTCGTGAAGGTCTGCTCGCCGCCGAGGACGTGTGTGGTCGCCAGCGTCGCGTGCCCGCACAGGTCGACTTCGGTCTCCGGTGTGAACCAGCGAAGCGACTTCGGCCCTTCGCCACCGACCTCGACGAAGGCCGTCTCTGCGTGCTTCAGCTCGGCGGCCACGGACTGCATCCAGTCCGCGTCGCCCGGAGCGTCCAGCAGGACCACGCCGGCGGAGTTACCGGCGAAGGCTTCGGAGGTGAAGGCGTCGACGATGTAGAGGCGCATGCCCTCGACGATATCGGCCGCGGCCGGACCCAGCCTCCGGGTTTCCCCTGAGGTGGTCTCCACTTGCAGGTGGCCGCCGTCACGCCGCGTTCCTAGACTCGACGCGTCGATGCCGCCGAACGCAGGAGTCTCCATGCCCGACGCCCCCGCCTTGCCGAGTTACGCATCGGGAATCTCGGACACCCCGCTGCTGGGGGACACCATCGGCGACAACTTCGATCGCACCGTCGCCGCCTTCGGCGACCGGGACGCGCTCGTCGACCGCGCGGCCGGGAAACGCTGGACCTACACCGAACTCGCGGCCGAAGTGGACGCGCTCGCGCTGGGCCTGCTCGACCTCGGGATCGCCAAGGGCGACCGCGTCGGCATCTGGTCGCCGAACCGGTGGGAGTGGACCTGCGTCCAGTACGCGACCGCGAAGATCGGCGCGATCCTCGTCAACATCAACCCGGCGTACCGCTCGCACGAACTCGAATACGTGCTGAACCAGGCCGGCATCAAACTCATCATGGCCGCGAACTCGTTCAAGACCTCCGATTACGCGGGCATGATCGCCGAAGCGGGGCCGAAATGCCCGGCGCTGGAACACGTCGTGCTGCTCGACGGCCCCGAGTGGCCGTCGATGCTGGAGATCGGCCGGAAGGCCGACCGCGCGCCGCTGGTGAAACGGCAGGCCGAACTCTCCGCGGACGACCCGATCAACATCCAGTACACGTCCGGCACCACGGGTTTCCCCAAGGGCGCCACGCTCAGCCACCACAACATCCTCAACAACGGCTACTTCGTCGGCGAACTCTGCAACTACACCGAAGCCGACAAGATCTGCATCCCCGTGCCCTTCTATCACTGCTTCGGCATGGTGATGGGCAATCTCGCGGCGACGAGCCACGGCGCCTGCATGGTCATCCCGGCGCCCGCGTTCGAGCCGAAGGCCACCCTCGAAGCCGTCGCGGCCGAGAAATGCACGTCCCTGTACGGGGTTCCGACGATGTTCATCGCCGAACTGGCCGACCCGGACTTCGCTTCCCACGACCTGTCTTCGCTGCGGACCGGGATCATGGCGGGCTCGCCGTGCCCGGTCGAGGTGATGAAACAGGTCATCGACCGGATGGGCATGGCGGAGGTGTCGATCTGCTACGGCATGACCGAGACGTCGCCGGTTTCGACGCAGACCCGCGCGGACGATTCCGTGGAGCGGCGGGTGTCGACGGTCGGCCGGGTCGGGCCGCATCTGGAGGTCAAGGTCGTCGACCCGGAGACCGGGCTGACCGTGCCGCGCGGCGAACCGGGCGAACTCTGCACCCGCGGCTACTCGGTGATGCTGGGTTACTGGGAACAGGCCGACAAGACGGCCGAGGCGATCGACGCGGCGCGGTGGATGCACACCGGCGACCTCGCGATCATGGACGCCGACGGGTACGTCAACATCACCGGCCGTATCAAGGACATGGTCATCCGCGGCGGTGAAAACCTGTACCCGCGCGAGATCGAGGAATTCCTCTACACCCATCCCGACATCCTCGACGCGCAGGTGATCGGCGTCCCGGACGAGAAGTACGGCGAGGAACTCATGGCCTGGGTCCGCATGCGCGAGGGCGCGGAGCCGCTGACGGCCGAAACGGTGCGGGAGTTCTGCGAGGGCAAGCTGGCGCGCTACAAGATCCCGCGCTATGTCCACGTCGTCGAGGAGTTCCCGATGACGGTGACCGGCAAGGTGCGCAAGGTCGAGATGCGGGCGGAGTCGATCAGCATCCTCGGGCTGGAGAAGGCGGCGGCGACCAAGCACGCCTGACACTTCGAGGCAACCTGTCACACCGTTGTCGCGTGTTCCCTTCGTGGCGGACCCGAACCGCCGCGAAGGGGAGAAAGTCATGACACTCAAGCGAAGCAGAAGAGCTCTCGCGCTGGCAGGCTCGCTCGCGGTGCTGCCGCTGATGCTGCCCGGCGTGGCGGCCGCCGCCACCGGCCCGATCGATCTGGGCACGCTGCCGGGGGATCAGTACAGCGAGGTCAATGCGGTCAACGAAGACGGCGTCATGGTCGGTTCGTCGACACCGCTGGAAACCCAGATCAAGTACCACGCGGCGAAATGGGACGCGCAGGGCCGGATTTCCGCGTTGCCCGGCCTCGGCGGCGAGCAGAGCAAGGCGACGGACGTCAACCGCGGTGGGGTCGCGGTCGGCTGGGCCCACAAGGACGCGGACTGGAACCAGGCGGCGGTCAAATGGGCGCCCGACGGCACGGTGACCGCGTTGCCGTACCTGCCCGGCGGGGATTACGCGACCGCGAACGCGATCACCGACGGCGGCGTGATCGTCGGCGCCGGGCGCGCGGCGGACGGGACGATGCACGCCGTCCGGTGGAATCCGGACGGCAAGGCGGTGGACCTCGGCGGTTTGCCGGGCGGCGCCTACGCGAACGCGGAATGGATCACCCCGGACGGCAGGACCGTCGCCGGGACGGCGTCCGACGCGGCGGGGAAGAACCACGTCGTGCGCTGGAATCTCGCCGGCGTGATCACCGATCTTTCCCCGGGCAATCCGCGCGCCACCCCGGAGGACATGAACGACTTCGGGGTGATCGTCGGAAGCGCCGACGACGCGAGCGGCAACCCGAAACCCGTGCGGTGGGAACGTGACGGGCGGATGACCTGGCTGGAGTACCCGGAAAGCGGGCCCGCCTGGGCGAACGCGGTCAACAACGCCGGTGCCGCGGCAGGCGGCGGCTATCTGGTGTTCGGTACGGAAAGCCCGGTCAAGTGGAACCGCGCCGGGACCCGTACGACGCTTTCGACCGCGCGCGGGCTGGGTTACGACATCGACCGGCTCGGCACGGTCGTGGGCCTGGAGAACAACATCGCGACGAAGTGGTCGGCGAACGGCACTCCGACGGTCCTCGGTGTGCTGCCGGGCGGCTCCTACAGCGTCGCCACCCACATCGCACCGAACGGGACGATCATCGGCTTGTCCGACAACGAAAACGGCCGCATCCACGCCGTGTACTGGCCCGCCGGCTAACGCACGTGAAGGCCCCCTTCCCTCGACTGAGCCGAGGGAAGGGGGCCTTCACGCGGGATCAGGCCGCGGAATTGGCGGCGGCCGCGGCGATCGCCTTCGCGTCCTCTTCGCCGAAGGTCTCTTCGAGGTTCTCCGGCGAGTAGTCGAGATCGATCTGCTCCACCGGCATCCCGCGCGCGGACTCGATCGCGCCGAGACGCCGCTGTGCCCGGTCCGCCGCGTACTGGATGATCTCTTCGGGATCGTTGTCGAACGGGATCTCCTCGAACTGGTCCTGCACCCACTGGATCATGCCCAGCGCGTGGGGGAGCAGTTCGCCCATCCGTTGCTGCACCGCGTCCCACAGCGAATCGTCGGCGGCCACGTGACGGCGGCAGGTGAAGGTGCCCCACGCCATGTGGCGGCGTTCGTCGTCGCCGATGCGGCGCACCAGTTCCTGCATGCCCGGCAGGATGTCGTGCTGCGTGCAGATCAGCTGCCACGAGTAGTACCCGGTCAGCGCGAGACTGCCCTCGATGACGTGGTTGTAGGTGACGCTCGCGCGGATCTGGTTGAGCGGGCTGGGATCGTCTTCCAGCGCGCGCAGCGACTGCGGCAGCTCTTCGTAGAAAAGCTTGCGGTAGTGGGGATTCTCCGCGACGTACGGATGCAGGTCCTCGGTCAGCCCGACGGAGTCCATCCACCGGCGGAACACCTCGGTGTGCTTGGCCTCCTCGAAACAGAACTGCGTCAGGTACATCTCGTCGCCGAAGCGGCCGGTCGCGGACATCGCCCGCATGAACGGCTGGATGTCTTCGGTGACCGCCTCTTCGCCCGCGATGAACTGCGCCACGAGATAGGTCGTCGACCGCTGCTGTTCCGGGTTGAGGCTTTCCCAGCCCTCGCGTTCACGGGAGAAGTCGATGTCGGCCGGGTTCCAGAACTTCTTGTTCCCCTTGACGAACAGCCGCAGCGGGAACGAGTCCCAGTTCAGCCCGCCCTTGCGGAGTGAGGAAAAACCGGTCCGCAGTTCGGAGAGCGTGTCGGTCATGGTGTCCCCTTCGAATCGGTGGTCAGCGCCCGTATCGCGGGTGCCAGCACGGCGACGACCGCCGCCGCCGCCTCGCCGGCCGAATGCGTCGGCATGACGAGATGGGACAGGGAAAGCCGCACGACGGTCTCCGCCAGCAATGTGGCGGATTCCGGGGAGAGCGACGGCTCGAACTCGCGGTACTGCCCGGCCGCGACCTCGGTGGCCGCGGTCAGGATCGGTTCGCCCTTGGT
Source organism: Amycolatopsis keratiniphila subsp. keratiniphila (assembly GCF_001620365.2). Taxonomy (GTDB): domain Bacteria; phylum Actinomycetota; class Actinomycetes; order Mycobacteriales; family Pseudonocardiaceae; genus Amycolatopsis; species Amycolatopsis keratiniphila. The sequence goes on from NZ_LQMT02000018.1 coordinate 50,177, forward strand.
GGTGAGCAGGGGAAGCAGGTCCTCGCCCGCTTCGGTGCCCAGCGTGGTGGCGACGAGCCGGTTCTCGCGGGCGTGCTCGATCGTGTACACGACCGCCTCGCGGATCCCGTCGCGCAGGTCGAGCGCGTCCTGGACGCGCAGGCGGATGCCTTCCAGGAACTCCGAAGTCGTCCGGAGGACCACGGCTTCGGCGAGCGTGCCCTTGTTGCCGAACTCGTTGTAGACGGTCTGCCTGCTCACGCCGGCGCGGGCGGCGACGTCCGCCATCCGCAGGGCCCTGTAGCCGTGCTCGGTGAGCAGCTCGGTGGCCGCGTCGAGCAGCGCCTCCCGCAGAGAGGCCTTGGTCCGATCGGAGAAGCTCGTGATCTCGCCCACATTTCCAGCTTGACACAGATCGTGCGCATGTCAAAGAAGTTGACGGGTATCCATCCGGTGTAAATCGGTCGGTGGTGGCGGCTACCGTGATCGTGTGGGCATCACCGTGGGGTTCGACCTCGACATGACACTGATCGATCCGCGGCCGGGCATGGTCGCGGTGATGAACGCGCTCGGCGTGGAGTCCGGCCTGCCGCTGGACGGCGAATACTTCGCGGCCAACCTCGGCCCGCCCCTCGACGCCAGCCTGCGCGGTTTCGGCGCGCCGGAGGAGCGCATCCCGGAGCTGGTGGCGCGCTTCCGCGCGATGTATCCGGACACGGTCGTGCCGGTGACGGTCGCGATGCCCGGCGCGGCCGAAGCACTCCACGCGGTCCGTGCCGCGGGCGGGCGCACCGTCGTCGTCACCGGCAAATACGCGCCCAACGCGAAGCTCCACCTGGACGCGCTCGGGATGGAGGTCGACGTCCTGGTCGGGGAGCTGTGGTCGACGGAGAAGGCCGCCGCGCTCACCGAGCACGGCGCCAGTGTCTACGTCGGGGACCACCTCGGCGACGTCCGCGGCGCGCTGGCGGCGGGCGCGGTCCCGATCGGGGTCACCACGGGCCCGTGCACCAAGGAAGAGCTGCTCGCGGAAGGAGCCGACGTGGTGTTCGACTCGCTGACCGAGTTCCCCGGCTGGTTCAGCTCTTTCGGCGAGCCTCGCGGACAAGGGCGATCAGGCCGAGGGCCAGCCCCAGCGGAGTGATCACGCCGGCCGCGGCGGACAGCCACACCGGCAGGTTCTCGAGCCCGGCGGCGAACATGACGAAAACCGCTGTGACGGCGATCATGCCCAGCGCGAACAGGCCGATGCCGACGCGCATGAGGATCGGTTTGCCGGGCTTTTCGGGGACGGCCACAGCGGCCTCCTTTACTGCGGTCTCCATGACGGAGAGGGTATCCGCCGGTATCCGCTTCTCCACAGGGCGTGTGGCGAGATACGCTTATGGGACGCGCGCCCTGGGTACGCCCCCGGGCGCGTTCGTTGTGAGCGGGACAGCAAAGGATTGGTGAGGGAAGTGCCGACCGGCAAGGTCAAGTGGTACGACGCGGAGAAGGGTTTCGGTTTCGTCACCCAGGATGGGGGCGCAGACGTCTACATCCGCAAAGCCGCGCTGCCGCAGGGCGTCGAAGGGCTCAAGGCGGGCCAGCGCCTCGAGTTCGGTGTCGCCGACGGCCGCCGCGGCCCGCAAGCGCTCTCCGTCCGGTTGCTGGACCCGCCGCCCTCGGTCGCCGAGGCGCGCCGCCGCCCCGCCGAGGAGCTGCACGGGCTCATCGAGGACATGATCAAGCTGCTCGAGCTCAAGGTGCAGCCGGACCTGCGGCGCAACCGGTACCCGGACCGCAAGAACACCAAGCAGATCGCCGAGATCATGCGCGCGGTCGCGCGGGACCTCGATCCCTGATCGGCGCTCCCCACCCACGTAACGCGCTATGAACGGTCCGTTCCTTGCAAAATTTGCAAGGAACGGACCGTTCATAGCGCTCGCGTACGTCGATGCCTTGGGATCCTCGCCCGGTCCGTGAAGGCCTCCTTCACTACTTTCAGGGTAGGCAAGGAGGCCTTCACTACCTCCGTGGGCGACGCGCGCACCCCATATGCACCAGGCGATCACGGCAGGCGCATATGGAGGCCTTCACGGACTCGAAGATGTTGCGAAAGCCACTTTCGCAACCTTCAACGTTGCGAAAGTGGCTTTCGCAACACGTGGCCGCCAAAGTGGTAGCAAAGGTCCCTTGCTCCCTCAGGCGGCCGGCGGCTCGACCTGCAGCGACCAGATCGCCGTCGTGACCGCCTCGGCGTCCTCCGGCCGTCCGGTCCGGCTCAGCACCGAAGCCTGCGCGACCTCGACGACGAGGATCTGGTCGTCCGGCCGCGGCGTCGTCACGGTGTAGGCGAACCGGTCCAGCGACGTGATGATGTCCTGCTTGAGCTCCTGCGGCTCGCCCTTGCCGTTCACGTACTGCACCGTGACCTTCCACGGCGTTTCCGCGATCGCGCTCGGCACCGAGATCTGCACCGGCTTCCCCGGCCGGATCCGCAGTTTGCCCGCGGCGTCGGGCCTGGTGGTGCACTGGGCGCTCTTGATGTCGCACGACGCCAGCGGGCCGACGTTCACCGTCTTGCCGTCGGCGAAGAAGGTCACCTCTTCGGGGCCGGGGGCCGAGCAACCGGCCACCACGAAACCACCCGCCGCGAGCAGGGCCAAAATACGAAGTCGCCGCATACGGTGAAGATTACGAGCCCGGCCGCCACCGGGAGTCACCGGGCTGCGAGGGGACCGGCGATTCACTGGTCGGCTCCGGGCGCAGCGGCCGGTCGCCGCCGAGACCCGGGACCAGCGAGGTCCCGCGCCGCACCATGAACGTCTGCGTGAACCCGACGGCCAGCAGGATCGACAGCACCAGGAAGCCGATCCAGTACGTCGGCGGCAGCAGCAGGCCGACGGCGCCGCCGAAGCACCAGGCCAGCTGCAGCACGGTCTCCGACCGCCCGAACGCCGAAGCGCGCGACTCTTCCGGCAGGTCTTCCTGGATGACGGCGTCGAGGCTGATCTTCGCCAGCGCGCTCGCGGTCGCGCCGACGAGCGCGACGATCGCCGCCGTCGCCAGCCCGGCCGCCACGGTCGCGATGACCGACATGCCGAGGCACGCCCCGACACAGCCCAGGATCACCTGATCCGGTTTGCCGAAGTGCAGCCGCGAACCCAGCGCGTTCCCGAGGAACCCGCCCGCCCCGGCCGCGGCGCCGATGATGCCGAGCAGCAGCAGCTGGGCGAACGGGCTCTGCCCGCTGCCTTCGGTCTGCGCCTTCACCGCGAACGCGGAGAACATCATCAGGAACCCGGTCAGCACCCGGACGGAACCGTTGCCCCACAAAGAGACGACGATATGCCGTCCCATCGGCTGCCGCTGCTTCTTGATCCGCCGCTCGGGATGCGCGGACAGCGACGCGGGCACCTCGCCCTCGGTCTTCTCGACCCACGAAGGGATCCGCATCGACTGCACGGCGGCGGCCACACAGATGACCATGGTGAACCACAGCGCGCCCTGCGAACCCCACAGCGCGTTGAAGCCGCTCGCGAGCGCGCCGAACGCGCCGGCCGCGACCAGGCCGAACACGGTCAGCCGCGCGTTCGTCTTGGACAGCGTGATCTCGGGTGGCAGCACCCGTGGGGTCACCGCGGCCTTGAGCACGGTGAACGACTTCGAGAGCACCATCATGCCCAGCGCCGCCGGGTACAGCAGCCAGTCGTCGAAGTGCAGCGCCATCACGATCGCCATCAGCGCCTGTCCCGCCGAGGACACGCACATCGCGAGCCGTCGGCCGCGCTGGATCTTGTCCAGCGCCGGGCCGATCACCGGCGCGACCAGTGCGAACGGGGCGATCGTGATGAGCAGGTAGAGCGCGACCTTGCCCTTGCTCTCCCCGCTGGTGGCGGCGAAGAACAAGGTGTTCGCCAGCGCGATCGCCATCGCGGCGTCGCTGGCGTAGTTCAGCATCACCGCGTACGTCAGCGAAGTGAGGCCCGACTTGTCGGCGCCATCCGCCTTCGTCGCGCGCTGGAACGCGCCGACGGCCTGCCCGGTGAGCTGGCGGCTGCGCATCGCCGCGACCCGGGTGACCGTGATCTTCTTCGGCATCTTCGGCAGGGCGCCCGCCCGGGGCGGGACCGCGGTCGTCGGATGCTCGTGCGGAGGGTCCGGCACTTCACGCGGCTCGCCCGCGTAACCGCCGGTGTCGTAGTGCTCGTACTCGCCGCTTCCCGGGGGGTGCTCGTCGTAGAACCCGCCCGGACGACGCCGGACGGGTTCGGTCTGACGCTGCGAGGGATCCGGGTACGGCCGCGCGCCACGCGGAGGAGTCCGTGGCGGCGGTGGCGGTGGCTGGTGATGCCCCATCGGGATCGCGCCGGTGCGCGCCTCGTCGGCGGTCGGCCCGGCCGGATGTGGCTGGTACTGGGGTTGCGGGCGGGCCGCGCGCGGCGGCGGGGGTGGCACCGGCTGCTGATCGACCCTGGTCGGCGGCGGTGCGGACCAGCTGCGTGCCTGGGCGGCGCCGGGCTCCGGCGTCCACTTGCGCTTGCTCTTGCGGCCACGCTCCTTGCCCGGCCGGCCGGAACGCGTGCCGTCGGGTCCGGAGTTCGAGCCGAAGATTCCCACGCTTCAATCCTGCCTTACGCGGGACTCGCTTCGCGCGTTCACCACTGCTTTCTAGGGGAACGGGACGAACTTCACCCGGAACATCCTCGGCCAGAGCTTGCCGGTGATCAGGAATTCGTCGGTCCCGGGCACCGCCGCGATGCCGTTGAGGACGTCCGCGGAGCCGCGTTCGGCCCCGTCCAGGAGGCCGGAAGCGTCGATCTCACCGGTGACCCGGCCGGTCGCGGCGTCGATCCGCAGGATCCGGTCGGTCTGCCAGACGTTCGCGTACACGGAGTCGCCGACGCATTCCAGCTCGTTCAGCTGGTCACGGCCGACGTCGACGCTGCCAGTCGGCGCGAAGGACACAGGGTCACGGAAGGTCAGCTTCGACGAGCCGTCGCTCATCACCAGCCGCCCGGCGTGGTGGCACAGGCCCCAGCCCTCGCCGGTGTACGTCACCCGCCGCAGCTCGGCCAGCGTCTTGGCGTCGCGTTCGATCGCGACGCCGTCCTTCCAGGTGATCTGCCAGGCGGTCGCCCCGAGCACGGTGATGCCCTCGCCGAACAGGCCGGGCAGCTCCTGACGGACCGTCGGCGCCGCGCCCGCGGGCCCGGCCCGCATCGACGACCTCCCGACCAGGCCGGTGCCCTCGTACAGCGTCTCGCCGGAGAACTCCAGGCCCTGGGTGAAGGCGGCCGGGTCGTGGGGCAACGTCGAGAGCACCCGCACCTTGAGCTTCTCGGGCGCGGGCGGCGCGGCGTCGCTCACCGGCGCGGCGGCGCAGCCACCGAGGACGGCGGCCAGCAGGAGCGAGGTGGTCATCAGCGTGCGCACGCGGACAGCCTGACACGGACCGCGATATCGCGTGCGGCAGAATGGGGGCATGACCCTGCTGTTGACCCTGGACGACGGCTCCATCCAGCGCAAACTCGCCGAGGCGGTCGATCTGGCCCGCGCGGCGGTGCTGGAGGACGCCGGTGCCGAACAGGTCGGCGCGCACGTCGGCGTGGATCGGGAGGACGCGGTCTCCGCGAGCCACCTGTTCGAGGCGACCGTGACGGGGTATCGAGGCTGGCGCTGGTCGGTGACGGTCGCGCTCGCCGGCGAGGACGAGCCGATCACGGTCAGCGAGGTCGTGCTGATCCCGGGTCCGGACGCGCGGGTCGCCCCGGCGTGGGTGCCGTGGGAGCGCCGCGTGCAGGCGGGCGACCTCGGCGTCGGCGACATCTTCCCGGTGGAGAAGGACGACCCTCGGCTCGCCCCGGCGTACCTGGAGTCCGACGACCCCGCGGTCGAAGCGGTCGCCAAGGAGACCGGTCTCGGCCGGGTCCACGTGCTGTCCCGGTACGGCAGGCTCGACGCCGCCGCCCGCTGGCACGGCGGTGAGTTCGGCCCGCGGTCGGACATGGCGCGCAGCGCGCCGGACGTCTGCGGGAGCTGCGGGTTCTTCGTGCCGCTCGCCGGGTCGCTCAGCGCGGCCTTCGGCGCGTGCACCAACGACATCTCCCCGGCGGACGGCCACGTCGTCGACGTCGAGTACGGCTGCGGCGCGCACTCCGAGATCGAGGTCGAGGTGACCTCGTCGGTGCCGGTGGCGGAACTGGTCTACGACGACTCGCTGATGGACTTCGAGCCCGCTCCGGAAACGCCCGCCGAGGCTCCGGAACCCGAGCCCGCCGAGACCGCGGAGGCCGCGGTCGTCGACGAATCCGAGGCCCCGGTGGCCGAGGCGCCCGAGACCGCCGAGGTCCAGCCGGAGGTCGAACCCGAGGCCGTGGTCACGGAGACCGCCGACGAAGCGCAGGTCGAGGCCGAAAGCGCCAGTGAGCACTGACCCGTTCGGCACCGAGCGGCTCCGCGCCGCCGTCCTGCGGGCGTGGGCCGATTCGCCGACGCGGTTCACCGAGGACACGAACACCGAGAACGACCTCCGTGTCGGCGGCTACCGCGACCGGCTGTTCGTCGAGCTGGCGCAGAACGCCGCCGACGCCGCGCTGGCCGCCGGTGACCGCGGCACGCTCCGGGTGTCCGTTGTGGACGGTGAGCTGAGGTTCGCCAACACGGGCGCGCCACTGGACGCCCGCGGGGTCGAATCCCTCGCCTCCCTTCGCGCTTCCGGCAAGGGGGAGGAGACCGTCGGCCGGTTCGGCGTCGGATTCGCCGCCGTGCTCACGGTTTCCGCCGAGCCGAGGATCGTTTCGGCGACCGGCGGTGTCGCGTTCTCCGCGGAGCGCACCCGGGCCGAGTCCGGGCGCACCGGCGACGTTCCCGTGCTGCGGCTGCCGTGGCCGGTCGCGGACGACGAGCCCGCGGTGCCCGAGGGTTTCACCACCGAGGTCCGGCTTCCGCTGCGTGAAGGCGTCGACGTCCGGGCCCTGCTGGCGGACCTGAAGAACGACATCGGCGATCTTCTGCTCACCTTGCCCTGGCTGGAAAGCGTCGAGGTCGAAGGCGGTGTCTGGCGCCGTTCCGATCTCGGTGACGGCGTCGTCGAGCTCGCGTCGCCGGACGGTTCCGAGCACTGGCAGGTGCATCGCGGCGAGGTCGTCTGGGCCGTCCCGCTCGACGGATCCGGCTCGCCCCGGCCGCTCGGCGAAGACGTCCTGCACGCGCCGACCCCCACCGACGACGAGCTTTCCCTGCCCGCCAGGCTGATCGCGACGCTTCCGATCGAGCCGTCCCGGCGCCGCGCGCTGCCGGGACCGGAGCTGACCGCGGCGTTGAAGAACGCCGCGCGGGAGTACGTCGATCTCGTCTGTTCCTTGCCGGGCAAGGAACGGCTGGCACTCGTGCCCGGTGCGGGCTTCCCTCGTTCCACTGTGGACGGAACGCTGCGCGAGGCCATCCTGGAGAATCTCACCGACTCGCCTTGGCTTCCCGCTCAGGCAGGAGACGATCTGCCGGGGCGCCAGGCGCGTGTCCTTTCGGTGGACGTGCCGGGGTTGGCGCCGCTGCTGGCCGATCTCGTGCCAGGGCTGATTTCACTGTCCGGTGTGGACCTTCGCGCGGTCGGTGCCCGGACGCTTTCGCCCGCCGAAGCCATCGAGCTGCTGACCGGGGCCCAACGCGAGCCCTCGTGGTGGCGCTCGCTCTACGACGTGCTGCTCCCGGCACTCGAAGCGCACGACCTCACCAAGGACGACCTCGGCGCGTTGCCGGTGCCGATGTCCGACGGCCGCACCCTGCCCGGCGTCCGCGACGCGCTGCTCGTCGGCGGCTCGGCGGAACTGCTCGAACTGCTGTCCGATGTGGACATCATCGGCCTGCGGCTGGTGCATCCGGCCGCCGCGCATCCGTTGCTGGAACGCTTGGGAGCCAAGCACGCCGAGGCGAGCGACCTGCTGGAAGCCGACGCGCTGAGCGCGGCCGTCGAACGCAGCGTCGAAGACGTCCGGTCCGGTTTGGACGGTATGGCGCTCGCGGGCGCGGTGCTCCGCCTGATCGCCGAGGTCGGCGACGAAGTCCCCGAATGGGCGGGCGCGCTGGCCCTGCCGAGCGAGGACGGCTGGCGTCGTGCGGACGAACTCGTCCTGCCGACGTCGCCGCTGGGCGACATCTTCGACCCCGAAGTGTTCGAAGAAGACGGCGCTTTGTCCGTGCTGGACGAGGAATTCGCCGAAGACTGGCCGGTGGCGACGCTCGTCGCGGTCGGTGTGCTCGATTCGTTCGCGATCATCACCGACGACGAACCGCTCGAACCCGAACACGGCCTGCCCGAGGAACACGAGTGGTGGGACTCCCGGGAACGGCCGCCGTCACGGGTGCTCGCCGTGCGCGACCTCGACCTCGTCGGCGACGACGCCTGGCCGGAGGCGCTGCGCCTGCTCGCGGCGCGTCCTGAGACCTGGCGTGCGCTCACCGAACCCGGCGGGCACACCGGTTGGTGGCTCGCGCGGTACGCGCTGCTGGACGGGCACGCGCCGCTCGACTGGCGGATGCCGGAAGCGTCCGCGCTGGCCGGGCTCTACGACGTCGTCCCGGATTCGGGGCTGAGCAAGGAGATCCTGCTCGCCGCCGGTGTCCGGACGGAGCTGGGAGCGGATGCCGAAGACGTCGAGGACCTCCTGGAACGGCTCGGTGACCCCGAGCGCAAGGTGAGCCCCGGGCTCGCTTCCCGGGCGCACGCGGCCCTCGCCGAGTACACAGTGGACGTTCCCGCGCCGGACCGGGTCCGCGCCGCGGACGGCTCGGCCGTCGACGCTCGCGACGCCGTCGTGCTCGACGTGCCGTGGTTCGCCGCCGTGCTGGCGCCGGAGCGGATGGTCGTCTCGGCGAGCGGCGCCGTCGCGTTGGCGGAACTGCTGGACCTGCCGGTGGCGAGCGGGCTCGACGCCAAGGTCACCGAAGACGGCGAGTACGTGCCGTGGACGGAGCTGTCCGCGCTCCGGCTGGCCGCCGATCAGCTGGGCGTCGAACTGCCCGAAGGCGGTGTGCTGCTGCACGAGGCGCTGACGGTGACCTTCGAGGACGCCGAGCACGAAGTCGCCTGGTGGTCCGACGGCAGGCTGCACGCGGCGGATACCCCCGAAGGCCTCGGCCGGGCCTTCGCCTGGGCCACGGACCGATGGGCCGACCGCCACGTCCTGACGGCCCTGCTCGACGACCCCTCGCCCTCCGCGCTCCTGAACTAAAGGCGCTGGGCGCTCTTCGAGCCTCGGCGCGCGGCGGCGCGCTGCCAGGCGATGATCGCGAGACCGATGAAGCCGAGCACGACGCCGGAGAACGCCGTCTGCACCCAGATGCCGTCGGTCACAAAGAACAGGACCACGGTCGCGACCGCCCAGAGCGAAGTACCTACGATCACGACCGGCGTCAGGTCGGTCAGCCGCTTCGGCAGCTCCGGCGTTGGCCGCAATGAACCGTTTACTTCCCCGGAATTGATCGATTCGCCCACGTGGGGAAGGGTACCCGGCAACGGGCGAAGGGTGGTACGCGATGGCCGAGCAGCGCACCCGGTCCACACTGGACCGGTTCTTCAAGATCAGCGAGCGCGGCTCGACACCGGGGCGGGAGATCCGCGGCGGGATCGTCACCTTCTTCACGATGGCCTACATCGTGGTGCTGAATCCGCTGATCATCGGCAGCTTCTCCGCCGAAGACGCGGGCGCGCACAAGGACGTCCTCGGCAACATCCTCCCCGTGCCACAGGTCGCCGCGGTGACCGCGCTGGTCGCCGGGGTGCTGACGATCGTCATGGGCCTGGTCGCGAACTACCCGTTCGCCATCGCCACCGGACTCGGCATCAACAGCCTGATCGCGGTCACCTTCGCCTCGCAGATGACCTGGCCGGAGGCGATGGGCCTGGTGGTGATCGAGGGCCTGGTCATCGTCCTGCTGGTGTTCGCCGGCATCCGGACGGCGGTGTTCAACGCCGTGCCGCCGCCGCTGAAATCCGCGATCGCGGTCGGCATCGGCCTGTTCATCTGCCTGATCGGCCTGGTCGACGCCGGCTTCGTCCGCCGCGTGCCGGATGAGGCGAAGACGACCGTGCCGGTCGGGCTGGGCATCAACGGCTCGATCGCTTCGTGGCCGACGCTGGTGTTCGTCGTCGGTCTGCTGGTCACCGGGATCCTGGTGGCGAAGCGGATCAAGGGCGCGATCCTGATCGGTGTCCTCGCGTCGACCGTGGTCGCGATCGTCGTCGAGGCGATCACGAAGGTCGGCCCCTCGAAGGGCGTGAACCCGCAGGGCTGGAACCTCGGCTACCCGGCGCTGCCGGAGCAGGTCCTGGGCGTGCCGGACCTCTCGCTGGTCGGTGACATCTCCTTCGGCGCCTGGACGCGGCTGCCGATCATCACCGTGGTCCTGCTGGTGTTCACCCTGGTGCTGGCGGACTTCTTCGACACCATGGGCTCGATGACCGGCCTGGCGAAGGAAGGCGGCCTGCTTCCGGCGGACGGCAAGCTCCCGAACGTCGGCAAGGCCCTGTTCGTCGACGGCACCGCCGCGGTGGCGGGCGGTTTCGCGTCGTCGAGTTCGAACACCGTCTTCGTCGAATCCGCGTCCGGTATCGCCGAGGGCGCCAGGACCGGGCTCGCGAACGTCGTCACCGGCGTGCTGTTCATCGCGGCCATGTTCCTGACCCCGCTCTACCAGGTCGTCCCGGTCGAGGCCGCCGCCCCGGCGCTGGTCGTCGTCGGCGCGCTGATGATGAGCCAGGTCAAGGAGATCGACTTCTCCGACTTCACCATCGCGCTGCCCGCGTTCCTGACGATCGTGATCATGCCGTTCACCTACTCGATCGCCAACGGCATCGGCGCCGGCTTCGTCAGCTACGTCGTCATCCGCGCCGTCACCGGGAAGGCCAAGGGCGTGCACCCGCTGATGTGGGGCATCGCGGCGATGTTCGTGGCCTATTTCGCGGTCGGACCGATCCAGGCCGCGTTCAACTGACCAGCGGTTATGTCATCCGTGGGCGATCTCACGGGCCGATGATCCGATCGTGAGGTAAGCTAACTATATGTCCGGAGACACGCACGAGCGCTCACTGGCGAGCCGCCTGCGTCTCGCGGTGGTGCGGCTCAATCGACGGCTACGGGCCCAGCGTGCCGGTGACGGCATCTCGCTGACCCAGGTGTCCGCGTTGTCGACGTTGCACAAATGCGGTGCGCTGACCCCTGGCCAGCTCGCCGCGAAGGAAGGCGTCCAGCCGCCTTCGATGACGAGGGTGATCGCCGCGCTCGAGGAGATGGGTTACGTCGAGCGCAGGCCGCATCCGACGGACGGCCGCCAGGCCATCGTCGAACTGTCCGATCGCGGCCGGGCCTACGTGATCGAGCAGATCACCGCGCGGGAGATCTGGCTGGACAAGCAATTGGCGGAGTTGAGCGCCGAAGAACGTGAAGTGCTCTCTCGCGCCTCCGAGATCATCGACAGGATGGCGGGGAACTAACAGCGGTGACGACCACGGGTAACGAAACACAGTGTCCTTCCAAGACCACCGTTACCCGGGAACCCGCACCACCGCCACCTCCCGCGCGCGAGAAACCGCGCGGGAGCATGTTCTCCTCGCTGAAGGTCCGCAACTACCGGCTCTTCTTCACCGGCCAGGTCATCTCGAACATCGGCACCTGGATGCAGCGCATCGCGCAGGACTGGCTGGTGTTCACCCTCAGCGGCAACGACCCGATCGCGCTCGGCATCGCGGTCGCGCTGCAGTTCGCGCCGACACTGTTCCTCTCGCTGTGGGCCGGGGTGCTGGCCGACCGCGTCGACAAACGACGGCTGCTGATCGGTATCCAGATCGCCGTGCTGGCGCAGGCGGTGATCCTCGGCGCCCTCGACCTGAGCGGGATCGCGGCGCTCTGGCACGTGTACCTCCTCTGCTTCACCCTCGGCGTGACGGCGTCGCTGGAGGTGCCCGCGCGGCAGTCGTTCGTCGCCGAGATGGTCGGCAGGGACAAGGTCACCAACGCCGTCGCGCTCAACTCGTCGATCTTCAACATGGCCCGCATCGTCGGCCCGGCCATCGCGGGTTTCGCGATCACCTGGGTCGGCACCGGCTGGCTGTTCATGGCGAACGCGGTGAGCACGGGCGCCGTCATCGCCGCGCTGGTGCTGATGAACCCGGACAAGCTCTTCCGCGGCCCGGCCATCCCGCGCGAGAAGGGGCAGCTCGTCGAGGGGCTGCGGTACGTCCGGCGGCGCAGTGACCTGATGACGGTGATGGTGCTGGTGTTCTTCGTGAGCACGTTCGGCATCACGTACTTCACGTCGCTGCCGATCGTCGCCGCGAACGTCTTCCACACCAACGCCGACGGCTACGGCCTGCTGTCGACGCTGGTCGCCGTCGGCACCTTCACCGGCGCGCTGATGTCGGCCCGCCGCAACACCCGCGGCGGTCCGCGCGTGCGGCTGCTGCTGATCTCGGCGTTCCTGCTCGGCGCGTTCGAGGTGATCACCGCGTTCATGCCGACTTACCTGAGCTTCGGCCTCGCGCTGATCCCGCTCGGCTTCGCCACGATCACCTTCCTGAACACGGCGAACGCGCTCGTGCAGACCGCGGTCAGCCCGGAGATGCGCGGCCGGGTGATGGGCCTGTACGTGCTGGTGCTGATCGGCGGCAACCCCGTCGGCGGCCCGATGACCGGCTGGATGGCCGACGCCTTCGGTGGCCGCTCGCCGTTCTACATCGGCGGCGCGATCTCGGCGGTCGCCGCGGTGGTATGTGCCGTCGTGCTGATCCGGCGTGGCGGGGTGAGCCTGCCGGTGCGGCGGTTCGGGAACGGCCTGCGCGTGCTGAAGCGGGAACGGGTGTGAACCGGCTCGGCGTCGAACCGTCGGGGACCGGGTTTCTCGACTGGACGATCGACGGCGTCGCGCTGCGGTCGATGGTTCCCGCTGAGCAGCGGACGCCGCTGTTCCTGGACGACGAACTGTGGCGGGAGGCGGCGGTCGGGACGCTTCGCCGTCTCCTCGGCAGCTTGCCGGGCGATTTCGACGACGGCCGGGTCGCGCTGCTGGTGTGCCCGGCGTGCGGTGACCTCGGCTGTGGCGCGTACAGCGTCGAGGTCGTCTTCGGAGACGACGTGGTCGAATGGCGGCACTTCGGCTGGCAAACCGACTACGAGCCGTTCGACGACCCGGAGGAGTACCGGTTCACCGGCGCCCGATTCGAGCGGACGGCGTACGAGACGCTGCTCGGCGACCTGCTGTCGAAATACCGGTCCTAGCGGCCGAGCAGCGGCGGCACCATCTTCTCGGCGAGGGCCACGAGATCGCCGGTGCCCTTGAACTTGAGCGTCTGCCCGGCCGGATCGTCGGTGAGCTGCACGAAGACCCCTCGTCCGTCGACTTGGGCGGGCCGCCCGGCGATCGTCGTGGTCGGGGCGACGGCGGTGGACAGCTCGCTGTAGTCCGCGGTCACGCCGTTCAGCTCGCAGGCGGCGAAGAAGTTCGGCTTCGCGTTGTCCGGCGGCACACCGAGCGCGCGGCCGAGTTCACCGCACAGCAGCCACGAGATCACCGGGAGGGGCTTGTCCTTGATCGGGCCGGGTTCGGTCTTCTCCAGGGCGATCTCGCCGTCCTCGCCGGTTTTCGGCAACTTCGGCCCCGGCGGCATCGCACCGGCGATCAGCGCTTCGGCGAGGGCCCTTGCCTTCTTTTCGGTTTCGGGGCTCTCGACGAGCCTGCCGCGGAGCGAAATGTGCAGTACCGGCGAGGCACCGATGTGCGGCGCGACCTCGACGAGTTCGACGCCCAGGGTGGTGCCGTCCTTGTCCGTGGCGATGACCGCGAGCTTACCGGCGACCGTGGTCTTCGTGGGCAGACCGCGGCTCGTGTCTTCCGGCAGCGCGGGGGCCATCTGCGTGCTGACGTCGAGCTCCGCGGTGACCGCGTGACAGGACTGGCCGGCCTCGCGAAGCGTGCGACCGCCGAGGATCTCCTCCCAGCGCTGCTCCGGGATCGCCTGGCACAGCACCTGGGCGGCGGTTTCGTCCGTCAGCGCGGCCACCATCTCGCCTGTCGGCATCGCGACCGGGCGCAACGCCAGTCCGGGCTTGGACGGCCAGGTCGCGGGGAGCTCGGCTTTCGGTTCGTCGTCCCGGTTCAGCACGGTGATCGCGACGACGATGCCGACACCGAACAACAGCAGGACACTGACCAGCGCGCAGCCCGCCCAGATCCACATCGGACGGTCGGTCTTGCGCGCGATGGCTCGGTAATCGTTCGGGGTGGCCACGGGGTGAAGCTAGCCCGTCGGGCGCCGCCTGTCCGGCGAAACGCCAAGGCCTCTTGAGTGGTAAGGGGCCGAGTGTGTGGATTTTGGGGCGTTGGATGACCGGAAATCCACACAGTCCCTCCGTGACCGGTCCGGTCACGACGGGGTGTGTGGATAGAGGGACATTCAACGTCTCTATCTCCACACACCTCTCACTCTCGGTGACACCCACACCGACCACGTCACGAGGCGCGTTCAGGAGCGTCAGATCGGCCGTTGTCCAAGGGTGTGCGGAAGTCGTAGTCCCACTCGCTGCCGTCGGCTCCACCACGGCAGCGGGGACTCATGGGACAAGTATGCAGTCACTCAGAAGGGTGAGATCGGCGTCTCTCGGCCGAACCCCTTGCCGGAGTAGATGAGGTTAGGCTAACCTCATACATGTCCGCTTCGTGGTGGGAGCGGCAGTCAGTTCGGGAACGGACGAAGCCCCGCAACCGGGTTACCCCCGGAGGCGGGGCTTCGTTCATTCCGGAGCGTTCATGGTCGATGACCGCGCCGATCAGGTCAAGGCCGTCCCGGCACCCGGTCGAGTTCGATCCCGAACTCCTTCCGATAGGCCTCCAGGATCTCCTGGTCACCCGAAAGCCTGGTCTCGGTGCGGACGCCGTGGGTGGTGACGATCAGCTTGTCACCCGCCAGCGTGACCCGGCCGTGCTTGGTCGGCAGCGAGCAGGTCGGTCCCTGCGTGAAATGCGAGTCCGGCGAGGTCGCCTGCCAGAACGCCGTCGGGACGAACTCGTCCAGCGCCCGCGGCCGCCGCTCGATCCGGTACTGGGGTTCGCCGTCCATGAGCACGTCGATGTCGCCGTGGGGCGCGTCGAGCACCAGGAACTCGCCGTCCGGGTCGGCCTGCGCCTCGGTGGCGGACAGCCGCAGCGGGAACCGGCTGAACCGGCCGAAGCCGACGTCGGCCAGCCACGGCTCATCCAGCTCGACGCGGACGACGGCGTGGTCGAACGGCGGCCCGAGGGTGCCGTCCGGCCGGAACACCTTCGCCGCCTGCAGGGTGACGTCGAAGCCGAGCTCACCCAGTAAGGCGGCGAAGAGCCCGTTCAGCTCGTAACAGAAGCCGCCACGGCGCCGCCGTACGATCTTGCCCGACAGCGCCTCGGTGTCCAGCCCGATCGGTTCGCCGAGGTGGATGCTCAGGTTCTCGAACGGCACCATCGCGAGATGGCGTTCCTGCAGCGTCCGCAACGCGGCGACGTCCGCGGTGGCGGGGCGGTCGAGCCCGAGTCGGTCGAGGTATGCGGCGACGTCCATACGCCCACCCTGACACCTCGACTTCGCTGGAGGTCAAGAAACGAAGAACGGGGCCCTCCTTCGAAGGAGAGCCCCGCTTCGTGGCGAGAAGAGTCAGCCGAGCAGCAGGCCGTTGCCACCGGCGACGGCGTTGTCGAACCGCTTGGAGATCTCGGCCCAGTTGAAGATGTTCCAGAGCGCCTTGACGTAGTCCGGCTTCACGTTCTTGTAGTCCAGGTAGAACGCGTGCTCCCAGACGTCGACCAGCAGGATCGGCGTGGTCGGGAGGACCAGGTTGTTGTGGTGGTCACGCAGCTGCTGGGTGATCAGCGTCTTGCCGATCGGGTCCCAGGAGAGCGCGGCCCAGCCGTTGCCCTGGATCGTGGTGGCGACCGCGGTGAACTGCGCCTTGAACTTGTCGAAGGAGCCGAACGCCTCGTCGATCGCGGAGGCCAGCTCGCCGGTCGGCTTGTCGCCGCCTTCCGGGGAGAGGATCTTCCACCACACGACGTGGTTGGCGTGCCCGGCGAGGTGGAACGCCAGCGTGGTCTGCAGGCCGACGATGTCACCGAAGTTGCCGGCCTCGCGGGCCTCGGCGATCTTGTCGAGCGTGTCGTTCGCGCCCTTGACGTAGGTCGCGTGGTGCTTGCTGTGGTGCAGCTCGTTGATCTCGCCCGAGATGTGCGGCGCCAGAGCGCTGTAGTCATAGTCGAGATCGGGGAGCACGTAGCGGGCCATCGGCCCTCCTTCTGTCTTCGACACAAGTTTCCAAGGACGAACTTAGTCGTCTTCACCCGTTTGCGGCGACCGGGGGCGCCGCGTTTCTCCCCAGGTGGAACGACCCGTTCGTAGCGGCTGTACCCGGTGGGGCCACCGCCTGAAACCCACCCTGCTAGCTCCAGTTAGCTGGAGGTCAAGGCGATGTGACGGCGGTCATCAAGCCAGATAGGGCAGCCCCACCAGATGGTAGGAGGCGATTACCCCGAGGAAGGCGAGCAGCGCCACGGAAACCACCGTGTAGGTGATCCTGCCGGGGGTGTTCCACCAGCCACGGACCCAGGCGAGCACCGCGCAGACGACGGCGGCACCGGTCAGGAGCAGGACCGCGTTCGGCAGGAGCAAGGTGACGCTCAGCAACGGGGAGTGCCCGGACGTCAGCGCCACGGCGGCGGCGCTCAGATCGCTCATGAGCACGGCGAAACCGGCCGTGAACAGCACGACCGCGAGTGCCGCTGACCAGGCGGCGACGGTCGCGAACCGGGCACCTGAAGGGTTCCGCTCCCGGCCGCGCCGGACGAACGCGCGGATCGGCCACCACATCAGCGCACCCAGCAGGAGCAGCAGCGCGATACCGAGGATCACCAGGTGCGTGGAGGGCGAGCCGAGCCAGGACACCCGTTCGTAGGAGGAGTTCGGGTCGTCGCCCGCGAAGAGCAGGACCTCCCCGCCGGACTCGCGGAACGCGATCCGCTCACCGGCTGCGTCGGTGAACAGTCCCGGTTCGGTCTGCGTCCAGCGCCGGGTCCCCTCGCCGAGGCCGGAAGTCGTCAGCACGCCGTCGCCGTCCGCGGTCACCGTGACGCCGCCCGCGAGCGCGCGGACCTTCGTGAAGCTGTCGTAGTCCAGCCGTGTGTTGTTGTAGTTGCCCGCGAACCTCGAGACATCACCCGCGAGCTTCACGGGAGCGGGGACGGGCGTGGCGGGCTGCAGCCGATCGACGAAGGCTTTCAGCACCTCGGCGGTCACCGCGGCGGCGTCGCCGGAGAACGCGCCGCCGTTGAACGCCAGGTACACGCCGGTGTTCTTCTCCGGCACGAGCTCCAGCACGCTGAAGAAACCCGGTGAGTCACCGGTCTTCTCCACCAGGCGCAGGCCGTTCAGATACCGCTCGGAGAAGCCGAAACCCATCGCGGGCAGGCGCGGATCGTTGCGGAACCGCGCGCCGTGCAGCTGGTCGAGCAAGGGACGGCTGAACGTGCCGGGGACGAGATTCGCGGACAGATAGCGGCCCATGTCCGCCGGAGTGGCGACGTTCCCATCGCCGGCGGGCGGTTCGGGGCCGAAGTTGGCAGGCGGGACGACCTGCGCGGAGCCGTCCCAGCGGTAGCCGGTCGCCAGCGGGACATCGGGCGTGGGCTGGGCGACGCTGCTGTCCTTCATCCCCAACGGTTCGAAGATGTGCTGCCGTACGTAGTCCGAATAGGACTGTCCCGACGCGAGCTCCACGAGATGCCCGGTCAGCGCGTAGCCGTAATTCGAGTAGAGGGCGGCGTTGCCGGGCGGGCGGACCCGGGTGGGCATCTCGGCCGCGAGATGCTCCGCGAGCGCGGGCAGCTTCTCGTCCCGAGGCGTGAACATCCGGTACACGCGGTCTTCGAAACCCGCGGTGTGGGTGAGCAGAGAAAACAGGGTGACCGGGCGGCCGGGGAAGGTTTCGGGGATCTTGAACGCTTTCAGATACGTGTTGACGTCGGCGTCCAGTGCGAGCTTGCCCTGTTCGACGAGCTGCATCGCGGCGGTCGCGGCGATCGACTTGCCGACGGAGTTGATCAGGAACCCGGTGCGCTCGGGGTCCACCTTGGCCTGGGTGTCCACTGAGGACACTCCGTAACCCTTCGAGAACACGGTCTTCCCGCCTTCGACGACCACCACGGCGGCGCCGGGAATGTGGTGCTCGGCAAGGCTTCGCGGGAGGATTTCGTCGAAGACGCCGGCGGGTGTCGCCGCCTGGGCGGCGGGCGCGGTCAGGATCGTCGCGACGGTCAGCAGGGCGGCGGCGGCCGCGATTCGGAACATACCTGGAAAGTTAGGGATTTCCCCGGGGTGAGGGGATCCGGCGGGCCGCCGATCGCGGGGTGGGTCGGCCCTACCCCGCGACCGGCGACACCTCAGGCGGCCCGGTACTCGTCCAGCTCACTCGCCAGCTCGTCGAACACCGCGATGTTGCACTCGAAGGCCACGATGGCCTCCTCGATCAGCCGCGCGCGCTCGTCCTCGCTCCACGGCGCCGCGTTCAGCTGCTCGCGGTAGTTGTCCCGGAACTTCGGGGCACTGCCCAGCTGGTCGAAGTGATAGAACAGCGAACCCGCCTCGTTGAGCTCGTACTTGCGCTCCAACAGCCGCCGGATGACCTGGCCGCCGGCGATGTCGCCGAGGTAGCGCGTGTAGTGGTGGGCGACGAACCCGCCGGACCAGTCCGACGCCTCGGCCACGCGCCGCGCGTAGCGCTCCGTCGAGGGCAGCGGCCGGATGGTCTCGCGCCAGTCCGGGCCGACGAGGTGTTCGAGGTCGCGTTCGAGGCTGGGCAGCCGCCGGAGCTCCTCGAAGACGAACTTGCCCGCCACGGGATCCTTCGCCAGCTTGTCGGCGGCCTGCTCGATGGCCTGGTAGATGAAGTAGTACTGGATCGCCAGCCGCGTGTACCCGTCGCGCGTGAGCTCGCCGCCGAGCAGCGCGTTCATGTACTCGGAGTGGTTGGCCCGCTCGTGGGCGGGCAGGGTGGAGGCGCGCAGGGCCGCGGAGAACGGCCCGGATTCGACGTCGGTGGTCACCGGCATGGACAGAGCCTCCAAGCATCGATCTGACATGCTGTCAGAAAGAGCGTAAGGCACAACTGCGGGTTAGGCTACCCTAATTTACGGGTTTTCCGTCATCCCGACCGCTCTGAGCACGAAGCGGACGGCTCCCTCGATCGCGTCGTCCAGCCGTTCGGGTGGTACGTCGACGACCTGACGGCTGCCCAGCGCGGCGGTGATCATCGGGATCAGGAGGTCGGGATCCTCGTCCGGCACCCCCTCCGCGAGGATCTCGCGCAGCTGACCGGTGATCGGGTCGGCGTGCGCGCTGATCCGCCGGTACGCGGCGGGCGCCAGCGCCGACGCGAGCGCGGTCCCGGGCGGAAGGTGGTACTCGGCCAGCACCCGCAGCTGGAGCCGGACGAACGTCGAAAGCTTCTCGACCGGGGTGTCCGCGGTCGCGACGGCCGCCGTCAGCCGTTCGACGTACCGCGTCGCCTCGTCCTCGACGAAGGCCACCAGCAGGCTTTCCTTGTCGGGGAAGTGGTTGTACATCGCCGTGCGGCCGAGGCCCGCTTCGGCGGCGACACCCGCGAGCGTGATCGCGTCGAACCCGCGCTCGTACAGCTGGCCGCGCAGGACGTCGAACACCCTGCTGCGGACCTCGCGCCGGTGTTCCTCCAGCGAGCGGCCGATGATCTTGGGCACGAGCCACCTCCCTGGGAGGAAACTCTAAGCCTCCAGCGACCAGGTGTGCACCGGCGTCTCGGTGGCGGACAGCTCCAGGTACCGGCCCAGCATCCGGCTCAGCGCGGTCTCCCGTTCGGCGCCGCGCTCCTCCGCGCGCAGGACGTACTCCCGCTGCCACGCCGCGCCGGTCCGCCTGGTGAGACACCGCTGCTCGATGATGCCCAGATAGCGCTCTCTCGCCTCGTCCGAAACGTCCGACCGGCGCAATCCCTCGTGCGCCAGCGGCAGCAGCACCCGCAGCACCAGCTCGTCCGGCGGGATCCAGCCGATCCCCGGCCAGTACAACTGCGCGTCGAAACCCCGGCGCGCGCCCGCGTACATGTTCTCCTCGGCCGCCTGGAACGACATCTGTGTCCACACTGGACGGTCGGCCTCGGCGAGGGCGCGCTGTGCGCCGTAGAAGAAGGCGGCGTTCGCGACCATGTCGACGACGGTCGGGCCCGCGGGCAGCACCCGGTTCTCCACCCGCAGGTGCGGCAGGCCGTCGACGACGTCGTACACCGGCCGGTTCCAGCGCCAGACGGTGCCGTTGTGCATCCGCAGCTCGGTGAGTTTCGGGGCCTGGCCGGAGTCGAGCGCCTCGATCGGATCCTCTCGGTCGGTCTCGGGCAGCAGACCGGGGAAGTACCGGACGTTCTCCTCGAACAGGTCGAAGATCGACGTGATCCACCGCTCGCCGAACCACACCCTCGGCCGCACGCCCTGGTTCTTCAGTTCTTCGGGCCGGGTGTCCGTGGCCTGCAGGAACAGCGGGATCCGGGTCTCGTGCCAGAGCGCCTTGCCGAGCAGGAACGGCGAATTCGCGCCGACGGCGACCTGGACGCCGGCCAGCGCCTGCGCCGCGTTCCAATGCGCCGCGAACTCCTCGGGCGCGACCTGCAGATGCAGCTGGACGGAGGTGCACGCGGCCTCGGGGAGGATCGATTCGGAGTAGCTGCGCAGCCGCTCCGGCTGCCTGCCCGGCAGCGGCGCGCCCTCCATCGAAAGCACGGTGCGCTCGCCGCGAGCCGCGAAGATGCGGTCATTGAGCAACGAATAACGGGCGTTGTTGGTGAGCCACTTCTGGTCGAAGTGTTCGTGCCGCAGCGTCGGGAGGATGCCGATCATCGCCAGTGAGGCGCCGGATTCCTCGGCCGTGCGTGAAGCGGCGCCCAGGTACGCGTTGAGGTCGTCCTCCAGCTGCAGCGCGGATTCGCCGGCCAGCGGCCGCGGCGGCACGTTGAGCTCCAGGTTGTGCTGGCCGAGCTCGGTGGTGAACGACGGATCGTTCAGCGCCTCGAGCACCGTCGTGTTCGTCATCGACGGGCGCAGCTGGCCGTCGACGAGATTCAGCTCGACCTCGAGCCCGATGTTCTTGCGCGGGAAGGAAAAACTCCCATCGGTGAGCATACGGGCCAAGGTGTCGAGGCAGCGCTGTACCTTCCGGCGATAGCGGCCGCGATCCTGCGGCTCGGAGGGGTCCGCCGAAAGATTCTTACCCATGTTCGTCGAGCTCCTCATTGGCCACGCTCCGCGGGATCCAGGCGGGACTGCCAGGCGGCCCAACGGTTTCACGCATCGCTGTCGCCCGGCTAGCGGCCAAACTGGTGCTCTCTGTCACTAGGGGTTAACTGACAGCAAAATACCTCCGTTCGTACCACCTACCCTTCGACGTTCGGACGCAAACACCGCGCAGGGGGCGGATGACACACTCTGCGGGTGGCCGAACTGATCACCATCGACGACGCGGGCGACCCGCGGCTCGACGATTTCCGCGACTTGTCCACAGCCGATCGGCGTCCCGATAGGCCGGGTGGGCGTGGCCTTGTGATCGCGGAGGGCACCGTCGTGGTCGAGCGCCTGCTCGAATCCCGCTATCCGGTCCGCTCCCTCCTCGGCGTCGAGCGGCGATTCCACGAATTGGGCGGAGCCCTGGACGCGGTCGACGTCCCCGGTTACGTGACTTCGGCCGAGACGATGGCCGACGCGGTCGGATTCCATCTGAACCGCGGGATCCTGGCCGTCGCCGACCGGCCCGTTCCGCCGCCGTCGGTGGAAGACGTCATCGACGGCGCACGGGTGCTCGCGATCCTCGAAGGCGTCGGTGACCACGAGAACCTCGGTTCGCTGTTCCGCAACGCGGCCGCGCTCGGCGTCGACGGGATCCTGCTCGGCGCCGGCTGTTCGGATCCGCTGTACCGGCGCAGTGTCCGCGTCTCGATGGGGCATGTCCTGCGCGTCCCGTTCGCCACCTTCGGATCTTGGCCCGGCGACCTGGAATTGCTGCGAGACCGCGGTTTCCGCATCGCCGCCCTCACCCCGCGTGCGGATTCCGTTTCGCTGCGCCGGTTACGGGACCGGACACCCGGGAAGGTCGCGTTGATGCTGGGCGCGGAGGGCCCCGGCCTGACGGACGAAGCCATCGCCGCCGCCGACGTCGCGGTGCGGATCCCGATGCCGGAAGGCGTCGATTCGCTGAATGTCGCCACGGCGGGCGCGATCGCGTTCTACGAGACGCGTCCACCGCTATCGTGAGCACCCGAGCGATCACGAGGAGAACCCATGGAATTGCGGATCCGTGAGGGACGCGCGGTGCTGGCCGGGCCGGGCGGCGACAGCGCGCGCGAGGTCGACCCGCATTCACTCGCGATCGGTTCGGATCTCGCTCAGGCGCTGCACGAATGGGCCAGGGTCGCCTCCGCCGTCGGCACCTCCGGCACCGAAGCCGCTTCCGTGGTCTCGCAGCGAGGGCGCCAGCTCGCCCAGCGGGTCGCCGCCACGATGGGCACGTCGGTGCGGTTCGTCGACCCCGTCTCCGGCGACGGCGTCGTCATCGACCCGCCCGCCCCCGCACCCCGCAGCGAACTCGCACGCCGTCTCTTCGGCACGCCGGACCCGGCAGGGGAGCCGACACCGTGGCTGACCGGGCTGACGGTCTCGGCGTTCGTCGCGGCCGTGGTCGTCGTGGCGATGCTGGCACTGGCGAACACCCTCGCGCGCGAGACCAACGGCTGGCTCGCGCTGCTCGCGTCCGCCGTCGTGACCGCCGGGATCACGCCGTCGCTGTGGCTCTCGCGGCGGGTGCCGATCGTGCGGTGGGCGTCCTTCGGCGCGGCCGCGGGGATCGTGATCGCGTGGATCGGCGTGCTGATCGTCGTCTTCTGAGGATACTGGGATCCATGGCCGGAGATCCGCTCGATTCACTCAGACGGCTTTGTCTCGCGCTGCCGGAAACGTCCGAGCGGCTCAGTCACGGCGAGCCGACCTGGTTCGTGCGCGGCAAGAAGACGTTCGTCATGTACGCGGACCGGCATCACGACGACAAGGTCGCCTTCTGGTGCCCGGCGCCGCCCGGGGCGCAGGAGGAACTGGTGGGCGCCGAGCCGGAGCGGTTCTTCCGGCCGCCGTATGTCGGCCATCGGGGGTGGCTCGGGGTGCGGCTGGACACCGACGTCGACTGGGCCGAGATCGAAGAGATCGTCACCGACGCGTATTGCCTCGTGGCACCGAAATCCCTGGTCGCGCAGGTCCCCGGACGCACGTAATGGCCCCTCCACCGGAAGGGGCCACTACGTGCGGATTCAACCTCGTTGTGATCGGACGCCCAGGAGGACGTCTTCCCAGGATGGGACGATGGGGTGGTTCTTCTTCCCCTTCGCCCGTGGAGCGGGTTCGGCCACTTCGTCCGGCTCGTCAGCCGGAAGTGGTGGCTCGGCATCTTCTTCGGGCTCGGCTATCGGCGCGTCGATCACCTTCGCGACCGGTTCGTCCGGGACCGAATCGAGAGTCGGCTGGACGACCGCGTCCTTGCCGGGCTCCAGTGCCCGTACCGTGCGCGGGGCGCGGTAGGCGTTGGGGTTGAGCAGGACTTCTGCGTTTTCGTCGAGGGCCTGCACGGTGCCGCCGTGCGCGCCGGGCGCGAACGCCCAGTGCGCGCGGTTGTCCGAACGGCCCGCCTTCCAGCTCAGCACGACGACCCACTTGCCGTCGTCGCCTCGCCAGGAGTCCCAGGTCGCCTGGCTGTAGTCGTGACCGCGCTGCCCAAAGGAGTGCGCGACGACCTCGCCGAGGGTCTGGACGTCGGGGCCGTCCTCACGGACCGGGTGGGCCCGCTGGGCCAGCTCGGCGGTGCGGGATCGTTCGAGCAGGACCGGGTACGCGAACCGCTCGACGCGCTGCACAGTGACGCCGGCGCTGCTCGCGACCTGCTCCACGGACTCACCGGCCCGGATTCGTGCCTGGATCTCGCGTGGCCGCATTTGGCTCTCCAACTCGATTTCGATCTGGCCGAGGCGGGTGATGTCACCCCTCGCCGCCGCTCGCAGCCTCTCATCCGCGGGGAGCAGGAAGCGCGTGCGGCTCGCCGGGTCTTCGCACACGATGGACTTACCGTCCTCGTGCAGCCCGACCACCCGTAGCGCTCGCATTCTCGCCTCCCCGATTCTTCACCATTGTGGGTGTCCACGTTAAAACGGCGCGTCGCCTTGACGTGTGAGGCGCGCCGATGTCATGTGTCCTGCTCACTATTTTGTTCATGACGGCAAGGGGAATTCTGCGGGAGCGAAAGGCGGCTCGCCGCGTGACGCGCCGGACACGCACAGTCACGATCGGGGGAATCTACGGCAGCCGCACCCGGACGACCAGTCCGCCGCCGCGGCCACCCGGTTCCGCCCCCGCCGTCCCGCCGTGCGCCTTCGCGATGGACCGGACGATCGACAGGCCGAGCCCGGCGTTGCGAGAGTCGCCGGTGCGGTCGCCCGAAAGCCGGCGGAACGGCTCGAACAGGGCGGGGACGGCGTCCAGCGGCACCTGCGGGCCGGTGTTGCGCACCACCAGCGCCGGATCGCCGCCGATGTCGATGTGGATCCAGCCGCCCTCGCGGTTGTAGGTGATGGCGTTGTGCACGAGGTTCGTGACCAGCCGTTCCAGCAGCACGGGATCGCCCGACACCGTCCGCGGCCGCAGCCGCGACTCCACCGTAACCCCCGCCTCCTCGGCCATGGCCGACGCCGACCGGATCACCGTCGCCGCGACCTCGTCCAGCCGCACGGGGGTTCGCGCGGTCAGGCCCCGGTCGCTGCGGGCGAGCACGAGCAGGCCTTCGATCATCCGTTCGCTGCGTTCGTTGGTGTAGATCAGGTGCTCGCCGAGTTTCCGGACCTCGGGGCCCGCGTCGGGGTCGGCCATCGCGACCTCGACCAGTGTCCGCTGCACCGCGAGCGGGGTCCGCAATTCGT
The DNA here is from genome assembly GCF_001620365.2 of Amycolatopsis keratiniphila subsp. keratiniphila. Classification (GTDB taxonomy): domain Bacteria; phylum Actinomycetota; class Actinomycetes; order Mycobacteriales; family Pseudonocardiaceae; genus Amycolatopsis; species Amycolatopsis keratiniphila. Next base: position 75,184 of record NZ_LQMT02000018.1, read on the forward strand.
GGGAAGCGTTGGCGACGAAGCGTTTCTGGCTGTCGAACGACACGGCGAGCCGGTCGAGCATGCCGTCGAAGGTGTCGGCGAGTTCCTTGAGTTCGTCGTCGGGGCCGTCGAGGTCGATGCGCCGGTCGAGGTTCTCGACCTCGAGTTTCCGTGCCGTCGAAGTGATCGCGTGCAACGGCCGCAGCACGCGGCTCGCCATCAGCCAGCCGAGCAGTACCGCGAGCCCGCCGGCGATCGCCAGCGCCACCAGTGATTGCCACAGCAGGGTCGAAAGGACGTCCGAGCGGTATTCGGTGATCGAGGTCGCGACCAGCTGCGTGGCCTGGGCGCGCTCGACCGGGAGGATGGTCGTCGTGTCCAGCGGATACGCCCTGGCGACCTCGAATTGGGCCCCGGCGGTCGCTCCGTTCGCGAAGGTGGTCGTGTCCGGCAGGGTCGAGCTGACCAGCAGGTAGTTGACGATGAGCAACGCGAGCCCGACGAGCAGGAACGCGCCGCCGTAGAGCGCCGTCAGCTTGGTGCGGACGGAGAGCCGGAGCGGTTTCACGACCCGAACCGGTAACCCGCGCCGGGCACGGTCTCGATCAGCGGCGGTTCGCCGAGTTTGCGCCGCAACGTCATCATCGCCACGCGGACGGCGTTCGTGAACGGGTCGGCGTGTTCGTCCCACGCCTTCTCCAGCAGTTCCTCGGCGCTGACCACGGTCCCTTCGGCGCGCATGAGCACCTCCAAGACCGCGAATTCCTTGGGGGACAAGGGAAGGAACCGGCCGTCGCGGGACGCCTGGTGCCGGGGCAGGTCGAGGACGACGCCGCCGCGTTCCAGCACCGGCGGCAACGCCGGCCGCGCGCGCCGCGAGAGCGCCTGCACCCTGGCGACGAGTTCGGCGAACGCGAACGGTTTCGTCAGGTAGTCGTCGGCGCCGAGGCCCAGCCCGGCGACCCGGTCGTTGACGTCGGCCGCGGCCGTCAGCATGAGGACCCGCGCTTCGCCGCCGGTCCCGATCACGGCGGCGCAGACTTCGTCGCCGTGCACGACGGGGAGGTCCCTGTCGAGCACGACGACGTCGTAGCCGTGCACCCCCACCCGGTCCAGGGCCTGCGCGCCGTCGTAGCAGACGTCGACGGCCATGGAGAACCGTCGCAGGCCCTCGGCGATCGTGTCCGCCAGGAGCCGCTCGTCTTCCACCACCAGCACTCTCACCTGGCCAGTCTGCCCCGTGAGGGGGTAAGCGGGGGATAAGCGTGGATCATCCGGCCGGGTGGTCCGGGGGTTGCGAAAGCCACTTTCGCAACGTTCAAGGTTGCGAAAGTGGCTTTCGCAACGTCACTTCGCGTCGCGTGTTCCGGCTTCGAGCACGCGTCAGCCGGCCGGGTGCAACTGCCGCGCCGGGATCACCTGCTGCGGAGTGTTCGGGCTCGACCACAGCAGCTTCATCGACGCCTCCCCGCCGCGTTCTGTGTGTTCGAGCCGGATCGCGTACGACCGACCGGCGACCAGGTCGAGAGTCGCTTTGTCGACACTCGGTCCGTGGGGTGTGGTGTTGTCGATCAGGAGTTTCCCGTCGACCCACAGCCGCACGGTGTCGTCCGAGACCGTGGTGAACGTGTACTTCCCGGTGTCGCGCGCGGTGACCTGCCCGGTCCAGCGCGACGAGAAGGTCTCCGCCGGGATCCTCGCGTCCGGTGAGCCGGTGAACTTCCAGTTGTGGTTCACGCCCGGCTCGACCCGGCGCACCGCCGGTGTCCCGGTGAAATCCGCGTTCGGCCAGTATTCGGCGGTCAGCCCGGTCCCGCGCCCGGCGGGCGCCTGCGGCAGCGGGTCGACACTCAGCTCGATGACGGTCGCGATGTCGTTCGTCCGGCCGCCCGACGGCGTGAGCTTCACGCTCCCGGGCGACTGCTCGACCCGCACGCGCTGCCGGCTGCCGAGCACCCGCGCGTCACGGACCCGGAAAGGCGCCAACGCGTCGAGCGTCAGCGAGCCGCCCGAAGCGGGCCAGTCGAACACCGACGCGTACAGCTTGTCGCCGCGACGGCTGACGACGCCCCAGCCCGGTTCGGCGACCAGCCCCGGCGCGCCCGCCCCGTAGACGGCGGCGGACTGGCCGTTCGTTCGCAGCCATTGGCCCATCTGCTTCAGCCTGTCGATGGATTCGCGCGGCACCCGGCCGTTGCGATCAGGGCCGACATTGAGCAGGAAGTTCCCGCTGCGCCCGGCGATCGAAAGCAGTTTCCTGGTCAGATCCGTCGAGGACTTCCAGTTGTGGTCCCAATCGGTGTAGCCCCAGCTGCCGTTGAGGGTCATGCACGATTCCCACAGCTGCCCGTCGACCGGCTTGTCCGGGATCTCCTGTTCGGGCGTGCCCGTGTCGCCGTCGACCACCCGCCGTTTGCCGACGCGGTTGTTGACCACAATGGACGGATCGAGGCTCCGGACGTAGGCCTCCAGCTCCTCGCCGTCCCTTTCCGTCCAAGGGTTGTTGGGCCGGTCGGTGCTCCATTCGCCGTCGAACCACAACACCGCTGGATGGTAGTTGTCCACGAGTTCCTTGAGCTGGGCGTACATCCGCTCCTTGTACTTCGGGAACGTCGCGGGGTCCGGGAAGTCAGGGTCGTGCCAATCCCAGATCGAGTAGTAGAAGCCGAGTTTGACGTCGCGCGCGGCCGTCGCGCGCTTCAGTTCGGCGAGGATGTCGCGCTTCTTGTCGAACGCCGAGTGGTCGCGGAGGTTGAACTTGTTGACCTTCGTCGGCCACATCGCGTAGCCCTCGTGGTGCTTCGAGGTGATCACCACGTACTTCTGCCCGGCGTCCTTCGCCGACTGCGCGATGGCGTTCGCGTCGAAACCGGCGGGGTTGAACTTCGCGGCGATCTGTTCGTATTCGGCGCGCGGGATCTGACAGTTCCGTTGGATCCATTCGGCGTCCTGGCAAACGCTTCCATCAGGGCGGGTGTACTTCCCCTGGAGCTGCGAGTACGCGCCGAAGTGGATGAACTGGCCGAAGCGGTCGTCGCGCCACCAGCGCGTCCGGTCGGCGGTGAACGGGTCGTCGTAGGCGTGGTCGGACGGGAGTGGCGCGGCTTCCGCGGCGGGCACGACGCCCAGTGCGGTGGTCGCGATGACGAGGGCCGCCAGGGCCCGGAGTGGCTTGCGGCGATTCATGCACTCCTCCTCGCTGAGGTGTGGACGTCGCGGACTTTAAGAAGCCAGAGGTCGGATGTGAACCCCCAGAAGGTCCATTCCGGAGCTAGTTCACCCGGAAAGACGGCAGAAAGATCCGATCTCTGTCCCGCTGACTGGGACGGTAAGCGCGGTATAAGCAACATCGCTTACCGCCCCGGAATCGCCGTCTCCGTAGAAATCGGGGCGCCAAGACGACCGAAGGAGCAGCGATGCGGAAACGACCCATGGCGGTACTGATCGCCGGAGCGGTCTTCGCGCTCGTGGCCGGTTGCGGTGGTGGCGGGGACGGCGGCGACAAGGTCGCCTCGATCTCTTCCCCGCCCGCCGCCGGCACGGGCGACGGTAAGCAGGCGGACAACGTGTCCGACGAGGAGAAGTTCCGCAATTACCGGAAATGCATGCGTGAGCACGGGATCGAGATGCCGGAGCCCAAACCCGACGGCAGCGGGCAGGACGCGGTCACCTTCGACGCGCGTGAGATGCCGGACGAGAAGAAGATGAACGCCGCGAGTGAGGCGTGCGGCAAGCTGCTGCCGAACGGCGGCGAGATGAAACCGCCCACGCCGGAAGAGCTCGACAAGATGCGCAAGGACGCGAAGTGCATGCGTGAGCACGGCATCGACTTCCCGGACCCCGATCCCAGCGGAAAGGGCGCCGCCATGACGCTGGACGCGGGTAGCGACCCCAAGAAGTTCGAAGAAGCGGCGAAGGCCTGCGGTCTCGGCATGAGCATGAGGGCGGCCCCGGCGAAATGAGCGAACACGAAGGACCCGGCGGTGCACGGCGGTCGCGCCGGGCGCGCTGGTTCATCATCGCGGCGGTCCTCGTCGTCGTGGTCGGGACGATGTCCGTGGTCGTGCTGACCAGGGTGGCCTCCGAGGCTCAGCAGGTCGGGCAGGCGCCGCCGCCGGTCGAGACCGCGAAGGTCGAGAAGACCGACCTGCAAGAGGAAGAGGAAGCGAACGGAAAACTGGGCTACGGCGAGGAAAACTCCCTCGCCGGCCGGAAACAGGGCACCATCACCTCCCTGCCGGACGCGGGCGCGGTGCTCACTCGCGGCAAGGCCGTGTACGGCGTCGACGCCAAACCCGTCCCGCTGTTCTACGGCACGCTGCCGTTCTTCCGCGACCTCGCCGACGGGGCCGCGGACGGCCCGGACGTCAAGCAGCTGGAAGAGAACCTGAAGGCGCTCGGTTTCGGCGGTTTCGGCACGCCCGACAAGAAGTTCACCTCCGCCACCGCCGCCGCGCTCAAGAAATGGCAGAAGTCGCTGGGCCTGGAGCAGACCGGCGCGTTCGGGCAGGGCGACGTCGTCCTCGCGCCCGGGGAGATCCGGGTTTCGCAGCTCGCGGCGCAACTCGGCGGCCCCGGCGGCGGCGAACTGCTGAAGTACACCGGCACCGAGCGCGTCGTCGAGGTCAAACTCGACGCCGACAAGCAGGCCATCGCGAAGGCGGGGGACAAGGTCGGCGTCGACATCACCGGCGGCAAGACCACGACCGGCGTGATCAGCGAGGTCGGCAAGGTCGCGGAGAACGGCAAGGACGGTGCCGGGCAGGACGACGGCAAGCCGAAGATCAAGGTGAAGATCAAGCTGGACGATCCGGCCGCGGCGGGATCGCTCGACTCGACACCGGTGTCCGTGCGGTTCACCAAGGAAGTCCACAGTGGAGTGCTGGCGGTCCCGGTGGGGGCGCTGCTCGCGCTCGCCGAGGGCGGATACGCCGTCGAGGTCGACGAAGGCGGCAAGCGGCGTCTCATCGCGGTGAAGACGGGCCTGTTCTCCAACGGGCGCGTCGAAGTCACCGGTACCGGCCTCGCCGCCGGGATGCGGGTGGTGACGACGTCATGACCCCGGTGCTGGCCGTGCGCAACGCCTCGCGCACCTATCCCGGCGGCGTGCGCGCCCTGCACGAGGTGACACTGTCCATCGAGGACAGGGAGATGGTCGCCATCCTCGGTCCGTCCGGTTCCGGCAAGTCGACGCTGCTGCAGCTGATGGGCACGCTCGACCGGCCGACCAGCGGCGTCATCGAACTGCGCGGGCACGACGTGGCGAAACTGCCCGACCGCAAGCTTTCGGCGTTGCGGTCGCGGTGGATCGGGTTCGTGTTCCAGCAGTTCTTCCTCAGCGAGGGGGTGAGCGCGGTCGACAACGTCGCGACGGGCCTGCTGTACGCGGGGGTGCCGCGGCGGAAACGGCGCGAGCGGGCGCTGGCCGCGCTCGACCGCGTCGGGCTCGCGCATCGGGCGGGGCATTTCCCGAACGAGCTCTCCGGCGGGGAACGGCAGCGGGTGGCGATCGCGCGGGCGGTCGTCAACTCGCCGTCGATCCTGCTGGCCGACGAGCCGACGGGGAACCTCGACACGGGCAACGGCGCGGCGATCCTCAACCTGCTGGCCACGCTGAGTTCGCAGGGGACGACGGTCGTGATCATCACGCACGACCGGGAGATCGCGGCGGGTATCCCGCGGCGCATCGAGCTGCGGGACGGCCGGATCCGGCTCGACACCGGGACGGGGGTGCTGGTGTGAGCGCGCCCGTCCTCGACAAGACGCCGGATCCGGCCCGGCTCGGCCCGCGTGACGTGCTGAGCCTCGGCGCGCACGGGATGCGGACGCGGCCGATGCGGGCGGTGCTGTCCGCGCTCGGCATCGGGATCGGGATCGCGGCGATGGTGGCGGTGCTCGCGATCCCGGCGTCGGGCGCGAAGGCGTTGCAAGACCAGCTGGCCGCGCTGGGCACCAACCTGCTCACGGCGGGCCCGGGCAAGACGCTGTTCGGCGGTGACGCGACTCTGCCGGACAGCGCGGTGCCGATGGCGAAGCGGATCGCGCCGGTCACGGCGGCGTCCGCGACCGGGACCACCGGCGGGACCGTGCGGCGCACGGACAAGATCGACAAGGGCGAGACGTCCGGCCTCGGGGTCTACGCGGCGACGCCGGATCTCCTCGACGTCATCGGCGGCGCCGTCCGCGATGGGCAGTTCCTCCGGGACGCCACCCGCGACTATCCGGTCGTCGTGCTCGGTTCGGTCGCGGCCGCGCGGCTCGGGATCGACCACATCGACCCGGCCAGACCGCCGCAGGTGTACATCGACGGGAAGTGGTTCACCGTGGGCGGGATCCTCGGGCCGACGCCGCTGGCGCCCGAGATCGAGCGTTCGGTACTGGTCGGCTGGGATGCCGCCAAACGGCTCCTCGACTTCAAGGGCCACCCGACGACCGTGTACGTGCGGGCGAAGGATTCGCAGGTCGAGAACGTGCGGTCGGTGCTCGCGCAGACGATGAATCCGCAGGCGCCGAACGAGGTCGAGGTCCGTCGCCCGTCGGAGGCGCTGGAGGCGCAGAAGCTGACGGAGAACACCTACAGCGCACTGTTCCTCGGGCTCGGCGGGGTGGCGCTGCTGGTCGGCGGCGTCGGGGTGGCCAACACGATGGTGATCTCGGTGCTGGAACGGCGCCGGGAGATCGGCCTCCGTCGCGCGCTCGGCGCGACGAAACGGCAGGTGAGAGGCCAGTTCCTGGCCGAGTCGGTGCTGTTGTCCGGGCTCGGCGGGATCGCCGGGGTGCTGGCCGGGGTGCTGGTGACGTCGGGGTACGCGCTGAGCCAGGGCTGGCCGGCGGTGCTGCCCGTCGGCGCCCTGCTCGGCGGCGTCGGGATCTCGGCACTGGTCGGTGCCGTCGCCGGTGCCTACCCGGCGATGCGCGCGGCGCGCCTGCCCCCGACCCAGGCCCTCGCCTAGCTCGCGTTTCGTCCTCTGGATGCGGTGGTCCGCCGCATCCAGAGGACTGAACGCGGAATGGCGGTGGGTAATCTCGCCGGGTGCTGGTGGGATTGTCGGGGCGGAAACTCGCGGGGGCGTTGCTCGCGCTCGAAGCCGTCGTGGTCGGCGTGCTGTTCACGCTCAAGGTGTTCGACGGCCAGGACCTCGAGGTCTACATCGGCGGCGCGCGGCTGCTCGTCGACTCAGGCGACCCGTACGGCGCGTGGGTGCAGACGCACGGCGGCTGGCTGCCCTTCACCTACACGCCGTTCGCGGCGGCGGTGTTCCTGCCCGGCACGCTGTTGTCGGCCGCGCTGGCCACGCGGCTGGTCGGGCTCGCGTCGATCATCGCGGGCGGGATCGTCGTCTATCTTTTCGTCGCGACGCTCAACGGTTCGCTCACCGACCGTGCGAACGTCCGTGGCCGCGCCATCGCCGTCCTGGCGGCGATCGGGGCACAGGCCGTCGGCGGGATCATGGAGCCGGTCCGCTCGACGCTCGGCTTCGGCCAGGTGAACACGCTGCTGATGCTGCTCGTCGTGCTCGACGCCCTCCTGCCGGGCCGCGCGCGCACGAAGGGCCTGCTGATCGGCGTCGCCGCGGCGATCAAGCTGACGCCGGCCTTCTTCATCCTGTTCTTCTTGTTCCGCAAGGACTTCCGCTCCGCCGCCAGGGTGGTGGCCGGTTTCCTCGGCGCGGGCCTGCTGATGTTCCTGACCGCGCCCGGCGCGTCGGCGCGGTTCTGGACGGACATCCTGTTCGACACCAGCCGTATCGGCGATCGCGGTTACGTCGGCAACCAGTCCCTGCGCGGGATGCTCGCGCGGTTCGGTCTCGGCTCGGCCGAAGACGTCGTCTGGGTGCTGGCGTCGATCGTCGTGGTCGCGCTGACCGCGTTCCTGATCGTGCGCGTCGCGGAGCCGGTGTTCGCGCTGACCGCGTGTGCCGTCGGCGGGCTGCTGGTGTCGCCGGTTTCGTGGACGCATCACTGGATCTGGTGTGTGCCGATCCTCGCACTGCTGATCTGGTCGCGCTCGGCCGTCTCCTACGTGCTCGCGGCCGTGACGGTGGCGTTGTTCGTGATCGCGCCGATGTGGCTCGCGCCGCGGCCCGCCGGGAGCTTCGGCTGGTGGCTGGCGACGGAGTCCTACATCCTGTACGGCCTGGTCCTGCTCGCCCTGGCCGCAGCCTTCCGCAAGTCCGTGAAGGCCTCCTTGAGGGACTCTGGGTCCCTCAAGGAGGCCTTCACGGACAGCTAGCTAGCTCAGCCCAGGCGCTCGACGACGTACTCGATGCTCTGGGTCAGCTTCGTGATGTCGTCCGGGTCGATGGCCGGGAACAGGCCGACGCGCAGCTGGTTGCGGCCCAGCTTCCGGTACGGCTCGGTGTCGACGATCCCGTTGGCGCGCAGCACCTTCGCCACCGCGGCGGCGTCCACCTCGTCGGCGAAGTCGATGGTGCCGACGACCTGCGAGCGCAGCGACGGGTCGCTGACGAACGGCGTCGTGTAGCCGGTCTTCTCGGCCCATTCGTACAGCCGGGTCGACGAGTCGCGGGTCCGCGAGGTCGTCCACTCCAGGCCACCGTTCGAGTTCATCCACTCGATCTGGTCGGCCAGCAGGAACAGCGTCGACACCGCCGGGGTGTTGTACGTCTGGTCCTTGCGGGAGTTGTCGAGCGCCGTGGTCAGCGACAGGAACTCGGGGATCCAGCGGTCGCTCGCGCCGATCTCGCCGATGCGCTCGACGGCCGCGGGCGAAGCCAGCGCGATCCAGAGGCCACCGTCGGAGGCGAAGGACTTCTGGGGCGCGAAGTAGTAGACGTCGAAGTCCTCGGCCTTGACCGGCAGGCCGCCCGCGCCGGAGGTGGCGTCGATGGCGACGAGGGCGCCTTCGCTGCCTTCGGGGCGGCGGACCGGCACCGCGACACCGGTCGAGGTCTCGTTGTGCGCCCAGCCGACCAGGTCGGCGCCGGCCTCGTAGGCGATCTCGGGCGCGCTGCCCGGGTCGGCCTTGACGACGATCGGGTCGGCGAGGAAGGGGGCGCCCTTGGTCACCGTGGCGAACTTCGAGGAGAACTCGCCGTAGGTGAAGTGCTGCGCACGTTCGCGCACGAGCCCGAACGCGGCGGCGTCCCAGAATGCGGTCGTCCCGCCGTTGCCGAGGACCACTTCGTAGCCTTCGGGCAGGGAGAACAATTCGGACAGACCCGCACGCACGCGGCCGACGAGGGACTTCACCGGCTTCTGACGGTGCGACGTGCCGAGGTAGGTGGCACCGGATTTCGCCAGGTTGGCGAGCTGCTCGTCACGGACCTTGGACGGTCCGCAGCCGAAGCGGCCATCGGCAGGCTTCAGGTCCGCGGGGAGGGTCAACTCAGGTGCGTCGGTCATGTGCCCAGTCTCTCAGGTCGGGATGACCCTGCTGAAAGTCGGTGCCGCGTGTCCGGTATGTGGGATCGGACAACTCGTGCCCGCCGGTGCACCCCGCACGGGTAGCTTCTCGCCTCATGGCGACAGTGCACGAGCGATTCCCCCTGGCCCCCGAGGCGTTGTGGCAGGCCCTTCCGAACGGGGTCACGGCGGTCAAGGGGAAGAACCCTTTCTACGACGCGGCCGCGGGCTACGTCACCTTCTCCACCAGCATGGGCCTCTTCAGCTACGGGCAGACGGTCACCGTGAAGGTGGAGCGGACGACGGAGGGCTCCGGGCTGGCGATCCAGACGAGCTTGAAGTTCGGCTTCGTCGACTGGGGCGAGGGCAAGCGCATCGCCCGCAAGTTCATCGCGGCCGTCGGCGCGGCGGTCGGGCACACCCCGGCGGCCTGATGTGGTCGTGAGTGGCGATTCGGGTCCTCTTTGAGCCGAGGGTCGAACGTGGCGTGTTCTCGGGCGGGCCGATGGTGGGATGAAGGCTCCCTTCGCCGCGTCTGATGCGGTAAAGGGAGCCTTCGTCCTTGGTCCGGCGCGTGTCGTGTCGTCCATCCAGTCACGCGTGTCGTCCGCCGGATCACGCGTGTCGTCCGGTCGATCACGTGAAATCGGCGGTGCTGGACCGTTAGCGCCAGCCCTCGGGGTCGACGCCACCCGGGATGGGCGCGGCCGGGTCGAACGGGGTCCGCGAGAAGATGAACGTCGCGAGGTCGAGGTGGTTCGGCTTCCCCGCCGCGTCCCGCCCGACCCGCAGCGTTTCGCCCGCGTAGTAGGCGTCGAGGCCGACCCAGGTGTCCTCGCCCACCGGCGCGAACCGCGACGCGCGGCCGGGGCCGTCGGTCGGCGCGAGGGAGAACAGGCCGCCCGGGAGTAGCCGCAGGTGGTACGGCGTCGGCCCCCAGTGCCACAACCCGGTCAGTTCCAGCAGCTTCGGGTCCACAGTGGACGGTTGCCACTCGGCGGGCATGGACGGCTCGTGCTGTTCGGTCAGGTTCATCAGGTCGAGGCACAGCTGCGTGATGCCGACGCCCGCCGTCGAGTTCGTCAGCACCAGCGCGCCGATGCCGGCGTTCGCGTCGACCAGCGAGCAGGCGAGGAACCCCGGCATCGAGCCGGTGTGCCCGGCCAGCCGCCTGCCCTCCGTGCGGACCAGCATGACGCCGAGACCGAACCCGGTGCTCCAGGTGTCGCCGTCGTCCACGGTGACCATTTCGCGCATCTCGGCGACGGTCTGCTCGCTCAGCACGCCGCCGGTGTGCCCGCCGAGGAACGCCGTCCAGCGGGCGAGGTCGGTGGCCGTCGACCACAGCTGGCCGGCGGGGGCCATCGCGCCCGCGTCCGGCGACGGCTCCGGCATGAGGAGATCGGCGAAGGGATGCACGGCGAACCCGTCCGCGTGCGCGCCTTCCGGATGCGGCGAGGTCCGGGTCATGCCGAGCGGGCCGAGGATCTCGGCGCGGACGACGTCGAGCCACGACTGCCCCCGGTGCCGGGCGACCAGCTCGCCGAGCACGCCGTAGCCGACGTTGCTGTAGTGGAACCGGCTGCCCGGCCGCAGCCGCGTCGCGCCGTCCTTGAGGCTCTCGACGAGCGCGTCCCAGTCCGCGCCCACGGTGCGCTCCCACCAGGAACCGGGCGATTCCGCGGTCAGGCCCGAGGTGTGCGACAGCAGCTGCGCGATGGTGGCCGAGCCGAACGAGGTGCCGGGCAGGTGCTGCTCCAGCGGGTCGTTGAGATCGAGCTTGCCTTCGTCGCGCAGCCGCATGACGGCCGTCGCGACGAGTGTCTTGGTGATCGACCCGAGCCGGTACTGCGTGTCGGCGCCCGGTGTCTCGCCGCCGACGCGTCCGCGCCCTCCGGACCAGGCGAGTTCCCCGTCGCGGACGACGGCGGCGACGATGGACGGGGTGCGGCACGAGGATTGCTCGTGCGCGAGGCGGCGAAGCAGCGCCATTTCGGTCGTGGCAAGCATGGGACGCATTCTGCCTACCCGAGCAGTCCCAGTCGCATAGCGGTGGTCACAGCGGCCGTGCGGTCCGAAACGTCCAGTTTCCCGAACACGCGCAGCAGATGGGTCTTGACCGTCGCCTCGCTGATGTGGAGCGTGCGGCCGATGTCGGCGTTCGTGCTTCCCCTCGCCACCAGCCGGAGCACCTCGATCTCGCGCGCCGACAAGGGCGACGCCGTCGGGTTGCGCACCCGGTTCACCAGCTTCCCGGCGACCGAAGGCGCCAAGACCGTCTCGCCGCGCGACGCGGCACGAATCGCACCGGCGAGCTCCGCGCGCGAAGCGTCCTTCAACAGGTAGCCGGAGGCTCCCGCTTCGACCGCGCGCAGGATGTCCGCGTCCGTCTCGTAGGTGGTGAGCACGACGACCCGCTGATCCGGCCGGTCGGCGAGGATCTTCCGCGTCGCGCCGACGCCGTCGAGCCCGGGCATCCGCAGGTCCATCAGGATCACGTCCGGCTGCTTGACCCGGCTGAGCGCGACGGCCTCGTCGCCGGAACCCGCTTCCCCGACGACGCTCAGATCCGGCTCGGCCTCCAGCATGCCGCGCAGGCCTTCCCGCACCACGGGGTGATCGTCGACCAGCATGATCGTGATCACGCGGGCACCTCCAGTTCCAGTGTCGTCCCCGCCCCGGGTTCGCTCTTCAGCGTCACGATGCCACCGACCTGATCGGTGCGCGTGCGCATCCCCGCCAGGCCGAAGCCGCCGGTGGGCGCGGTGGGGTCGAAGCCGATGCCGTCGTCCGTGACGCCGAGCCGAACCCGTCCGTCCACAATGGACAGGCGGCACGAGACGCGAGTGGCGTGCGAATGCTTGCGGATGTTGCTCAACGCCTCCTGTGCCGCTCGCAGGAGGACGACCTCCGTGGACATCGGGAGCGCGGGCAGCGGGCCGTCGGCCTCGATCGACGCCTCGATCCCGGTCTCCTCGGTCAGTCGTTCCACCTGACGCCGCAAGGCTTCCTCCAGCGAAGCGGCGGCGAGCGCCGACGGCCCCTGCGCCGCGACCATCGCCCGCGCCTCGGCCAGGTTCTCCCGAGCCGTCCGCGCCGCGAGCTCCAGGTGACGGCGGGCCGCCTTCGGATCGGTGTCCATTTCGGACTCGATGGCCTGGGTGAGCGTGACGATACTGGTGAAACCCTGCGCCAGCGTGTCGTGGATCTCGCGGGCCATGCGCTCGCGTTCGGCGGCCGTCCCCGCCTCCCGCGAGAGCCGGGAAACCTCTGCCTGGCTGGCTCGCAGCTGGTCGATCAGCGCGGCCCTGCTCTTGCTCTGCTCGATGATCTGGGTGGTGTAGCGGCCGGCGAGGAGGCTGAAGATGATCAGGATCGCCGTCATCGGCAGCAGGACCGGCTGCTCGTCGAGCCCGCCGCGGACGAGCAGCGACGCCGGGCTCGACAGCACCGCCGCCGTGGTGAGGATCGACGCGGCTTTCGTCGGCATCGTCATGTACAGCACGGGGCAGCCCAGGAAGAGGACGAAGCTGGAATTGCCCGAAGCGAAGACCGCGCCCAGCGTGAAGAGCATCATCATCCCGGCGAACAGCCACGGTGTGTGCTCGTACTCGGGCCCTTTGATGAGACGACGCCCCTGGACCAGGTAGGTGAGGCCGAGGCCGGCCAGGCACAGGAGCGCGACCGTCTTGTTCGTCGTCGTCCCGTCGTCGAGAACCACCAAGGCCGTCGTCGCGACGAAGGTGACCCCGAACAGGACCTCCCACAGCCAGTAGAACCGCTCCCAGGCGTTCACTTGCCTTCGTTCGACCAGCGGAACGTCAGTTTCGCCAGCAGCAGCCCCGCGGCGCACCACGCCGTCAGCACCAGTGCCACCATCGGTAGTTCCCATGTCCCCGCCATTTCCTGACTCGCGGCCTCGGCCGGCAGGAACACCGAGCGGAAGCCCTGGCAGATCCACTTCACCGGGAAGAACGAAGCGATGTCGACCATAACCTTCGGCAGGTTGGTGATCGGCGTGACGAACACCCCGGAGATGAACTGCAGCGCGATGTAGATCAGATTGGCCACGGCGACCGCGCCGCTGACCGATTTGGTCACCGAGCCGAGCGCGATGCCCAGCAGCGTGCAGCTGGTGACACCGAGCAGGAAGACCCAGGCGGCGGTCAGCAGTTTCACCGGATCGGTGGGCAGGCTCAGGTCGAACAGCAGGACACCGACGACCGACATCAGCACGACCTGGGCGACACTCGTCACGCCGACCAGGACGATCTTGCCGATGAAGTAGGACGCGGCGGGCATCGGCGTACCGCGAAGCCGTTTCAGCGCACCGGCTTCACGGTCCGCCGCCAGGCCGATACCGACGCTGTTGAACGACGTCGAGACGATGCCGGAGCCGATCATGCCCGCGGCCAGCACCTGCCCGGTGGTGATCGCCATCCCGGGCATCGAGGAGTTCAGCATCGAGCCGAGCAGGATCATCAGCAGGGACGGGAAGGCGAAGGTGAAGATCACCTGCTCCCGCAGCCGGAAGAACTGCTTGATCTCCGCGGCGCCTCGGACGAGACCGAGCGAGAAGGTGCCCGGGAGGGTCAAGGTGCTCATCGGGCTTCTCCGATCAGGTCGAGGTAGATGTCTTCGAGGGTGGGGCGGTGGACGGTCAGCTCCGACGGCTCGCGTCCGTCGGCCGAGAGCTCGCGGATCAGCTTGGCCGGGAAGTGGGTGCGCTCCAGGTGGGCACCGCGCTCGTCGGTCCAGCGGACGGTGGCCGCCGCGGTGGCGCGGCCGCCGAGCGTCTGCGGGGTCCCCTCGGCGACGATCGCCCCGCGCGTGATGACCGCGACCCGGTCGGCCAGCGCCTCGGCCTCGTCCAGGTAGTGCGTGGTGAGCAGGATCGTGGTGCCCTCGCGGGCGAGACTCCTGATCAGCTCCCAGAACCGGCGCCGGGCCGCCGGATCGAATCCGGTCGTGGGCTCGTCGAGGAACACCAGCTCGGGCCGCCCGACGATCCCGAGCGCGACGTCCACGCGACGCCGTTGCCCACCGGACAGGCTTTTGACGCGGGCACCGGCCTTCTCGGTCAGGCCGACCTTCTCGATCACTTCCTCGGTGTCACGAGGGTTCGGGTAGTAGCGGGCGAAGTGCCGGACGGTCTCGGCGACGGTGAGCTCGGCGGCGTCGCCGGCCGTCTGCAACACGATCCCGAGCCGCGCCCGCCAGGCCCGGCCCGCCGTGCCGGGATCCTCGCCGAGGACGTCGACCTCGCCTTTCGTTCTTTTGCGATGGCCCTCCAGGATCTCGACCGTCGTCGTCTTGCCCGCGCCGTTGGGGCCGAGCAGCGCGAACACCTCGCCCTGCTCGATGTCGAGGTCGATCCCCCCGACGGCCGTGTGGCCCGGGTACTCCTTGCGCAGGCCACGCACTTTCACCGCTTTGTTCATACGTCGATCGTGCTTCAGCGGGCCGTTGTCCCGGGACGACCGCAGGACTGAACCCGGCTGTCAACCGATCGATGGACACCGGTGTCACCGCCAGGCTCGTCCTCCGGGGTTCCACCGCCCTGTCGGAGGAGTCGTGTGGAGAAGAGGGGTGATGAAAGCGTCCGCGAGGTCACGCACACCTTCGAGTGTCCGGAATTCGGCGGGGAGGGCGCGGACGCCTTGGGCGGCTTTGCGATAGCCGCCCTTCCAGGAACGAGGATCGGGGGCCTCGAACCTGGAGGGTGGAACCACGACCATCCCGCGTCCGCGGCGGCGGGCGATCTCGTCGTGAAGGATCTCGTGGGTCTCCTTGCCAGGCATGGGCGACTTCAACGCGAACAGGGCGAGATCGACGAGATCCTTGTAGCGGGTGGACGGGTGGCCGCCGACCTGATGACGCTCGTACATCGCACAGATCTTTTCGGCGACGTGGTCTTCGATCGGGAACATCCTGGCTTCCGGCCAAGGAGCGCAATCACTGGTGAAGGGAGGCAGCGTTAGTTACATCCAGACGTAACTAACGCTGCACTGGCGGAGTCAGGAGGGTGCGCACGGAGGTTTCGAGGGACGGCAGGAGTGCGGCCGGGTCGGTCGAGGTGAGCATCCGGTTCGCGAAGCCGTCCGAGAGGGCGAGGACGGCATTTGCCAGGTCGCTCGCCGCGAGGTCGTCCCGGACGTGGCCTTCCGACTGCGCTTTCGAGAGGTATTGCGTCGTGATCTCCGCGAGCTCGTCGTAGCCGGTGCGGATGAATTCGGCCCAGGACGGCCGGACGGCGGCGCGGGCGGTGAAGGCGTTGATGACGATCACCTCCGCGCGGCGCTGCTCGTCGAGCGGCATCGCCTCGAAAAGCAGGCGCAGCAGCAGATCCAGCAGGTCGCCGGACTGATCGAGGGTTTCCCAGCGTTGTTCCAGGAACTCGCTCGTCATGTCGAGGGCGAAGCGGAACAGGTCTTCCTTGGTGGAGAAGTATTTCTGCACCGCGCCCGCGGACACCCCGGCTTCGACGGCGACGGAGCGCACGCTGACGGCCTCGACGCCTTTGCGCGCGACGATGCGCAGGAGGGCGCCGGCGATCTCCCGGCGGCGTTCGGCGCGGTCCACGATCTTCGGCACGAACGCGTCCTCCTCTCCTGTGGCGGGTCGGTCGGGTGGGTCGTGAGTGGCGTTTCGGGTTCTAACCCGAAACGCCACTCACGACCACCTGCACCTGGACCGCCTTGCCTTGCCGCCACTTTATAGAATACAGTCGTATCCGAACAAGGGGGACTGGGGTGGACGAGGTAGCACACAAGAAACGCGCCGAGGAGAACCAGCTCGCCGCCGCGCTGACCAAAGGCCCGGCGGAGGTGCTCGATTTCCTCCTGCCGCTGTGGGTGGGGAGCCAGCTCGGCGCGTCGGCCGCCGAGGTCGGGGCGTTGACCGCCCTGGAGACATTGGTGTCGTTCGTGGTCCGCCCGATCGCGGGTTCGCTCGCCGACCGGTTCGACCGGGGCCGGATCGCGGCCGTCGGCGCTGTCCTCTATGGACTGTCCTTTGTGGTCTACGCGGTGACGCCGGGCATCGGGGTCGCCTATCTGGCGGCGGTTCTCGGCGGCGCGGGTGGCGCGCTGTTCTGGGTCGCGTTGCGGGCACGGGCCGGGGAGGGGCTCGCGACGGACGACGGCGCGTTCAGCAAGCTGTTCGCGGCCGAGGGCGGCGGCACGTGGATCGCCTTCGTGGTCGCGCTGACCGCGATCGCCTGGATCGATTACCGGGGTGTGTTCTGGCTCGGCGCGGCGGCCTGCGCGGTGGCCGCGATGGTCCTGCTGGGCGCGAAGTCCGCGCAGGTACGCGAGGTGGACGCGCCGCGGCTGCTGCAACTGGGCAAGAGAATGCGCCCGATGCTCGCGCTCGTCGCGTTGACCGCGATGGCCGAGGCCGGCGTCGCCCTGTTGCTCCTGATGCACTTGCAACGCGGGCATCAGCTCCAGCTCGGCGAGATCGCGGCGGTCTTCATCCCCGGCTTCATCGTGTACAGCCTGCTGCCGGACTACCTGCACGGCTTTGTCCGCAAGGTCGGCCGGACGCGGGTGCTCGCGCTGGCGATGGTGGCGAGCGCGATCTTCGCCGCCGGGCTGTCCTTCGCGCCGAGCCCGCCGGTGCTCGCGGTCATGTGGGTTCTGTCCGCGGCGGCGTTCGCGGCGGCCATCCCGGTCGAGCAGGCGGTGGTCGCCGAGGCGGCCGGGCTGAGCCTCGGCCGGGCGATGGGGATCTACGAGAGCGCGACGCTACTCGGAGCGACGGCCGGAACCTTTCTCGCGGGACAGCTCTACGGCTCGGACGCCGGATGGCGGGTCGCCTGCTTCGGCGCGGCGGGGCTCCTGCTCTTCGGATCGTTCGTGGTTCGTGCCGCCGTACGGCGTGTCGGAGTTGCGGAGTTTCCCGTGGAACCACGAAAAACGGTGTCACAAAAGGAAAAGCCGGTACCCCGCACGATCGAGGACGGCCCACAAGCGGCCGAATCGGTGATGGAGGAGGCGAACAAGCGCGCGAACCCGCTCCGGAACTGGGCGATCCACGCCGGGGTCTACATCGTCGCGCAGGTGGCTCTGGCTGTCGCCGGCCACAGTTGGCCCGCCGAAGCCTTGTTCGGCGGCCCCCACCCGGCCGACTGGTACTGGAACTCCAGTGGTCACTGGCTGTTGAACCTCGGGCGCATCTGGACCTTCGTCCTCGTGATCGACACCGTATGGACCTTCGGCCGTGCGCTCTTCGGAAAGCGACCTTATTGACAAGTTGTCTAACATGACACCATGTCTCACAAGCGGGTGACGGCCAGCGACGGTGTCCGCCTTTCGGTCCGGGTGACCGGCGTCGACGACGCGCCCACGGTGGTGCTCGTCCACGGCTATCCGGACAACGGGTCCATGTGGGACGGCATCGCCGCCCTGCTGGAACGCCGCTACCGGGTGGTCGTCTACGACGTTCGCGGCGCGGGCCGCTCGGACAAGCCTTCGGGACGCACGTCCTACAAATTGGACCAGTTGTCCGAAGATCTCGCCGCGGTCGTCGACGAGGTCCAGCCCGAGGGCAAGGTCCACCTGCTCGCACACGACTGGGGCTCCATCCAGACCTGGCATTCGGTCACCGGTGACAGGCTCCGAGGACGGCTCGCGTCGTTCACCTCGATCTCCGGGCCGAGCCTCGACCACGCGGGTGCGTGGTTCCGCGCGCAGGTGCGCCCGAGCCCGAAACGGCTGAAGAACGCGCTCGTCCAGTGGGCGCATTCGACCTACATCCTCGGCTTCCAGATCCCCCTGATCCCGCAGGTGCTCTGGCGCACCGGCGCGATGGGCGCGCTGATCGGAC
Source organism: Amycolatopsis keratiniphila subsp. keratiniphila (assembly GCF_001620365.2). Taxonomy (GTDB): domain Bacteria; phylum Actinomycetota; class Actinomycetes; order Mycobacteriales; family Pseudonocardiaceae; genus Amycolatopsis; species Amycolatopsis keratiniphila. Next base: position 93,358 of record NZ_LQMT02000018.1, read on the forward strand.
GGATGGATCCGGCGGCCGCCGCGCCTTCCACTTCGGACGGTCTGTACGGCCTCAACCTCTACCGCGCCAACATGTTCACGCGCCTTTCCCGGCCGAGGCCGCGGCCGGCCGAAATCCCGGTGCAGGTGCTCGCGCCCACCGGCGACAAGTTCGTCACCACGCCGCTGCAGACCGAGATCGAGCGCTGGGCGCCGGACCTCCGGATCCGCCGGATCGTCGGCACGCACTGGGTGGTCCGCGAGAAACCGCGGGTGATCGCCGACGCGACCGCCGAGCTGATCGACCACGTCGAAGGCGGCGAGGAGAGCCGTGCGCTCAAACAAGCCAGGACGAAAGGCTTCGCGCACAAGCTCGTCGTGATCACCGGCGCCGGCAGCGGGATCGGCCGCGCGACGGCGCTCGCGTTCGCGGACAAGGGCGCGGACGTCGTCATCACCGACATCAACGGCTCCGCCGCCGCCGACACCGCGAAACTGCTGCGGGACAAGGGCGTCAATGTCGGCGAGTACACAGTGGACTCCTCCGACGCCGAAGCGGTGGAGAAGTTCGCTCAGCGGGTCAAGGAGGAGTTCGGCGTCCCGGACATCGTCGTCAACAACGCGGGGATCGGACTGTCCGGCCCGTTCCTCGACACGACGGTCAAGGACTGGGAACGCCTCATCGACGTGAACCTGTGGGGCGTCATCCACGGCTGCCGCGTCTTCGCCGAGCAGATGCGGGAACGGGCCGAAGGCGGCCAGATCGTCAACGTCGCCTCCGCCGCCGCGTACCTGCCGTCGAAGATTCTTTCCGCCTACGCCACCACGAAATCCGCCGTGCTGACGCTGAGTGTCTGCCTGCGGGCGGAACTCGCGGCGGAGAACATCGGCGTCACCGCGATCTGTCCCGGCATCGTGAACACGAACATCACCAGCACCACCCGTTTCGTCGGCGTCGACGACATCGAGCAGAAGCGCCGCCAGAAGTCGAGCAGCAAGCTGTACGCGAAGCGCGGCTTCGGCCCGGAGAAGGTCGCGCGCGACATCCTGCGCGCCGTTGAGAAGGACAAGGCCATCCAGCCGTCGACGCCGGAGGCCAAGGCCGCGCTCGTCCTCTCCCGGCTCACCCCCGGACTGCTGCGCGCCGCGGCGAAACTGGACGTCACCCCGTGACCGGACGTCCACGCCGGATGTCGCCGGAAGCGCGCCGGGAGGACCTGATCCGCGCCGCGCTGGACCTGTTCGGCTCACGCGCGCCCGAACTCGTCACGGTCGACGACATCATCGCCCGCGCCGAGGTCTCCCGGCCGCTGTTCTACCGGTACTTCTCGAACCTGCGGAAACTGCAGGTCGAGGCGCTGAAAACGGTCACCGAAGGGCTCATCGACGGTCTGGCCGGGCTCGAGGAAGGCCCGCCCGAAACCCGGCTGCGGGCCGCCGTCCGCGGGCTGATCGACGTCGCCGACCACTACCGGGCGGGGTATGTCGCGCTCTTGCGCAGCGGTTCGGTGATCGCGACTTCGGAGACGGACGCGGCGATCGACGAGGTCCGCAACCGCGCCGTCGAGCTCATCCTCGGCGCGCTGGGAGTGTCGGAGCCCTCGCCTATGCTCCTGCTGACCCTGCGGTGCTGGACCGCGGTGGTGGAGGGCGCCCTGCTGAGCTGGCTGCAGGAGCGTTCCGTGCCGCGCGAGGCGCTGGACGGGTGGCTGGTCGATCAGCTGACGGCGATGCTCTCGACGACCGCTTCCCACGATTCTTCGGTCCCGCAGATGCTATGAACGGTCCGTTCCTTGCAAATTTTGCAAGGAACGGACCGTTCATAGCGCGCGTCAGGACTGCTTGACCACCAGGTCCCAGCCTTCGACGTCTTCCGGCTTCCGCGGCTCCGGCCCGACGTACTTGGCCGACGGGCGCACGAGGCGGCCGGTCTTCTTCTGCTCCAGGATGTGCGCGGCCCAGCCGGCGGTACGCGCCGAGCTGAACATCGCGGGCATCATATGCGGCGGCACCTGGGCGAAGTCCAGGATCACGGCCGCCCAGAACTCGACGTTGGTCTCGATCGGGTGGTCCGGACGCCGCTCGCGCAGCTCCTTCAGCGCCACCTGCTCCAGCTCCGCGGCCGCCTCGTAACGCGACGCGCCGAGCTCCTGGCAGGTCCGGCGCAGCACACGCGCCCGCGGGTCCTCCGCGCGGTACACGCGGTGCCCGAAGCCCATCATCCGTTCCTTGCGGTCCAGGATGCCCTTCACCAGGCCGACCGCGTCACCGGTCTTCTCGACCTCTTCGATCATCGGCAGCACCCGCGCCGGCGCGCCGCCGTGCAGCGGGCCGGACATCGCGCCGATCGCGCCGGACAGGGCCGCGGCGACGTCGGCGCCGGTCGAGGCGATCACCCGGGCGGTGAAGGTCGAGGCGTTGAGACCGTGCTCGGCGGCCGAGACCCAGTAGGCGTCGATGGCCTTGACGTGGGCCGGGTCGGGCTCGCCGCGCCAGCGGACCATGAAGCGTTCGGTGATCGACTTCGCCTCGTCGACCCGGGTCTGCGGGACGGCGGGCTGCCCGATGCCGCGAGCGGACTGGGCGACGTACGAAAGCGCCATCACCGAGGCGCGGGCAAGCTGGTCGCGCGCCTCGTCGTCGGTGATGTCCAGCAGCGGCCGGTAGCCCCAGATGGGGGCGAGCATGGCCAGCGCGGCCTGGACGTCGACCCGGACGTCGCCGGTGTGCACCGGCAGCGGGAACGGCTCGGCGGGCGGTAGCCCGTGGCCGAAGCGGCTGTCGACGAGAAGACCCCAGACGTCACCGAAGGTCACCTTGCCGGCGAGATCCTCGATGTCGACACCGCGGTAACGCAGCGCGCCGCCGTCACGGTCGGGCTCGGCGATTTCGGTCTTGAAGGCGACCACGCCTTCGAGACCCGGTCGGAAACCGTCGTCGACCTGCTCGGACGGCTGATTGGTGCTGATCGTGGAGGTACTCACTGTGGTGAAACCTTTCGATGCGCATTCCCCGGCTTTGTGTTCATGCGTGGACGGGATACACGCAGCGAAGGCGCGCCTCATCGCACGGATGGACAAACTTTGCTCCACGTCGCGGCCCGGGGCAATCGAAAGATGTGGTGCTTTCGGTCACGATTACGAGAACGATTCAGTGAAAAGGACGTTCGTACGCGAAGAGTTACGGCGACGTTCACTTTGCGTGTACCGGACGCCGACGTAAATCCTGTGTTTCGAGAACCGGCGGCGGGCGGTTTCCGGTGATAGACCTTTCCCATGCACCTGAGCCCCCAGGAGCGGGACAAACTGCTCATCCACGTCGCGGCGGACGTAGCTCGCAAACGCCTGGAGCGCGGGGTCCTGCTGAACTACCCCGAGGCGGTCGCCCTGATCACCGATCACGTCCTCGAAGGCGCTCGCGACGGCCGGACGGTGAGCGAACTCGTCGCGAGCGGGCGGACGGTGCTCGGCCGCGCGCAGGTGCTGGACGGAGTGCCGGAGATGGTCGATTCCGTGCAGGTCGAAGCCACTTTCCCGGACGGCACGAAGCTCGTCACCGTGCACGACCCGATCGTCTAGAAAGGGCCGCGAGTGCGACCAGGAGAGATCATCACCGGCGACGCGCCGGTCGAGCTGAACCCGGGCAGGCCGCGCGTCCGGCTGCTGGTGCGGAACGTCGGCGACCGGCCCGTCCAGGTCGGTTCGCACTACCATTTCGCGGCGGTCAATCCGGGGCTCGAATTCGATCGCGAAGCCGCCCGGGGACATCGGCTCGACGTGCCCGCGGGTACGTCCGTCCGTTTCGAGCCGGGGGTCGAACGCGAAGTCGACCTCGTCCCTTTGGCCGGGAACCGCGCGGTGCCCGGACTGCGGAAGGCGACCTGATGCCGTCGATCGATCGCGAGCGGTACGCCGAACTGTTCGGCCCGACCACCGGCGACCGGATCCGCCTCGCCGACACCGATCTGCTGATCGAAGTCACCGAAGACCGCAGCATGGGTCCGTCGGGCAGCGGTGACGAGGTGCTGTTCGGCGGCGGCAAGGTGATCCGCGAATCCATGGGCCAGGGGATGGCGACCCGGGCCGAAGGCGCGCCCGACCTGATCATCACCGGAGCGGTGATCCTCGACCACTGGGGGATCGTCAAGGCCGACGTCGGTGTCCGCGACGGCCGGATCGTCGGCATCGGCAAGGCGGGCAACCCGGACACGATGGACGGTGTCGACCCGGCGCTGGTCGTCGGACCGTCCACGGAGGTGCTGTCCGGCAACGGGAAGATCCTCACCGCGGGCGGCATCGACTGCCACGTCCACTTCATCTGCCCGCAGCTGACCGACACCGCGCTGGCGTCCGGGCTCACCACCCTCGTCGGCGGCGGGACCGGGCCGGTCGAGGGCAGCAAGGCCACCACCGTCACGCCGGGCGCGTGGAACCTCGGCCGGATGCTGCAGGCGATGGACGGCCAGCCGGTCAACGTCCTGTTGCTGGGCAAGGGGAACACCGTCCGGCACGAGGCGCTTCGTGAACAGCTCGCCGCCGGCGCGGGCGGATTCAAACTGCACGAGGACTGGGGCAGTACCCCGGCCGCGATCGACGCCTGCCTGACCGTGGCGGACGAATCCGGTGTCCAGGTGGCGATCCACACCGACACGCTGAACGAAGCCGGCTTCCTGGAGTCCACTGTGGACGCCATCGGCGGCCGGTCGATCAACGCGTACCACACCGAAGGCGCGGGCGGCGGGCACGCGCCGGACATCATCCAGGTCGCCGGGCTGCCCAACATCCTGCCGTCGTCGACGAACCCGACGCGCCCGCACACCGCGAACACCCTCGACGAACACCTCGACATGCTCGTCGTCTGCCATCACCTGAACCCGTCCGTGCCCGAGGACCTGGCGTTCGCCGAAAGCCGGATCCGGCCGACGACCATCGCCGCCGAGGACGTCCTGCACGACCTCGGCGCGATCTCGATGATGAGCTCGGATTCGCAGGCGATGGGCCGCATCGGCGAGGTGATCATCCGGACCTGGCAGACCGCGCACGTCATGAAACGACGGCGTGGCGCGCTTCCCGGCGACGGCGCGGCCGACAACCTGCGGGCCCGTCGCTATGTCGCCAAATACACGATCAACCCCGCGATCGCGCACGGTATGGAGCGCGAGATCGGCTCGGTGGAGGTCGGGAAACTCGCCGATCTCGTGCTGTGGGAGCCGAAGTTCTTCGGCGTGCGGCCGCATGTGGTGCTCAAGGGCGGATTCCCGGCGTGGGCGGCGATGGGCGACGCGAACGCGTCCATCCCGACGCCGCAGCCGGTGCTCGCCCGGCCGATGTTCGGCGCCGCGCCGACGGTCGCCGCCGCGAGCAGTCTCCATTTCGTGGCACCGGAAGCGCTGGAAAACGGAGTGGCGGAGCGGTTCGGCATCGCGCGGAAGCTCGTGCCGGTATCGAACACCCGGGCCCGGGGCAAGGCCGACATGGTGCTCAACGACGCGACGCCGGACATCCGGGTGGAGCCGGACAGTTTCGCCGTGCACGTCGACGGCGAGCTGATCGAGCCGCGGCCGGTGACCGAACTGCCCATGACGCAACGGTACTTCCTGTTCTGATGGATCTTTCGGCGATCATCCTGGCCGACTCCCGGTTCCCCGGGGGCGGGCATGTCCACTCCGGCGGGCTCGAAGAAGCCGTCACCCGGAAGCTGATCACGCACGAACGTGACCTTCCGGGCTTTCTCGCCGGGCGCTTGCGCACGGCGGGTGCGCTGGCCGCGGTGTTCGCCGCCGCGTCGGCGCACGCGGCCGCGCGTAACGTCCGAAGTGGACACTGGCGGCGGCTCGACCTGGAACTGGACGCCAGGACGCCTTCACTCGCGCAGCGGGAGGCGTCCCGCGCGCAGGGGCGTGGGACGGCCAGGGCGGGAAAGGCGGCCTGGCCGTCGCCGGTGCTTTCCCAGCTGCTGAAGGAAACCCCGCGACCGCATCATCCGGTGATCGTCGGCGCGCTGGTCGGAGTGCCCTTCGACGCCGCGATGGCGGTGGCCTACCTCGCGATCAGCGGTCCGGCGAGCGCGGCCGTACGGCTGCTCGGTCTGGACCCGTTCGCCGTCAACGCCGTCGTGGCCCGCCTTGCGGAGGAGGTCCGGGAGGTTTCCCGGCGGGCCGCCGAGGTCGCGGGTGACGATCCCGCCGATCTCCCGGCGCCGGGTTCACCGGCGCTCGATCTGTTCGCCGAGGCACACGCCCGGCATCACCAGGAAGAGGTGCGTCTCTTTGCCAGCTGAGCATGGTCACGGTCACGGACATGTGCACCCGGTCAACTTCGACCCGACCGCCGCGGAACCCGACCACTACGAGCAGGCGCCGACCGCCGGGCGCGCGTACCGGATCGGGATCGGCGGGCCGGTGGGAAGCGGGAAGACCGCGCTCACCGCGGCGCTGTGCCGGGCGCTCGGCGACGAGGTGAACCTCGCCGTCGTCACCAACGACATCTACACCACCGAAGACGCCGACTTCCTGCGCAAGGCCGGGGTGCTCGACCCGGAGCGGATCGAGGCCGTGCAGACCGGCGCGTGCCCGCACACCGCGATCCGCGACGACATCACCGCGAACCTCGACGCCGTCGAACGGCTGGAGGAGCGCTTCCCGGGGCTGGATCTGGTGATCATCGAAAGCGGCGGGGACAACCTCACCGCGGTGTTCAGCCGGGGGCTCGCCGACAGCCAGGTGTTCGTGGTCGACGTCGCCGGCGGCGACAAGGTGCCTCGCAAGGGCGGGCCGGGCGTGACGACGGCGGATCTGCTGGTGATCAACAAGATCGACATCGCGCATCTGGTCGGGGCGGACATGGTCGTGATGACCTCGGACGCGCACCGGATGCGGGGTGAGCTGCCGGTGATCACCCAGTCCCTTGTGGACACTCCGAACGCGCCGGCGGTGGCGGACTGGGTCCGCTCGCTGCTTCCGGTCCGCGCGGGGTGAAGGCGCACGCGCGGCTGACCGCCTGCTTCGAGGGCGGCCGGACCGTACTGCGTGAGCTGCGCTCGATGGCGCCGCTCACGCTCCTTCCCAAGCGAGGCGCCGGTGCGACGGCGGTGGTGCATCTGGTCAATTCGGCGACGTCGCCGCTGGGCGGCGACGAGCTGAAGCTGACCATCCGCGTCGGTGCCGGTGCTTCGCTGCGGCTTTCCGGGGTGGCGGCGACGATCGCGCTGCCCGGCTTGCACGGTGAGGGCAGCTCGTCCTTTGTGGACATCGTCGTGGACGACGGTGGGTCTTTGGAGTACCTGCCGGAGCCGACCGTGGTGACCGCCCGCGCCCGGCACGCCGCCGTGTTCCGGGCCTCGTTGGCGTCCGGCGCCTTCCTGCACACGCGAGAGGTGCTGGTGCTCGGGCGGGCGGGCGAACGGCCTGGCTCTCTGGTGACGACGCAGCAGGTGACCCGGGGTTCCGTGCCGGTGCTGCGGCAGACGCTGGAGGTCGGGGACTCCACTTTGGACGCCAGCCTCGCGCATCTGGCCGGGAGACGGGTGCTGGCGACCGATCTGGTCGTCGGTGGTCCCGTGGTGCCCGAGGCTTCCGGGGAGTGGTGGTCGCGTACTTCGCTGGCCGCGGGTGGGACGCTCACGACTTCCTTGGCGCCGGACGCCGTGACCGCGCTTCGGGTGTTCGAAAGTCCGTGAAGGCCTCCTTGAGGGATCCTGGGTCCCTCAAGGAGGCCTTCACGGACCGACTCCCCGTCAGAACTTCGTGCCCAGCCAGGTCATCGCGACCGGCCCGCCCGCCGACACCCCGCCGATGTGTTCCAGCAGCGGGAATTCCTGCCAGGTGACGTCGGCGCCGAGGGCGCGGTAGCGGTCGAGCAGGCCCTTGCCGACCGAAAGCGGGATCAGTTCGTCCAGCGACGCGTGGTACAGGAAGACCGGCGCGCCCGGTTTGGTCTTGCCCGCGAGGTTCTCGCCGAGCCGGGCTTGCCAGCGCGGGTCCGACGAAACGTTCGGCACGGTCGTGAAGTCGTTCAGCCGCGCGAAAGGCGCCGCCGCGCCGAGTTCGACGGTGCACGCTTCCTTGACCTTCGCGACGGCCCTCTCGCCCTTCGCGTTGAGCACCTCGGTGAACGGCAGTTCCGGATACGCGGTCGCGTAGCCGACTGCGGCACCGAGCACCAGGCCGAACGCCGGACCGCCGTCGTTGAACTTCAGGACGGCGTTCAGATCCGCCGGCACCCCGCCTTCCGCGACACCGACCAGGTTGACGTCGGGGGCGTAGGACGGTTGCAGTTCGCCGGCGAACGCCGCGGCCTGGCCTCCTTGCGAGTAACCGAAAACGCCGACCGGTCCGGTCTTGGACAGGCCCGCTTCGGGGACGTTCGACGCCGTGCGGGCGGCGTCGAGAACGGCCCGGCCCTCGGACTGGCCGACGGCGTAGGTGTGCGTGCCCGGGGTGCCGAGGCCTTCGTAGTCGGTCACGACGACCGCCCAGCCGCGCGAAAGCGCTTGGCTCATCAGGAGGACTTCGTTCTCGGACCCGTTCGTCAGCCGGGTCGACGGCGCGCAGCGGTCGCCGAGGCCGTGGGTGCCGACGGCGTAGCTGACCAGCGGGCGCGCGCCCTTCGTCCACGGTGTGTGCGGGACCAGCAGGATGCCCGACACCGTGTTCGGCTGTCCCGTCGCCGAGGTGGAGCGGTAATGGAGTTTCCAGGCCTTCGCCGGGGCGGTGGCGACGACCGGTTTGTAGTCGACCAGGTCCCCGGGCGCGCTCGGCGCGGCTTGCGCGGCGGGCGCGCCGATCAGGGTGGCTGCGAGGGCCGAGACCAGAACTGTCCGAAGCACCGTTGCCTCCAGTTTGGTAATCGAGATTTTCGCAATGTAGGCGCTGTTGCTAGCATCTGGCAATCCCTGTTACCGAATCGGGGGAGGTCGAGTGGCCCGCACCTATGGCGGGGTCGCGCCCGAGCAACGGCGCGCCGAACGGCGTGAACGCCTGCTACTGGCGGCCCTGGACCTGTTCACCTCGACGGGCTACCAGCAGGCGAAGATCACCGAGTTGTGCACCCGCGCCGGCGTCTCCACGCGGAACTTCTACGAGGAGTTCGAGAGCAAGGAGAAGGTGCTGCTCACCCTGCACGAGCGCATCAACGCGCTCGCGCTGGAGCACGTCACCGGCACCCTGGAACGGCTGGAGGACGCCGACGCGGTCACCCGGATCGGGACGCTGCTGGACGTCTTCGTCAGCACGGTCACCTCGGATCCCCGGATGCCGCGGCTGAACTACGTCGAGGCGGTCGGCGTCAGTGCCGCCTTGGAGGCGCAGCACCAGGAATGGGTCGACCGGTGGGCCGCGTTCATCGAGGCCGAGGCCCGGCACGCCGCCGTGCACGGCGTGGCGCCCGATCGCGACTACCACCTGACGGCGATCGCGCTCGTCGGCGCGGCGACGGGTCTGCTGCGCGAGTGGCAGGCGCACACCCCGCCGCTGCCGGTCGCCGACGTCGCCGCCGAACTCCGGGCCCTGATGCTGGCCGCGATCACCCGGCCCGTCTGACGCCCGCCGGATGTCATGAAAGGGTCGTTCAGGACGAAAAACGTCAGGAACGACCCTTTCATGACACTTGGGGCACCCGTCAGGAGGCGGCCGAGGCGCGACGGAAGGTGTTGTGCAGCACGGCGAGCAGGGCGTCTCGCACGGAGAGGCGCTGCCGCGCGTCGAAGGTGATCAGCGGGACGTCCTCGCTCACCGCGAGCGCCCAGCGCACGTCTTCGAGGTCGTGCTTGAGCGAGCCGTCGAAGACGTTCACCCCGACCACGAACGGCAACCCGGCCTTCTCGAAGTAGTCGACGGCCGGGTAGCAGTCGTCGAGCCGCCGGGTGTCGACGATGACGAGCGCGCCGAGCGCGCCGAGCACGAGGTCGTGCCACATGAACCCGAACCGGTCCTGTCCCGGCGTGCCGAAGAGGTACAGCTTCACCTCTTCGTCGATGGTGATGCAGCCGAAGTCCAGCGCCACCGTGGTGGTGGTCTTCGACGGCACCTCCCCGCCGGAGCCGTCGACGGCCGCGCCGGCCGAGGTCATGGCAGCCTCGGTGGTCAGCGGTTTGATCTCGGAGATCGCGCCGACGGTGGTCGTCTTGCCGACCCCGAATCCGCCCGCGATGACGATCTTGACCGGTGTCGGCGGCTTGGCCGGCGCCGGTTCAGCGAATTGCTTCGAGTCCACGAATGACCCTTTCGATCATGCCGAGGTCCTGGGTGAAGGCTCCCGCCGGGCGACGGAGCACGACGTAGCCGAGTGCGGCGAGATCCGCCACGAGCACCCTGGCCACGCCGATGTGCAGGCCGAGCATCGCCGCCACTTCGGCGACGGATTTCGTTTCCCGGCAAAGGGAAACGATCTCCCGTCGTTCGAAGGTCAGCCTCGCGTGCGAGGCCGCGCCGAGCCTGCTCGTGAGCACCTGAGCCTCGATTTCGAGCGTGCCGTCCACCGGCTGCGCGCGGCCGGCGGTGAGCAGATACGGGCGTAGCGGCGAGATGCCCTGTCCGGCGCCTCGCGGCTGGGGTACCTGATCGTCGCTCATTCCCTTGTCCCCTCGTCAGTTCAGCTGCCGACGCTCTTCTTGAGTTCCTCGATCAGCGCGGGGGTGAGCACCTCGGTGGCCCGGTTGGCGAACATCGCCATCTCGTAGGCGATCGTGCCGAGGCTGGCCTGTTTGGTGGCGAGCACGCCGAGCGAGCAGCCGATGCTGATCGTGCAGACCAGCAGGTAGCCCTGCTCCAGCTCGATGATGATCTTGTCGGGCGAACCGAGCGGGTGGCTCTCGGAGACACCGTGCGCGAGGCCGAGCATCGCCGAGCAGATCGCGGCCAGCCGGTCGGCGTTGGCCCGTTCGAGCTCGGACGACATCGCGATCAGCAGGCCGTCGGCCGAGACGGCGATCGCGCCCATCGCGCTCGCCGTGTTCTGCGCGAAGCGCGTCACCAACCAGTTGAAGTTCCGGGCTTCGACGCTGACTCCGGTCGTCATCTCTTGCTCTTCTCTCTCTGTTGCATCTCCGGGTTGACGGCTTTCTCCAACCCGTCACTGAAGGCGTCGAACGCGGCACGCTCGGCCTCGGGGTCACGCATGCCCTTGGGCTTGGTGGTGTTCAGCGCCGCCCGCGCGGTCTGGTGCCGCGCGGCCGGGCCTTTCGCCAGTCCCGGCGCCAGCTGCGCGCCGGGGACCCGCCTGGTGAGACCGCCGCGGGAAGCGGCGGGCACCGGTGTCGGGGTCGGCATGGGCGCCGGGGCGGGCGGTGCGGTGGCTTTCGCGAGTCCGGCCTCGAACCCGTCGAAGGCCGCTTTGGCCGCTTCTGGATCATGCCTGGACTTCTGCCGCGCCGGTGCTTCGGGGGCACCGGGAAGCTGCGCGCCCTTGACCCGCCGCCGCAGCCCGCCGCGGGTCTCGCCGGGGTCGGCGGCGGTGAGCGTCGGCGCGGGAGCCTGGTACACGGGCTCGGGCACCGGCGCCGGCAGGGGCGGTGGTTCCACGATCTCTCCGTCGGTCTTGCGGAACCACCGGAAATCCTTGGGCTGCCTGCCGTCGCGCGGGATCATCCCGGCGATCGCCAGCGTCGGCGGTTCGCTCGGCGCAGCCTTCAGCCGCGGCTCGGGCAGCGACGGCGGTTCGGGCTCGTCACCCGGTTCCGCGGTCGGCCACACCGGCGGCGCCGGGACGGATTTCGGCGCGGGCGGCCGGTAGGTCAGCAGATTCGGCGGGACGGTGAGCCGCGCGGTGATCCCCGCGCCCGGCTCGGTCTCGGTCAGCTCGACCTTGAGCCCGTGCCGCCGCGCGAGCCGCCCGACCACGAACAGCCCGAGCACACTGGTCGGCGCCAGTTCGAGCCGCTCGCGTTCGACCAGCCGCCGGTTCTCCTCGGCGAGCCGTTCGGCGGTCATACCGATGCCCTGGTCCACGATCACGATCAGGCAGGAGCCGTCGGGCAGGATCTTCGTGCCGACGTCCACAAAGGACTCCGGCGGGGAGAACGACGTCGCGTTCTCCAGCAGCTCGGCGAAGATCAGCACCAGATCGGAGCCGAACGGCGACGACAGCAGGACGTCGCCCATCGAGCCGAGCCGCACCCGCTGGTAGTCCTCGATCTCCGCGAGCGCCGAACGCAGCGCGGTCGAGAGTTCGATCGGCCCGGAAATCCTTGCCTCGTCCCGGTTTCCCGAAACGACGAGCAGGTTGTCCGCGTTCCGGCGCAGGCGGGTGGAGAGGTGGTCGAGCCGGTAGAGGCTCGCCAGCAGGGCGACGTCCTGCTCGTTGCGCTCCAGCTCGTCGACCAGCGCCAGCTGCCTGCCCACCAGGTTCTGCGTGCGCTTCGCGACGTTGGCGAACATGAGGCCGACGTTGCGCCGCGTGACGGCCTGCCGTTCCACCAGTTCGGCCGCGGTGGCCTGCACCCGGTTGAACGCCTCGGCCAGCTTGCCGAGTTCGTCCTGCGAGGACACGTCGATCGTGGCGAGCCGCGGCGCGAGTTCTTCGTCCTGCTCGGTGTCGGTGACGCGGACGAGTTCGGTGCTCGCGAGGTCCGCGACCGACGTCGCCGCCGTGGTCAGCTTCCGCAGCGGATCCGCGATCGACCGGCTGACCGCGATCGCGAGGCCACCGACCAGCAGGAACAGCACACCGGCGCCGACACCGATCGTCCACGCCAGGTTCTGCGCCGCGTCCGCCCGCGCGGTCGCCGCGTCGGTGATGCCGGTGGTGACCGCGTCCTGCGCGAGACGCCGCTGGTTCGACTGGGCGTCGACGGCGCCGAGGATGTCCGGCAGCAGGCTCTGCACGGCTTGCGGGCCGCGAGCTTCGGGGAGCCTGGTCTCCAGCGCGTCGACCCGGCGGCCCGTGTCGCCCTGCTCGACCGCGACGACCTGCGTGGCCTGGGTGACGTCGGCCTGCTGCACGAACCGTTCGAGGAACAGCGAAGCCTGCTGTTTCGCGTCGGCCAGCACCGGCGCGCCCGATTCGGGGGTGACCAGCACGATGATCAACGCCATCCCGCGCAACGAGTTCTCCTCGTTCGCGCGCAGCAGCGCGTCGAGCGCCGTCAGCTGCTGGGTGCCCGCCGCGTCACTGGTCTGCTGCGGCACGAGGCGGAGCGAGTTGATGACCGCGTCGATCACCGCGTGATACGTCCGCGCCACGCTGTCGAGTGAGGCACCGCGCCGCAGTGCGTTCTCCCGGATCTCGTTCAGCGACCCGATACGCACCAGCGCCGCCGCGAGCTCTTCCGGCGCGTCGGCGCTCAGCCCCGCCCGCACCTGGTTCACCGTTTCCGCGACCACGCCTTGCTGCTTCAGCATCGCCGAACTGCTCGCCGACGTGGACGCGATGTAGTGCGCCGTCAGCAGCCGCTCGCGCTGCAGTTCCCAGGCGAGCGTGCCGAGCGCGCGGGCCTGCGACGCGACGTCGGCGGTGGTGCGGGCGGACCGGGCGTCGTCGATCTCCCCGGCGACGTAAGGCACCGACACCAGGACGACGGCGGTCAGCGGCAGCATCAGGAGCAGGTTGAGCTTGCCCCGGATGCCGAGTCTGCCCAGCAGTCCGGATCGCGACCCGCGGTCCGGCCGGGTCTTCCCGTGCCTCATGGTCACCTTTCTCCCCGGCTCCGCCCGAGATGTCCGCGGTGCTGTTCCCGGACGAGGTCTTCGATGGACGCGCGCAGCGAGACGAACTCGGGCGTGCGTTTGACCGCGAGGTCGCGTTCACCGGGCAGGTCGACCGCGATGTCCGCGGCCACCCGGCCCGGATCCGAGGCCAGCACCACGACGCGCCCGCCGAGGAACACGGCCTCCTCGACGTCGTGGGTCACCATCAGCACGGTGGTGTGCGTGTCGGTCCAGATCCGGCGGATCAAGACCTGCATGTCCTCTTTGGTCTGGACGTCCAGCGCGCCGAAGGGTTCGTCCAGCAGCAGCACGTCGGGCTCGCACACCAGCGCCCGCGCGATCGCGACCCGCTGCTTCTGCCCGCCGGAAAGCTGTTTGGGCAACGACTTCCGCAGATGATCGAGCCCGGTCTCTTCGAGGTACCAGTCGATCCGGCGCGCCCGCTCGGCCTTGTCGAGGCTCAGCAGTTCGAGTCCGAACGCGACATTGCCCTCCACCGTGCGCCACGGGTACAGCGCGCCGTGCTGGAACACCAGCCCGCGCTCCGGGCCGGGCCCGGTCACGGCGTCGCCGTCGAGGGTGATGAGGCCTTCGGTCGGTTCGGTCAGCCCGGCGATCAGCGACAGCAGCGTCGATTTGCCGGACCCGCTCGCGCCGACCACGCAGACGAAGTCGCCGCGCGCGATGTCCAGGTCGATCCCGTCGAGCGCCCGGGTGGTCTTGCCACGGACCGTGTAGTCCTTGGCGACCGCTTTGAGCTGAAGCGTCATGCCGCCCACTTCCCGACCCTGGCCCGCAGGAGCCGCAGCGCGATGTCGATGACCAGTCCGAGCAGGCCGATCACGATCAGCAGCGCGAAGATCCGGTCGGTCTGGGTGAACCGCTGCGCCCGCATGATCCGCAGGCCGAGCCCGGCGGTGGCGTTGATCAGTTCGGCGACCACCACGAAGTTCCACGCGGCCGCCGCGTTGACGCGGGTGGCGTCGATCATGCCGGGCAGCGCGTGCGGGACGATCACCTTGCGCAGCACCTCGCCGCGCCGCGCGCCGAGCGTGTAGGACACGTCGAGCAGCGAACGCGGCACCCCGCGGACGGCGTCGGCGATCATCAGCGTGTTGAAGAAGACCGTGCCGAGGAACAGGACCGCGACCTTCGACGGCTCGCCGAGGCCGAGCCAGATCATCAGCAGCGGGATGAACGCGCTCGCCGGCAGGTAGCGCAGCATCGCGATGACCGGCTCGAACAGTGCCAGCCCCGCGTCGAACGTCCCCATCACGATGCCGAGCGGCACCGAGACGAGGATCGCGAGCCCGAAGCCGAGCAGCACCCGCTGGGTGGTGGCCCAGAGGTCGCTGAACAGTTCACCCGACTCGATCATCTTCACCAGCGCGTCGAACACCGCGACCGGCGTCGGCAGGAACAGGGGTTTGATCGTGCCGAGCGCGTTCAGCGTCACCCAGATCAGCAGCGGGATCACGAACGAGGCCACCGCCAGCGTCCACCGCCAGCGCGCGGGGATCGGCGTCCGGAGCGAGAACAGCGGGGAGGCGTTCGGCTTCAGGCCCGCCCGGCGGGGCAGCGGCGACCAGTCCGGTCGCGTGCCGCGCCGCTCTTCCTGCGCCTCGGCGAGCCGCTGCTCGTCTTCGAGACGGCGTGCCTCGGCCTCGTCAGCGGCGTCCGTCCGCTGAGCGGCCCGGCCCGTCGCGTCCGTGGCGCTCACTTCACCGCCTTGACGTACTGGTCGTCGAACAGCCCGTCGAAGTTCGGCGGGGTCTGGGCGAGCCCGTTGGCGACGATGAATTCGGCGATCTTGCCCGCCTGGAAGTTGAGGTGGGCCGGGGTGACGCCGGGGGTGAACGCGTCGAGGTTCTGCTGCTTGGTGAAGATCGTGGTGCCCGCGTCGTAGGACTTGTACTCGTCGACCGACACCGCGCCGCGTTTCGCCATGATCTTCACGGCCTCTTCGCGGTTCTGCTTGATCCAGTCGATGGTCTCGAACCAGGTGTTCACCAGCGCCTGGACCTCCTTCTTGCGCTCCTTCGACATCTGCTCGGAGACGACGAGGTGGTCCGGGATGGCGCCGGGGAACTCGGCCGACGTCGCGATGGCGCGGCTGCCGGGGCGCTCGAGCGCCTTCGAGGTGAAGGGGGCGAAGGCGGCGACGGCGTCGACCTGCTCGCCGACGAACGCGGCCGCGGCGGCGTCGGTCAGCAGCGGGACGATTTCGACGTCCTTCTCGGTCAGCTTCGCCTCCTGCAGCGCGAGCAGCAGCAGGTAGTGGTCGACGGTGCCCTGCTCGACGGCGATCTTCTTGCCCTTGAGGTCGGCGACGCCGGTGATGCCCTGGCGGGCGATGATCTTGTCGTTGCCGGTCGAGTTGTCGTTGACCAGCACCACCGACAGTTTCGCGCCACCGCTGACCGAGGCGAGGGTGTCGTTCAGGGTCTGGCTGTTGGCGTCGATCGCGCCCGAGGAGAGGGCGTTGATGCTCTCGGTGTAGCTGTCGAACCACTTCAGGTCGACGTTCACGCCGTTCTTCTCGAAGAGGCCCTTCTCCTGGGCGACCGCCCACGGGAACCACCCCGGCCAGGCGCTGTAACCGATGGTGACCTTGGTACCGGAGGCGGCCGTACTGTCGGAACAAGCCGAAAGGGCGGTCACGCCCGCCAGCGAAAGGGCGCACAACAACGCCGTCAGCAGACGGCGGGAACGGGAAATCACAACGCACTCCTGGGGAAGGGGAGTAACTCGGGCGTGGAAAGTTCCGGCTGTTCGAGCGCAGGACTGATCGACCGGTGTCGAGCTCCCTCCCGGAAGCCCGGCCGGCAATGGCGGATGGTTCGGCCGCACACCCGGCCGCCCCAGCCAAACCTCTGAACGTATTGGATAGAGGTGATCACCCCGTTGCTCTCGGCGGCGATCCTATCGAGTGGCGCAAGGTCTACCTAGTGTGATCGTCGGCTCTTGCACGATTCGCTGTCACATTCTGCTAAATCCGGCCGTTCGCCCCAAAGGGCGGAGTCTCGACGGGTGGGCAACCCGGTCCCGGACGTCGTACGTCCATCGGGTGGCGGGTGAATATCTCCGGAGGGAGCAGAGGATGAAAATTCGTTCGGCCGCGTTGTGCGTCGCGGGGGCGGCGATCTTGTCCACCTTGGCGGGCGCGGGACAGGCGAACGCGACGAGACCGTCCAGTCTGGTCATCAGCCCGAGTGCCGTTGTCGCAGGTGGGAAGGTCACCGCGGACATCTACTGCCTGCGCCCGTCGGGTGCGGGCGAACTCGCGACGTCCCTTGTCGCGGACGGTCTCGCGGCCCCGATCCCCTTGCGGGTGGTGGGCGACGGCGGCACCGGCGGCATCGGTGTCGCGTTGCGCGGCGACGGTCCGGTGGGGACGGTGCCGGGGCGCTACACGGCGGCTTACGACTGCTGGGGCTGGATCGTCCGCGCGGAGTTCACTGTCGCGAACTGGCAGAAGCGAAGGCCGGTTCCGGGACGCGAATTGCCGTCCCGGAGCCGTCCTTCGCTGACACATCCGGGGGAGATGTTCCGGACGGTAATTTCTGTCAATCGACAGAATTGGTCCCGGCCGGCGCGGGCGCCTTCGTGAAATCCGGAAGAATTGTTCGCGGAGTGCCGAAATACCGGTGAAACAAAAGTGGAAAGAATTCCGTGCCGATCCGCGTGGACCCGGTCTGTCCAGGGCATTTCCGCCGTTTGCGGAGACGGACGCGATTTCGCGGGACCGACGTTCGACCTTGATCGATCAGGCCCGGCCAGGTAACGGGGAGGTGACGGCTTGCGGTCCAGCGGCTACACACAGATGATCCAGCGGGGGTGGCGGGTGTCACCGTTCAGTGGGTTTCGCCGCCGCGTCGGAGGCAATACCGTCGGCGGCAAAGCCGAAGGTATGGCCCCGACCGGGTACGGAGGTTTGGCGGATGATGCCGGAGATCAAGGAAGGCGCTGCCGGGAACGGCGACGCCGTCGTGCGCCTGCCCGGGATGCGGGTGGCCTACGAAGGCGCGGCCTTCGAAGAATCCGCGCTGGCGGAGACCTGGACCGAGCAGCTGCAGGACTGGCTGAACCAGGCCGTCTCCACCGGGATCGCCGAACCGAACGCGATGGTGCTCGCCACCGCCGACCCGGACGGCAGGCCGTCCTCCCGGACCGTGCTGTGCAAGGGCCTCGACGAGCGTGGCGTCGTGTTCTACACGAACTACACCTCCACCAAGAGCCACGACCTCACCGCGACGCGCTACGCGTCGGTCACCTTCCCGTGGTACCCGCTGCAGCGTCAGGTCCACGTGCGCGGCGAGGTGGAGAAGGTCAACGTCGCCGAGACCGCCGAGTACTGGGCGTCCCGCCCGCGGGGTTCGCAGCTCGGGGCCTGGGCGTCGCCGCAGTCCCGCGTCGTCGACGGCCGCCGCGCCCTCGAGACCGCGCTGCACGGTATCGAGCGCCGCTTCGCCGACGTCGAGAACATCCCGTTCCCGCCGCACTGGGGCGGGTGGCGCATCCGGCCCGACGTCGTCGAGTTCTGGCAGGGCCGCGAGGACCGCATGCACGACAGGCTCCGCTACGTCCGGACCGACGACGGCTGGCAGATCGAGCGCGTCGCGCCGTAATTTTTGCCGGCGCGCTTCCGCAAACGCGCCGAAGGGGCGTCGTTCCGCTTCAACGTCACGTTGAGCGGAGAGGCGCCCCTTCATCGCGTTTCCGGGGGCCTTCGGCCCAAAAGAGGGCGCGCGGCGGTGAAGTCTCCCCGTCGCGCTGGCGCGCTCCCGGGAGACCGTTGGGTCGCCCGGGGCTCGGTGCGGTTACGGATGGGGGCTGAAGGGGACTTTCGCCGCGTCTCATGCGGTGAAAGCTCCCTTCGCCGCGTCTGACGAGGGGAAAGTCCCCTTCACCCGCCACTGGGTGAGCTAAATCGCGCGCGGATGGTTAGTTAGCGCGGCTAAGCTGTCGGGTTGTGAGTGACGACGTGGGGGTTGAACAGCGCAAGGGTGTCCGCAAGCTGTTCGGCTCGATCGTCGTCGACACCCGGCCGCTCAAGATCCCCGCGTTCCGCCGCCTCTGGCTCTCCACCGCGGTCACCGCGATCGGCAGCCAGCTCACCGCCGTCGCGGTCCCCAAACAGGTCTTCGACCTCACCGGATCATCCGCGTACGTCGGCCTGACCGGCCTGGTCGCCCTGATCCCGCTGCTCGTCTTCGGCCTCTGGGGCGGCGCCATCGCGGACGCCGTCGACCGCCGCAAGCTGCTCCTCGTCACCAACGTCGGCGTCACGCTCACTTCGGTGGTCCTGTGGCTCCAGGCGTTCCTGAACGTCGGCTCCGTCTGGCTGGTGCTGGGCCTGCTCGCGGTCAACCAGGCGTTCTTCGCGGTCAACATGCCGACCCGCAGCGCCGTCGTCGCCCGGCTGGTCCCGGACAACCTGATCGCGCCCGCGACCGCGCTGAGCAGCACGATGGCCACCTTCGGCGCGGTCTTCGGCCCGCTGCTCGCCGGTTCGCTGATCCCGATCCTCGGCCTCTCGACGCTCTACCTGATCGACGTCGTCGCGCTGACCGCCACGCTCGTCGCGGTCTACCGGCTTCCGCCGATCCCGCCGCTCGGCGAGATCGCGCGCCGGGCCGGGATCCGCGACATCATCGACGGCTTCAAGTACCTGGCCACGCAGAAGATCCTGCTGGCGTCGTTCCTCGTCGACATCATCGCGATGGTCGCGGGTATGCCGCGCGCGCTGATCCCGGAGATGGCGGAGCGCACCTTCGGCGACCCGCCCGGCGGCGGTCCGGCGCTGGGCTGGCTGTACGCCGCGCTCCCCGCGGGCGCGATGCTGATCGGCCTCTTCTCCGGCTGGCTGACCAGGATCCGCAACCAGGGCGCGGGCGTGATCGTCTCGGTCTGCGTCTGGGGCGCCGCCGTCGCCGGTTTCGGGCTCGCGAACTCGCTGTGGCTCGCGGTCTTCTTCATGGCGCTCGCCGGCGCGGCCGACATGGTCAGCGCGATCTACCGGATGTCGATCCTGCAGGTCGCCACCACCGACGAGATGCGCGGACGGCTGCAGGGCGTGTTCACCGTCGTCGTCGCGGGCGGCCCGCGGATCGCCGACCTCACCCACGGCTGGGCGGCCGCCGGGGTCGGCACGGCGGCCGCGGCGTCCGGCGGTGGAGTGCTGGTCATCGTGCTGGTCGTCGGCGCGGCGCTGCTGATCCCGTCGTTCTGGCGGTACCGGGCCCCGGTGGACTGAGCCGTCCCGTCTATCGTCGGGCCCATGCGTATTTCACGGGCGATCGTCCTGTTCGCCGCTGTCATCGCGACCCTTTCCGCCTGTTCGTCCGGAGGCGAAAAGACGGACAACGCGGCCAAGCCGTCGAGCCCGGCCCCCTCGTCCTCCGCCGCGCCGAGTTCCTCGGCCGCGCCCACCGGTGGCGCCGGTGCGAAGGAACCCTGCGCGCTGCTGCCCGCCGAGGCCGTCGGCAAGGCCGTCTCCATCCAGGGCGTGACGTCGGCACCGGGCCCCGTGCAGGACAACGCCGCCAACGGGGGCAAGGCCAAGAGCTGCGTCTACTCGGCCGCCGGCAAGCAGATCGGCGCGCTCGCCGTGACCCGCTTCGAAGGCAACAAGATCAAGCCCCCGGAGATGGTCGCGGCGCTGAAGAAGGCGAAGCAGAACGCGAAGGACGTCGCCGGTGTCGGCGAGGGCGCCATCTACTACACCGACGCGAACAAGACCGCGACGCTTGCGGCCGCCGAACTCGTGGACGACGTCCCGGTGCTGATCAACTACACCGGCCCGACGAAGATGACGCAGGACATGATGCTCCCCCTGGTGAAGACCGCGGTCGACGCCAACTGAGCGGATTACCCAAAGGCGGGCTTCGTCAACCCGTGACGAAGAACTGACCAAACCGGACTGTCGGCACCAGACGTGATGCGGCACACTCTTGCCGCATGGCGGACACGACGACAACAGAACAGACCGGTCCTGCCGGTCAACCGAGCCTCAAGCGGGTGATGGGTTCCAAACTCCTGCTGTTCTTCGTGGTGGGGGACATCATCGGGACGGGCGTGTACGCGCTCACCGGGCAGGTGGCGGGCCGGGTGGGCGGCGCGCTCTGGCTGCCGTTCCTGATCGCGTTCGTGGTCGCGTTCATGACCGCGTTCAGCTACCTGGAACTGGTCGGGAAGTACCCGCAGGCGGCGGGGGCCGCGCTCTACACGCACAAGGCGTTCAAGATCCGCTTCCTCACCTTCATGGTGGCGTTCGCGGTCATGTGCTCCGGGATCACATCGGCTTCGTCGGCGGCGAAGGCCTTCGGGGAGACCTATCTCAAGGAGTTCATCACCGCGCCGATGCCGCTGGTGGCGATCCTGTTCGTGATCGGCCTCGCGCTGATCAACTTCCGCGGGGTCTCCGAATCGGTGAAGACCAACGTGGTGCTGACCTGCATCGAGATCGGCGGTCTGCTGATCATCATCGGGGTCGGCGTATGGGCGGTGCTGAACGGCAACGGCGACGCCTCGCGGCTGGTCGAGTTCGACACCGAGAACCAGACGATGCTGGTGGCGATCACGTCGGCGACGTCGCTGGCGTTCTTCGCGATGGTCGGTTTCGAGGACTCGGTGAACATGGCCGAGGAGTGCAAGGACCCGATCCGGATCTTCCCGAAGGCGATGCTGTGGGGAATGGTCATCGCCGCGACCATCTACATCCTGGTCTCCGTGACCTCCTCGCTGCTGGTGCCCGCGGACGAGCTGGAGGCGGCCAAGAGCAGCGCGCTGCTGAAGGTGCTCGACGTCGGGGCGCCCGGCTTCCCGCGCGAGGTGTTCTCCGCGATCGGTCTCTTCGCGGTCATCAACTCGGCGCTGATCAACATGCTGATGGCCAGCCGCCTGCTCTACGGCATGGCGAACCAGCGGATCATCCCGAAGCAGCTGGGCACCGTGCACCCGTTCCGCCGCAGCCCGTGGGTGGCGATCGTGTTCACCAGCCTGATCGCCATCGGCCTCGTGTCCTTTGTGGACATCGGCGTGCTCGGCGGGACGACGGCGTTGCTGCTGCTGGCGGTGTTCGCCATCGTCAACGTCGCGGTCCTGGTGCTGCGCAAGGAGAAGGCGGCGCACAAGCATTTCCGGGCGCCGACGATCATCCCGGTGCTGGCCGCGATCTTCTGCGTCTACCTGGTGACGCCGTTGTCCGGACGGCCCGCGCGCGACTACAAGGTCGCCGCGATCCTGCTCGGCGTCGGCATCGTGCTGTGGGGGATCAACTGGCTCGTCATGCGGGCCACGCACAGTGAAGAAGACCGGCAGCCCATCGAGCCGCCGGTCGGTTAGGCGCTAGCCGCGGCTGAGCGCCTGGTACTCCACCGGGCTGTGGGCCGAGAACACGGTGATCTCGTCGGCGTGTTCTCGGCCCAGCTCGCGCAGCCGCTCGACGTTTTCCAGCCGCGGTTTGCGCAGCGTCTGCACCATGTTCTGGAACGCGGTCATCCCCGGCGGGCAATGCGGCTTCACCGGATCCATCTGCCCGTGGAAGAAGTACGCGTCGCCCGCGTGCAGCAGCCAGCCGTCGCCGGTGTCGACCGCGACGCCGGTGTGGCCCTTGGTGTGTCCCGCGAGCGGCACGAGCAGGATCTCCGGCGGCAGGCCCTTGAGCTCGCGGACGGCCTGGAAACCGAACCAGTCGTCCCCGGCCTCGTCGTACATGCTCCACAGTGGACGATGGGCGAACTGGTTGGCCCGGAAGCGGAGCTTCTCGCTCTGGTTGGACGGCGACGTCGCCACGTCGTGTTCCGCGGTGCGGACGTGCACGACGGCGTTCGGGAAGTCCGCGAGCCCGCCCGCGTGGTCGACGTCGAGGTGGGTGCAGATGATGTGCCGGACGTCTTCGAGCTTGTGGCCGAGCGCCTCGACGTGGTGGGCCGCCGTCTCCGTCTCGACCGGCTTCGCACCGACCATGATCGTGAACGGCGTCCCGAGCCACGCACCGGGATTCGCGACGCCCTTGCGGCCGAAGCCGGTGTCCACCAGCACGAGCCCGTCGCCGGTCTCGATGAGCAGGCAATGCGCCACCAGCTCCGAGCGGCGCAGCAGCCCGGGCTGGCCGTCGAGCAGCTTGCCTCCCGGTGCGCGCATCGTGCCGCAGTTCAGGTGGTGCACCTTCATAGCCTGCTCCTCTGGCTGAGCCGTTCGAATGCGGTGACGTCGTGGGCGGCGAAGACCGTCACTTCGGCACCGTTGTTACTGACAAGTTCGCGCAGCCGGCGCTGGTTGTCCAGTCGTGCCGTCTTCTCCGTCTGCATGTACGACTCGAAGAAGCCCAAGGCCGGAGGGATATGCGGTTTTCGCTCCAGCTCGCTGCCGTGGAAGACGGCGTCACCGGCGTTGAGGAGCCAGCCGTCACCCGTGTCGACCGCGACGCCGGCGTGGCCGCGGGTGTGCCCGGCGAGGGGGATGATCAGGACGTCCGGGACCCCGTCGAGCTCGCGGACGGCGTCGAAACCGAACCACGGCTCGCCGTCGGCGCGGTACGAGCGCCAGATCGGCCCGTGATCGAACTGGACCTTGCGGTAGCGGCTCGCCTCCTTGCGGTCGATCGGCTTCTCCAGCGCCTGGAGCTCGCGATCGTGGACATGGACCCGCGCGTGGGGGAAGTCGACGAGCCCGCCCGCGTGGTCGAGGTCGAGGTGGGTGAGCACGATGTCGCGCACGTCGGCCGGGTCGAAGCCGAGCTTGCGGATCTGGGTGGTGGCGCTGAGGTCGTCGTCGCTGTCGGGGTGCACCAGCCGGACGAAACCGGCGCCGAGCCATTCGGCCGGGCGGGTGACGGCCGGCGTTCCGACACCGGTCTCGACGAGTACGAGCCCGGTGCCGGTCTCCAGCAGTAGACAGTGGCAGACCAGTTCGGCTCGCCGGAACAGCCCGGGCCTGCCGTCGATGAGTTTGCCGCCGACCGGCCGCATGGTTCCGCAGTTCAGGTGATGGACGCGCATCAGGAGAGCTCCCGTTCGAGTGTGGTGCGAAGGTGCGGGGCGATCGCGCGCAAGGGCGCGGTGTCGTGCAACGTCTTGGCCAGCAGGAGGCCGCCCTCGATGGCGGCGAGGACGACCGTGGCCAGGTGGTTCGCCTTGTCGGTGGCCAGCGCTTCGGCGATGACGGTGTGCCAGGACTGGTAGCCGTCGGCGCAGGCCTGGCGGATCACCTCGCTGTCGCCCGACGCGTCGAGCGCGACCGTCGCGAGCGGGCAGCCGCGCTGGAAATCCGACTCCTCCAGCGAGGTCGCCAGCGCGTCGACCACGTTCTCGATACCGGTGACGATGTCGGGCGCGTTCGCGGCGATCGTGCGCAGCTGGTCGCACAGCCGGTCGGCGGACTGGCGGATGGCTTCGGCGGCCAGCTGCTCCTTGCCGCCGGGGAAGTGGAAGTAGAGCGACCCTTTGGGCGCGCCCACGGCGGCGACGAGCTGGTTGAGCCCGGTGGCGTGGTAGCCCTGCTGGTGGAAGAGGTCGGCGGCGGAGTCGAGCATGCGCTGCCGGGTGTCGGTGCGGCGGACCATGCGGCCGACTGTAGCCCAAACTATGACGACCGGTCTAGTAAGACTAGGGTGATCCAACTCGGATCTCGCGTGATTGGAGGCGTAACTCGCGTGATCAGACACCGCACTCATGAGTTACGCCTCTGACCACGCGAGTTACGTGTCTGATCACGCGAGTCACGCCTTGCCGCTCATAAAGCCGGGTAGCGTCCGACCCGTGTACACGCCCTACGCCGAACTCGACCAGGTACTCACCGACCTGGTCGCCTCAGCCCGCGAGATCCTCGGCGACACGTACGTCGGCGCGTACGTCCAGGGCTCCTTCGCGCTCGGCGCCGGTGACCTCCACAGCGACTGCGACTTCATCATCGCGACCACCGAACCGCCGAGCGGCCGGATCGAAGCCGATCTCCGCGTGCTCCACGACGAACTCCCCACCGGAGAAGGCTTCTGGTGCAAGGAAATCGAGGGCTCGTACGCGGACATCGCGTCCCTGAAAACGAGCAAGGGGCTCGGCACCCCGTGGCTGTATTGCGACCACGGCCACCGCGTCCTGATCTGGGACACCCACTGCAACAGCCTCCACACGCGCTGGATCCTGCGCCACAAAGGCATCGTGCTCGACGGTCCGCCGATCGCGAGCCTGGTCGACGAGCCGCCGCCGGACGCGATGCGCGCGGCCATGCGCCAGGAACTGCACGGCTTGGTCGACGGCGTGCGGACGTGGGCGCCCTTCGACATCGCCTGGACCCAGCGCTACATAGTGTCGACTTGTTGCCGCGTGCTCTACACCTTGCGCACGGCCGAGGTCGAGTCGAAACACGGCGCGCTCGAATGGGCGCGCGAGAACCTCGATCCGCGTTGGCGCCCGTTGCTCACGCAGGTGCTCCAAGACCGTGACCTCGGCTGGGACCCCGGCGATCCGCCGCGTCCGGGCAGTCTCGAAGCGGCCTGCGAATTCGCCGCGTACGCCGAGTCGCTAGACGCCGATCGCGGACGCTGATCCGCCGAACTGTTGCCGCAGCTCGCGTTTGAGCAGTTTCCCGGACGCGTTCTTCGGCAGTTCGCCGACGAAATGCACCGACTTCGGCACCTTGTGCGCCGCGAGCGACTTCTTGGCGAACTCGATCAGTTCCGCTTCTCCGACGGGTTCCTTCACCACGACCACCGCGGCGATCGCCTCGATCCAGCGTTCGTGCGGCAGGCCCACGACGGCGACCTCGGCGACGGCGGGATGCGCGTACAGCGCGTCTTCCACCTCGCGCGACGCGACGAGCACGCCGCCGGTGTTGACGACGTCCTTGATCCGGTCGACGACGAACAGGTAGCCCTCCTCGTCCTGCCGCACCAGGTCGCCGGAATGGAACCAGCCGCCCGCGAACGCTTCCACCGATTCCTCGGGCTTGCCCCAGTAACCGGTGCACAGCTGGGGAGAGCGGTAGACGACCTCGCCGAGTTCGCCCGGTCGGACGTCGTTCATCTCGGCGTCCACCACGCGCGTCTCGACGAAAAGGATCGGGCGGCCGACGGAATCCGGGCGTGCGTCGTGCTCTTCGGGCCGCAGGACCGTCGCGAGTGGACCGATCTCCGACTGCCCGAAGCAGTTGTAGAACCCGACTTCCGGCAGCCGTGCGCGGAGCGCGTTCAGCACCGGCACCGGCATGATCGAAGCGCCGTAGTACGCCTTGGTGAGGCAGCCCAGGTCCGCGTCCGCGAGGCCGGGGTGGTTCGCGAGCCCGACCCAGACGGTCGGCGGGAAGAACAGCGAAGTGATGCCCTGACGCGGAATCCGCGCCAGGATGTCGCCGAGGTCGGGCCCCTCGACGAGATGGTTCGTCGCGCCGACGGCCAGCCCGGGCATGAGGAACACGTGCATCTGCGCCGAGTGGTACAGCGGCAACGCGTGCAGCGGCACGTCGCGGTCGCTCAGGTCGAGCGCGGCGATGCAGGACGAGTATTCGTGCACCAGCGCGCGGTGGGTGAGCATCGCGCCCTTCGGCCGCGAGGTCGTCCCGGACGTGTAGAGCAGCTGGACGAGGTCGTCGTCCGCGACCCCGGATTCCTCGTGCGGCTCGACGGTCTCGTCCAGTGCCCAGTCCAGAACGTCCAGTGTGGACACATGATCGACGCCGACGTGCTCGGCCAGCGCGGGGTCGACGAAGGCGACGGCGGGCTCGGACTGGGTGAGCAGATACTCGAGTTCCTCGCCGCGGGCGTTGAAGTTCACCGGCACGTGCACCAGCCCGGCCCGCGCGCAACCGAGGTACAGCAACAGGTACGCGTCGGAATTCTTGCCGAAGACCGCGACCCGGTCACCGTGGACGAGCCCGCGATCGAGCAGCTTCGCCGCGACCCGGCCCGCCGCGCGGTCGAGCTCCGCGTACGTCCACACGCGATCGGCGAACGTGAGCGCGACCCGGCCCGGGACGCGGCGCGCGCTCCGTTCCAGGACACGGCCGACGGTGCTGGGGTAGCCGGGAACGGTCATCGCGGCGGTCTCCTTCGTCCGGGCGTGGCGTTCTCACAGTAACCTCGTCGGCATGGCCAATCCCACCGGAGAGCAGTTCGAAATCACCCGCGGCAACGCGCGAGCCGTCATCACCGAGATCGGTGCCGGGTTGCGCGCGTTCGAGGTCGGCGGGGTGCCCTACGTCGAGGCGTTCGCCGAGGACGAGAAGCCGCCGAAGGGCGCCGGACAGGTGTTGCTGCCCTGGCCGAACCGCACCAAGGGCGGCCAGTGGGACTACCAGGGCGAGAAGCAGCAGCTCCCGATCACCGAAGAGGCGCGCGGCAACGCGATCCACGGCCTGACCCGGCACGAGGAATGGGAGCTCCTCGAACACGCCGAGTCGTCGATCACCCTGGCCATCGACGTCCCGGCGCAGGAGGGCTGGCCGGTGCCGCTGCGCGCGACGATCACCTACGAGATCTCGCCGCGCGAGCTGGTCGTCACGCACGAGATCCGCAACGAGGGCGAGGCCCCGATCGGCGTCGGGCTCGGCACGCACCCGTATTTCCGCATCGGCGACGCGCCCACCGACGAGCTGACCCTGACGCTGCCCGCGAGCCGGGTCCGGCCGTATCTCGGCGACGAGCAGATGCCGTACGCCGACGAGCAGGACGTCGAGGGCACCGAGTACGACTTCCGGTCCGGCAAGCTGCTCGAAGGCGTCAACTTGGACACGGCGTTCGGCGGGCTGAGTGTCGCCGAAGACGGCAACCACCACTACATCCTTTCGCACGGGGACCAGGAACTGCTGGTCTGGGCCGGGCCGGACTTCCGGTGGGCGCAGGTGTTCACGCCGGACGACCTCGTCGGCCGCGGCCGGGCGGTGGCCATCGAACCGATGACCTGCCCCGCCGACGCGCTCAACACCGGCACCGACCTGATCGAGCTGGAGCCCGCGTCGTCGTGGACCGGGAGCTGGGGAATCCGGGTGCGCTGAGATGCCGCTTCTCCGCCTGGGGCCCGCCGACGCGGGCGAGGTGCTCACGCTGCAGCGCGCGGCGTACGTCCCGGAGGCCAGGGCGCACGAGAACATCGACCTCCCGCCGCTGATGGAGACCTTCGAGCAGGCCAAGGCGGCTCTGGGTGATCCCGCGTGTTCCACCTGGGGCATCAGGGAATCCGGGCGGCTGGTGGCGAGCGTGCGGATCGTCGTGGACGGCGACGCCGGTCTCGTCGGCAGGCTCATCGTCGCCCCGGACAGGCAGGGACACGGGCTCGGCAGCTCCTTGCTGCTCGCCGCCGAAGACGCCGCGCCGCCTTCGGTGACCGTGTTCCGCCTGTTCACCGGGGAGCGGAGCGCCGGTCCGCTGCGGATGTACCGGAAGCTCGGCTACGTCGAGACGCACCGCACGCCCGAGAAGCACTACGAACTGGTCCATTTCGAAAAGCCCCGCGTGCGGACCGGCGGCCCAGTTCGTTAGCGTGTCAAAGTATGTCTGACAAAGCACAGGTCAAGGCCATCGTCGGTGGTTACGTCGTCCCGGTCGACGGTGATCCCATCGACGGCGGCACGGTCCTCATCGAGAACGGGAAGATCGCCGCGGTCGGCACGGCCGCCGAGGTCGACGTCCCCGACGACGCCGAACTGATCGACGCCGCGGGCAGCTGGGTGCTGCCCGGATTCATCGACGCGCACGCCCACCTCGGCGTCCACGAAGATGGAGAAGGCTGGTCCGGGAACGACACCAACGAGATGACCGACCCCAACGGCGCGCGGTTCCGCGCGATCGACGGGATCGACCCGTACGAGCCCGGCTTCGACGACGCGCTCGCGGGCGGCGTCACCAGCGTCGTCATCAAGCCCGGCTCGGGGAACCCCATCGGCGGGCAGACGATCGGCGTCAAGACCTGGGGCCGGACCGTGCTCGACATGATCTTCGCCGAGGGCGTCAGCGTGAAGAGCGCGCTCGGCGAGAACCCGAAGCGCGTGTACGGCGAGAAGAAGCAGACGCCGTCGACCAGGCTCGGTGTCGCGTCGACCATCCGTGACGCCTTCACCGCCGCGCGCAACTACGCCGCCCAGCGCGAGCACGCCGCCGGCGAGGGCAAGCCGTTCGACGTCGACCTCACCAAGGAGACGCTGGCCAAGGTCCTCGACGGGGAGCTGTACTGGGACCAGCACGTCCACCGCGCAGACGACATGGTCACCGCGATCCGGCTGGCCGACGAGTTCGGCTACAAGCTGGTGATCAACCACGGCACCGAAGGCCACCTGATCGCGGACCTGCTCGCCGAGCGGGACGTGCCGGTGATCCTCGGGCCGCTGTTCACCACCAAGTCCAAAGTGGAGCTGCGCAACCGCACCCTGCGCGCGCCCGGCATCCTCGCCAGGGCGGGCGTGCGGATCGCGATCACCACGGACCACCCGGTCGTGCCGATCAACTTCCTGGTGTACCAGGCCGCGCTGTCGGTGAAGGACGGCCTGGACCCGGAGACCGCGCTGAAGGCGCTGACCGTCAACCCGGCCGCGATGCTGGACCTCGACGACCAGGTCGGCTCGCTGAAGCCGGGCCTCGACGCCGACGTGGTCATCTGGTCGGGCGACCCGCTGGACGTGATGAATCGCGCGATGCGGGTGTTCGTGCGCGGGCGCGAGGTCTACCACTTCGACGAGGCGACCGGCGTCGGCGTCACCGAGGAGCGGCGCTACCGCGAAGGCTGACCCCGGTCTTGTCAGAACGACCGGCCCGTGCTCTCATGTGTTACACACTGGGGAGGATGTGTAACACATGAAGCGCTGGGTCTTCGTTCTGGTCGTCGGTATCGGGTTTCTCGTCGTCACCCTGTTGTTCGCCCGTGAGGATCCGAGTGTCATCAAATGCGGTGGCCGGATCATGGGCCCCGGCGACGTCTGCGAAAGCACCAAGGGCGGCCGCGTGGTCGACGAGGACACTTACGACCAGATGAAGGCCGCTGCCGAGTCCCGTGCCGAGACGTTCCGGAATCACGGTCTCTGGATGGCAGGGGTCGGTGTCGCGCTGACCGGCTTGGGGGCGACGATGCTGATCCGCGGGAAACGGCGCAAGGACCGCGCCATCGCCGCGGCTCGGCAGGATATGCAGTGGCAGGCGCAGGCGGGTTTCCCGCAGCAGCAGGGTTTTCCGCAGCCCCAGTGGCAACCCGCACCGGGGCAGCGGCCTTATCCGCCGCAGAACGGATGGCCGCAGCAGCCCGGTCCGCCGCCACAGCAGTTCGGCCCGCCGGGGTACGGCGGCTCGTGAGTGTTTCGGGTCGTTCTAACAACCCGAAACACTCACGACAGCAGCCGGTCGAGATCCAGCTTCACCGGAAACGGTTCGACGGCCCTGAATTCGCCTGTCATGGCCGGAGCGTCCTGATAGCCGAGTTCGCCCGCCTGGTGACAGGCGACAAGCGAGACCGGTTCGCTGAGATCGACGATCCAGTAATGCGGGATCCCCGCGTCGGCGTACTCGCCGTGTTTGGTCACGTAGTCGGTGCGCTTCGAGCCAGGCGACACGATCTCGACCACCACGACGACGTCGTCCGCGTGATACATCGTGTCTTCTTCGTCGATCCGTTCGCCTGCCTCGCGAAGGGCGATGATCAGATCCGGCCGCCTGGCGAAACCTGGCTCACCTGGGGGCACCAGTCCCAGATCTACGTCGATGTCCTGGACGAATTCGAGGTCATCGGGCAGCTGCGATTCCAGTTGCCTGGCCAAGGCGTACAGCGCCTTGTT
Source organism: Amycolatopsis keratiniphila subsp. keratiniphila (assembly GCF_001620365.2). GTDB lineage: Bacteria > Actinomycetota > Actinomycetes > Mycobacteriales > Pseudonocardiaceae > Amycolatopsis > Amycolatopsis keratiniphila. The sequence goes on from NZ_LQMT02000018.1 coordinate 123,733, forward strand.
GTGTCTCCTCTTGGGACTCGGCGACATGACGAGGCGGCCTTCCACGAGCTCGGTGAATCCGGAATCGGGCTCGCCGAGCGCCGCGTACTCCGCGACCGACAGCAGGTGATCCGGGATGGCCAACCCTGGTTCACCGTGCGACCCGGTCGTGGAATAGGGAAGGGCTGTCACAGCGTCTCCTCACGTCATCCACAGTGTCTCACGGCCACAGGTTGACCTTCGGTGATCGTATCAGCGCGGAGCGTCAGCCTTTCCGCAGTTCCCGAGCGATCACCATGCGCTGGATCTGGTTCGTGCCCTCGAAGATCTGCGGCACCTTCGCCTCCCGCATGTACCGCTCCACCGGGAAGTCCTTCGTGTAGCCGGCGCCGCCGAGGACCTGCACGGCGTCGGTGGTCACCTTCATCGCGCCGTCGGTCGCGACGAGCTTCGCGATGGACGCCTGCCGCTGGAACGGCAGCCCGCGGTCGCGGCGGCGGGCCGCGTCGAGGTACATCGCGCGCGAGGTCTCGACGGTCGCGGCCATGTCGGCCAGCAGGAACTCCAGGCCCTGGAACTCGATGATCGGCCGCCCGAACTGCGTGCGCCCCTTCGCGTACTCGAGTGCCTCGTCCAGCGCGGCCTGCGCGAGCCCGACGGCGCACGCCGCGATGCCCAGCCGCCCGGAGCTGAGCGACGACAGTGCGATCTTCAGCCCCTGGCCCTCTTCGCCGATCCGGCGTTCGGCGTCGACGGCGGCGTCTTCGAACATCAGCTGTGCCGTGGTCGACCCGGTGAGGCCCATCTTCCGTTCGGGCGGCGCGGCCGACAGGCCCGGCGTCGCCGCGTCGATGAGCAGGCAGCTGATGCCCTGCCCGCCCTCGTCGCTGGTGCGCACCATCGTCGTGTAGAAGTCGGCCTCACCCGCGTGGGTGATCCACGCCTTCGTGCCGTTCACGACGTACCGGTCGCCATCGAGCCGCGCGCGAGTGGACAAGGCGGCCGCGTCGGAGCCGGCGTGGGTCTCCGAGAGGGCGTACGCGCCCAGCAGGCCGCCTTCGAGCATCGCGGGCAGCCAGCGGTCACGCTGTTCGTCGGTGCCGTGGTGCGCCAGCGCGAAGCAGGACATCGTGTGCACGGAGAGCCCGACGCCCACCGACATCCACGCCGCCGCGATCTCCTCCAGAACCTGCAGGTAGACCTCGTACGGCAGCTCACCGCCACCCCAGCGCTCCGAGTACGGCAGGCCGAGGAGCCCCGCCTGGCCGAGCAGCCGGAACTGTTCGCGCGGGAAGTGCGCGGTCTCTTCGTACTTGCTCGCGATCGGGGCGAGTTCCTCGCGCGCGATCTCCTTGGCCAGGTCGATCAGGTCCTGGGCCTCGGTGCTGGGCAGCAGACGGTCCGCCGGCATGGCTCCTCCGAGCTGAGCGGTACTAAAAACAGTACTGTGGGCTGATTCAGCGTACAGTAGACGGCGCTGGGGGTACACCGTTCGCGTAGGGGATAGTGATCCGATGACCTCGCGCCGCCAGCCCACCGCGCGTCAGAAAGCGCTGCTCTCGGAACTCGAAGCGCTCTTCCTCGCCGAGGGGTTCTCCCAGTTCACGCTGGACGACCTGGCCGCGAGGCTCCGCTGCTCGAAATCGACCCTCTACGCGCTCGCCCCCAGCAAGGAGCAGCTCGCGGTGAAGGTCGTCACCCACTTTTTCAAGGGGGCCGCCGAGCTGCTGGAGGAGCGGATCGCCGGGATCGACGACGCCCGCAAGATCCTCGGCGAGTATCTCGCGGGGATCTCCGAATACCTGAATCGCGCCTCGGCCGCTTTCATGACCGACATCGCCGAATTCGCGCCGGCGCGGGACGCGTATCAGCTCAACAGCCGCGCCGCGGCCGCCCGGATCCGGTCGTTCATCGACCGAGGGGTCACCGACGGTGTTTTCCGCGAGGTGCACGCGCGGCTGATCGCGGAAATGGCGGGATTGATCATCGAGGGAATCCAGACCGGCGTGATCGGGCAGCGCACCGGGGTGACCGACGCCGAAGCGTTCACCGCGTTGTCGGAGCTTTTGCTCGGCGGCATCGCGACAAAAAATGTCCTGAACTGACAATTCTGGTGGTGGAACCACCGCCTCGGCTAGCATCGCGCCCGTGATCGTGGTGGGTGGAGAGGCGCTGGTCGACCTCGTTCCTGGTGAACCGTTGGATTCCACTGTGGACGGTGGGTTGCGCGCGCTGCTGCCCCGGATGGGTGGTGGTCCCTACAACGTCGCGCTCGCCGCCGGGCGGCTCGGCGTCCCGACGGGTTTCCTCTCGCGCGTCTCGAACGACCGTTTCGGTGTCGCGCTGGTGGACCGCCTGCACGCCTCCGGCGTCGACACCGCGTTGCTGCAGCGGGGAAACGAGCCGACGACGCTCGCCGTGGTCGCGCTCGACGACAAGGGCTCCGCCCGGTACACCTTCTACACCGAGGGCACCGCGGACCGGCTCGTCGCCGACCCCGGACCGCTCCCCGAAGATGTGACGGCGCTCTCCCTCGGCACCCTCGGCATGGTCCTGGAGCCGGGCGCGAGCACTTACGAAACGCTGTTGCGCCGCGAATCCGCGCGCGGCGTGCTGACCGTCCTCGATCCGAACATCCGTGCGGCGCTGATCGAGGATCCGGCGGCGTACCGGGCGCGGTTCGAGTCCTGGCTGCCGCATGTCCGCCTGCTCAAGATCTCCGACGACGACACGGAATGGCTCGCCGAAGGCGCCGACCCGGTCGACGCGGCAAAGGTCTGGACCTCTAGCGGAGTCGATGCCGTCGTGCTCACCCGCGGCGCGCGAGGGTTGTCCGTCATCACACGAGCGGGCGAAATCGCGCAGGTCCCGTCACGCCGGGTCGACGTGGTCGACACGATCGGCGCCGGTGACACCGTGCAAGGCGCCCTGCTGGCCTGGCTGTACTCGAACGGCGTGCGGGACGTGTCCACTCTCGACCCCGACGGCTGGCGCACGGCGCTCGAATTCGCGGCGAAAGCGGCGTCGATCACCGTCTCGCGGAGCGGGGCGGAACCGCCGACGGCCGAAGATATGGCATCCGCCGTGTGAACCTGGTCCCAAAGGGGCTGTTGTGAGCAACTCACCCGCTGCGCGTTGACCCCATTCTCGACTAGCGTGGAGGGGAATTCATACCCCAGCGGGGCGGTGTGCAGCGAGGCCGTGGGTCACGCGCGTGAAAGAGGGCGTACCTGTGGAACCTACAGGCGCCGCCGGCCCGTGCTGAACGTGAGAGGGACTTACATGTCCGACGCGACGACGGCTGCGGGGCAGTCCGGCGAGACCGCGACGCTGCGCCTGCCCAACGGTGAGCACGAGTTCAAGGTGATCCACCCGGTGGAGGGTGCGCCCGGGATCGAGCTGGGGAAGCTGCTGGCGACGACCGGGTACATCACCCACGACCCGGGGTTCGTGAACACCGGCGCCGCGTCCTCGGCCATCACCTACATCGACGGTGACGCCGGCATCCTGCGCTACCGCGGGTACCCGATCGAGCAGCTGGCCGAGAAGTCGACCTTCATCGAGGTCTCGTACCTGCTCATCTACGGCGAGCTGCCCACCCAGACGCAGCTGTCGGAGTTCACCGAAAAGATCCAGCGCCACACCCTGCTGCACGAAGACCTGAAGGCCTTCTTCAGCGGCTTCCCGCGTGACGCGCACCCGATGCCGGTGCTGTCCAGCGCCGTATCCGCGCTGTCGACCTTCTACCAGGACTCGCTCAACCCGTTCGACGAACCGAACGTCGAGCTGTCCACCATCCGCCTGCTGGCCAAGGTCCCGACCCTGGCCGCGTACGCGTACAAGAAGTCCGTCGGCCAGCCGCTGCTGTACCCGGACAACTCGCTCGGCCTGGTCGAGAACTTCCTGCGGATGACCTTCGGCTTCCCGGCCGAGCCCTACGAGGTCGACCCGGACGTCGCCAAGGCGCTCGACCTGCTGTTCATCCTGCACGCCGACCACGAGCAGAACTGCTCCACCTCGACCGTGCGCCTCGTCGGCTCCTCCGAGGCGAACCTGTTCGCCTCGATCTCGGCCGGTATCAACGCGCTGTTCGGCCCGCTGCACGGTGGCGCCAACAGCGCGGTCCTGGACATGCTCGAGGGCATCCAGGCCGAGGGCGGCGACGTCGCGAACTTCGTCCAGCGCGTGAAGAACAAGGAAAAGGGTGTCCGCCTGATGGGCTTCGGGCACCGGGTCTACAAGAACTACGACCCGCGCGCGAAGATCATCAAGAACACCGCGGACGAGATCCTCTCCAAGCTCAAGGGCGGCGACCAGCTGCTCGACATCGCGAAGAAGCTGGAAGAGACCGCGCTCTCGGACGACTACTTCATCGAGCGGAAGCTGTACCCGAACGTCGACTTCTACACCGGCCTGATCTACCGGGCGCTCGGTTTCCCGACGAAGTACTTCACCGTGCTGTTCGCGCTCGGCCGCCTGCCGGGCTGGATCGCGCACTGGCGCGAGATGATCCAGGACCCGGCCACCAAGATCGGCCGCCCGCGGCAGATCTACACCGGCTACGCGTCGCGGGACTACGCGCCCATCTCGGAGCGCTGATCCCGCCCCTCCCGCAAATGTCATGAAAGGGTCGTTCCTGACGTTTTTCGTCAGGAACGACCCTTTCATGACATCCGGGCGTGCGAGGCCAAGGGACCGGCCTTAGGGTTTCCGGAGTGACCAGAGAAGCCCCGGTAGTGCTGTGGTTCCGCCGCGACCTCCGCCTCGGCGACCACGCCGCCCTGCTGGAGGCTTCGAAGCACAGCAAGCACGTCCTCGCGCTGTACGTCCTTGACGACGCGCTCCTCAAACCCTCCGGCGCCCCGCGCGTCGCGTTCCTGCACGGCTGCCTGAAGGCGCTGGACGACCAGCTCGGCGGACGCCTGATGCTGGTCAAGGGCGACCCGGCCGAGGAGGTCGTCAAGGCCGCTCGCGAGGTCGGCGCCGCGACCGTGCACGTCAGCGCCGACACCGGCCCGTACGGCCGCCGCCGCGACGACGAGGTCAAGAAGGCGTTGGCGGAGCACGACATCGCCTGGGTCGAGACAGGTTCGTCGTACGCGATCACGCCCGGCCGCATCACCAAGCCCGATGGCGACCCGTACCGCGTGTTCACCCCGTTCTACCGTGCGTGGGTGCGTCACGGCTGGCCGCGCCCCGCCGACACCGGAGAGTCCATTGTGGACTGGCTGGAGCCGCCGCGATCGGTCAAGCTTCCGAAATCCCCGTCGCTCAAAGGAATGGAGCTGCCCGAGCCCGGCGAGAAGGCGGCGCTGGAGCGCTGGCACGAGTTCCTGGACGACGGCCTGGAAACCTACGACGAGGATCGCGACCGTCCCGATCGTCCCGGTACGACAAGGCTTTCGCCGTATCTGCGCTGGGGTTGCGTCCATCCGCGCACCCTGCTGGCCGACCTCTCCGGAAACGAGGGCTCCGGCGCCAAAGCACTGCGCGGCGAGTTCGCCTGGCGCGAGTTCCACGCCGATGTCCTGTGGCACCGTCCCGAAACCGCGCGGAAGAACTACGATTCCCGGTTCGACGCCATGGAATACGAGAGCGACGACGAGGCATTCCGGCGGTGGTGTGAGGGACGCACCGGATTCCCGATCGTCGACGCCGGGATGCGCCAGTTGCTGGCCGAGGGCTGGATGCACAACCGCGTCCGGATGATCGTGGCGAGCTTCCTGGTCAAGGATCTGCATCTGCCGTGGTGGCTCGGCGCACGGCATTTCATGAAGCATCTGGTCGACGGGGATCTCGCGTCGAACCAGCTGAACTGGCAGTGGGTCGCGGGGAGCGGCACCGACGCCGCGCCCTACTTCCGGATCTTCAACCCGACGACGCAGGGGGAGAAGTTCGACCCCGCCGGTGACTACGTCCGCCGCTATGTCCCCGAACTCCGGTTTGTGCAGGGCAAAGCCGTGCACAAACCGGAGAACGTCGAGGACTATCCGGCACCGATGGTCGACCACTCGCACGAACGTCAGGTCGCACTGGAGCGCTACGGCGCCATCAAAGGTTAGCCGCGCAGGGCTTCCGAAAGCTTGATCCGGCTGCCGACCCGCAGGACGCTGTTCTGGTAGATCCGCGCGCCCAGCCAGGTGAACAGGGCGATGGCGGCCACGGTCAGGCCCAGCGACGCCACGATCTCCCACACCTCGACGGTGCCCGCCGCGATCCGCGCGGGCATCAGCACCGGGGAAAGCAGCGGCACCAGGGAAAGCACCTTCGTCCCCGTGCCTTCCGGTGCCTGGGCCAGCAGGTTGAACCCGACGACGAAGCCGAGGATCAGCACGATGTTGACCGGCCCGATCACCGACTGGGTGTCCTCCTGCCGGGAGACCAGCGAACCCATGGCGCCGTAGACGGTGGCGTACAGCAGGAACCCGAGCAGGTACCACACGACACCCCACAGCAGGGCACTCGTCGCGACCCCGGACAGCGTCAGCACGTCGGTCGCCGAAGCGACGATCAACCCGGCGCCACCGATGATCACCAGCTGCGTCAGCCCGACCAGGCCGAGCCCGATCACCTTGCCCAGCAACAGATGCCACGGCCGGACCGTGGACAGCAGGATCTCCACCACCCGGCTGGACTTCTCTTCGACCACACCCTGCGCGACCAGCGTCCCGTAGGTCACGATGCTCATGTACAGCAGCACCGCGACGATCAGCCCGATCACCATCCGCTGCGACTTCTCGGGGTCCGGGGGTTTGATCGAGTCGACCTCGACCTGGGTCTGGTGGACCGTGCGCATCACCTGCTCAGGGGACTCCTGGGCTTCGGAAAGGATGCCGTTCAGCACCTCCTGCTGGGAAACGCCGTTCAGCAGCGCGCGCAGCTTGGTGTCCAATTCGGACTTGACGAGCACCTTCAGCTCGGTGGCGTTGCCGGACAGCAGCGCGTCGAGATCACCGTTTTCGACCTGCGAGCGGCCCTGCGCCGGATCGGCGACGGTGACGGTCTCGATCTTCTCGCCGATGGCTTCGCCCGCGGTCTTGAGCTGCTGCGCGATCCCGGCGGTCTGCCCGGTGAGGCCGACCTTGCTCTTGTCCTCGTTGCTGATCAGCGTGGACTGCAGCAGGACGTAGCCCATCAGCATGACCAGCAGGACGGCGGTGCCGATCACGAAGGACCTGGTGCGCAGCCGGGTGTTCAGCTCGCGTTTGGCGATGAGCCAGACCGCGCGCCATGAGGAAACGGTGTTCATGCGGAAACTCCCTGTGCCGCCGGCTTCTCGGCGACGGCGTCGCGGAAGAGCTCGGTCAGCGAACGCCTGCGTTTGGTGAATTCGGTGACCGGGCCGGTGGCCAGCGCCGCGGCGAGCACGGCCTGATCGTCGGCACCCGTCTCGAGTTCGAGGATCGTCGTCGGGCCGTTGTGCTCGATCGTCCGGACACCGGGGACGGCCGAAGCCCAGCCGGGGCCGGCGGCCGGCGCGGTGACGACGAGCCCGTTGCCCGCGCCGGCGGTCAGCTCCCCGACGGTGCCGGAGGCGACCATCCGTCCACTTCGGATGATGCCGACCCGGTCGCACAGCCGCTCGACCAGATCCAGCTGGTGACTGGAGAACACCACCGGCACGCCGGTCGCGGCCTTCTCCCGCAGCACCCCGCTCATCACGTCCACGGCCAGCGGGTCGAGGCCGGAGAACGGCTCGTCCAGCACGAGGACCTTCGGGTCGTGCACCAGCGCGGCGGCGAGCTGCACGCGCTGCTGGTTGCCGAGGCTCAGCTTCTGGACCTCGTCCTTGCGGCGTTCGGTCAGGCCGAGCCGGGCGATCCAGTTCTCGGCGCTGCGGTGGGCGTCGTTGGCCGACATGCCGTGCAGCTCGGCGAGATAGACCAGCTGCTCCAGCACTTTCATCTTCGGGTACAGCCCGCGCTCCTCCGGCATGTACCCGATATGCGTGCGGGTCTCGTGCGTGATCGGGGCGCCACCGAAGCGCACCTCGCCGGAGTCGGCCGCCAGCACCCCGAGCACGATCCGCATCGTGGTGGTCTTGCCCGCGCCGTTGCTGCCGACGAAGCCGAACAGCTCACCGGGCTGGACGTCGAAGCTCACCTCGTCCAGCGCCACCTTCGCGCCGTAGCGCTTGGAGATCTTGTCGATCTCCAGCTTCCCCTCGCTCATTTCCACTTCCCCTCTTCGAAATACCGCACCAGCGCCGCGAATCCCCGATGGACGCCGGAAACCGTGCGGTTCCGTTCGATCAGCCCGTCCAGCTTGACGTTGCTCACCACCGAGGTGGCCCGGTACACCAGGACCGCCCTCCCCGCGCCGGCGAGGACCCCACCCGCCACCAGCACGACGGCGACCACGCCGATGGACATCCTGTGCCGTTTCTTCTCCCCGGTCATGCCGGAGCCACCCCCTCGAAGTCTTCGGGGTCGTCGTCCGGCAGCCGCCACGCGAGCCACAGCGCCGGTAGCGACGTCCCGAAGACGAACAACGCCGCTGTCATCGCGGACAGCAACGAACCGGGATCCGGTTGTCCTGCCGCGTAAAGCCCGTACCCGAGATCCACCAGCATCAGCACGCAGATCCCCTGGAACGCAGCGTAGTGCGCGCGGTTTCGCAACAGCAGTTCGCGTTCGTCGAGATCCTTCGCCGCGGAGCCGGGCCTGCCGACGGCCTTGCGCAGCACCGCCACGGTGCCGACGCAGAGACACAGCCCGGGCCCCATCAAGCCCACGGCGAACCACAAGGTCGGCTCGCGCAGCAACGCGGCACCGGCGATCACGACCAGATGGCCGATCACGGCCGCGACGGCGAGCCGACGGCGATCCGCTCGCGTGCGGGTGGTGGTCATGCCGGGCTCACCCCTTCGAAGTCTTCGGGATCGTCGTCGGGCAACGACCAGCCCAGGATGACGGTGGACAGTGTGGTGCCGGTGACCAGCAACGCGCAGCCCATCATCGCGCCACGCGCGCCGCCGTCCTCGGTGCCCGAGACGACCAGGCCGTAGATCACCGCGACCAGCATCAAGGCCACCAGGACCTGGTAGCTGACGTAGGTGACGCGGTGGCGCCATTCCCGCTCGCGTTCGTCGAGCCGCATCGAGAACCCGCCGCTCATCTTGCCGGTGAGGATCCGCAGCAGGTATTGCGCGCTGCCGGCGATGACGGCCCCGCCGAACCAGCACACCACGAACAGCGGCGGGGGCTGCGCGTGGAACAGGGCGGCACCGACGATCAGGATCAGGTCGCCGACGAGCACCAGCACACTCAACGCCCGTCGCCGTTTCCGCGTGCGCCACGCCGGCAGCTTCAGCGCTCGCTTGCGTTCCACCTCGTCCAGCCGCTCCTGCTGACGCTCCCAGTACGCCGCGAGACGGCCTCGCTCCTCACTCATGTTCCCCCCTCCCGGTAGACCTGAGTGGACAGCGGCGTGAACGGTTCGCGGCTGAACACGGCTTCGACCGGGAGGTCGAACACCGCGCAGATGCGGAACGCCAGGTCCAGGCTCGGGTAGTGGTCTCCCCGTTCGAGCGCGCCGATGGTCTGCGGGTTGACCTCGACGGCCGTCGCGAGGGCGGCCCTGCTCAGTCCACGCTCGGCCCGGAGCACGGGAAGCCGGTTGTAGATCGGCAGCTCTTTGCCGCGTCTTACCGGGCTCATGGAACATACTGTTGCAAAAACCCAACGACTCGTCAAGCTGGGGGCATGACTCACCACATTTAGAGGACGCTGGGTGCCCACGGTGTCCGGCAGCGGCCGGTGTTGCGAAAGCCACTTTCGCAACACCGGTCAAGGCCGGGTCCTGTCGAGTGTCGTCCGTCCAGATGCGGGAGGGGTCAGGCGAGGCCGGCGAGCGACTTGTCGACAAGTTCCTGGACGCGGGCGCGGGCGGCCGCGGCGTCGGGGGCGACCAGGCCGAGCCGCGTGCGGCGCTCCAGGACGTCCTCGACGTCGAGTGCGCCTTCGTGCCGCACGGCCCAGACGACCTCCGCCGCGCTGATGTCGCTCCCGTCGAACAAGGACAGTCCCAGTTCCGGGTCGACCTCGCCGAGTGCCGCGACCCGCGGCGCTTCGGTGCCGTACTTCGCGACCAGCCGAGGCGGAGCGTCCACAGTGGACAGACGATCGCGCGGTGTCGCGCCGAGCAACGGGAGCCGGGAAGTCGTCGACGGCCCGGCGAGGAGCCCGGACCGCTTCAAGGCGGCATCGACGGCGTCTTCGGCCATCTTCCGGTACGTCGTCAGCTTGCCGCCGACGACGGTGAGCACGCCGTCGGCCCCGGTCACCACCGCGTGCTTGCGGGAAAGATCCGCGCTGCGTCCGCCACCGCCTTCGACCAAGGGTCGCAGGCCGGCGAACGAGCCCGCGACGTCGGCGCGGGTCAACGGGCGGGTGAACGCCGTCGAGGCCACTTCGAGCAGGAAGTCCACATCGGACTCCGGCACGGCCGGCACCCGCGGCACCGGGCCGTCGATCGGTTCGTCGGTGACCCCGACGAAAACCCGGCCGTCCGGTTGCGGAAGCAGGAAGACGAAGCGGTTGTTCTCGCCGGGGACGGGCACGTTGACCGACGTCGCGCCGATCCGCGCCGCCCCCGAGGCCAGGACGAGATGCGAGCCGCGCGACGGCCGAAGCCGGACCGACTCCGCCAGTTCGCCCGCCCAGACACCTGTCGCGTTGATCACCTGGCGGGCGTGGATCTCGATTTCCTGCCCGGTGAGCCTGTCCCTGGCCAGCACCGATTCCGCGTCGAGCCGGAGCGCCTCGACCCTCGTCAGGATCTTCGCGCCGCGTGCCGCGGCTGTGCGGGCGAGGCTCACGACCAGCCGCGCGTCGTCGGTCAGCGCGCCGTCGTAGGCCAGCAGCGCCCCGCGCAGGCCTCGTGGGGACAGGCCGGGCGCGAGCGCCAGCGCCTCCGCGGCCGGGATCGACCTCGGGCGGGGCAGTACCGACGCGGGAGTCCCGGCCGCGCGGCGAAGACCGTCACCGGCTACGAGACCGGTCATGATGAAGGCCTGCTGACCGCGGGAGGTCTTGCGGTACATGGGGAACAGCTGCGGGATCGCCCTGGTGAGATGCGGGGCGGTACGGGTCATCAGGATGCCGCGCTCGACGGCACTTTCGTGTGCCAGCGCCAGATCGCCCTTGGCGAGATACCGGAGCCCGCCGTGGACCAGCTTGCTGGACCAGCGCGAAGTCCCGTACGCCAGGTCGTACGCCTCGATCAGGGCGACCGAAAGCCCGCGCGCGGCCGCGTCCAGCGCGATGCCGGTGCCGGTGACACCGCCGCCGACCACCACCAGATCGACCCGCTCGCCGCCGGCCAGCGCCGTGAGTTCCCGGTCGCGCCGCAGAGCGTTGAGCGAGCCCGGCGTCACGGGCGCAGCGCCGCGTCGAGCACGTGGGCGAATTCCGCCATCAGCTTCTTCTCGTCCACGTCCGCGATGGCCGGACGGTACGAGAACGCGAAGGACTGGATGAGCAGCAGCAGCGTGCGAGCCTGTGAGGCCGGATCACCCTTGCGGATCGAGCCGTCCTCGTGGCCCGACTTCAGCAGGTGCAGGATCACACCTTCGGCGAAGCGCTGGGTCTTCCCGAACCGCTCGACGATGTAGGGCAGGACCAGTTCCGAATCGAGGTCCAGGAGGGTGCGGAACAGCGGGTCGCCCGACAGCGCGGCGACGGCGGCCGAAGAGCTCTGGACGAGCTTCTCGCGGAAGTGGGCGGGCTCGGGTTCGGGTTCCGCGGCGCTCTGCAGCAGGCCGCCGAACTCACGGGTCATGAGGGTCGCGAGCACACTGCGCACGTCCGGGAACCGGCGGTAGACGGTCATCCGGCTGACCTTGGCGGTCCGGGCGATCTCGGCGAGGGTGGTCCGCCGCACACCGACGGCGAGCACGCACTTCTTCGCCGCGTCGAGCAGAACGTCGTCGGACACACGTGTCGAGGCCTGGCGGGATCGGGTGTCCGCCAGCGCCGAAACGCCTGTTTCCGCAGGTGAGTGACGTTTTACGTCCATATGTAACACTGTAGTCGTGACCGAGCTTATTGACCACCGGTTAAGACGATCCTGGACGCCCGAGGCCGGTGACGCCGCCCACCTTCCGGCCAAGGCCCTGAGGTGGCTCGTCCAGCGTATCGGGCCGTTGGGCTCCGCGGCGCCCTTCGCGCCCGATTCGGCGCTGTCCGTTCCCGAACCGGTGCTGGACGAACGGCCCAAGCGAGACCTCGAAGAACTCGTCGGCGCCGAGCACGTCCTGACGGCGCCGGGGGAACGGCTCGCGCGGGCCAGTGGTCTGTCCTATCTGGACTTGATACGGCGGCGGGGGTTCGGTGATTTTCCGGTGCCGGACGCCGTCGTCCTGCCGGAGAATCCCGCCGAAGTCCAGTCGGTACTGGAAATCTGCGAACGGCACGACGTCGGCGTCGTCCCGTTCGGCGGCGGGACCTCGGTGGTCGGCGGGGTCGCCGCGGTGCGCGGGGGCAAGGCTTCCGTGATCGCGCTCGACCTCACCCGGCTCGATGAACTGGTCTCGGTCGATCCCGTTTCCCGGATCGCGGTCCTGCAGGCGGGGGTCACCGGCCCGGAGGCCGATCGGCTGCTCGCCGCGCACGGTTTCACCCTCGGGCACGTGCCGCAGTCCTACGAGCGTGCCACCATCGGCGGATTCGCCGCGACCCGGTCCGCTGGGCAGGCCTCGTCGGGCTACGGGCGGTTCGAGGACATGGTCAAGGGGGTCCGGCTCGCGACCCCGCGCGGGGAATGGAAACTCGGCGTCGCGCCGGCGTCGGCCGCGGGGCCGGACCTGCGGCATCTCGCCATCGGGAGCGAAGGGGCGCTCGGCGTGATCACCGAGGTCGCCCTCCGCGTCCGGCCGGTGCCGGAAGTGCGCCGCTACGAGGGTTTCGTCCTCGACGGCTGGGAGAAGGGCACCGACGCGGTCCGCGAACTGGCCCAGCGGCACGTACTCGCGGACGTGACGCGACTGTCCGATGTGGACGAGAGCGAGGTTTCGCTCGCGCTCAACGACAGTTTGAAGACCAAGGCGCTGCGCCGGTATCTCAAGGCACGGGGAGTGCACGCGCCGTGTCTGCTGATCGTCGGCTGGGAAGGCGCGTCGAAACGCGAAGTCGACCGGCGACGGCAGGAGACCACCGGTGTACTGAAGGAATTCGGTGCCATCCGGATCGGGGCCGCGCTCGGTGAATCCTGGCGCCGCGGCCGGTTCTCCGGCCCTCGGCAGCGGGACGCCTTGATGGACAACGGGGTCTGCGTCGAAACCCTGGAAACCGCCGCGTACTGGAACGAACTGGGTGACCTGCGGGACGCCGTCCGTGCCGCGCTCACCGCGACCCTCGGCAACGCCATCATCATGTGCCACGTCTCGCACGCCTACGAAACGGGCGCGTCGCTGTACTTCACCGTGCTCACGCCGCGCGACGAGGCCGACCCGATCGCCCAATGGCGGCGGGCGAAGGCGGCGGCCTCGGAGGCGATCACCGGCATCGGCACGATCTCGCATCACCACGCCGTCGGCGTCGACCACGCGCGCTATCTGGCGGCGGAGATCGGCGAGATCGGCGTCGAAGTGTTGCGAGCGGCGAAGAAGGCCGTCGACCCGAGCGGGATCCTCAATCCCGGGAAGCTTGTCTGATCAGCGTGCAGTCCAAACCGTGCGTTTCGGCGGGGATCCCGTCGAGCGCCGCGGCCCGGCGCTGTTCGAGGTCGGCGACGCGGATATGCCTGCCGTCCACCAGGATCGGCAGGCGGATGTCCGCGGCGCCGACGTACGCCACCACGTCGTCGAGCACGGTGCCGTCGTCGAGGGTGATGGCCGGGGCGGTCAGCCGCACCAGGTTGTAACGCATGCCGTTGCCTTCGCATTTGTCGAGCACGGCCAGCTGTTCGGGCGTCGCGAACCAGACGGCGTGCTCCTCGACGACGCCCGGAGCGGCGGCCAGCGTCGCGGGGCGCTGCCCGTCACGGAACCGCAGCCCGGACGCCCAGACCGCGGCGAGGTCGGTGCAGCGCGCTTGGCAGACGACGACCGGGCCCTCCAGTCCCATGTTCTCCCGCAGCCAGGTGATCTTGGACGGGCACGCGTTCGAGCCGTAGGCGAGCACGGCCTGGCGTTCGCGCCAGCCCTCCGGCGCGGTGTCGAGGCTGTGCCCGGCACCGTCGAAGTGGACGAACGAATGCCCGGGCCGCGCTCCCGGATACGGATCGGCCGGGAAATCGGCGTCGGTGAAGAGTTTCACCCCGTCACCACGCTGCGGAGGATACGCCCGAAAGCCTGCTCCACGCCGTCGAGGTCGATCGGCACCGGGAAGTCGGTCGCCGTCACGGACTCCGGCGAAACCGGCTCACCCTTGGCGCGGGAAACGACGCCCTGGACCTCGTACGGCATACCCACCTCCGAGTGGTCGACTTCGTAGCCTGCCATGGAAGCAGCCCGCGTCGCGACATCCGCTCGGGTGGGGAATCGATTTAGTGCCCAGGCGTGATGATGTACGCGATTCCGCCGGGGCCGCTGGAAACGCCGCCATTCGTGTTGTATCGCTTGGTGCGCTGCCAAATCGTTTCGAACTGGTGTCGTTTGTAGACATTTCGGACCCGGTCGTTGCTGCTCGCGGCCGGGTCGTTCGCGATCACGTCACCGTCCTTGGTGAAGCCGACGACGACCATGATGTGCCCGGCGGTGCCGTAGCCCGCGCCGTCGAGTTCCTCGGCCTTGAACGACTGCGACGTGATCACCGGGATGCCGCGCGCGATGTACTTTTCGAGTTCGTTCAAGGAGTGCAAACGGGTGATGTGCCCACGCAGCCCGAGTGAAGCGGCGTACGCGGTGTTGAACGGCCAGTTGCCGGTTCCGTCGTAGGCGTAGTCGAACGTGTAGCGGGCGGCGTACGCGACGGTCGGATCGACGTAACCCTCCGGGATCCACTTCATGTCTTCGGGCTTGGGCCGCTTGCCCCAGTACTCGGCGACCATTTCGGTGGACGTCGGGCTGCACCAGTTCTCGCCGCCACCGCCGTACTCCGGGAACTGTCCTTTGTGGAGGTTCTGCGCGTAGGCGGGCACCTTGAGCTCGATCCCGGTGGCGCGGCCCGGTTTGGTCGCCTGGACCTCGAAGCGGTCCGGGACCAGCGACGTCATCGCGCCGACCGACGTCACCGACGGCGTGGCGTGGGAACCGGCTTCGCGGTACAGGCTGACCCGCAGCTGGTACGAGCGGAGCGCGAC
This sequence comes from Amycolatopsis keratiniphila subsp. keratiniphila, assembly GCF_001620365.2. Classification (GTDB taxonomy): domain Bacteria; phylum Actinomycetota; class Actinomycetes; order Mycobacteriales; family Pseudonocardiaceae; genus Amycolatopsis; species Amycolatopsis keratiniphila. Next base: position 138,955 of record NZ_LQMT02000018.1, read on the forward strand.
GCCCGACTTCATGACCAGCGTGTCGACGTCGACCGCGGCGTTGGCGTCGCTCTGGCCGTCGACGCTGGTGCGTTTGATGTCGGCGTCCCCGCTGGCCCAGCGGCCCATCACGTACCAGGAGGTCTCGGCGCCCGACGCGGTGCGGCCCTTCGCCTCCACCTTGACCCAGGTCTTGGCCGGCGTCTTCGCGTTCCACGAGGCGACCAGCTGGGAGGCGTCGAAGCCGTGGGTGTGGCTCCGCGACGTCCATTGGCCGTATTCGTAGGTCTTCGTGGTGCCGAGGGTGGGTTCGGTGTGCTCGATCGTGCCGATCGGGCGATGGATGCGCAGGGCGCCGTGGTCGATACCGAGCCCTTCGAGCCTGCCGTCGCGGAAGCCGGGGTGACCGGACCATTCGTGGTAGTCGATCGACTCGTCGTCCGGACGGCCGGGACCCGCCTCCGCCGTTTGTGCCGTCACCGCGGTCATCGTCGCGATCGTCAGCAGCGTGACCAGCCCTCGTCTGCGCATCCCGGCTCCATCCCTCGATTCCACCCAGTAGGGAAGGGATTTTCGCGGGTCGCGCGAGGTATGTAAACAGTTGCCTACAAGACGGCCTGAGTCTGTGTCACTTTCGCGACCAGCCCACCTCGTGCCGCGGGGGAATCAGGCGAGCGGGTGGGGCAGCAGCAACTCCGTGTTCTGGTCTTGAGCCGTCCCGACCGCGCCCAGTGAGGCGTGGATGTCGTTGTACGAGAACTCCCGGTACAGCGACGCAAGCGCTTGCGTCGAGGTGTCCGAGTACGAAGCCTCGTACGGGGCCTCCGCCTCGATCAGCGTCGTGAACAGCGACAACGTTCCGTCCGCGTTGTCGGCGACCTCGATGATCCGCGCGTGCTGCGGGAAGTCGATATGCGAGGCGGTGTTGATCTCCCAGAAGCCCTGCTTCGCGGTCTTGCCGGCGTGCGGGGTGATCTTGTTGTGGTGCGTGTGCCCGTTGACCCACGCCAGCACGTTCGGGAACCGGTGCAGCAGCGAGACGAACGTGTCGCCGTTGAGCCGGATCTCCAGCGGATGCCGCGCGTCCGGCAGCACGTTGCCCATGGTGTCGCTGGTGTGGTGGCTGAACAGGATGAACAGCTCGTCGGTCACGTTCTGCGTGACCTTGCGCCCGAAGAAGTCGTAGTACGTCGAGCTGTTGCGCTTGAGCGTGTTCTCCACCCAGGTGAACTGGCCGAGCCCGATCGACCCGTCGGCCAGCCCGGCCATCGTCGTGGTGTCGAGGCTGATGCCGGTGATCCCCGGCGCGATGCGGAAGGTGTAGTACACGTTCCGCCCGTCGGCGTTGTTCCCGCTGAACCCGTGGCCCACCGGCCCGGGTCCGGTGTTGGCGGAGTCGAGGTGGTGCTGGACGAACTCCGCGGTGCTGAACGGCCGCCGTCGCTCGTCCGGGGTGATCTCGCGGATCGTGCCGGAGCCGCCGAACAGCTCCGTGATCGGCACGCCGGAGCCGGACCCGATCGCGTTGGCGAGCTTCCGCGACGTCGTCTCGTCCTTGCCGATCACCTTGAATCGGCCGGTGTACCAGGCGTCCATCCCCGGCAGATCCGGCACCGTGCCGACGATGCTGTCGTCGTGGTTGCCGAAGGTGCAGAACCACGGGACGTCGAGACCGGGCGAGGTGAAGGTGTTCGACGCCGCGCCGAGCAGGCCGGGTAGCTGCGGGAAGCCCTTCTTCGTGTACGCGTCGTCGAGCGGCTTGCCGGGGTTCCAGTAGTGCGAGGACCCGGACGTCTGGACACCTTCGTGCACGTTCGGGTCGCCCGAGGTCGGGTTCACCGTGCCGCCGTTGAGCACCTTGAGGAACCATTCGAGCTCGATCAGCTCGTGGTTGTCGGTGTTGTCGCCGGTGGTGACCATGAAGTCGATCGCCCGCCCGGTGAACGGACCCGTCTTCAGGCTGTTCACGCGTTCGACCAGCGCCGTCGTCGCGACCGGGCCGAGGGTCTCCTGCGGCCGGTGCGCCGAGCCGACGAACGGGTGCAGGTACTCGAAACGCGCCGGGCTTTCGGCGTCGGTGAAGTGCAGGTCGGTGAACTGCGCGAAGGACGCCATCGCGCGGCGCCGGTCGTCGCGGCCGGACTTCGGCGCGGCGAGGTCGCCGCGGACCACGAGCGGCCAGCCGGGGCCCGCGGTCAGCCGCGTGTAGCCGGGACCGCTGGTCCGCGGGGCCGCCGCGGCTTCCAGTGTGGTGCCCGCGGTGCGGACCGCGCGGGACGCGGTGCGCGCCAGCGCGCGGTCGAGCGCGTTGGCGGTCGGTGTGCACAGCAGCAGGCCGACGCCGGCGGCGCCCGCCGCGGTGAAGGTGCGCCTGGAGATGACGGACATGGCGGTGCCCCCAGTCGTCGCGGGTGAGTGTCGCGGAAGGACGATGCCGGACGACGTTAGCCGTGGGGTGAACGCCAGAAAAGGGTAATGCGAAAATTTGTCACGTTCGGCCGAATACGCAAGTAGCCAAGCGGGCTGGTTACGCTGGCCGCTCGACGAGCGAGGAGGTGGCCCGGTGGGTGCTTCGGCTTGGTCCGTCCGCGGCCGGTTCGACGGCGACCCGGAAGCGGCGCTGGACGCGATGAAGGCGCGAGTCTTCGAAGAGGGCGACTACCTCTGGGAAGAGGACGAACTCGGCAGGCCGGACTCGATCGACGAGCTGTACGAGGTGGAGAGCGTCCAGGAGTCCGGGACCCACTCCGTGCTCGACGTCCACGAGTTCATCAGCGCCACGGGTGAGGACGACTTCGGCACGATCCGGCCACTGACCGACGCCGAACTCGTCACCGCGTTCGGCACCGAGGAGCCGTCCGTGGCCGAGTTCGACGAGCTCGACAAAGCGGGACGGCTGCCGTACGAGCGTCGGCCGCGCTGGAGCGCGAACTGCGCGCTGCTCTACGAGAACGACGTCGCCGTCGAGCTGGCGATCTGGGGTGTGTCCGGCGACTAGCGCCGGTCCAGGTGGTCGTGAGTGGCGATTCGTGTTCTAACGGACTCGTGTTCACCTACCCACTGGTGTTGATCAACGGAGGATCGGGGACGTTGAGTGTCCCGAACCTTCCGTTTGATCAAGGTCCAGCACCGAGCGTCCCTGGCGACGATGGAGGATTTGGGACGTTCAACGTCCCAAATCCTCCATCGTCGCGCCCGGCAGCCGCGGAACCACCACTCTCGCCCAGTCAGGCGTGAGTAGGTAAATGCCGGTCCGCTCCAACCCGAACGCCACTCACGAGATTTGCGGGCCGAGTTCGACGCTGGTGCTCCGGGCGCGTTGGTGACGTGGCACCGCACTCGCGTGATCGAAGCCGGAACTCGCGTGATCAAGGACGGAACTCGCGAGTTAACCCGGATCGCGACCCTCTACAGCCGGGCGGCGAGCCCGTCGAGGATCACCTCGACACCCAGCTCGAACAGCTCCTCGCCACTCTGCGCCGCGAAAGCCGCGCCCAGCCTGCCGACATGCGGATAAGCCTCAAGCCGCGCGAGGAACCCTTCGTCCGGCTTCCGCGCGGGGAGCGTTTCGACCGACGCCAGGACATGCGCCGTGAGCAGCCGCGAAATCCCCGCGGTGTCCTCTTCGGAGAAGCCCGCCTCCAGCAGGATCCGCGCGGTCGTCTCGATATGGCCCAGCCGGTGCGGCCCGGTCGGCGGCCGTTCGCGCAGCAACGCGGCCGCGTCCCGGTGACGCAGCAGCAGGGCGCGGAACTGGCGGAGCCCGCTCGCGAGCTGATCGCGCCACGGGAGTAATCGATCGATCTCGAAGGCGTCGGCGCAGATCGCTTCGGCGACGAGATCCAGCAGTTCCGCCTTGTCCTTCACGTGCCAGTACAGCGTCGGTGAGCTGACGCCGAGTTTCGCCGCCAGCCGCCGCGTCGTCAGCTCCGGGAGGCCGGCGTCGTCGAGCAGTTCGACGGCCGCCTCGGTGATCTTGGCGAGGTCGAGCGAGCCTTTGCGTGCCACCCGCGGACTCTATCAGTGATAGACTCGTCTCTATCACTGATAGGGAACGGGGGAAGTGATGCTCTGGACACCGAAGATCCGCCTGGTCACGGTGCTGTGCTCGATCGTCTTCGTGCTCGGCACGACGCTGCAGAACTACGTGATCATCGATCTGGACCTGATCGAGGCGAGCATGCGGCTCAAAGGGGCCGACATCGCCGGCGCGCCGACGTACCTGAGCGCGTTGCGGCTGGTGGGGAACGTCTTCATCGTCGGCAACGCCTTGGGCCTGCTGGTGTGGTTCGGGTGGCGCCGGCTGTTCTGGCCGGTGCTCGCGGTCAACGTCGCCCAAGCCTTCGGCGTGTACGTCGTACCGTTCGAGGTGCACCGGGCGGCGATCGCCGAACACGGCTGGCCGGGTGTGCTCCCGTCCCTGGTCACCGACGGTGGCGCGGTGATCCTGTCGATCGTGCTGATCACCGCTTATGTGCGGTCGCTCAGGCGGAAAGGCGACCCAGTTCGGCTTTGACGGCCTCGACGGCGGCCTTGGTCTCGGTGGCCGGGTCGGCGCCGTCGCGGGCGATCCGGCCCAGCGCGTCGACGAGCGCGGTGTTCGCCGCCGGTGTCCACAGTGGACCGGTGGCGCGGCCGTTCTCTTTGACCAGCTTCGCGGCGTCGCCCGCGGCGGTGACCTTGTCGAGCACGCTCAGCCGGGCGGGCAGATGGAAACCGAACTTGGTGGCGAACTCCTGCTGGAAGTCGACGCGCTCCAGCCACAGCCATTTGACGAAATCCTTGGCGGCGTTGGGGTTCAGGCTCTTGGCGTGCACCATCGAGCTCAGCCCGCCGACCGGGACGGACGGCGCACCCGCCGCGTCGAGCCGGGGGAAGGCCAGGATACCGAAGTCGTCTTTCAAGGTGTCCTGGATCTTCGGCAGGTTCCACAGCCAGGTCCACTGCATGGCGGTGAGGCCGTCGATGAACGGGAGCGGATCCGGCCAGTCCGTCGCGGCGCCCAGCAGCAGCGAACCGTTGAGCTCGTGGAGTTTCGCGAACGCCGTGGCGGTACGCGGATCGTCGAAGCCGACGGACTTCCCGTCCTTGATGTGGTCGAGCCCGGCTGACCACAGCAGCGGCCCGGCGAGCGCCGCCGCGCCCGCGTCGTTGCCGGCGAACAGTCCTTTGACGCCGTCCTTGGAGAGCTTCTTCGCCGCGTCGACGAGTTCGTCGAGCGTCTGCGGCGGCTGAACCCCGGCCTCCTGCAGGAAACTCTTGCGGTAGAAGAGGACCTGCGTGTCGAGCGCTTGGGGGATGCCGTAAAGCTTGCCGTCGACGGTCTGCGCCGCGAGCACCGAGGGATTGAAGTCCCCGCGCACGGGCCCGATGACGTCGTCGAGCGGGACGAGCAGGTTCTGCCGGACCCTCTCGACGGTGACCTGTCCTTCGAAGACGTCCGGCACCGGTCCCGCCTGCAGCGCGGCGTTCAGTTTCGTCTCGTAGTCGTCGGGATTCCACTGCACCGCGACCTTGGACTTCTGGTACGCGGCCGCGTAACGCGTGACGGCTTCCTGTACCCCCGCCTCGGGATACGGGTGGTACCACTGCGCGAGGTCCACCGGTTTCGGTTTCGGCCTGGTCACCCCGGCGGAGTAGGCGGTCGAGGGCGGCGGGTTTCCTCTTTGGACGGTGTTGGACCCGCAGGCGGAGAGCATCGTCGTCCCCGCCAGTGCCAGGAACGCCCGCCTGCTTGTCTTACGCACCAACAAAACCCTTCGCCGAACGCCGTGAAGGCCACCTTCAGGGACCAGAGTCCCTCAAGATGGCCTTCACTGAAGCGCAGGCGCGCGGGAGATTAACCCGTTAGAGCTGACTGACGTCGAGTTTGCCCTCGGAGTGGAACGCCCGCAGCCGCTTCTTGTCGAACTTGCCGACACTGGTCTTCGGGACTTCGTCCACAAAGGTCCAATTCTCCGGAAGCTGCCACTTCGCGACCTTGTCGGACAGGAAGTCGCGGAGGTCCTCGGCCGTGGCGCTCTGGCCCTCCTTGAGCACGACGGCGACCAGCGGGCGCTCGTCCCACTTCTCGTCGGGGATGCCCACCACGGCCGCCTCGGCCACCGCGGGATGCGCCATCACCTGGTTCTCCAGATCCACCGACGAGATCCACTCGCCGCCGGACTTGATGACGTCCTTCGCGCGGTCGGTCAGCGTCAGGTAGCCGTCGGGGCTGATCTTGCCGACGTCGCCGGTGCGCAGCCAGCCGTCGTGGAACTTCTCCGGGTCGGGTTCGTCACCGGCCTTGCCGCCGTAGTACGACGCCGCGGTCCACGGGCCCTGCACTTCGAGCTCGCCGACGCTTTCGTTGTCCCACGGCAGTTCCTCGCCGTTGTCGCCGATCAGCCTTGCGCTGACGGACGCCGGGAAGCGGCCCTGGGTGTAGCGGTAGTCCCACGCCATCTCGCCGGTCGCGGAGGCGGGCGGACGCGCGACGCTGCCCAGCGGCGACGTCTCGGTCATGCCCCACGCGTGCAGGATCGGCACGCCGTAACGGTCTTCGAAGGCGTGCATCAGCGACGGCGGCGCCGCCGATCCGCCGACGACGACCTCGCGCAGATGCGAGATGTCCTGCGGGTTCGCGTCGAGGTGGGAGAGCAGGCCCTGCCAGATCGTCGGGACCGCGCCGGCGAAGGTCGGCTTCTCGGCGGCGAGCATCTGCGCGATCGGGGCGGGCTGGAGGAAGCGGTCCGGCATGAGCAGCGAGGCGCCGACCATCATGGCCGCGTACGGCATGCCCCACGCCATCGCGTGGAACATCGGGACGATCGCGAGCGCCTTGTCGTGCTGGGCCAGCCGCATGCTGTCGGACATCGTGACCTGCATCGAATGCAGCCAGATCGACCGATGGGAGTACGCGACGCCCTTGGGGTCACCCGTCGTGCCCGACGTGTAACACATCGCGGCGGCCGACCGCTCGTCCACCTCGGGCCAGTCGAAGGTGTCCGGCTGGCCGGACAGCAATTCGTCGTAGGAGTGCACCTGGACGCCGTCCGGCGCGGGCAGGGTGGAGGCGTCGCCGTTGGCCACGATGACGTGACGCACGGTCTTCAGCTCGGGCAGCTGCTTGGCCAGCAGCGGGACGAGCGTGCCGTCGACGATGACGACCTGGTCTTCGGCGTGGTTGGCGACGAAGACGAGCTGCTCGGGGAACAGCCGGATGTTCAGGGTGTGCAGCACCGCGCCCATCGCCGGGATGGCCAGGTACGCGGCCATGTGCTCGGCGTTGTTCCACATGAAGGTGCCGACGCGCTGGTCGCCGGTGACACCGAGGCTCCGGAGCGCGTTCGCGAGCTTCGCGGCGTGTTCGCCGAGCTCGCCATAGGTCTCGCGGCGGGCTTCTGAACCGGTCCAGGTGATGACTTCGCTCTCGGAGTGCACCGTGGTGCCGTGGCGGAGCAGCCTGCCCAGTGACAGCTGCCCGTCCTGCATCGTGCTCAACATCGCGTACTCCCGTGGTGCTCGTTCTCCGGTGAACTGGGGTTGCGCCGACTCTAATCCGGGAGGGGTGAACCGGTCAGTAACATCGCAGGCAACCGTTCGGTCACAGTGTCGCGCTAACGGGTGTTCCCCGGTTCGCGTCAAGATCATCAATAATTCGTTTTTTTCCTGCCATGAAACGAAAAATGGCTAACAGTGCGAAGTGGCGACATCGCTCATAAGGGTGATGAACGCCGCTGAATCGCCAGTCGAAGGGTGTGTTTCCGCAGGCTGGGGCGGGTTGCCCGTGGCGTGGTCGAGGGGTAATAAGTGCGTGTCGGTTTCACGGCCGAGGAACGGGTGGCGTTTACTGGAGCCGTGGTACAGAGACGGCTGGCCAGCGCTTGCTCTTGCAAGCATGGTTAAAGGCCGTCGGCCGCGAAAGCGGAGACCTGAGATGAAAGGACTACTACGTTGGCTCTGCCCACGTTGACTCCGGAGCAGCGCGCCGATGCCCTCGCCAAGGCGGCTGAGGCTCGCAAAGCGCGCTCCGAGCTGCTTGCGTCGATCAAGTCCGGCAAGGAGAGCATCGACAAGGTGCTCAAGCAGGCCAAGGAGAACAAGACCATCGGCAAGACGAAGGTCACGCAGCTGCTGAAGGCCGTGCCCGGCCTGGGCGCGGTCAAGGTCGCCGCCCTGCTGGAGCAGGCCGGGATCGACCCGGACCGGCGTGCCGCCGGCCTGGGCGAGCGGCAGCGCGAGGCCCTTCTCGAGGCGCTGAAGTAACGCTTCCGCAGGTCACGGGCTGTCCGGGGGAAGGTGTTGCCTGAGAGGCTGTTGCCCGGGCAACACTTTCCCCTGGTCTCAGCCGGAGCCTGGGACGCTGGTGGGGTGACGACCAGTACCGCACCGGCGACCCCGGCAGACCTGGCCGCCCGCTACGAGCGGGGCGACTTCCTCCTGGCCACGGCACGGCACGCGCTCCTCGCGAGCGGGGCCGTGGCCACCGCGACCGACACCGAGCCGTCGCGGCTGTCCGGGGCGCTCCCCGGGCTGTTCACCGACTCGGGTGCTTCGATCGCGGTCGGTGTGCTGCCCTTCGACACCACCTCGATGCCGGGGCATTTGGTCTTGCCCCGCGCGATCCATCGCGCGTCGTCCGACCAGGCGACCGTTCCGCCGCGCACCTCGCTTCCGCGGCCGGTCAAGGTCACTCCCGTGCCGGAACCGGAGGCCCATCTGGCCGCCGTCCGCGCGGCCGTCGCGGCGCTGAGCGACCGTGACCTGCGCAAAGTCGTCCTGGCCCGTGCCCTCGATCTCGACTTCGACGAGGCCGTCCCGGTCGCCGAAGTCGTCCGGAACCTGGCGAACGGGAACCCCCGGCACACCACGTACGCCGCACAGCTGCCCGACGGGCGCACGCTGGTCGGCGCGACCCCCGAGCTCCTGCTTTCCCGCACGGGCGGTGCCGTCGTGTCCCGGCCACATGCCGGGTCGATGCCCCGGTCGGCCGACCCGGCGATCGACAAGGCGAACGGTGAGGCGTTGCTGGCGTCCGAAAAGGACCACGTCGAGCACGCCGTGGTGGTGGAGTCCGTCGTCGAGATCCTGCGGCCGTTCTGCCGCACGCTCGACGTCCGCGGGCCCGAGCTGGTCTCGACGCCGGCCATCTGGCATCTGTCGACCACCGTCACCGGCGAGCTGATCGACGAGGACGTCACCGCGCTCGATCTCGCCGCCGCGCTGCATCCGACGCCCGCGATCTGCGGCACGCCGACCGAGGCCGCGCGCTCGCTGGTCCAGGAGCTGGAGCCGTTCGACCGCGCGTACTACGCGGGCGCCGTCGGCTGGGTCGACGCGGCGGGGGACGGCGAATGGGCCGTCGGGATCCGGTGCGCGGAGATCGCCGACACCACCATGCGGCTGTACGCCGGGGGCGGCATCGTGCCCGCCTCCGACCCTCAGACCGAACTCGACGAGACCTCGGCGAAGTTCCGCACCCTGCTGGCCGCGATGGGCCTGGAGATCTAGAGGGGTGCGAAGTCCTCGGTGACCGAGATGTCTTCCGAGGTGATCAGCGCGACGGCCGCCCGGTAGCCCTCGGTCGCCTTCAGGTCCGCGAGCCGCGTCCGGTCCGGGTCGAGGGCCTGGTGGGTCGACCGGACCAGCCGCGCCTGCTCGTCGTAGCCGGAGAACGTGATGCTCTGCAGCGGGATCTTGAGGCCCTTCCCGGTGGCCTTCATGACCGCTTCCTTGCGCGTCCAGTAGGTGAAGAACGCCGTCGCGCGCTGCTCGTCGGAGAGCCCGGAGATCGCGGCCAGCTCCGCGGGCGTCAGCGCGTACTCCATGAGCGAGTCCTCGGCCCGCCTGGTGGCCGTCTCGACGTCGAGGCCGACCGGGGTGCCCGCGGTGGCCGCGACGCCGATGAGGTCGCCGGAATGCGAGATCGACAGCATCAGCGGCGCGCCGGGGACCTTGGGCCGCCCGTGCGGTTTGCCGCAGTCTTCGCAGGTCGCGTCGAACTTCACGGCCTCGACGGCCAGGCCCAGCCGCTCGGCGGCGACGGTCTTCGCCAGCACCCGGCCGGTCAGGAACCGGCGTTTGTCGATGTCCTGGCGGTAGTTCGCGTACCGGCCCTGTTCCGGCTCGTCGAGCAGGGCCAGGAACCGGGGTTCAGCGGGCAGGGGCTCCGACCAGCGGACGGCGCATTCGATCACGTCTCCTTCATACCCGATTCCGCCGTCGACTCACTCGCGTTTTCGTCGAGCAGGGTCGCTTCGTCGAACGGTGACTCGCCGTTCAGCGTACGGTCCAGCTGCTCCCGGTCGATCTCGTTGGTCCAGGTGCCGATCAGCACGGTCGCGACGGCGTTGCCCGCGAAGTTCGTCAGCGCGCGGGCCTCGGACATGAACCGGTCGATGCCGACGATGAACCCGACGCCGTCGACCAGCTCCGGCCGGTGCGAGGACAGCCCGCCAGCCAGCGTCGCGAGCCCCGCGCCGGTGACCCCGGCCGCACCCTTCGACGCGATGATCATGAACACCAGCAACGAGATCTGCTCGCCGATGGTCAGCGGTTTGTCGAGCGCGTCCGCGATGAAGATGGACGCCATCGTCAGGTAGATCGCGGTGCCGTCGAGGTTGAACGAGTACCCGGTCGGCACGGTGATGCCGACGACCGGTTTGGAGACGCCGGCGTGCTCCATCTTCGCGATCAGCCGCGGCAGGGCCGACTCCGACGACGACGTGGACAGGATCAGCAGGAACTCGCGGCCGAGGTATTTCAGCAGCTTGAAGATGTTGACCCTGGCGAGCAGGCCGATGATCAGCCCCAGCACCACGAACACGAACAGCGCGCAGGTGATGTAGAAGCCGAGCATGATCACCGCGAGGCTCTGAAGTGCCTTCCAGCCGGTCTCGCCGACGACGGCGGCGATCGCGCCGAACGCGCCGACCGGGGCCGCCCACATGATCATCGCGAGGATCCGGAACACGAGCCGCTGGATGTGCTCGATGCCCCGGCGGATCGGCTCGCCCTTGGTGCCCAGTTTCTGCAGCGCGAATCCGGCGAGCAGGGCGACCAGCAGTGTCTGCAGCACCTCGCCCTCGGTGAACGCCGAGACCAGCGTCTTCGGGATGATGCCGAGCAGGAATTCGACGGTGCCCTCGCTCTTGGCGATCTGGTCCTGTCCCTTTTCGGCGATCTCGGGCGTCAGATGCAGGCCGGTGCCGGGCTGCAGGATGTTGCCGACGACCAGGCCGATGACCAGCGCGACCGTCGACATGATCAGGAAGTAGCCGATCGCGAGCCCGCCGACGCGGCCGACCTTCGCCGCCTTCGCCACCGAGCCGACGCCGAGCGCGATCGTGCAGAAGATGATCGGCGAGATCATCATCTTGATCAGGTTCACGAACCCGGTCCCGAGCGGTTTCAGTTCCTTGCCGACCTCGGGGAAAAGGATGCCGACCGCGATGCCGAGCGCCACCGCCGCGATGACGGCGATGTACAGGTAATGCGTGCGGTCCCGCTTCGTCGCGGGTGCTGCCGTGCTCATGGGTGCCCTTCGACGAGATGGGGACAGGTGGCGAAAACTTATGACAACTCCTCGGCTAACGACAACCGAAGCGGTACGCTGAACTAAGCGAGCGCTTAGTCACTGTCGAACAGGAGCGGGCTGACCATGGATTTCTCTCTGAGCGTCGAGGAACGCGAGGTGCGCGACTGGGTCCGCACGTTCGTCCAGCGCGACCTCATGCCGCGTGAGCAGGAGGTGCTGCGCCGCGAACGCGCCGGCCAGCCCGGCCTGACCGGCGACGAGCTGCGCGAGCTGCAGCTGAAGGCCAAGGAGTCCGGGTTCTGGGGTGTGCAGACGCCGGAGGAATACGGCGGCATGGGCCTCTCCGCGGTGATGACCGCGCTGCTGGAGGCCGAACTCGGCCGCACGTTCGTGCCGTTCCGCTTCGGCGGCGCCGCGGACAACATCCTGTACTACGCCAACGACGAGCAGAAGGAGCGCTACCTGCTCCCGACGATCTCGGGCGAACGCAAGTCGTGCTTCGCGATCACCGAACCCGGCGCGGGTTCGGACGCCAAGGCCATCCGGACCTCCGCCCGCAAGGACGGCACCGACTGGGTCATCAACGGCGAGAAGACCTTCATCACCGGCGGAAACGAGGCCGACTTCGTGATGGTCTTCGCGATCACCGACCCGGAGAAGGGCGCGAACGGCGGCGTCACCTGCTTCCTCGTCGACCGTGACGCGGGCTGGAAGTCCGAATACATCGACACGATGGGCGAATGGGGCCCGGCGGCGCTGGTCTTCGAGGACGTCCGCGTGCCGGAGACGCAGATCCTCGGCGAGCTCGGCCACGGCTTCGACCTGGCCATGCAGTGGATCGGGGCGGGCCGCTACCTGCTGCCCGCGCGTGCCATCGGCTCCTGCGAGCGGCTGATCTCGATGGCCATCGAGCACGCCAACACGCGGGAGACGTTCGGGCAGAAGATCGCCGAGCGCCAGGCCATCCAGTGGATGATCGCGGATTCCGGCACCGAGCTGGAGGCGCTGCGCTGGCTGGTGCTGCACGCCGCCTGGCAGGTCGACCAGAAGCTGGACTCGCGGCACGCGCAGTCGATGGCGAAGCTGTACGGCGGGGTGAAGGCGAACGAGATCGTCGACCGCGTCCTGCAGATCCACGGCGGAATGGGCTACACGCGGGAACTGCCGGTCGAGCGGTGGTACCGCGAGCTGCGGCTGCTGCGGATCTACGAGGGCACCGACGAGATCCAGCGCCGGACCATCGCGCGCAACCTGCTCAAGGGGCACGTCAAGGTCGGCGGCACGCTGGGCTGACGCTCGCCCGTGCGATGAACGGGCCGTTCCTTGCAGATTTCGCAAGGAACGGCCCGTTCATTGCGTCGGCCCTAGTCTTCGTCCTTCTGGTTCCGCATCGCGATCGGGACCCCGGCCAGGTCCTCCTCGTTGCAGAGAAGCTTCACGTCGTAGTAGGGCGAACCCTTGCGGTCGTCATAGTCGAGATGGACGGCCAGCACATCGACCGGTTCCCCGAGCCACTCCTGAGCCTGGCGTAGCCATGTCGCGCACCGTTCGAGGGCCGTGGGCAGGTCGTCGTCCCGGAATCCCACCGGGCGGTAGGGGACGTCCTGCACCTGATCACGGGGGTTCGAAGGCACCGGCAACGCCGGCGAGAGACCCGAGTCGTCCAGTTCGAGTTGGATCGTTTGCTCAGTCACCCTTCGAGCGTCCCCCAGAGAAGCCGTCTGAGCAAGGCGTACAGACCTAAAGTCGGCGCTAAACGGGCACTCGCCACACTCCCGAGACCACTTCACGGCAGTTTCGCAACGCTGTGACCTCCAACTGCCGTTCGCAGGCGAGCGCCCGCAGCGCCAGCTCCGCGTAATGGGAGGCCAGCTGATCCAGGGTGAGCGGACCCTTCGGCGAATACCAGCGCGCGACCCCGCTGCACATCTCCACCAGCGCGAGCCGGGTGACCGAAGGCTGCCCGGTGTGGAAGACGCCGGCCGCGACACCGTCTTCGATGGCGTCCGCCCACAGCTTTTCGTAGGCGTCGCGCAGGGCCACCACGTCGGCCCTGGCGCCGGGGGTGAGCGCGTGGACCTCGTTGTCCACCACGCGGGTGTCATCCGGTTGGATGGCGTGCGCGAGCACGTGCAGTGCCACCAGGGATCCGAGCCGTGACACGGGATCGGTGAGCCCGGCGGTCGCCAGCTCGGCCGCGTCGAGCAGCCGCCGCAGCGACTCGTTCATGATGGCGACCAGCAGATCCTCTTTGGTGCCCATGTAGTGGTACAGGCTGGCGGAAGACAGCTCCGCCTCCTGCGCCAGATCCCGGATGCCGGTGCCGTGGAACCCCTTGGCGGCGAACAGTTTCACCGCCGCCTGGCGGACCCTTTCCCGGGTGCTCAAAGCCATGTCTCGGTGGTCCTGTCCCACGAACCGGCACGAAGGTCTTCCACCTTCTTGAGCTCACCCTTCGCGACCCGTTCCGACGGCGTCATCGGCAGCTCCGTCACGATCGCCCAGAACCGGGGAACCTTGAAGTAGGCCAGTTTCGCCGAGCAGAACTCCGCCAGCTCGGCCGGTTCGCACCGGTGCCCCTCGTTCTCGTCGAGGACGATGTACGCCTTGACCTCTTCGCCGCGGATGTCGTCCGGCACCGCGATGACGGCGGCGAGCTTGACCGCGGGATGCAGCTGCAGCGCCCGTTCGACCTCGTCGGCGGAGATGTTCTCCCCGCTGCGGCGGATCATGTCCTTGGTGCGGCCCACGTAGTACACGCGGCCTTCGCCGTCCATTGTGGCCAGATCGCCGGTGTGGAACCAGCCGCCGTCGAAGGCGCGCCTGGTCGCTTCGGGATCGTCGTGGTAGCCGTGCATCAGGCCGACCCCGCGGATCAGCAGCTCGCCGGTTTCCCCGCGCGGCAGCGGTTTCCCGTCCGCGTCCGCGATCATCACCTCGCGGGTGGGCGCCGGCCTGCCGAGGCAGCCGGTGCCGACGGTCTCCTCGTGATCCGCCGGGTACATCCGGATGTCGCCGCCGGTCTCGGTCATGCCGAAGGCCTCGAACCACGGCGCGCCCCAGCGTGCTTCGAGCGCGGCGTGCAGGTCGCGCGGGATGGCCGAAGCGCAGATCGCGCGGACCTGGTGCGCCTTGTCGAGCTCGCTTTCCGGCTGGCGCAGCAGAAGGGTGGGCATCAGGCCGAGGCAGTAGAACCAGGTGACGCCGTGTTCGCGGATCTTCTCCCAGAACGTCGACGGGTGGAAGCGGTCGAGCACCACCAGTGTCGCGCCGCCCGCGAGCCCCAGCGCCACGTTCCACTGTGGATCGATGTAGTGGAACGGTTGTGCGGTCAGGATGACGTCGTCCGCGCCGACCGCCGGGAAGTCCGTGGCCAGGCTGATCGCCAGTGTCGTCCAGTACCGGTTCGGCAGTACGCAACCCTTGGGGGCGCCCGTGGTGCCCGAGGTGTACTGGATGTTGACCGGGCGTTCGCCCTCGCTCGTGAAGCCCGGGGTGGCCCCGGAACCGGTGAGTTCGCCCGGGGTGAGCACGCGTTCCAGTGAGGTCTCCGGCGCGATCTTGTCCAGCAGCTCCAGGAATTCCTCGGCGGCGACGGCGAACCTGGCGCCGGAATGCCGCAGCACGTGGGCGCCGTCGAACTCGCGATATCCGGTGTTGACCGGGACGAGCACCCCGCCGATCTTGGCCAGGGCCAGCCACAGCAACGGGAATTCGGGCTGGTTGCGCAGCATCACCGCGACCCGGTCGCCCGGCGTCACGCCGAGGTCGAGCAGTGCGCGGGCGTACTCCGTGCTGCGCGCGTCGACGTCGGCGAAGGTGAAGCTCTCCCCGGTGGAGTCGAAGATCCACGCCGTCTTGTCCGGCCAGAGCGCGGCGGCCCTCGTGGTCAGCCCGACGAGTGTGTCGATCCCGGCGAGCGAGGTCATGCCCGGCTCCGGAAGGCCTCGGACGAAGCGGCGACCTCGGCGGAGTGTTCGGTGATCAGCGCGTGGCTGACTTCGAGTTCGAGCGCGGCGTCCAGGGAGCTGTCGATGCCGGAATCGAGGGCGCGTTTGGCCATCGTGGCCGCGGCGGCCGGATGCGCGGCGATCCTGGCCGCCCACGCGAGCGCGGTGTCCATCAGGTCGTCGGCGGGCGCGGTGGCGTTGACCAGGCCGAGTTCGTACGCCTCGGCGCCGCTCACCCGTTCGCCCAGCAGCAGGAGCTCCTTGGCCTTCAGCGGGCCGACCAGCAACGGCAGCAACCGCGACGCCGCCCCCGTGACGCTCAGGCCGAGGGAGACCTCGGGGAAGGCGAACACCGCGTCTTCGGCGGCGAGGATCAGGTCGCAGCCCATCGCGAACTCGGCGCCCGCGCCGATCGCGTAACCGTGGACGGCGGCGATGACGGGCTGGCGGAGGCCGCGAAGGCGGCGCGTCACGTCCTGTAGCCGGTCGAGTCGCGGGCGTGAATCCCCCTCAGGGGTGGGCTCTTTGAGGTCGTGACCGGCGCAGAAGGCGCGTCCGCGACCGGCGAGCACGACGGCCCGCGCGTCCGATTTGGCGGCCGCGTCGAGCGCCTCCAGCAGGTCGTCGACCAGTTCGGCGACCACCGCGTTGAGCCGTTCGGGGCGGTTCAGCCAGATCACTGCGATGCCGTCGTCGAGTGCGTAGTCCACGGTGCTCATGACGCCGAGCCTAGACGACCGATCGATCGATCGATAGGGTTGAATCCATGCGGGTCGACACGGTCTACGAGAACGCCCGGTTCCTCACCGGAACGGGGGAATCCGTAGCGCTTGCCGCGCTCAACGGGCGAATTGTGGCGTTAGGGCATGACGCGGCGGCGCTTTCCACAAAGCGGCGCGTGGACCTCGGCGGCTCGGTGGTGGTGCCCGGGTTCCACGACGCGCACAACCACATGGCCTGGTTCGGCATGGCCCTCGACGACGTCGCCCTTTCGGATTGCCGCAGCGTCGACGAGGTGTACGACGCCGTCGCGCGGCGTGCGGCCGAGACCCCGCCGGGCGGCTGGATCATCGGCAGCGGCTACGACCAGAACAAGCTCGTGGGCGGCCATCCGACGAGGCAGGGGCTCGATCGCGCGGCTCCCGGGCATCTCGTGCGGCTCAAGCACACGTCCGGGCACATGACCGTGGTCAACTCCGCGGTGCTGGAGAAACTCGACCTGGGCGACGTGCCCGTCGGCGGCGACGTCGTCCGCGACGAGGACGGTTCGCCGACCGGGCTGCTGCGGGAGCAGGCCCAGCTGATGCTGCGGCCGCTGACCTACCCGACGCCGGTCGAGCGGGTCGTCCGCGGGCTGGACCGGGCGAGCGAGCGCTACCTGGCCGAGGGCATCACGAGTGTCCAGGAGGCCGGGATCGGCGGGGGTCTCGTGGGGGAGACCCCCGCCGAGCTGGCCGCGTACCAGCTGGCGCGCGAACGCGGCGTGCTGCGGGTGCGGAGCACGGTGATGGTCGCGGCGAGTGTGCTGCACGACCTCGATGCGGGGGCCGGCTTCGGCTTGGACCTGGGGATGCGCACCGGCTTCGGCGACGAATGGCTGCGGATCGGCGCGATGAAGCTGTTCGCCGACGGCTCGCTGATCGGCCGCACCTGCGCCATGCACGAGCCGTTCGCCGGCGAAACGGACAACGTCGGCTACTTCCAGGTGCCCGAGGACGAGATCGCGCGGACGATCGCCGCCGCGCACAAGGCGGGCTGGCAGATCGCGACGCACGCCATCGGCGACCGCGCGATCACCGTCGTCCTAGACGCCTACGAAGCCGCGTTGAAGGCCGATCCGCGTCCCGGCCACCGGCACCGCATCGAGCACTGCGCGGTGCTGCGGCCCGAGGAGCTGAAGCGCCTGGCGTCGTTGGGGCTGATCGCTTCGCCGCAGGGCCGGTTCGTCAACGAGATCGGCGACGGCATGCGGGCCGCCCTCGGCCCCGAACGCGAGCCCTGGTGCTACCGGCTCAAGAGCCTGCTCGACGCGGGATGCGTGCTGCCCGCCAGTTCGGACCGCCCGGTCGTCGAGGGGGCGCCGCTGCTCGCGCTGGCCGACATGGTCCGGCGGAAGACCGCGTCCGGGGTCGTGCTGGGTCCCGATGAGCGGCTCACTCCCGCCGAAGCCCTGCGCGCGTACACCTATGGCTCCGCGTACGCCGCTTTCGCCGAGAAGGACCTGGGCACGCTGGAGATCGGCAAGCTCGCGGACTTCGCCGTCCTCTCGGCCGACCCGACCGACGAGTCCACATTGGATTCGATCCACGTCGTCGCCACCGCCGTCGGTGGCGACATCGTCTACGAACGGAGCTGAGACCCATGCCGGTGCGGGACGCGGTCGCGGACGACATCGAGGAGATCTGCGCGCTCATCGAGGAGCACGCGGTCTACGAGGACAAACACGATCTGAAGCTCGACCGGCAGGAGATGGCCGGGTTCCTCTTCGGGCCCGATCCGAAGGCCTGGGTGCTGCTGGCCACCCCGCCGGACGAGCCGGGCAAGGTCGCCGGCTTCGCCTTCTGCAGCTGGAACTTCTCCACCTGGGAAGCGCGTCCGGGGATCTGGCTCGACGATCTCTTCGTACGCCCTGAGCACCGTCGTTTCGGCCTCGGGCGTGAGTTGCTCGACGAGCTGAGCGCGCGGACCCCCGGCCGGGTCGAATGGGACATGCAGGAGGGCAACGAGAAGGGCGAGGCGTTCTACGCCCAGCTCGGCGCCGACCCCGTCCCCGGCTGGATCCGGTACCGCTGGCGGCCGCACGCTGGGTGATCCGCGACCGGGCGGCAAGCCGTAAACTCGCACCCATGGGTGAAGGGGCAAGTCGCAGGTCGTCGTCCGTGGAGGACTACGTCCGGGTGATCTACGGGCTGGTGGAGCGCGGCGAGGCCGTCACCAACACGTCGCTGGCCGGACGGCTGGAGGTCAGCCCGTCGTCGGCGTCCGGGATGGTCACCAAGCTGTCCCAGCTGGGACTGGTCGCGCACGTGCCGTACCGCGGGATCGAACTGACCACCGAGGGCAGGCTGCTGGCCCGCTCGGTGCTGCGCCGCCACCGGCTGATCGAGACCTACCTGGTGTCCGAACTCGGCTACACCTGGGACGAGGTGCACTCGGAGGCCGACGCGCTCGAACACGCGGTGTCGGACCGGCTCGTCGAGCGGATCGCGGCCAAACTCGGCAACCCGATGCGCGACCCGCACGGCGACCCCATCCCCGCCCCCGACGGCAGCGTCGAGGAGATGCCGATGCGCATCCTCGACGACCTCCCGCCCGGCGCGGTCGGCGAGATCGTCCGCGTCTGGGACACCGATCCGGAGCTCCTGCGCTACCTGACCGAGCATTCGATCGGCCTCGGCGAGCGGATCGAGGTCGTCGAGCGCCAGCCGTTCGGCGGACCGATGGTGGTCAAGGTCGGCTCGCCGCCCGACGCGGCAACGCACGCGATCGGCAAGGAGATCGCGCAGGCGCTTTCGGTCGCGCTGCGCTGAACCGTGTCCACTGTGGACCGGTATCGGCCGCGGTGGGAATTTTCCTACGTCTCTGCATAATTACGTCACCCGCCTGCCACGCCGATAGGTGATCTAAGGCCCTTCCGATCATGTGTTCGCCCGCCTAGGCTGCGCTATTCCGGGTGGCTAGCGAGCGTGCGAAGGCGATGAAGATGACCGGTCAGCGGACACACACCATCGACCGGGGGGTGGCGGAAGGACGTGAACTCAGGCGGCTTTTGGAGACCGGGCCGTTCGCGGACGCCCTCAGGGCGGCGATCAGGGCGAGGGGCCTCGGGCTCGATCGGATCCGGTACCGGCTGAGAGGGCGCGGGTGCTCGGTGAGCCTCGCGACCCTGAGCCACTGGCAGTCGGGACGATGCCGTCCCGAACGGCCGGAATCCCTGCTGGTGCTCAAGAATCTCGAGGAGATCCTCGGGGTGCCGCCGGAGTCGCTGTCGCGGCTTCTCGGGCCGCCGCGCGGGCGGGCGGCCCGGTGTACGGTGCCCGGCGAGGGCCTCGTGATGCCGAGAGGCCGGGACACTTAGGGAGCGCGAGTGCGGGCGGTCGTCTTCGAGGAGTTCGGGGTGCTGCCCGAGGTACGCGAGGTGCCGGATCCGGTCGCGCCGCCGGGCGGGGTGGTGATCGCCGTCGAGGCGACCGGGGTGTGCCGCAGCGACTGGCACTCCTGGCAGGGGCACGACACGTCGGTGAAGCTGCCGCACGTCGCCGGGCACGAACTCGCCGGCCGCATCGCGTCGCTCGGCGAGGGCGTCCGGGGCTGGTCGGCGGGCGACCGGGTGACCGTGCCGTTCGTCTGCGCGTGCGGCACCTGTGCCCAGTGCGCCGCCGGTGACCAGCAGATCTGCGACCGCGAGTTCCAGCCGGGCGCGACCCACTGGGGCTCGTTCGCGGACTACGTCGCCATCGAAAACGCCGAGGTCAACCTCGTGGCGCTGCCTGACACGCTGTCCGCCGCCGAGGCCGCGGCCCTGGGCTGCCGGTTCGGGACGGCGTTCCGGGCCGTGCTGCGCCAGGGCGGGGTCCGGCCTGGTCAGTGGGTCGCGGTCTACGGCTGCGGTGGCGTGGGCGTCTCGTCGATCCTGCTGGCCGTCGCGGCCGGTGCGTCGGTCGTCGCCGTCGACCCGTCTCCGCAGGCCAGGGCGCTGGCCTCGCGGATGGGGGCTGTCGTGTGCGTCGACCCTTCCGCGTTCGACGGGCACGAGGCGGTCTCCGCGCGCGTCCGGGAGCTGACCGGCGGCGGCGCGCACGTCTCCCTCGACTGCCTCGGCTCGCCGACCACCTGCGCCGCCTCGATCGGCAGCCTCCGCAAACGCGGACGGCACGTCCAGGCCGGTCTGATGCCGCCCGCGCAGGGCATCGCGCCGATCCCGATGCACCGCGTGATCGGCGGGGAACTGGAGATCGTCGGCATCCACGGCCTGCAGGCGCACGAGTACCCCGAGATGCTGCGGGTGGTGGAGACGGCCGGGATCGACCTCGAAGGCATGATCGGCAAGCGGGTCGGCCTCGACGACGTCCCCGCGGTGCTCGCGGAAATGAACGACCCGGTGCCCGCGCGAGCCGGGGTCACGGTGGTCGAATTCGCACAGTGACCGGGTGAACGCACTGCGGTCAACCGGCCGATCGGAGTAGTCCGAAAGGTGGCTTCTCCCGCCGCTTTGTGGCAGCTTCGTTGGCCGTGACAGTCATGGATGCCCCGGTGGAGCCACGATTCGGCCGTCGCGTGCTGCGCTGGTTCACCGCGGCCGGTGTCCTGGTGCGGGGCCACCGGATCATCGGCGCGCGCCCTGGCAGACTCGACGTGTGGACGCGCTGATCCCCCGACCGCGGACCGAAGTCGCGCCCGGCGCGGTGCACGTTCCGGACTGGCTCGACCTCGACGGGCAACGTCGCCTGGTCGAAGCCTGCCGAGGCTGGCGCGGTTACCGGCGGACGCGGCTGCCGAACGGCGGCGTCATGTCGGTGCGGACGGTGTGCCTCGGCTGGCACTGGCATCCGTACCGGTACGCGAAGGTGACCGAAGACGGCTCGCCGGTGCTGCCGTTTCCTTCGTGGCTGGGGGATCTCGGGCGCCGGGCCGTCTCCGACGCCTACGGGGTTTCGTCGTACGAGCCGGACATCGCGCTGGTGAACTTCTACGATTCCGCCGCGAAAATGGGGCAGCATCAGGACAAGGACGAGGCTTCGCTGGAGCCCGTCGTGTCGCTGAGTCTCGGGGACGCCTGCGTCTTCCGGTTCGGGAACACGACCGATCGCGGGCGGCCCTATACGGATGTGGATCTGCGCTCGGGGGATCTGTTCGTGTTCGGCGGGGAGTCCAGGCTGGCTTTCCATGGGGTGCCTCGGGTGTTGCCTGGGACCGCTGATCCGGCGCTGGGGTTGGTGGGGCGGTTGAACATCACTTTGCGGGTTTCGGGCCTTCCTTCGAGTTAGGTGTTTCCGGTTATTGGGCGCGGTGAATCTTTATGCATTGTCGGAGCGTGGTTAGAGCTTTTCTCGCGTGGTGAGTTTGCGGAGTTTTTTGCGGAACGGGCCGCGAACGGTGGGATCGAACCGCAACAACTATAGCCAAGAGCATCGCTCGCCGGCGACCGATCGCCACGCAAGACGCGCTCATATTGGGCACGGTGAATCTTTATGCATTTCCTGGGACGATATAGTCTGAATATGCTATAGCACAGGTGTTCGATCCGGCGTAGCGTTGATCTTGTGTCCAGCGACGAAGCACCTCCGAAGACGTCCACCGAGTGGTGGCGCGTCGATACGGCGACGCTGCACGCCCGAAAACAGGAACTCGAAGTCCTGAAGCGCCAGTTGGATGCCGAGCAGAACGCGATCCTCGCCGAAATCAACTCCCGCGGGATCCGCGGCTGCTCGGGTCATTCGACGCTGGCCGGACTGATTCTCGAGGACTTCCTGGTGTCGGACAAAGAAGCCGCCGCCCGCGCCGACCGCGTGCTGGCTCTGCATCCCGGCCCCTCGATCGGTGGCGACCCCGAGCCACCGTTGGCGCCGTTGACGGCTGAGGCTGCTGCGGAAGGCGCGATCGGGGGCGGTCAGATCGACGCGATCATCAAGACTCTCGCCCGCATCCCCTCCACCGTCCCCGACGACGAGGTGCGGGCCGGGGAGAAGATCCTCGTCGACTTGGCCCGGTGTGCGGGGCCCCGCCAGATCGCCCGCGCGGGACGTCGTCTGCTGGACGAACTCGACCCCGACGGTAAGGAACCCCGTAACGAGGATCCGAAAGAGACCCGCCCGGAATTGCGGTTCGTCAAGCACCGCGACGGCACCTTGGGCCTCAAAGCGCGACTGGACCTGGAAACCTATGCCCGGTTGAAGTCGGATCTGGATCCGATGGCGAAACCCCACAAGGCCGTCGATGGGGTCCGTGATTCCCGGACCCAGGACGAACGCTACGGGGATGCCTTCACCGACTATGTGCGGTTGAAGACCACCAGCCGCAACCTCCCCGGCCAAGCCGGGGAAGCCACGCACATCCTGGTCACGATGTCCTACGAGGATTTGATCCGGGACATCGGTGAAGCCCACCTGGATTTGGTCGGGCCGATCAGCGCCACCGACGCCCGCATCCTCGCCTGCGACGCCCGCGTCCGCCCCGGCGTCCTCGGCACCGCAGGCGAACCCCTCGATATCGGCCGATCGAAACGCACTGTGTCGCTGGCCCAGAAGTACGCGCTCACCCTCCGCGACGGCGGCTGCGCGTTCCCCGGCTGCGACATGCCCGTCCCCCGCTGCACCGCCCACCACATCGTCTTCTGGCGACACCACGGCGAAACCAAAATCGACAACCTCGTGCTGTTGTGCACTCGGCATCACCGGTTGATCCACCGCAGCGAATGGAAAGTCCAGATCGCCCAAGACGGCCTGCCCGAATTCACCCCGCCCGCCTACCTCGACCCCACCGGCACACCAAGGAGGAACACCATGCACCTCAGAACATAGACCGACCCCGAGAAACTTCCAGAACCGAACCGGCGCGACCAAACCCTCAAACCAGCCGGAAAAGCACCCGTTGCCCCGGCCGCACCTGCGCGGCCAGGTCCAGATCCGCTTCCTCCACCACCGCGATCACCGGATAGCCCCCGGTCACCGGGTGGTCGGCCAGGAACAGGATCGGCTGCCCCGAAGGAGGTACCTGCAACGCCCCCGGCACGGCGGCCTCGGGCGGCAATTCGCCATCGCGCGCCCGCGACAACACGGGACCGTCCAGCCGCACACCCACCCGATCGACGTCGGCGGTGGCGACGTAACCCGTGGAGACCAAAGTGGACAGTGCGTCGGGAACGAACCACGAGACCCGGGGCCCCGGAGTCACTCGCAGCATCGGGACGGCCGGCAAGGGCGCACGAGGAGCGAGATCAACGCCAGGATGGGGCAGCACCCGCTGTCCCACCGGCAAGGTCATCCCGGCAGAGAGCGCGGGCGGGCCGAGTTTGCCCAGTGTGTCGGTCGCCCGCGCGCCCAGCACCGAGGGGACGTCGATGCCGCCGCGCACGGCGACATAGGAACGCAAACCGTGAGAAGCCATCCCCAGGACGAGTTCCTCGCCGGGGCCGATCGGAATCGGTGAGCCGGGGCCGAAGGCCCGTGTGCCGACGGTGATCGAGCACGGCGCACCGGTGACGGCGACGGTCGCCGGAGCCGGGAACCGGAGGGCGAGGCCGCCCAGAACGCATTCCAGGGCCGCGTGGCCCTCGGGATTCCCGACCAGCCGGTTCGCCAGCCGCAGCGAACCGCGGTCGGCGGCGCCGGACCGGCCGACGCCGATCGCGGCCAGCCCCGGCCGCCCGAGGTCCTGCACGGTGGTGAAAACGCCGGGCCGGAGCACTTCGATCTTCGCGGTCATGAAGTGAACCGGATCCGGGTGCCGGGGGCCAGCAGGTTCGGCGGCTCGCGTTCGACGTCCCAGACCGGCAGCGTCGTGCGCCCGATCAGTTGCCAGCCGCCGGGTGAGGCGTTCGGGTACACCGCCGTGTACTCGCCCGCGATCGCGACCGAGCCGGCGGGCACCCGGGTGCGCGGGCTCGTCCGGCGCGGCAGGTGCAGTGCGGGGTCGAGCCCGGTCAGATAGGCGAAACCTGGTGCGAAGCCACAGAACGCCGAGACGTAGGTCCCGTCCTCGTGCCGCCGGACGACGGCCTCCGCGGACATGCCGGAGGCGGCCGCGACGTCGGCCAGATCCGGGCCGTCGTAGTGCACCGGCACGACGATCTCGGCGGCCTCGCGCGGTTTTATGTCCACTGTGGACCGATGGAGGACGTCTTCGGCGAGCCGGTCGTGATGGGTCCTGCCGGGGTCGAACCGGATGAGCAGCGTCCGCGCGGCCGGGACCAGTTCGACGACGCCGTCCGGCGGGTCCTGCTCCAGTGACGCGTGCAGCCCGAGCACCTCCGACGGATCGTCGAAGTCGACCATGGCCGCACGCGCCCCATAGGGCAGCACTCGCATCATGCGGCCTCGATGAACGATCCGATGTGGACACCGGAGGCGTCGAGCCCCGCCCGGATCCGGCGCGCCAGTTCGACGGCGCCGGGCGTGTCGCCGTGCACGCACAGCGAATGCGGCTGAAGCGCCAGCTCGGTCCCGTCGGCGGCGACGACCTTGCCGGTGGTCGCCATCGCGACCGCCCGGGAAGCGACCTCGTCCGCGTCGTGGAGCACGGCGCCGGGCAGTTTCCGGGAGACGAGAAGGCCTTCGGAGGTGTACGCGCGGTCCGCGAACGCCTCGGCGTACGCGGGGAACCCGGCCTTTTCCGCCTGCTTGGCCATTTCCGATCCCGGTGGGCACAGCAGTGCGAGCCCGGGACGGAACCGCCGGATCCCCTCGACCACCGCGGCCGCTTGCTCCGGATCCACCGCCGCCGTGTTGTACAGCGCCCCGTGCGGTTTGACGTACCGCACGCTCGTTCCCGCCGCGCGGGCGAACGCGTCGAGCGCGCCGATCTGGTAGAGCACGTCGTCGGCCAGGTCGGCGGGGGCGACGTCCATCGCCCGCCGCCCGAAGCCGGCCAGATCGCGATAGGCGACGTGGGCGCCGATGACGACGCCCCGCTCCGCCGCGCGTTCGCAGACGCGCCGCATCACCGACGGGTCGCCGGCATGGAAGCCGCAGGCGACGTTCGCGCTGGTGACGATGTCGAGCATGGCGTCGTCGTCACCCATCTTCCAGGCGCCGAAACCTTCGCCGAGGTCACTGTTGAGATCCATCAGGCCACCCTGAACTCACTGTCGAGCTTGTCGGTCACGAACATGTAGCCCGGCGCGTGCGTGATCGCGAACGGCGGCCGCGAGGCCATCAGCGCAGCCTGCGGGGTCACGCCACACGCCCAGAACACCGGCACGTCACCGGGTTCCGCGTCGACCGGGTCGCCGAAATCGGGCTTTCCGAGATCGGCGATGCCGAGCGCGGCGGGATCGCCGATGTGCACCGGCGCACCGTGCACGGCGGGCATCCCGCGGGTGATGCGCACGGCGTCGTCCACACGGTCTTCGGGGATCTGCCGCATCGAGACCACCATCGGCCCGTGCAGCCGTCCGGCCGGGACGCATTCGCGGTTCGTCACGTACATCGCCACGTTGCGGCCCTGCTCGACGTGCCGCAGCGGGATGCCCTCCGCGGCCAGCGCCGATTCGAAGGTGAAACTGCAACCGATCGAGAACGTGACCATGTCGCTGCGCCACAACCCGGTCGCGTCCGCGATCTCGCCCGCCAGCGCGCCGTTCTGCCACACGCGGTAGCGCGGCAGGTCGGTGCGCAGATCCGCGCCGGGCGCCAGCCTGGTCGACGGGTCGCCCGGGTCGCTGACGTCGAGCACCGGACAGGGCTGCGGATTCCGCTGGCAGAACAGCAGGACGTCGTAGGCCCAGTCCTCGGGGACGGCGATCAGGTTGGTCTGGGTGAACCCGTTCGCCCAGCCGGTGGTCGGGCGGGCCGTGCCCGCGCGGAACAGGGCACGCGCCTCGCCGGGGGACAACGTCGCGGGGTCGTCGAAGGTGGTCATCGTGGTGCCTCCCCTTCCGATTGTGGTCACAGCAGTTCGCGGCCGCGAGTCTCGGGCAGGCCGAGCAGCGCCAGCACGGCGATGCCGTAGCCGACCGCGCCGAACACCATCGCGCCGCCCGCGCCGAGGAAACCGACCACGGCGGGGAACGTCGCGCCGATCGCCCGGCCGAGGTTGTAGGTGAAGCCCTGCCCGGTGCCGCGCAGCGCCGACGGGTAAAGCTCGGCGAGGAAGGCGCCGAACCCGCTGAAGATCGCGGACATCGAGAACCCGAGCGGGAAGCCGAGGAACAGCACGAGCGTGTTCGCGCCCTCCGGGATCTGCGTGTAGGCGACGATGAGGCCCGCCGACAGCACCGAGAACAGCAGGAACGTCTTCTTGCGGCCCAGGAGATCCGTGAGATAGCCGCCGGTGACGTATCCGATGAAGGCGCCGGAGATCAGGAACGCGAGATAGCCGCCGGTGCCGATGACGGTGAGGCCGCGGGTGGTCTTCAGGTAACTCGGCAGCCAGGTCGCGAGCGTGTAGTAACCGCCCTGGACACCGGTGGCGAGCAGCGCGGCGAAGAACGTCGTGCGCAGCAGGTCCGGCTTGAAGATTCCGGCCAGCGAACCGCGTTCCTTCTTCGTGGCGCGGGCCGCTTCCGCGACGGGCGCGTCCTGGACGTTCCGCCGGACCCAGAGCACCAGCAGCGCCGGGATGACGCCGGTCCAGAACATGACGCGCCACGCGACATCCGGGCTCCAGATGCTGAAGACCACTGTGTAGACGACCACGGACAGCGCCCAGCCGACCGCCCACGCGCTCTGCACGAAGGCGACGGTCCGGCCGCGGTACTTCGCCTGCGAGTACTCCGCCACCAGCGCGGCGCCGGCCGCCCATTCGCCACCGAAGCCAAGGCCCTGCAGGGCGCGGAAGACCAGAAGCGTCTCGAAGTTCGGCGCGAACCCGCACAGCACGGTGAAGATCGTGTACATCGCGATGGTGAGCTGGAGGGTGCGGACCCGGCCGATCCGGTCGGCCAGGATGCCTGCCCCGATCCCGCCGATCGCCGAGACCACCAGCGTCGTGGTGCCGAGCAGACCCGCCTCGCCGCCGGAGAGGCCGTAGTAGGCGGTGATCGCGGCCAGACCCAGCGGGAGGGTCTGGTAGTCGAACGAGTCGAGCCCGTAGCCGCCGAACGCGCCGACGAAGGCCCGGCGGCCTCGCGAACCGAGCGTGCGGAACCAGGCGAAGGGGCGGGTGTCTTCGGTAGTGGCTGTCGCGTCCATCGGCACCTCCAGAGGGTGAATCCATCGTGGCACGGGTCACATGGATAGCCACTGTAGGTATTGTTCAACAATTCCACAAGAGGATCCTTGGCCCGGTCTCTTGTAGCCGGTTAGGATCGGTCACGTGACGATCGCGGAGGGTGGTCCTGCCTCGGTTCAAGGACTCGAAGCGGATCGCGGCATGGTGAGCCGCACCAGTACGGCCGAACGGGTGGCGGGCGTCCTCCGCACGCGCATCGCGGAAGGGTTCTTCCTGCCCGGCGTCCGGCTGTCGGAGCACGACATCGGCTCGGCGCTCGGCGTCTCCCGCAACACGTTGCGGGAGGCGTTCCGGCTGCTCACGCACGAACGCCTGCTCACCCACGAGCTCAACCGCGGGGTCTTCGTGCGGGTACTGCCCGTCGAGGACGTCGTCGATCTCTACAAGGTGCGCAAGGTCGTCGAGTGCTCGGCGGTGCGGGCGGTGACGGAGAAGCCGCCGACGTTCGCGAAGCTCGCGCGCCTGGTCGAGGACGGCAGGGTCGCCGAGCGGAGTGAGCGCTGGCAGGACCTCGGCACCGCGAACATCCGGTTCCATTCGGCGATCGCCGAGCTGAGCGGCAGTGAGCGGATCGACGAGCTGATGCGCGGCATCCTGGCCGAGCTGCGGCTGGTGTTCCACATGATGGCCGACCCGCGGCGCTTCCACGAGCCGTACCTCAAGCGCAACGCGGAGATCCTCGAGCGCATCGAGGCAGGCGACGGCCTCGGCGCCGAAAAGCTCCTCACGCAGTACCTCACCGACGCCGAAAACCAGCTCGTCGAGGCCTACGCCGAGCGCACCCCCTGACGCATTTCGTCCTCTGAATGCGGTGGTCCGGGGTGCGAACCACCGCGTCCAGAGGACGAAATGCGAGAGGTGGCTACGGGGTGACCCACTTCTGGTTGGCGGCGCCGGTGCAGGTCCAGATCTGCAGGCGGGTGCCGTTGGCCGAGGAGTTCCCGGTCGCGTCCAGGCATTTGCCCGAACCGGAGTTCACCAGGTCGCGGGCGGCGTTGGCCGCCCATCGCTGATTGGCCCCGCCGGCGCAGTCCCACAGTTGCAGCGGCGCGCCGTCCGCCGTGGACATCCCGGTGACGTCGAGGCATTTGCCCAGCGCCCGCAGCGTGCCGTCGGCCTGGAACGACCATTGCTGCGCGGCTGAGCCGTTGCAGTCGTAGAGCTGCACCGCCGTCCCGTTGGCGCTGTTCGCCCCGGCGACGTCGACGCATTTGCCGCCCGGCCCGGTGATCGCGCCGGTGCGGACGCCGCCGCCCGACTGCGTTCCCGACCAGGTGAAGGTCGCCGACGTCGACGCGGGGAGCGAGTACGTGAAGGACTGCCCGCCCCAGTTGACGCGCACGTTCTGGGTCGCGCCACTGGTGTTGTACGCGATCAGCGCCTTCGACCCGTCCGGGTTCTTCCACGCGACGTTCCGCACCGCCGAGTTGTCGTCGGACGAGATCCGGTACGCACCCGGTTTCACGAACTTCGTCAGGTGCCCCATCGTGTAGTACTCGACGGTGTAGTCGACCTGCCCGTGCCGCGAATCTCCATTGTGGACGGTGATCAGCCCGGTGCAGGTGCCGCAGCCACCGTTGTGCGGCCCCATGTTCTGGTCCACCGCGAGGCTCCACTTGATGAAGCTCTTGCTCCAGTTCCGGGTGTAGTCGACGATGTTCGCCATGTCTTCGGCCTGCTGATGGCTCACCCACGTCCCGCCGGAATGCTCGGTGCTGTACGCGGCCACACTCGGGTACTGGTCGTGCACGGCGGTCTGCTGGGCGACGTCGCCGCCGTAGCCGTGCCACGCCATCCCGCCGAAGTTCGGATCGGTGCGGATCGCCGCGTCGTCCATCGTCGGCGCGCCGAATTCCGCGTACTTGTCCCAGTTCCAGTCCAGTGCGAGGACTTTTGTGGACAGTCCCTTCAACGCGGGCAACAGGTTCGTCTTCGTGAAGTACCGGAGACCGGCGCCGTTCCAGTTCATCGACGGATAGCTCGCGCAGCAGGTCGGCTCGTTCTGCACCGACACGTAGTGGATCGGCACCCCTTGCGCCTGATACGCCTGGATGTACTTGACGAAGTACTGCGCGTACACCGGGTAGTACTCGGCCTTCAGCCAGCCCAGCTTGAAGTCGCCGTTGTCCTTCATCCACGGCGGCGCGCTCCACGGCGACGCCATCACCTTGGTCGCCGGGTTGATCTCCCGCGCCTGCTTGGTCAACGGCAGGATGCTGTCGAGGTCGTGCGCGATCGAGAACTTCGCCAGGCTCGGATCCGTCTGCCCGGCGGGGAGATCGTCGAACGAGTAGCTGAACCGCGCCAGATCCGAGGACCCGAGCGGGTTGCGGATGAAGTTGACGCCGATACCCGAAACGGGATCGAACAGCTTCCGCATGGTCTCGTCGCGAGTCGCCTGCGACAGCGCGCCGCTGCCCTTCATCAGCCACGCGGCGGTGTCGGTGAACGACGCGCCCGCGCCCTCGAACTGCTGGTACGTCGTGTTCTCGTCGACGGTGATCGTCTGCTGCCCCGTTCCGGTGCCCGCGCCGAACATGACCGGTGGCTGCTGCTGGAGGCCGCGCGTGACGTTCACGCCACGCGAGTCGTTCGTGGTGGTGAGCCAGATGTTCACGGTCTCACCGGCGGCTTGCGCCGGTGTGGCGACGAGCGTGGCCGCCGCGATCACCGCGGCGCCGAGCAGCGGCAGCCGTCTCACGGCGTCGTCCACTTCTGGTTCGCGCCGCCTCCGCAGGTCCAGATCTGGAGTCTGGTCCCGTTCGCGGAGCTGTTCCCGGTGGCGTCCAGGCATTTGTTCGCCTGAGGGTTCACGATGTCGCGCGCGCCGCTGATCGCCCATTTCTGCGCGCCGGTTCCGTTGCAGTCCCACAGTTGCACGGCGGTGCCGTCCGCGGTTCCGCCGCCGGAGACGTCCATGCACTTGCCGAGCGCGCGGATCGTCCCGTCGCCGCCGATGGTCCAGTTCTGCGCGGCGTTCCCGTTGCAGTCGGTGATCTGGATCGGGGTGCCGTTGGCGGTGTTCGCCCCGGCGACGTCGACGCATTTGCCGCCGATGCCGGTGATCCGCCCGGTCCGCCCGGCGGTGTCGCTGGAGTTGACGTGCACGTAGTCGACCACGAGCCGCTGCGGGAAGACGGTGCTCGAGTTCGGGTCACCCGGCCAGTAGCCGCCGACGGCGAGGTTCAGGATCAGGTAGAAGGGGTGATCGAAAACCCAGCGGTTGCCGTTCAGATCGGCGGGCGTGCGGGTCTGGTAGAGATTCCCGTCCACGTACCACTTGATCTGGTTCGGCGCCCAGTCGACGGCGTAGGTGTGGAAGTCGTCGGAGAAGTTCGGGCCGTTGTAGGCGGCGCCGATGCCGCCCGCGCCGGAGTAGCCGGGGCCGTGGAGGGTGCCGTGCACCGTGTTCGGCTCGAAGCCGACGTTCTCCATGATGTCGATCTCGCCGCTGTTGGGCCAGCCGACGTTGCCGATGTCGGCGCCGAGCATCCAGAACGCGGGCCACATCCCTTGCCCGCGCGGCAGTTTCATCCTCGCTTCGAACCGGCCGTACGTCTGGGTGAACTGGCCCTGCGTCGACAGTCGCGCCGAGGTGTACTCGCAGCGCCCGTACCAGCAGTTGTAGTTGCCGGGGTTCTCCTTCTTCGCGGTGATGACCAGGTTGCCCTGGCCGTCGAGCGCCGCGTTGTTCGTCCCGGACGTGTACCACTGCCGCTCGTGGTTGTTGACGTTGTCGCCGGTCTCGAAATGCCACTTCGAGGTGTCGATGCCCGCGCCGGCGGGCCCGTTGAAGTCGTCGGTGAAGGTCGCGGCCATGACGGCGGCCTCGGCCGGGGCCGGTGCGGTGGCGGGGAGTGAGCCGAGGAGAACGCCGGCGGCGAGGAGTGCCGCCCAGCGAAAACGGGAGGAGATGGACATCGTTGTCGCCTCTCTTCGCAGGCAGAGAACTACTTTGTTGTGCCTGGCAACAAAGTATGCATGGTCTCTACCACTGCGACAAGACGTATTTTTCGACCTCGAATTAAGGTCAGGCGGCGGTGCCCCGCTTCGATCCGGCCGTCCGCGGGTCCGCGCCCTGCTCCAGGAGGGCGGCGACCGGAAGGGTGGCGGCTCCTATGGCGACGGCGTCCGGCCCCAGCTGCCCGAGCTCGATCTCGGTCTGGTCGAACACGTGCGCCAGCGCGTGCTCGCCCGCCACCCGCCGGATCTCGGGCAGGTAGTGCTCGCCGAGGGCGAGCCCCGCCCAGCCGCCCAGCACGATCCGCTCCGGATTGAACAGATTGATCAGGTTGCCGATGCCGGCGCCGAGATAACCCGCGGTCTCTTCCAGTACCTTGGCCGCGGCCTTGGCCTTGCCCGCCGACTCCAGCAGGGCCGCGAACTGCGTCTGCTCGTCTTCGTCCGATGCCGTCTTTCCGCCGCGCGCTTTGCGATAGCGGGCGAGGACGCCCTCCGCGCCGACGTAGGACTCCAGGCAACCGCGTGCCCCGCAGCGGCATTCCTGCCCGCCGTAGACGATCGTCGTGTGGCCCCATTCGCCCGCGCTGCTGGTGGAGCCTCGGTACGTGGTGCCGTCGGTGACCACGGCAGCGCCGACCCCGGAACCGATCAGGGCGATCACCGCGTGCCGGGCGCCGCGGCCGGCGCCGAACCACATTTCGCCCTGTCCCTGGGTTTTCGCGCCGTTGTCGACGAACAGCGGCAGCTCGACACCCTCCGCGCGCAGGAGGTCGACCAGCGGGACCTCCTTCCAGCCGATGGTGGGCGCGTGCACGCGAAGCGCCTCGCCCTGCTGGACGGTGCCGGGGACCCCGACGCCGACGCCGAGCACGGTCGCCTCGTCGATCCCCGATTCCGCGATCACTTCCCGGAGCCCGGACGCCACCTGGGTGACCGCCGCGGCCGCGTCCGGACGCGGGGAGGCCAGCGGATGCTCGACGGTGGCGAGCCGGTTCATGGTGAGGTCGAACAGCTCGACCTTCACCCCGGTCTCGCCGATGTCGACGCCCGCGACGTGGCCGTACGCCGGATCGACGCGGAGCAGCACGCGCGGCCTGCCGCCATCGGACTCGACGAGACCGGCTTCGACGATGAGGCGTTCTTCGCCGAGTTCGGCGGTCACGTTGCTGACGGTCGCGGCGCTCAAACCGGTCAGACCGCTCAATTCGTGGCGGCTGAGCGGGCCGTCGAAGTAGAGTTTCGACAGGAGGAGGGAACGGTTGTGCCGCCGCAGGTCACGGACGGTGGTGCGCTTGGCAGGCATGCGGATACCCATCTTATGGCGGCGGACCTTTCCAGGATGCCCCACGACCTTAGCCTCCGCCATGTATCAACTGGTGAAATAAGGCGGGAAGAGGGCCATGACGGGGGAGGACGAGCTCATCGGCTCCTTGCCGCCGGACTTCCGGTGGGGGGTCGGCAGCTCGGCGTACCAGATCGAAGGCGCGGTCGCCGAAGACGGAAGAACACCGTCCATTTGGGACACCTGGGCCCGGTCGCCGTGGTCGGTCGACAACGGTGACACCGGCGAAATCGCCTGCGACCACTACCACCGGATGCCCGCCGACATCGCGCTGATCAAGGAACTCGGCGTCGACACCTACCGCTTCTCCGTCTCCTGGCCCCGCGTGCAGCCGCGCGGACGCGGCGGCGTCAACCCCGACGGCATCGCCTTCTACGACCGGCTGGTCGACGAACTGCTCAACAACGGCATCGATCCCTGGCTGACGCTGTACCACTGGGATCTGCCCCAGCATCTCGAAGACGCGGGCGGCTGGCCCGCGCGTGACACCGCCGTCCGGTTCGCCGACTACGCGATGCTCGTGTTCGAGCGGCTCGGCGATCGTGTCCGCCACTGGACCACGCTGAGCGAGCCGTGGTGCACGGCGATGCACGGGTACGTCCACGGCGTGATGGCACCCGGCCGCCGGGACGCGAAGGCGGGGATGGCGGCGGCGCATCATCTGCTGCTCGGCCACGGGCTCGCCGTGCGGCGGATGCGGGAGCTCGCGAAACCTGGCACGGAATTCGGCATCACGCTCAACCTGAGCACCGCCGACCCGGCCACGCCCAGCGAGGCCGATCGCGAAGCCGCCCGCTTCGAGGACGGGCTCGGGACGCGGTTCTACCTCGACGCGCTGGTACACGGCCGGTACCCGGAGGACGTCCTCGAGGCCCTCGCGCGCCAGGGCATCCGCCTGCCGTCCGAGCCGTGGGATCCGTCGATCATCGCGGCACCGCTCGATTTCCTCGGCGTCGACTACTACTTCGGAACGCGGTACTCCGGCGTGGAGGAGAACGGGGACGCGGTGGAGCATTTCGGGTTGCCCGCGTTCCGCAAGGTGCCGTTCGGGGCGCCGTCGACGGCGCTGGGCTGGGAGATCCTGCCGCACAAGCTCACCGAACTGCTCGTCCGCGTCAGCCGGGATTACCCGGACCTGCCGCTCTACGTCACCGAAAACGGTGCCGCGTTCGCCGACGTCCCCGACGAGACGGGGTTCGTCCGCGACGACGACCGCGCCGCGTACCTGTCCGCGCATATCGCCGCCACGGCCGCGGCCCGGCAGGCGGGCGCGGACGTCCGCGGCTATTTCGCCTGGTCCTTTTTGGACGGTTTCGAATGGGCGTACGGCTACGCGAAACGGCTCGGCTTGGTCCGGGTCGATCGCGAGACGCAGGCGCGGACGATCAAGCAGAGCGGCCTGGCCTACCGCGACGTCGTCCACCGGGTGCGCGGCAGCCGGCGGTAGGGTCCGCTCCACCATCGAACCGGCGGCCCGCTCCATTCTTCCGCCACGCCCCGCGTTCTAGGTTCGGCAGCGAAAGTTCTTCGCCGGTACCGGAAACGTGGGGGATAGTGATGACCGTCAGGCTGGAACGTCGTGATCGGCCGGAGACGGCGCCGCGGAAAACGTGGTGGCGAAGGCCTTGGATAGCGCCGATGGCCGTCATCGTCGTGGTGTTCCTGGCCTTTTCGATGCCGCCGTATCTGTCGCTGGACCCGTCGCAGTCGCGGGTGCCGCAGCCGCCGGGGTTCACGTCGCACTATTGGTTCCTTTCGGCGCATGTGCTGTTCGGCTCGATCGCGATGATCTCCGCGTTGCTCCAGATCTGGCCGTGGTTCCGGGCGAAGTACCCGGCGGTGCACCGGAAGCTCGGCCGCGTGTACGTCTTCGCGGGGGTCCTCCCGGCCGGATCGATGGCGCTGACCGTCGGCTCGTTGAGCCCGTTCGGCCCGGCGACGCGGGTGGCCAACGTCGTGGCCGGGGTGCTGTGGCTGGGGTGCACGTTCGCCGGCTGGCACGCGGCACGGCAGCGCCGGTTCGCCGATCACCGTCGCTGGATGGTCCGCAGTTTCGCGCTGACCATGTCGATCATCGTCAGCAGGCTGGCCGGGCCGATCGCGCTGATCACGTTGCAGCCGCAGCTGGAGACCACGTTCGGCGGAAGCGAACTGGCCTTGACCCAATCGGTCGCCGCGATCTCGGCCTGGGTGAGCACGACGCTGGTCCTGTTCGCCGCGCAGTGGCACCTCGACCGGCGTCCGGCTAGGAAGAAGCCAGCGACCGCGCGATGATCGTGCGCTGCACTTCGGACGCGCCCTCGTAGATCCGCGGCGCCCGGACCTCCCGGTAGAGGTGTTCGAGCAGATGTCCTCGCCGCAGCGCCCGGGCGCCGTGGATCTGCACGGCCGAGTCGACGACGTACTGCGCGGTCTCGGTGGCGAACAGCTTCGCCATCGCGGCCCGGCCGGCGAGGTTCCGCTCGCCCGCGTCATACGCGGCGGCCGCGGCGTAGACGAGCAGGCGTGACGCTTCGGTGCGGGTCGCCATTTCGGCGAGGGTGTGTGCCACGGTCTGCTGTTTCAGCAGCGGCCCGCCGAACGCGACCCGGGTCTGGGCGTGGGCGACGGCGGCGTCGAGCGCGGCCTGCGCCATCCCGACGGCGAACGCGCCGACACTCGGCCGGAACAGGTCGAGCGTCCGCATCGCCACGCCGAAGCCGCGGTCCTGCTCGCCGAGCAGTTCGTCACGTTCGACTCGGACGCCGTCGAAGACCAGGGTGCCGATGGGATGCGGGCTGACGAGGTCGAGGTGCTCGCCCGACAGCCCGGCCCGGTCGGCGGGGACGACGAACGCGGAGACCCCACGAGACCCGGCTTCCGGGGTGGTGCGGGCGAAAACGCTGTAGAAATCGGCCTCGGGGGCGTTGGAGATCCACATCTTCTCGCCGGTGAGCCGCCAGCCGTCGCCGTCGGGCTCGGCGGCTAGTTCCAGCGCGGCCGCGTCCGAACCCGCGTTCGGCTCGGTGAGCGCGAAAGCGGCGACGGCGTCGCCCGCGGCCACGGCGGGAACCCACTTCGCGACCTGCGAGTCCTGCCCGGATTGCAGCACCGGATACGTGCCCAAACCCTGCAGCGCCAACGCAGTCTCGGCTTCGGTGCTCTGGCTCGCGAGCGATTCCCGCAGGATGCAGAGATCCGTCGCGGCGGCCTCCCGGCTCGGACTGCCGCCGTCGACGCCGGGGAACAGCCGGGCGAGCAGGCCCAGCGCGCCCATTTCCTTGAGCAGCGGCCGGTTGACCGCGCCTTCGGTGCCGGATTCGGCCAGCGGACGGAGCTTTTCCGCGCCCAGCCGACGGACTTCTTCGGCGAAGGCCTGCTGTTCGGGGCTCAGTGCGAAGGCGGTCATCGGTCGCTCCCAGGTCGCCAGCGGGCGTGCGCGGTGCCGGGTTCTCCCGAGCGCAGCAGTTCCAGCCGTGGTTTCGGCCCGTCGGTGCGGCCGCCCTGCGGTTTCCGGCTGCCCGCCGCGAACTGTTTCGGCCACGGCATCGGGTAGCCCTGCTCGGCGGCGGCGTGCAATGTCCACTGTGGATCGTAAAGGTGGGTTCTGCCGAGGGCGCACAGATCCGCGCGGCCCGCGAGGATCAGCGAGTTGACGTCGTCGTACGAGGAGATCGCGCCGACGGCGATCACCGCGATCCCGTACTCGCGGCCGATCTCGTTGCGGATCCGGTCGGCGTACGGCGTCTGGTAGCTGCGGCCGTACTCGGGTTTCTCCTCGCTGACGACCTGTCCGGTCGACACGTCGATGCCGTCCGCGCCGTGTTCGGCGAACGCGCGGGCGATCTCGATGGCGTCGTCGACGTCGATCCCGCCGTCGTACCAGTCGGTCGCGGAGATGCGGACCGTCATCGGCCGCTCGGCGGGCCACGCGGCACGGACGGCATCGAAGACTTCGAGCGGGAAACGCAGCCTGTTCTCCAGTGAGCCGCCGTACTCGTCGGTGCGCCGGTTGGTCAGCGGGGACAGGAACGACGACAGCAGGTAGCCGTGCGCGCAGTGCAGTTCGAGAAGGTCGAACCCAGCGCGCGCGGCCGCTCGGGCGGACTCCGAGAACTGGTCGCGGATCTCTTGTAGTTCGGCGGCCGTGAGTTCGCGCGGGGTCTGGTTCGCTTCGCTGTACGGGATCGCGGACGGGCCGCAGACCTCCCAGTTGCCTTCGGGGAGCGGCTGGTCGATGCCGTCCCACATCA
This sequence comes from Amycolatopsis keratiniphila subsp. keratiniphila, assembly GCF_001620365.2. Lineage (GTDB taxonomy): Bacteria > Actinomycetota > Actinomycetes > Mycobacteriales > Pseudonocardiaceae > Amycolatopsis > Amycolatopsis keratiniphila. The sequence goes on from NZ_LQMT02000018.1 coordinate 175,828, forward strand.
GTTTCGTGGAGCCCTTGCGCCCGGAATGGCCGAGCTGGACGCCGATCCTCGCGGGCGAGTGCCCGTGGACGAAATCGGTGACCCGCCTCCACGCTCGTTCTTGTTCTTCGGTGTACAGGCCGCCGCAACCCGGGGTGATCCGGCCGGTTTCGGAGACGCAGACCATCTCCGTCATCACCAGCCCGGCGCCGCCGAGCGCCTTGCTGCCCAGATGTACCAGGTGGAAGTCGGTCGGGACGCCGTCCTCGGAGGAGTACATGTCCATCGGCGAGACGACGACGCGGTTCGGCAGGTCCAGGTTCCCGATGCGGAACGGCTGGAACATCGGTGGCCGGACTTCGGAGTCCAAAGTGGACGCGAACCAGCTGTCCAGCTCGGCGGCGAACTCGGGATCGCGCAGCCGGAGGTTGTCGTAGGTGACGCGGCGGCTGCGGGTGAGGATGTTGAAGGCGAACTGCGCCGGATCCTGGTGGGTGTACTGGCCCAGGTTCTCGAACCATTCGAGGCTCGCCTGCGCGGCGCGCTGGGTCGAGGTGACGACCGGCCTTCGTTCCGCCTCATAGGCTGCCAGCGCACTGTCCATATCGGACTGTTCGTGCAAGCAGGCGGCGAGCGCGAGGGCGTCTTCCATGGCGAGCTTCGTGCCGGAACCGATGGAGAAATGCGCCGTGTGCGCGGCATCGCCGAGCAGGACGACGTTCTCGTGCCGCCAGCTCGCGCAGCGGACGGTGGCGAAGGCGGTCCACTTCGAATTGTTGGCGAACACCTGATGGTCGCCGAGGACGTCCGCGCACAGCTCGCGGATGACCTCGATCGACTTCTCGTCGCTCTCGCCCGGCGCCAGTGACGTGGCGGCGATCTCACCGAACGCGCGCTGCCAGACGTCCTCGTGCAGTTCGAGGATGAACGTGCTCGCGGTGTCGCTGTACGGATAGCCGTGGATCTGCATGATCCCGTGCGGGGTTTCCAGGACGTGGAACTTGAAGGCGTCGAAGACGAGGTCCGTGCCGAGCCAGATGTACTTGCAGCGCCTGGTCTGGAGGCTCGGCCGGAAGCTCTCGGCGAAGGCATTGCGGGTCGGCGAATTGACGCCGTCCGCCGCGACGACGAGGTCGTACTCGGCGCTCGCCTCGGCCGCGCTCGGCGCCTCGGCGCGGAACCGGACGTCGACACCGAGCTCCGCGCAGCGTTCCTGGAGGATGCCGAGCAGCCGTTTGCGGCTCATCGCGGCGAACCCGTGCCCGCCGGAGGTGTGCACCGTGCCGCGGAAGTGGACGTCGATGTCGTCCCAGCGCGCGAACTCCCGGCGCATGGCCGCGTGGATCACCGGATCGGCGTGCTCGATGCCGCCGAGTGTCTCGTCGGAGAACACCACCCCGAACCCGAAGGTGTCGTCGGGCGCGTTGCGCTCCCAGACGGTGATCTCGTGATCGGGATGGAGCTGTTTCGCCAGCGTGGCGAAGTAGAGCCCCGCCGGGCCGCCGCCTAACACCGCGATACGCACGCCGCTCAGGGTATGTCGCGGTATGTACGACCGTCAACGATACGGGATATGCTGACCCGTATGGAGCGCATCAACCCGCCCGAGCTCGGCCGCCCCTCCGGTTTCTCGCACGCCGTCGCGGCGAGTGGCCGGTTCGTCTTCCTCGCCGGTCAGACGGCGTTGGACGAGGAGAACCGCATCGTCGGCGACGGCGTGGTCGAGCAGTTCGAACGCGCACTGTCCAACCTGCTCACCGCGTTGCGCGCGGCGGGCGGGAAGCCGTCGGACCTGTGCAGCGTGACCATCTACATCGTCGACATGGACGACTACCGGGCCCACGCGCGCGAGATCGGCGCGGTGTGGAAGAGGCTGGCCGGGAGTGAGTACCCCGCGATGGCGGGGATCGGCGTCAGCCGGCTTTGGGACGTGGAGGCGCTGGTGGAGGTGCAGGGCTTCGCGGTCGTCTAGGGCAGGGTGCGCGAGACGTGCGCGGCCGCGGCTTCGCCCAGCCGTGAGTGCAGGGTGAAGAACAGATCGGCGGCCCGGATCCCGGCCCAGCCCGGCGGCAGCAACTCGGCGGGCAGGCCCGGGTCGAGGTAGGGCAGGCGCCGCCAGTCGGTCAGCACCCGGACGTAGTCGGCGAACGCTTCGGCCTCGTCCGTGGTCTTGCGCCGCTGCCACCGCCGCAGCGCGGCCGCGTGCTCGTCGACGAAGGCGGTGTACAGCGCTTCGAGCTGGTCGAGGTCCCACCACTCGCGGATCTTCTCCCGCACGTCGCCGAACGCGAGGTGCTCGGCGTGGAAGAGATCGGCGTAGCCCTCGAGTTCGAGCCGCCGGAGCATGTCGGACGTCGCGTCCCGTAGGTGCGCGGGCGCGATCCAGACGCCGGAAGACGCGGTCCCGAAGCCGAGCCGGGCCAGTTGTGTGCGCAGAACGTGCCTTTTGTGCCGCTCGGCCTCCGGGACGGAGAACACCGCGAGCAGCCAGCCGTCGCCGGGGGTGGCGCGTTCGCGGCGGAAGATCCGCTCGTCGCCTTCGCGCAGGATCGCCAGCGCGGTCTCGGAAAGCTCGTATCCGGCGGCCCCGTCGCGGCGCACCGCGGACAGGATTCCGCGCCGCTTCAGCCGGGAGATCGACGACCGGACGGCCGGTTCCTCGACGTCCACTCCGGCCAGCAGGTCGATCAGGGAACGGACGGAGAGCCAGCCGCCCTCGCCGCGCGAGTAGAGGCCGTACACGGTCACGATCAACTGGCGCGGTTGCGCCGTTCGCCCCGCGCCGTCGACTTCGGTTGCCTCCGACACGGCCGTCACCCGGTCACCATACAACGACGATGAGCTCATGTTTCGGCCGTGACCGAAGCGTTCCGCACTTAGCGTCACGGTATGGAGAATCCCCTGATCGAAGCCCCCGTTCCGCCGGTGCCCCAGGACGTCGAGCCGGGTGGCGTCCGGTGGTTGCGCGCGAACGTCGCCCGGTTCAGCCGCCCGGAGGACCACGCGCGGCGGCGGGCACTCGTGCTCACCGAGCTGGCGCCGATGGGGTCCTTGCGGGACAAGGCTTTCGCGCTCGCCAAGGCGATGCGGGACGAGGTGGAGCGGGTTCCGGTCGCCGTACTGGGCGCGGAACTCGGCCTGCCCGACGTTTCCCGCGACATCGCGGCGGTTTCCGCCGCCTATCACCCGCATACGGAAATCAATGCCGACGCCGAAGAAGCCATGCGCAGGCTGGTCGAGGTCTGCGGCGGTGACGCGGACGAGCGGACGGCCGCGCGCATCGGGCTTCTCGTGCAGGCCTGCGACGCGACGGCCAAACTGCTCGGCAAGGCGCTGGGCGCCCATCGGCCCGGCGAGGACGTCGAAAGCCTGCTCGACCGCGTCCTGCGCGAGGATCCGCCGGTCCGGATCACCCGGCGGTGGGTCGGCGGCGAAGTGGTCGAGGTGGACCTGTCGGGGCATCCGTTCGGAGCAGGGCCGAAACAATGCCCAGGGGAAGCGTCGGCGCGGCAAGTGGCCGCGGGAATTCTCGACGCCCTGCTGTGCTAAGACTTACCCCGGTCATCTGGAACTGGGGAGTCTTTCGATGCTGTATTTCAATGGTTTCTTCGGCGTTCTCACGCTCGGTCTGTGGATCTTCTGCATCGTCGACGTGATCACCACGGACGAGGGATCGTGCCGCAACATGCCCAAGGGGATGTGGCTGCTGCTGGTGCTGATCGTCCCGCTGATCGGCTCGATCGTCTGGCTGGTCGCCGGGCGTCCGCAGCACGCCGCCCGCGCGCCGCGCGGACGGTACGAAAGGGAGACGCCGGCGTTCCCGGAGTACGACCGGCCGGGCCGGTTCGCCGCGACGAGCGCGGCCGACGACGAAGAGTTCCTCCGCAAGTGCCGGGAGCGCGCCGAGGAGCAGCGCCGCAAGGCCCGTGAAGGCTGAGTAGCCTCGGCGGAGAGATCGACACTGGAGGAAGACATGTCCGAAGCACTCGACTGGAACAAGAACATCATCAAGGAGTTCCGCGAGAACGAGGGGAAGGTGGGCGGCCCGTTCGAGGGCGGCTCGCTGCTGCTGCTCACCACCATCGGGGCGAAGAGCGGCGAACCGCGCACGTCGCCGCTCGCGTACGCGATGGAGGACGGCAAGTACGTCGTCGCCGCGTCGTACGCCGGGGCGGACAAGAACCCGGCCTGGTACCACAACATCGTCGCGAACCCGAAGGTCACCATCGAGGTGGGCACGGAGAAGTTCGAGGCGACCGCGACCGTCGTCCTGGAAGACCGCGCCGAGCGTGACCGTCTGTACGCGAAGATGGTCAGCATGATGCCGGGCTTCGCCGAGTACGAGCAGAAGACCGACCGGGTGATCCCGATCGTCACCATCTCGCGCTGATTCGGCGCGCGCCGCCGGGGGCGGCCGATCGTGCGTGGGCTGAAGGCTCCCTTCACCGCGTCTGATGCGGCAAAAGGAGCCTTCACGGACTAGGAGCACAGGCGCGCGGTGTGAGCCAAGGCGTGACTCGCGTGATCAGGGACGTAACTCGCGTGACTGGAGGCCGCACTCGCGTGTTCCGCCGCTGATCACGTGAGTTCCGCTTTCAATCACGCGAGTTCCGGCTTCGATCACGTGAGTGCGTGCCGTGTCCTCGTGAGTGGCGTTTCGGCTTAGAACCCGAAACGCCACTCACGACCAAGCTGTACAGACGCGGTACTTGCGCGTGCAACTACCGCATTCAGAGGACGAAACGCGAGGGGTCAGCGCGCGCCGCTCGGGGCTTCGACGGCGTCCGGCCGCTTGAGTTCGGCTTCGGCCGCGCGCAGCGCCTTGCGCTCCTGGCGGCGCGCGATCAGCTTCTTGCCGGTGAGGATCATCGGCTGCTCCACCCAGCGGTGGATCAGGTCCGCGATCGCGAGCCCGACCGCGAACACGGTCAGCGCGCTGATCATCCGGTGCTCGCCCAGCGGCGGGATCGCCGCGACCACGGCGAAGTGCACCGGGCCCTGCAGCAGGTAGAGCGAGTACGAGCGCTCACCGACGAACCGCATCACCTTCGTCGCCAGCAGCCAGCGAAGCGGCCCCGGCGAGACCAGCACCACCAGCAGCATCGCCGAGAGCAGGCCGTAGGCGATCAGCAGGCCGAGGTTGCTGCCGGTCTCCCACCACAGGCTTTCCATGTTGACGTGCAGCACGGCGAACGCGCCGAACACCGGGATCGCCGCGAGCGGATGGGTCAGCGGTTTGATCACCGCGTAGGACCGCCGGTAGTGCATCGCGATCGCCAGCACGCAGCCGATCAGCAGGATCGCGTAGTGCACGGTCGACCGGTAGATCGGCACCTGCGGCCCGTTGAGCACCCAGCCGCTGGTGACCCCGACCAGCCCGGCCATCAGCGCGAACGCGGCGATCGCCAGCGCGAGTTTGCGCCAGGCCGCGGCCAGCCCGACGGCGCCCGCGACCACCAGCAGGAACGGCCAGAACAGGTAGAACTTCTCCTCGATGCCCAGCGTCCACGAGCCGCTGAAGAAGTTGTCCGGGCCGTTCGGGCTGCTGGCGGGGAAGAACTCGTTGAAGAAGGTCAGGTAGTACTTCAGCGCGTGCGGGAACTCGCGGGTGAAGAACTCCCCGCGCAGCCACACGAACACGATGATCCCGCCGAGGATCACCAGGTACGGCGGCAGGATCCGGAACACCCGCCGCAGGTAGAACGCCGAAAGCGAGATCCGGCCGGTCCGGTCCTGCTCACGCAGCAGCAGCGTCGTGATCAGGAAACCGGACAGCACGAAGAAGATGTAGACACCGACCCAGCCGGACAGCCAGCTCCACTTCGGACCCGCGAAGTGGAAGAGGATCACGATGGTGGCCGCGATCGCGCGCAGCCCGTCGAGCGCGGGGAACCGACGCATGGCGAGGAACTCGTCATGGTCCAAAGTGCGCACAGTGCCCCCTAATGGCGGTATCGGCCCGGAAGTATACGGGCCCCGCCCACTGTGCCTTCGCCCCGCATGGGGGCCTCCTACCAGCGGATTTCGGAGATCACCCAGCGTCACGCGCGGGTTCGACGTTATGGGTCAGCCGGAACCGGTTCGCCGGATCGACGGCCGCCTTGACCTCGGCGAGCCGCCGCAGATCGGCCGGTGAGTACACCTTGGCCGCCTCGTCGCCCGCGCCGCTGTCGCCGTAGACGAAGGTCAGGAGCTTGCCGGTCGACTTGGGCTTCAGCGCGTCGAACAGCTTCCCGTGGGCCGCCTTGATCCCGGCCATGCCCGCGTCGTCCACTACGGACAGTGCGCGGACGGTGAAGCGGGCCTCACGGTCCCAGCCGACGCCGGGGTGCTCGGGCAGGTCGGACAGCGCGCCGCCGAGCAGGTCCAGCAGGACGACGGTCGGCACCGGGGCGCCGGGGCCGGCGTGTTCGAGGATCGCGTCGAGCATCGTGTCGTCCAGTTCGGACACGGTGGCGTTGTCGGCGCGGTAGCCGTGCGGGAACGGCGGCTCGTTCGCGATCTTCCCCGATTCGGTGAACGGGATCTCGGCGAGCGTGTCACCCAGCACGGGGGCGGCGGCGCGCAGCGGGGCGACCAGGCGTTCGCCCTCGGCGGCGTCACCGAGATAGGCGATCCGGATCTGCGCGACGTGCTGCCCGCGTAGCGGCTCGGGCACCATCGGCAGGTCCGGCATCGGGACCATGCCCAGCGACGACGTCATCTCACGCGGGAGGTCCGCCGCCCAGTCGCGCCAGGCGTGGAGCACCGCGGACAGCGACGCGGTGCCGAACTGCAGGCTCCCGCCGTACAGCCGGGTGACCGGGACGAGCCGGAACTCCAGCGCGGTGACGATCCCGAAGTTGTCGCGGCCACCCCGCAGCGCCCAGAACAGGTCGCTTTCGGTGTCCGGGGTGGCGCGTCGGAGTTCGCCGTCGGCGGTCACGACCTCGATCGCGGTCACCTGGTCGGCTGCCAGCCCGTACTTGCGGCCGAGCAGGCTGAACCCGCCGCCGAGGGTGTACCCGACGACGCCGACGCCGGGGAAGGAACCGCTCAGCGGCGCGAGCCCGTGCTTCGCGGCCGCCTCGATGACCGCACCCCAGCGCACGCCCGCGTCGACCCGTGCGACGCCGTCTTCGATCCGGATCCCGGTCATGCGGTGGGTGGTGACGAGGACGCCGCCCTCGAAGGGGACACCTAAGCCGTGCCCGGTCGAGTGGACGGCGATCGGGAGATCGTGCTCGGCGGCGTGATGGACGGCCTCGACGACGTCGGCGGCCGAAGCGGCGGGCACGATGACATCGGGACGGCGGGGCACTGCGGTCTGGAAACCGGCGAGTTCGGTGTCGTAATCGGGGTCGCCGGAGCGGAGCATCGTGGTCATGAGACCAGCGTGATCTCGATTCGGCCAGAAGTCCAAGATCTGGTTTGTCTGGTAACTAGAATCATCGGTTATGGAACTGCGCCAGCTCGAATACTTCGTCGCGGTGGCCGAGGAAGCGAACTTCACCCGCGCCGCCGAACGGCTGCACGTCGCGCAGCCCGGCGTCAGTGCCCAGATCCGCCGCCTCGAACGCGAACTCGGGCAGCCGCTGCTCGACCGGTCGGCCAGGGCGGTGCGGCTGACCGAGGTCGGCGCCGCCGCGCTCCCGCACGCGCGGGCCGCGCTCGTCGCCGTCGCCGGGGTGCGGCAGGCGGTCGACGATCTCACCGGCCTGGTCCGCGGCCAGGTCGCGATGGGCATGGTGTCCTCGCGCGGGCCGGTCAACCTGCCCGATCTGCTCGCGCGCTTCCACGAGCGGCATCCGGCCGTCGACATCACGCTCGCCGAGGCGACCTCCGACGTCCTGCTCGCGGGCGTCGCCGACGGCCGGTTCGACGTCGCGCTGATCGGCGTCTCCGGCGAACCGCCGCCGGGGATCGGCCTCGAGGTCGTCCTCGACGAGCCGCTGGTCGCCATCTCCGGTCCGGAGGATCCACTCACCGGTCAGGCCACGATCACGTTGTCGGAGCTGGAAAGCCGGTCGCTGGTGAGCCTGCCGAAGGGCACCGGCATGCGCGCGATCGTCGACGCGGCGTTCCTCGCCGACGGCGCGCAGCCGCGGGTGACGCTGGAGGCGGGCGATCCGAACGTCGTCGCCGAACTGGTCGGGCGCGGGCTCGGCGTCGCCGTGGTGCCGATGTCGCTGGCGACGCACTACACGAAACTGCACGCCATGAAGATCACGCGGCCGGCCGGGCTGCGCGCGAAACTGGCGCTGGCCTGGCGGACGGAGGGGCCGGTCAGCCCCGCCGCCCGCGTGTTCATCAGTCAGGCACGGGCGCTGCTCGGGTTGTGAGCCGCCACAGCGAGGTCACCTCCTTCGCGTCGGCCCGTCGATGCCTCGGCCGGATGTCCTCCCTGCCCAGCACTTCGAGACCGGACCGCTCGAACAGGTCGAGGAGTTCCTCGCGACGGCGCAGGCCCAGCAGTTCGGCGAGATCCGAGAGGATCAGCCACGCCTCCCCGCCGGGTTCGAGGTGTCGCGGCAGCCGGTCGAGGAACGCCTTCAGCATCCGGCTTCCCGGGTCGTAGACGGCGCGTTCGAGCGGGGTGTGCGCGCGGGCGGGCAGCCAGGGCGGATTGCAGACGACCAGCGGTGCGCGGCCCGGCGGGAACACGTCCGTCTCGAGGATTTCGATCCCGTCGTAACCCAGGCGATCGAAGTTCTCCCGCGCGCAAGCGAGCGCGAGGGGTTCGTTGTCCGTCGCCACCACGCGTTCGATGCCCCGATGGGCGAGGACCGCGGCGAGCACGCCGGTGCCGGTGCCGATGTCGAACGCGAGTTCCTTGGCAGGCAAAGGAGTTCTCGCCACCAGATCGACGTACTCGCCGCGGACGGGGGAGAAGACCCCGTGGTGCAGGTGGATCCTCGCGCCGAGCGCCGGGATCTCGACGCCCTTCACGCGCCATTCGTGCGCGCCGACGACGCCGAGCAGTTCACGCAAGGAGACCAGCGACGCGGTTTCGGACGGCCCGTAGACCTCGGCGCAGGCCTCGCGGACGTCCGGCCCGCGGCGCAACGGCAGGACATGGCCCGGATCCAGCGGGACCAGCAGCCTGCCGAGGATCCGCGCCCGGCGTGACCGCTGGTTCCGCTGGTCCGGAAAGGGTTTCCCGGCCGCCGTGCCGCATCGCCGGGACATCGCGGCGAGGAGGTTCCGCGCACCGGGGAAGTCGCCGTACCAGACGAGTCCGGTGCCGGACACGGCGAGCCGGAACGCCTCGTCGGCGGTGATGCGATCGTCGACGTCGGCGAGGCGTTCGGGGCGTTTCGTGCCGACGGTGGTCAGCCAGCGCCGACCACCGTCCTTTGTGGACAGGGGGTTCATGGTTTCCGTTCCTGTTTTCGCCCGCGGCGAAGAGACCCCGTGGGCTCCGTGGGGTGTGGTCAGGAACGGCGGTTAGTGGACCACCGCGGCATGAACCGGTGTCGACACGAAGCCGAGTTTAGCGGAACGACGCGGCGTGATCGGCGGCCCAGACCTCGAAGTCCAGTCCCGGCCTGCCGGTGACGTCCTGGACGGTCGAGGTGACCTCGCCCGGTTTCGTCACCAGTTCCCGCAATCCGGTCAGCATCGTGTCGACGACGAAGTCCGGCATCTTGGTGAGCAGGGCGGCACGTGCTTCGCCGAGCGGGATCTCTTCCCAGCGCGCCGGACGGCCCGCGGCCTCGCCGATGATGCGGGCTTGTTCGGCCTGCGTGATCGGCCGCGTGCCGGTGAGCGTGTACTTCGCCCCCGCGTGCCCGTCGCCGGTCAGCGCTTCGACGGCCACCGCGGCGATGTCCTTCTCGTGAATCAGCGGCATCGACGCCTCGCCGTACGCGCCGCGGACGACGCCGTCCGCGCGGATCGACGGTGCCCAGCCGAGGGTGTTGGTCGCGAACGCGTGCGGCCGCAGGAAGGTCCACTCCACGCCCGCGGCTTCGATCGCCTCCTCGACGGTGCGATGCCAGGCGCCGATGGCGTTCTCCTGCTCCGCGAGGGAATCGTCGACGGCACCTGAGGAAAGGAACACCACCCGCTTCGCCCGTTCCCCGAGCAGCGACACCGTGGGGACCAGGGCCTCGGCGGCGCCGGAGAGCATCAGGAACACGGTGTCGACGCCGTCGAGCGCCGGCGCGATGGTTTCCGGTTTCGCCAGGTCGCCGCGGACGCCGTCCGGCGGCGGGTTCCGGCTCAGCGGCCGGACCGGGACGTCTCGCTCCCGCAACCGGGCGACGACCTGCGAACCGACGTTGCCCGTCGCACCGGCGACCAGGATCGGCTTCATGCCGCCACCGCCGAGAAGACCGGGCGGTACCGCTTGACGGACCCGCCCGACATCCCCGGGTAGGTCTGCACCTTCTTCCACGCGTCCGTCGTCCCGATGCCGTCGGCGCCAGGGGCCGCGAGCGCGGCGAGGTGGGCTTCGGCGCTGACCCATTCGGCGTAGTTCAGCACGCGGGTCCCGTCGGTGCTCACGTGGAAGTACCCCGAGATCCCGCCTTTGGGATGCGCGGGTTCGGACGCCAGCGCTTCGAAGACGAGGTCGATCCAGTCGCGTTGCCGCCGCTCGTCGGGTCCTTCGAACTCGACCGAGACGATCACGAGGCAGCCTGGCGTTCCTTCGCCGCGGTGGCCGCGGTAGAGGTGGAACACGGGCGCGCCGTCCAGGTTTTGGATGGCTTCTTCGCTGGTCCACTGCTCGTAAGTGAAGGCGCCGTCGTGGTCGATGCCTTCGTACGCGGTGAAGGAAACGAGCCCTTCGTGGCTCTTGTACGCCGCCCGTGCCGCGTCGGCGTCCGGCCATTCCCGCGCCACGACGACGGTCGCGTCGTCGGGTGTCGGCCAATGTCCTTTGTGGATGGTCATTTCGGAGGTCCCCTGTACTGTCATGCCTCCAGCATCGAACTTAAACAAGGGTTCAAGTCAAGCTAGGATCACGGGCATGTCCGAGCTCCCAGCCGAACTCACCATCGGGGAGCTGTCGCGGCGCAGCGGTGTCGCCACCTCCGCCTTGCGGTTCTACGAACGCCAGGGCCTCATCAGCAGCAGGCGGACCAGCGGAAACCAGCGTCGGTATCCCCGGAGCACGCTTCGCCTCGTCGCGTTCATCCGCGCGTCGCATCATCTCGGCATCCCGCTCGAGGTGATCGGCGGCGTACTCGACTTCCTGCCCGAGGGCGCCGCGCCGGATCACGCGTTCTGGCGACGGGCTTCGGCCTGCTGGAGCGCCGAGCTGAACAAGCGCATCGAGCAGCTGGAGTGCATGCGGGACCGGTTCACCGAATGCATCGGCTGCGGCTGCCTGTCCTTCGATCAGTGCGTGCTGGTGAACCCCGGCGACTTCCTCGCCGCGAAGGGACCCGGCCCGGCGCGGCTGATCAACGACTGAGCACGGCCAGTTTTCGTTCCAGCAACCGTCGTTCGGCGCTGTTGCCCGCCTGCCGGATCGCCTCTTCGTACTCCTCGGCGGCTTCCGTCGTACGGCCCGCGCGATGCAGCAGGTCGGCGCGGATGGCGTGGTAGAGGTGGTATCCCTCCAGGTCGAGGGCGTCGATCACGTCGAGCGCCTTCGCCGGGCCGCGTATCTCGGCGACCGCGACGGCCCGGTTGAGCGCCACGACCGGCGTCGGATTCATCGCGAGCAGCAGGTCGTACAGCTCGACGACCTGCGACCAGTCGGTGCTCGCCGTGTCGGCGGCGTCGCTGTGGACGGCGTTGATCGCCGCCTGGATCTGATACGGCCCCGGCTGGTTCCGGCGCAGGCAGGCGCGGACCAGCTCCTGTCCTTCGGCGATGAGCGCCCGGTCCCAAAGCGATCGGTCCTGCTCCGCCAGCAGCACGACGTCGCCGTCTTCACCGGTGCGGGCGGCACGGCGCGATTCGGTGAGCAGCATCAGCGCCAGCAGCCCGGTGGCCTCCGGTTCGTCGGGCATGAGGCCGGCCAGCAGCCTGCCGAGCTGGATCGCCTCGGCGCACAGGTCCTCCCGCACCAGCCGCTCACCCGAGCTGGCCGTGTATCCCTCGTTGAACACGAGGTAGATCACGGCGAGCACCGAACGCAGCCGGTCCGGCAGGTCGGCGTCGCCGGGGACGCGATACGGGATCTTCGCGTCGCGGATCTTGCCCTTCGCGCGCACCAGCCGCTGGGCCATCGTCGTCTCGGGGACGAAGAACGCGTGCGCGATTTCGGCGGTGGTCAAGCCGCCCAGCAGTTTCAGCGTCAGCGCGACCTGCGCGGGGACGGCCAGCGCGGGGTGACAGCAGGTGAAGATCAGGCGTAGGCGATCGTCGCGCACCGGGCCCTCCTCCACTGGTTCGCTGTCCGCGTTGAGCAGCGCGGCCTGGGCGTGCTTGTCGTCGCGCGCGGCTTCCCGGCGCAGGCGGTCGACGGCCTTGTTGCGGGCGGTCGTGATGATCCAGCCCGCCGGGCTCGGCGGTGGACCGCTGGACGGCCAACGGTCCACCGCCTCGGCGAAGGCGTCCTGGACCGCGTCTTCGGCGATGTCGATGCTGCCGAAGACGCGGACCAGCACGGATACCGCGCGGCCGTACTCCTGTGCGAAGACCCGGCCGATGTCTTCGGAGGTCAGGGCACGCACGAAGGGTCTTCCACACCCTGGAACGGCCGGACCTCGACCGGGAGATAGGTGATCTCGGCGATCCGGCGGCCCCAGTCGAGCGCGGCGTCCAGATCCGGCACCTCGACGATGGTGAAACCGCCGAGATGTTCCTTCCCTTCGAGGTACGGGCCGTCGAGCGTCGCGATCTGACCGTTCTCCGAGGCCCGCAGCACGGTCGCGGTGGTCGGCGGGTGCAGGCCCGCGGCGAACACCCACACCCCCGCGGTCTTCATCTCGTCGTTGAGCGCCTGGATCTTGCGCGTCACCGGCTCGAGGAACTCCGGCGGCGGAAGGGGGCCGTCGGGGTGGTAGAGGCTGATCAGGTACTGGGTCATGGCGTCCTCCTCGTTCGTGCGGACTTTCACTCCCTATACGAAGGGCGACCCGCCGATTCGACAGCGACGGCGATCTTTCCGGGTTTTTTCTTTCCGCGCATTTCGTCGCAGGTCAGGCGGGCAGACGGCAGCCGGGGCGGGACAGGTCGAGCCGTGCGCCCTTGGTCAGGCAGGCCGAGATCCGATGGACCTGCTGGCCGTAGCCGCGGCCCTGCACCACGGTCACGGTGCCGTCCCGGCCGACCTCGCACGGGTTGCCCTCGGTGCATCGCCCACCGTCCCGGTTGTGGGTGTTGTTGACGCCCATCACGGTATTCCCGTCGAGGGACAAAAGCGCCGAGCCGGAGGCGCCGGGCCTGCTCACACAGGTGTCGCTCTGGGCGTAACGGACCGCGTCGTCCTGCTGGTATCCCGCCTCGCGCAGGTGCGGCACCACCGCCTCGATCGTGCACTGCGGGCGGCCGCTGGAGTAGGACATGAGCAGCCGGTCTCCGGCGCGCATCGGGGTGGTGGTCAGCCGGAAGACCTTCGCGCCTTCCCTGGCCAGCTGTGCGTACGTCTTGTTCAGCCGGTACAGCGCGATGTCGGTGCCGGTCATCGTCGCGTACACCAATCGGGTGGCATTGGCGCTGCTCTTCGGATAGCCGTCCCGGCCGGCGATGGTGACCGGGCGGGGCAGGTCGGCGGGCCGGTCGACCAGGGCCTTCCCCGGTGCGGGCCGTCCGCTCGGCACGCAATGGCCGTTGGTCAGCACCAGTGCCGAATCGTGGGGACGCGCGGAGGCCGGGCGCACCACCGCGCCCACGCAGTCGCCCACCGCGGCGGTGCCCTCCACGTTCGGGCCGGGGTCGTCCGGCGGGACGTCGGTGCCGGTCACGATGCCGTCGATCCAGGCCGAGTTCTTCGCGACGTCGGTGTACATGTCGGGGAAGTCGGAGCCGCGGATACCCGGTCCGATGACCGTCCCCGCCAGCGCCCAGCCATCACCCGAACGGATCAGGGCGGGGCCGCCGGAATCCGTCATCCCCGGCCCGACCGGCGGATCGGTGCGGCCGACGCACAACGGCAGGGTGTGCCCGTCGTCGTCCCAGCAGCGGTCGAGCGGCACGACCTCGGTGTCCGCTTCACGCAGCTTGCTCGGGTAGCACTTCGGGTCGGCGAAGTCGCCGCAGCCGGTCGAAGCCGCGCCCCAGCCGAGGATGCGCACGGGCGTTCCGACGGCAGGGGAGCTCGCGGCGAGCCGGATCGGCTTGGCCCGCACCGGTTCGCGCAGGTGCAGCAGCGCGATGTCCTCGCCGGGCGGGTTGTAGGAGAGGTGGCGCCGGTAGAACTTGTCGACTTCGGTGACCTCGCCCCCGGAGGTGGTGTCCAGCGAGCCGACGCGGACCTTCCAGCCGCGGGGGACGCCCGCCGTCGCGCCGTTCGGGGTGTTGGCGCAGTGGCCGGCGGTCACCGCCCACTGCGGGGCGATGAGCACCGCCCCGCACCGATGACCGTCCGGGCGGGGAGCCTCGTATTGGAGCGAGACCATGAAGTCGTAGGGCGTGGTGGACTCGGTGCCGCCGATGACGGCCGCCGCGGGGGCGGCGGTCGCCGTCATCAGGGTCAGCGCGAGCGCGAGGGATCGGATTCGCATGCGGATCACGGTGGCCGGTCCGTGTCCGCGGAACTCGATGAGCACGTAACAGTTCCGTGCGCGGCCTGACTGGTACTGCCGGACCCAGGCTGGACAGACCGTGTCATCTCCGCGCGTGGCCCGGTTTTCTGGACTCATCACCCGAGTCCACTTAGGAGGAACAGAGATGACGAATTCCCCGGCACCGCACGCGAACAGGGTCGCCGTCGTCACCGGAGCGTCCAGCGGGATCGGCGAAGCGGCCGCTCGGCGGCTCGCCGCCTCCGGTGCGGCGGTCGCGCTCGTCGCCCGCCGGGCCGACCGGCTGGAAACACTGGCCAAGGAGATCGAACGGGACGGCGGCACCGCGCTCGTGCTCGCGGCCGACGTCGCCGACGCCGAGGCGATGCGGGCCGCCGCGGCCGAGGTCGAAGCGAAACTGGGCCGCGCGGACCTGCTGTTCAACAACGCCGGCGTGATGCTGGCCGCGCCGATCGACGAACTCGCCACCGGCGATTGGCAGCGCATGATCGACGTCAATATGACGGGTCTGATGAACGCCATCGGCGCCTTCGTCCCGCATCTGGTCGCTTCGGCGGCCGAAAAGGGCGTCGCGGACCTGGTGAACACCTCGTCCATCGGCGCGCAGGCCGTCTTCCCGTCCTTCGCCGTGTACGTCGCTTCGAAGGCATACGTGACGCACCTGTCGAAGAACCTTCGCGCCGACCTCGGCCCGAAGGGCGTGCGGGTCGCCGCTATCGAGCCGGGTCTGGTCGAGACCGAACTGCAGGGGCACGTCACCGACGCGGGCGCGCTGGAGTGGCTGGACGGCGTGCGCGAGACGCTCACCTGGCTGAAGCCGGAGGACGTCGCCGAGACCGTGGCTTTCCTGACCTCGCTCCCGGCGCGGGTGAACCTCCAGCAGGTCACCGTGATGCCCACCGCGCAGGTTTGATCAGGGGAACAGGATCCGGGCGATCGCGCGGGCGGCGGTGTCCGGATCCTCCTGGAGCTCGGCGCGCAGCGCGCCGGTGAGCCACAGGTTCGCGAACCCGTGCATCAACGACCACGCGGCGACCCCCGCCATCGCGTCGTCGCTGACCGACGACGCGCCGCTGGTCAGCAGGGTCCCCGCGCGGTCACGGGCCGCGGTCAGCGCCTCGTCGTCCTCGCGGTGGAGCTCGGGGCGGAACATCACCTCGAAATGCGCACGATGCTCGATCGCGAAACGCACGTACGCCACCCCGACCTCGACAAAGCCCCGCTCGCCCTCGGCCGCGAGCGCGTCCGCGAGCAGGTCGAACCCCTCGGCGGCCAGCGCGGTGAGCACCCCGGCCTTGTCGCCGAAATGGTGCACCGGCCCGGCGTGCGAGACCCCCGCGCGCCGGGCGAGGTCGCGGAGGCTGATTCCGGCCGGGCCGTGTTCGGTGATGGCCGCGACGGCGGCGTCGAGCACGGCCCGGCGGAGGTCGCCGTGGTGGTAGGGACTCATGACGATGAATCTAGTCATTGACAAGATGGCCTGCAACAGCGCATCTTGTCAGTGGAAAGATTCGCTGCTCTTTGGGAGGACATGGTCATGGATCCCGGTCTCGTACCCGTACTGATGCTGATCGCCGTCACGGCGACGTTGTCCCTGCTGGGCGTCTTCGGCGTCCGGCGCTTCAAGCCCTGGCCGGTGGCCGTGCGCGGTGGTGTCGCGGCGCTGTTCGTCACCACCGGTCTCGCGCACTTCATCGGCATGCGCGAGGAACTCGTCGCGATGGTGCCGCCCGCGCTGCCCGCGCCGGGGCTGCTGGTCACCGTCACCGGTGTCCTCGAACTCGCGGGCGCCGCGGGAGTGCTGTGGTCGCGCACCGCGCCGTGGG
The DNA here is from genome assembly GCF_001620365.2 of Amycolatopsis keratiniphila subsp. keratiniphila. GTDB lineage: Bacteria > Actinomycetota > Actinomycetes > Mycobacteriales > Pseudonocardiaceae > Amycolatopsis > Amycolatopsis keratiniphila. The sequence continues at coordinate 192,257 of NZ_LQMT02000018.1, forward strand.
CGTCCGCCGGGCTGACGCTGTTGCTGCTGGGGATGTTCCCGGCGAACGTGTACAAGGCCCTGCACGGTCCGGTGACCTCGACGATGGACGAATTGGTGCCGCGGAGCCTGATGCAGGTGGTCTTCCTGGCCGCGACGGTGTCGCTGGTGGTGTTTTACGCGCGTACGCCGGACAGACCCTTTTCCCAAAGGAGACCTTAAGTCTTTCCCAAGTTCGGGCTCATTCCCCGGGAACCGCCCTACCCTCTGAGAATGAAGATCTCATTGTGGATCGGATTCTGTGGGCTGTGCATCCTCGCCGGGCACATGCTTCTCGGTGCTGTCGGTGTCGTACTGCTGATGAGCTGCCTCCCGGCGGGGCACGAACACGAATCCGGTGACAGGAAAGCGTCCGCACGGCTGGCTTGAGCTCAGCCCAGCGCGCTGGCGAAGGCGAGGCCGCCCAAAACGGGAACGGCGATCGCCGCGAACAACACCGTCCGGCGGCTCGGTTTGGGACTTTCCAGTAATGCGCGGACACCGGCCGGAACCAACGCGAGACAAAGTCCGGCGGTACCGATGATCGACACGATTTCGGTGCCCTTCAAAACACCCAGCGGCAGCAGTCCCATCGTCGCCATCCCGATCGACCCGGCGATGCCGAGTACTTTCGCCCGGTAAGCGGCGAACGCGAGCACGTACCAGCCGAACATGATCGTGAACGACAGAAAACTGAACAGATGCAGATCCTGGTACGACTCGCTGACCACACTCTCGGCGAATCCGGCTCCGCGTCGTTCGGCAAGGCTGAGGGCGGCCTGGTCGATCCCGGCGTGAAAGGCCCGCTCGAAGAGTCCGAAAAGGACGAACAAGCCGCCCCAGGCGGCCAACGCCGGCCTGGTACGGCCGATCTTCGTGGCGAGCGCGACGATCGCGGGCCACAACACGACGTTGCCCGCCAGGAAACACGTGTACGCGGCCGTCATCAGCGCGGGATGCTCGCTCATCGCTTTCAGCTGGTCGGGGAAGAAGAAGTTGAAGCGTGATCGCAACAGCGTCCCGGTGAGCAGCAGGACCGGGCCGAGGATCATCGAGACCGCGGCTGTGCGGCGGCCGGGGAAGACATGGTCGGTTTCCATGCCTGTGAGCGTGCCGGTCGCGGTGGGTGTGCGGATCGGGTCAGGGGTCGATTTGCGGGGTCCGACCGTGGGTGGAGTCTTCGAGCGGTGGGCTGTGGCCGTTTTCCGGCGACGGCTCAGAACGGTGGTGGTTCGTCGGCTGCCGGGCGGGGTTCGTGAAGCGGCGGAGGCGTGCTGTCGTGGCGCTGTCCGGTGGGAGTGGTGATCGTGAGGGTGCCGTCAGAGGCTAGGTGGTAGGTCCAGCCGGGTTCGTCTTTCAGCCGGTGGTCCCGGCGGCAGAGGTCGATGAGGTCGGTGTCGGCGGTGTGCCCGCCGTGCTGCCACGGCACGGCCCTGTCATGATTTCC